>NZ_CADIKF010000145.1 GCF_902859875.1 Paraburkholderia solisilvae | reverse complement strand
CAGGTGAACATCGACGTCGGAATGCCCAGCGCGCGTTGCACGATGCCCGAGTAGAAGTCGACGTTCGGATACAGCTTGCGCGACACGAAATATTCGTCTTCCAGCGCGATCTTTTCGAGCGCCATTGCGAGCTTGAACAGCGGGTCGTCGTGCAGGCCGAGTTCTTCGAGCACTTCGTGGCACGTCTCGCGCATCAGCTTCGCGCGCGGGTCGTAATTCTTGTACACGCGGTGACCGAAGCCCATCAGCTTCACACCCGAGTTCTTGTCCTTCACCTGCCTGATGAACTCGGGGATATGGTCCACCGTGCCGATTTCTTCCAGCATGTTCAGCGCCGCTTCGTTCGCGCCGCCGTGCGCCGGGCCCCACAGACACGCGATACCGGCCGCGATACACGCAAACGGGTTCGCACCCGACGAACCCGCAAGACGCACCGTCGAAGTCGACGCGTTCTGCTCGTGGTCCGCATGCAGGATCAGGATGCGGTCGAGCGCGCGCACCAGCAC
>NZ_CADIKF010000144.1 GCF_902859875.1 Paraburkholderia solisilvae | reverse complement strand
CGGCTTTCCGATCGAGCTGCCGGTGCAGACGCTCTCCGAGCCGTTCCAGAAACCGACCACGATGCTGTACCGCAACTTCCTCGCGATGGAAGCGGAAGAGACGCTGCGTTCATATCCGGCCGACGGCGTGGTGCTGATGGGCGGCTGCGACAAGACCACGCCCGCGTTGCTGATGGGCGCGATCTCGATGGATCTGCCGGCGATTTTCCTGCCGGCCGGCCCGATGCTCAACGGCAACTGGAACGGCCGCACGCTCGGCTCGGGCTCGGACACCTGGAAGTACTGGGCCGACCTGCGCGCGGGCAAGATCACCGAACAGGACTGGCAGGGCGTGGAAGGCGGCATCGCGCGCTCGCCGGGGCACTGCATGACGATGGGCACCGCGTCGACGATGACGAGCGCGGCCGAGGCGCTCGGCTTCACGCTGCCGGGCTTCGCATCGATTCCGGCGGCCGATTCGCGGCACGCGCAGATGTCCGCGCAAACCGGCATGCGCATTGTCGACATGGTGTGGGAAGAC
>NZ_CADIKF010000143.1 GCF_902859875.1 Paraburkholderia solisilvae | reverse complement strand
GGCGCACCGCTGCCGCAGATGCCGCTGACGCTCGCTGCGAACGCGCCGGGCCGTGCGGCGGGCGCCTCGCGCGGCGCCACCGGGCTTGCGATGGTGCAAGGCGGCAAGGGGCCGAACTGCGCGGGGCCGGTCGACGAACAGAGCACGGTCACGGTGCCGCTCGGCAAATCGACGCTCGTCAATCTCGGCGAGCCGGTCCGGCAGCGCACGGTCGGCAATCCGGCGATCGTGCAGACCATGCTGGTGTCGCCGGAAACGCTCTATCTGCTCGGCTCGGACATCGGCACGACGAATATGATCGTGCAGGGCAAGAGCGGTTCATGCCGCGTGATCGACGTGGTTGTCGGCGCCGATCCGGCCGGGCTGCAGCAGACCATTTTGCGGCTGATGCCGAACGAGCGCGACGTGCACGTGATGGCGGCCGGCGACGCGCTGGTGCTGACCGGCACCGTCAGCGACTCGACGGTGGCGGCGCGCGTCGTCGAACTCGCGCACGCGTTCACCGCACGGCCGAACGACGCGCTGCCGCAAGCAGGCGCGCATGCGGCAGCGCCCGCCGGCGCGGCGG
>NZ_CADIKF010000142.1 GCF_902859875.1 Paraburkholderia solisilvae | reverse complement strand
AACCTCGATTTCCTCCGTGCAACAACGCTCATGTCGAGTCATGGGAGTTCGGCAGGAGCGCGAACGGTCACCCGTCTAAACAGATCCCTCGACCTCGGTCCGTTGATCGAATGCCCTTCTGGCATCTTCGATTTCAGCCAGGTGTATTTGCGCCCACATACCGAGTGCCCGGACGGGCTCGCACAGTGACCGCCCAAGTGCGGTCAATTCGTAATCAACTCGCGGAGGTTTTGTCGGGTAGATGGTACGCGTGACTAAGCCGTCCCGCTCCAGACCGCGCAGCGTGAGCGTCAGCATTCTCTGCGATATCCCGTCCGCCATGCGCTTGATTTCGTTGAAGCGCTTGGAATCGTCCCCGAGGAGGATGACGACCAAAACACTCCACTTGTCGCCGACGCGAGTCAAGATTGTGCTCACTCTCCGACAGTCGTCGTGCGTCGGATGGTGGTGTTCACTGGTCACTTCGATGCGCTCCGGTATCAAGAATATGCCTTCCTGCAAAGTTACCAGAGACGATGACGAAGAGAGCCCCGGATAGGGCGTTCATGTGCCGTATGGACGAGGTGCACCTGCCCGCGGCT
>NZ_CADIKF010000141.1 GCF_902859875.1 Paraburkholderia solisilvae | reverse complement strand
GAAATCACGAAGTTCGGGCTCACGCCCATCAGGCTCGCCGTATTCGGGTTCTCGGCGATCGCGCGCATCGCGCGGCCGAGTTTGGTCTTGTGAACCAGCAGCAGCAGGCCGCCCATCACGAGGAACGCGACCACGATGATGACGATTTCGGTCATCGAGATCACCGCGCCGGGGTTCGTGTCGGTCGCCCTGATCACGTTGATCGGGTCGGTGGGCAGCAGTTGCGGAAACGCGAGCGGGTTGCGGCCCCAGATGATCATCGCAAGCGTCTGCAGCAGGATCGACACGCCGATTGCGGTGATCAGCGGCGCCAGACGCGGCGCGCGGCGCAGCGGCCGGTACGCGACGCGCTCGATCGTGTAGCCGACCACCGCGCACACGCACGCGGCGATCACCAGCGCGATGCACAGCGTCGGCACGTTGCCGAGGCCCGGAAAGTGATTCTGCAGCACGCCGATCGCCGACAACGCGACCATTGCGCCGACCATCAGCACGTCGCCGTGCGCGAAGTTGATGATGCCCAGAATGCCGTACACCATCGTGTAGCCCAGTGCGATGATCGCGTAGACGCTACCAAGCACCAGTCCGTTGATGATCTGCTGGATGAA
>NZ_CADIKF010000140.1 GCF_902859875.1 Paraburkholderia solisilvae | reverse complement strand
CGGCGTCGTCGCGTGGCGCGGGGGCGGCCGCGGGCGTAGGCGGACGGGGTGCGTGGGACCGGCGGTGTGGCGCGAGCGCGTCGGCGTCGGCCTCCGTTGCGCCTGCTTCCCTGTCGCAAGCGGACGGCGTGTCCGCGTCCCCGCACATCAACCTTGCCGGCGAGCGCCCGGCCAGCGCCGATCGGGCGCCCGGCAACCCCGCCGATCAGGCACTCCGCAATCCCGGCACGATGCCGGGCGGTATGGCTCAGGAGAACCCAGATGGACTGTAACGACGCCCGCCCGCTGATCGACGCGAACGTCGACCGGGAACTCTCGCCGCCCGATGCGCATGCGTTGCAGCAGCATATCGATCAGTGCGCGGCCTGCCAGCGCGAAACCGACGCGGTGCGCGCGCTCAGCAGCGCGGTGCGCGCCGCGGCTCAGTATCATCGCGCGCCGCAGGCACTGCGCGCGCGCATCATCGGGGCGCTGCCGGCGACGCAAGCCGGCGAAGCGCGCGAGGAGACCAGCCGATCCGCCGCAGAGCGGAATCATGGCGATGCTCGAGGCCGCGCCTCGGATGCCGTGCGCGACGAAGCGCGGGCCGGCCAGCGCAATCCGCCCGCGCGCGGGCGCTGGTTCGACTTTCTGCGCGGCGCGCAG
>NZ_CADIKF010000139.1 GCF_902859875.1 Paraburkholderia solisilvae | reverse complement strand
CTGCCTGCGCCGCTGCCGGGCGCGCCGCCTGGCTGGCGGTCAGGCCGGCTTGACCTGCTGCGCCGCCGGCTGACGCGCCCGCTTGTCCCGCGGCCGCCTGCTGTGCCTGGGCAACCCTGAGCATGGCCGCCTGCGTCCTGACTGCCGCCGTTCCGCCCGAGCCGTCGAGCTGCGGCGGCTCGCCGCGCGCCGCGAGCGGCTCGATTTCAACGGAGGGCGCGGACGCATTCGCCGTATCGGCCGCCTGAATATCCGACGCCGGGACGCTGTAGCGCGCCTGCGCGTTGCTGATGACCACCGGCGCCACGCGCTGCGTCGCAGCCGCACTCTGCAGGTTCACCGGCTGCGGCATCGCCGGCATGCCGGGCGCGGCGCCGCCTCTCATGACCCTGCCGCTCGTGACGGCGCCGCTCGTCGGGTAAGCGCCGGCGGCGGCCGGGTTCCCCGGTGCGCCGGGGCCGGCAAGCACGATCTGACCGTCTTCGGCGAGCGCCTGCCGTTGTGCCGCCGGCGTCGGCCGAAGCGCGGCCAGCGCCGCGGCGCTCGGCTGCGTCGCATGCGGTGTCGACGTGGCGGCCATGCGCGCGGCGAGTGCCTGCGCATCGGCGGGATTCTTTTCACCGGGCCCCGGGATCACGATCATGCCGCTGCTG
>NZ_CADIKF010000138.1 GCF_902859875.1 Paraburkholderia solisilvae | reverse complement strand
GTCAGCGCCGCGTCCGGCAGCGGCGGCGCGTCGCTGGCGAGCCATCCGTCGAGTTGCGCGGATTCGGCGAGCAGCGCGTGAGCCTCGGCGCGATGCGCATCGGCCCATGCGAGCGCCGCGCTGCGCTCGGCGGCCGGCCAGCGGCGCGCATCGGCGCCGTAAGCGTCGACAATCGTGCGGAATCGTTCAGGTGTCATCGGATGTCCTCGTGCGGGTGTTCGGTGCGGGTTGCGGCGCGCGATGTGCGGCTGGTTGTGCGGCTGGCGGTGCGGCTGGCGGTGCCGCGGGTTGCGCGGCTGTGGGTGGTGACGCGGTGGGTGGAGTCGCAGCGGGCGGTGCGGCAGGCGACGCGGAAGACGGTGCGGAAGGCGATGCAGCGGGCGATGCGGCAGGCGATACGGCAGACGATACGGCAGACGATACGGCCGGCGGTAAAGCGTGCCGCGCCGTGACAGTCTCCTCGGCGGGCAGGGCCGACGGCGTCGCCAGCTGCGCGCGCAGATTGCGGCGCGCGCGGGAGAGCAGGCTTTCCAGCGCATCGACCGTAATGCCCATCACGGCCGCCGCTTCGAGATTGGAAAGCTCCTGGTAGTACTGCAGCACGATCGCTTCGCGTTGCCGCGCGGGCAGCGCCGCCAGTGCCGCGCGCACGCCGGCGTCGCGTGCGTGCGCTTCGAGCCGCG
>NZ_CADIKF010000137.1 GCF_902859875.1 Paraburkholderia solisilvae | reverse complement strand
GTCCGGGTCACTTCGAAGTAGCTGAAGGTCGATTCGGTCGCCGTGAAATGCAGCGCCATCAGCCGGCTCGTCGCATCGTCGACATACACCAGCAGCGTGCACGCCGGCGCCCGTTCCTCGAACCAGCGATGGTCGCTACCGTCAATCTGCACCAGCTCGCCCAGACACGCACGGCGGCTTCGAGGCTGGTAGAGTTTCGGCGGCCGCTGCCGGCGTGGAATCCACAGGCCGGCATCCGTCATCAGGTGACGCACCGTTTCCTTTGACAGCACCAGCCCGTGACATTCACGCAGTTTCTCGCACGCCAGCGTCGGGCCGAAGTCGGCGTAGCGATCCCGGATCAGGTTCAACGCGCGCTCGGCCACGCCGTCGTCCAACTGGTAGTTGCTCGGATGTCCACGATGCCGTGACAGCAGTCCCGAAGCACCCTGGCTGCGATAGCGCACGGCCAGCCGCTCAACCTGACGCCGACTCAGATGGAGCCGTTCCGCGGCCTGCCACGTCATCAGCATGCCATCGACCACCGACTGGATCGTCCTGAGGCGGTCAACCTCGCGCATCGTCATGGTGATCGTCCCGGATGTCGTCATGCGAGCCTCCCGTCAAAGGTCAGCCAGCATGACATGCGACGTTTCAGCTTTGCCCAGGTACGACATTACAGCTTTGCCGTAACAGCCAGTTCGTTGATAATTTATATTATGTCAAAT
>NZ_CADIKF010000136.1 GCF_902859875.1 Paraburkholderia solisilvae | reverse complement strand
GGCGCCGCTCGCGCTGCCGTTCGGCGCGGCGTGGCGCGGTGGCGCGCTCGCCTTCGCGGTGTGCGCGGCGCTCGCGGCCGGCGTGATCTATACGCAGCAGCGCGCGGCCGCGCCGTCCGGACTGGTCGACGAACTGGTGTCGAGCCACGTGCGGGCGCAGATCTCGGGACGCGACATCGACGTGATTTCGTCGGACCAGCATACGGTGAAGCCGTGGTTCAACGGCCGCATCGACTATGCGCCGCCGGTGGTCGATCTGGCCGCGAGCGGCTTTCCGCTGGCGGGCGGGCGGCTCGATTACGTCGGGCATCGGCGGGTCGCGGTGCTGACTTATACGCATCGCAAGCACGTGATCGACGTGTATGTGTTCCCGGACAACGATCCGGCGGCCGGCAGGCCGGGCCCGTCGCTCGCGAGCGACGGCTATTCGGTGGCGCGCTGGCGCGACGCGGGGATGATGTGGTGGGCCGTCACCGATGCGTCGCCGGACTCGCTGACCCAGCTCGAGGCCGCGCTGCGCGCGAAGTTGCAGAACGGAGGGTGAGCGGCTGCGGAACGGCGGGTACGCGGGGCGGGGGTCTGTGCAGACGAGCGGCAGATGAGCGACAGATAAGGGCTTGTCGCGGGGGGCCATGACGGCGTTCGCCGCACGGGTAAATAGAGCGAAGGGGCGGACCAATCGGCGCTCCCGCGCGCGAGCATGCGCGCCGGGGCGGCCGCCGGGCCGCGGCGGGTGGCCCGCACGGCGG
>NZ_CADIKF010000135.1 GCF_902859875.1 Paraburkholderia solisilvae | reverse complement strand
CCTCTGCCCGTGCCGTTGCCGCCTTGCGTACCGCCTGCGCTCGCCCGGCCGCCACGTGCGCCGTCGCCGCCATAGCCGGTGCCGCCGGCTGCGCCGGCATTCGTCACAGTGCCCGCGGTCGCGCCGCCGTTCTGCGCATCGCCGCCGGAGCCGCCGCTGCCGCTATTGCCGGAGTCGCCGCCGTTGCCGCCGATTCCGATACCGCCGAAACCGGTGCCGCCGCGACCGCCGCGTCCACCAGCCGCGCTGCCAGTGTTGTACGCGACGTTGCCGATACCGGACACGCCAAGACCGGTCACCGAGCCGTTCAGCTTGCCAAGCGCAACTGCCTTGCTGTTGTTGAACGAATCCTGGTTGACGGTCGCCGCCGACGCGATTTCATTCGCGTTGGCGCCGGACTGGCTGGTCTGATTCGACGTCGCGCTAGCCGTCGACGTGTTGCTGCCGCCGGCCGCGCTCTGGTTACAGCTTTTCTCGTTGTCGCTGCACGGATTGGCCAGCGCGTAACTGCTAAAGCCCAACGCGAGTACCGCAGCGCTCGCCATTAGAGTCTTTCTCATGAGAGCCTCCACAAACGAACCGCGTTAGTGACCAACCGTCAGGTTGGCCTGGACGGTAACCGCCTGCTGCACGAGCGACGCGAGACCGCTGTTCTGGTTCATCACGACGATGCCGGCAGCCGATTGCGCGGCGCCCGTCATCGTATTGCTCATGTTGAAGGTGCCCGCGTCGACGGTGTTGGTGCCGGCTGCGCCGCCCGCACCGCCAGCCGCGCCGTTGCCGACGCCGCCACTGCCCATGCCGCCCGCGCCACCCG
>NZ_CADIKF010000134.1 GCF_902859875.1 Paraburkholderia solisilvae | reverse complement strand
ACGAGCCGCGGCACGCCTCGCGCGTTCTGCGCGCGCTCGGGCTCGGCGGCGCGCTCTCGCTTCTGCTGGTCCTCGGCGCCTGTGGGGCCGATCCGGGCCAGCATTACAGCATCATGGACCAGGACCGCTACGGCACCAGCGTGACGGGCGTGCCTGGCGCGCAGCGCACCGTGCCCCCGGGCGCAGCCGACGACGACAGGCCGCCACCCGGCGCGTTGACCGAGATCACGCCCGAACTGATCAAGGCCGAGCGGCTTGCCGAGCCGACCCATCTGCCGCAGGACGTAGAGAGCCTGTTCGCGGCGCCCACGCCTTATGAGATCGGCGCGGGCGACGTGCTCAGCATCCAGGTCTGGGATCACCCCGAGCTGAACCTGCTGACCACGAACGTACAGACCGTCGGTATCGACTTCACGGGTTCGGCTTCAGTGTCGACCGGCTACACCGTCGATTCGAACGGGCTGATCCAGTTCGCCTACGCGGGAGCAGTTCATGTCGGCGGACTCACCGAGATGCAGGCGCGCAACGTTCTCTCCGCGGAACTCGGCAAATACGTGCGCAACCCGCAGGTCACGCTGCGCGTGCAGTCGTATCGCAGCAAGCGCGTTTATATGGATGGCGAAGTGCATTCGCCGGGGCTGCAGATTTTCAACGACGTGCCGATGACGCTGACCGAGGCGCTCAATCGCGCGGGCGGCTTCACCCCGGTCGGCGACCGCGCGAACATCGCGGTGATCCGCAATGGCAAGTCGGTGATCGTCAACATCCCCGAGATGGTCTCCATGGGCATCAATCCGTCAAACGTGATGCTGCGGAACAACGATATGGTCCGCGTGTTCGCGCGCGAGGACAGCAAGGTATTCATGATCGGCGAACTCTCGCATCCGACCACGCTGTTCCTGCGCAA
>NZ_CADIKF010000133.1 GCF_902859875.1 Paraburkholderia solisilvae | reverse complement strand
ATCGACATCCACGGTCACTACACGACCGCGCCGACATCGCTGGAAGCCTGGCGCAACCGCCAGATTGCAGCGATCGGCAACCCCGCTGCGATGCCGAAACCGTCCGGGTTGCACATCAGCGACGACGAATTGCGTGAATCGATCGAAACCAACCAGTTGCGCCTGATGCGCGAACGCGGGCTCGATCTCACCGTCTTCAGTCCGCGTGCGAGCTTCATGGCGCATCATGTCGGCGACTTCGCGGTATCCAGCACGTGGGCGGCGATCTGCAACGAACTGTGCTATCGCGTGAGCCAGCTCTTTCCCGAGCACTTCGTGCCGGCCGCGATGCTGCCGCAAAGCCCAGGTGTCGACACCGCGACCTGCATTCCTGAACTCGTGAAGTGCGTCGAGCAGTATGGCAATGTGGCGATCAACCTGAATCCGGACCCGTCGGGCGGCCACTGGACGAGCCCCCCTCTTTCCGACCGCTACTGGTACCCGATCTACGAGAAGATGGTCGAGTACGACATCCCCGCGATGGTTCACGTCAGCACGAGCTGCAATGCATGTTTTCACACCACCGGCGCGCATTACCTGAATGCGGACACGACCGCGTTCATGCAATGCCTGACGTCGGACCTGTTCCACGACTTCCCGACGCTGCGTTTCGTGATTCCGCACGGCGGCGGCGCGGTGCCGTATCACTGGGGTCGTTTTCGCGGGCTTGCGCAGGAACTGAAGAAGCCGCCGCTGCAGGAACATCTGCTGAACAATATCTTCTTCGACACCTGCGTCTACCATCAGCCCGGCATCGATCTGCTCACACGCGTGATTCCCGTCGACAACATCCTGTTCGCGAGCGAGATGATCGGCGCGGTGCGCGGCATCGATCCGCAAACCGGCCACTATTTCGACGATACGAAGCGCTATGTCGAAGCGGCCGAGATGAACCCCGAACAACGCTTCAAGATCTACGAAGGCAACGCGCGGCGCGTGTACCCGCGCCTGCATGCC
>NZ_CADIKF010000132.1 GCF_902859875.1 Paraburkholderia solisilvae | reverse complement strand
CCGGCCGAAGGCGTCGCGATGGTGTTCCAGACGTTCGCGCTGTTTCCGTGGCTCACGGTGCTGCAGAACGTCGAAGCCGGACTCGAGGCGCAGGGCGTGCCGGCCCGCGAGCGGCGCGAGCGCGCGCTCGCGGCCATCGACCTGATCGGTCTGGACGGCTTCGAGAATGCGTATCCGCGCGAGCTGTCGGGCGGCATGCGCCAGCGCGTGGGCTTTGCGCGCGCGCTGGTGGTCGACCCGACGCTGCTGCTGATGGACGAGCCGTTCTCCGCGCTCGACGTGCTGACCGCCGAGACGCTGCGCACCGACCTGCTGGACCTGTGGACGCAGGGGCGCATGCCGATCAAGTCGGTGCTGATCGTCACGCACAACATCGAGGAGGCGGTGTTCATGTGCGACCGCATCCTCGTGCTGTCGTCGAACCCGGGGCGGGTGATCGCGGAGATCAAGGTGCCGTTCAAGCATCCGCGCAACCGGCTGGACCCGGCGTTCCGGCGTCTGGTGGACGACATCTACGCGAAGATGACCGCGCGCCAGACCGGCGAGACCACGCGCAAGGGGCTCGAGCTGCACAGCTGGCTGCCGCATGTGTCGACCAACCTGATGGCGGGTCTGATCGAGACGCTGGCGGCCGCGCCATACCACGGCCGCGCGGACATGCCGGAGATCGCGCGCTCGCTGCACCTGGAGGTGGACGATCTGTTCCCGATTGCCGAAGTGCTGCAGCACCTGGGCTTTGCGGACGTGCGCGAAGGCGATATTTTCCTGACGCCGCCGGCGCGCGTGTTCGCGGAGTTCGGCACGCAGGAGCGCAAGCTGATGTTCGCCGACCATCTGCTCAAGCATGTGCCGCTGGCTGCGCGGATCAAGAAGGTGCTCAACGAGCGGCCGGGGCACCGCGCACCGCGCGTGCGCTTCGAGCAGGAGCTGGAGGACTTCCTGTCCGACAGCGCGGCGCAGGAGACGCTCGACGCGGTGATCAACTGGGGGCGTTACGGCGAGAT
>NZ_CADIKF010000131.1 GCF_902859875.1 Paraburkholderia solisilvae | reverse complement strand
CGTTGCAGGAAATCGAAATCGCAGCCCTTGTCGGCCTGCATCACGTGAATCTGGTGCATCGCGCCGTAGCCGCGCGTGAAGCGCGGCGCCGGTGCGACCCATTGCGCCTTGCGCCGCGCCAGTTCGTCATCCGTGATCAGCACGTTCAGCTTGCGTTGCGGCACGTCCAGCTCGATCAGGTCGCCGTCGCGCACCAGCGCGAGCGGACCGCCGATAAACGATTCCGGCGCAACGTGCAGCACGCACGCGCCGTAGCTCGTGCCGCTCATGCGTGCATCCGAGATGCGCACCATGTCGCGCACGCCCTGCTGCAGCAGCTTCTTCGGAATCGGCAGCTGGCCCCACTCGGGCATGCCGGGCGCCCCCACCGGGCCCGCATGCTGCAGCACGATCACGCACTGCGCGTCGATATCGAGCGCGTCGTCGTCGATGCGTGCCGCCATGTCGTTGTAGTCGCGGAACACCACCGCGCGACCCGTGTGCACGTGCAGCGAAGGATCGGCCGCGCCGGGCTTGATCACCGCGCCGTCCGGCGCCAGATTGCCGCGCAGCACCGCCAGCCCCGTATCGGGCATCACCGGCGTGACGCGGCGGCGGATCACCTCGTCGTTGAAGATTTCCGCCTCGCCGATGTTTTCGCCGAGCGTGCGGCCGTTGACCGTGCGCTGCGCGCCGTCGATCAGTTCGCCCAGCTCCTTCAGCATCGCGCGCAGACCGCCCGCGTAGTAGAAGTCTTCCATCAGGTACTGGCCGGTCGGACGGATGTTCGCGAGCACCGGCGTGCGGCGCGCGAGTTCGTCGTAGCGCTCGAGCGTCAGCTCGATGCCCGCGCGGCGCGCCAGCGCGATCATGTGCACGATCGCGTTGGTCGAGCCCGACAGCGCGAGGCACGTCGTGACCGCGTTGTCGATCGACGCGGCCGTCAGAAGGTCCGACGGCTTCAGGTCTTCCCACACCATGTCGACAATGCGCATGCCGGTTTGCGCGGACATCTGCGCGTGCCGCGAATCGGCCGCCGGAATCGATGCGAAGCCCGGCAGCGTGAAGCCGAGCGC
>NZ_CADIKF010000130.1 GCF_902859875.1 Paraburkholderia solisilvae | reverse complement strand
AGCGCGCCCGACGTCGAGCGGCGCGAGCCCGCGCCGCGGCGCCGGCGTTGCGGCGGCCGCTAGGGCCCACGTTCGCACGCCGCACGTTTGATTCGCGTCGATCCGGCCGTCAATGGGTGGATGCGGGAGACTGAATGCAACACAAGCCGGTGCGTGCATCGCATGTTTCGTGATGCGATGCATCTGGCGCGCCGCAATGAGCGCGATCACAGAATTTTTATTGCAGGACTTCAGGCAGGCGAGGATATCGTGACTTACACAGGATGCAGCAATGACGTTGCCGGCGGGTTGACCAGGGTGCTGTGGGTCGCTTCGCAGATCGACGACGCATCGGACTTCGAAGATCTGCTCGATGCGATCCGGGTGCTGCGGCCGCGCTGGACAGGGGCGGGCACCGTGGTCGCCTGGCGGCACGTGCGCCGCCAGGCGTGGGTGGACGCGTTGCGCGTGCTCGAAGACGACGACCTGGAGGCCAAGCGCTCGGCGCTGCATGCGGCGCTGATGGCGGTTTGCCTGTTCGGTCTCGAAGACCCGCTCTGGCATAGCTATGCACGCTCGGCTGCCGAACAGACGGAAAACGTCGAAGCGGCCAAGATCGGCAACCGGCTGCTCGAGCGTGCGTCGAAGACGGACGGCGCGGCCGTCGCGCCGGCCGCGGCGCCGGCTGCCGCCGCACCGCGCGATACCGCGAGCTTTGCATCGACGGCGATGTGGGTGCGCGCCTGAGCGCGCACCGCTGCGATATTCGCGTTTCAACTGGAATTTTCGTGCTGCGCCGGCGGATGGGACGCGGCGCCTCTAGACTGAACTTGCAAGTAGTTTTAGTAGTTCGGATACCGTAATTTAACTTCATATCAGGGAACATCATCATGTCGTCTATGAATGCGGTCCAGCAGTACAGCACCAATCCGGTCGACTACCTGCACAAGATGCCGGAAGGTCCGTCGGGTGGCGGCGGAGAAAAAGACCTCGTGCAGCAGCTCGTGCAGATGCTCGGCGAAGCACTGTCGAAGCTGCCGGATCAACAGGGGCAGGAGGGCGGCGCGGGCGGCATGCCGCCGCCCCCGTACTCCGCCGGCGGGGCACCGCCGGCGTACAGTGCGACGCCGCCCGCGGGCAGCACGCCGCCGGCGTAC
>NZ_CADIKF010000129.1 GCF_902859875.1 Paraburkholderia solisilvae | reverse complement strand
GTCGACGGACCGGGGTGCGGGACCGGCGCGCCAGGCACACTCGCTGGCACACTCGCCGGCACACCCACTGGCGCGCCCGCAGCCCCACCCACCGGCACACCCGGTACACCCGGCACACCCGGCGCCACCGGCACGACCGGCGCGTTCAGATTCACGGCGCCCGTCTGCGCCGGCATGCCGGCCGGCACGCTGCCCGACGGGCCGGGCGCGACCGCGGGCGACCCCGAGGCCGGTGCAGCCGGCGCCGCGGGCTGCTTGCCTTCCATGTTGCCGGTCGCGTACAAGGTCGCTTCGTCGACGTTCGCGAAGCTGTCGGTCGGCATCGGGTACACCTTCGGCAGCGGCTTCGCGAGCCGCGGCGTGACGACGAACACGAGTTCGGTCTTGTCCTCCTGGAAGCTCGTGCTGCGGAACAGCGCGCCAAGCACCGGCACTTCGCCGATGCCGGGCAGCGCCTTGATCGTGCCCGTCACATTGCTCTTCATCAGGCCGCCGATCGCAAAGCTCTGGCCGTCGTAGACCTGCAGCGTGGTGGTCGCGCGGCGCGTCGTGATGAGCGGCAGAATCGCCGTGCTGTTCACGCCGCCCGCGGTCACCGCGACGCCGGTCGGCGACAGCTCCGAGACTTCCGGCGCGACCTTCAGGTTGATGCGGCCGTTATCGAGCACGGTCGGCGTGAACGTGAGGCCGACACCGAACAGCTCTTCCTGCAGCGTGATCGTCGTGCCGCCGGTGCCGTTGCTTTGCGGCACCGGGATAAACACCTTGCCGCCCGCGAGAAAGCTCGCTTCCTGCCCGCTGATCGCCATCAGGTTCGGTTCGGCGAGAATCTTCACGAGCTGGTCGTTCTTTTGCGCGTCGATCGCGAGATTGAGCGGCAGGTTGTTCGACTTCGATGCCGCCGCGATACCGAGGCCGCCCGACAGGAACTGCGCGAGCAGGCCGAAGCTCCACGTGCCGATGCTGCCTTGCAGGTTGGCCTGCGCGCCGAGCTGATCGACGAGCGTCTTCGATACTTCGGCTACCTTGACTTCGAGCATCACCTGTTGCGGCGCGGCGACATGCATCATGTTGATCACGCGCTGCGACTTGTCGCCGCCGTTGAGTCCGGGAGGCGCGCCACCGCCGCCGCCGAAGTTCGCGGCGACCGGCAGAAGCCCGGCGGCCGGCAACGGGCCCGCC
>NZ_CADIKF010000128.1 GCF_902859875.1 Paraburkholderia solisilvae | reverse complement strand
TGACCTTGCCCTCGTTTGACGAATCCCATAGCTGGGGGGAATTATGCGGCTTCGCCTCTTTGAGCTGCGAACCAGTTCTTTTCGAACGTCATGGGGCTGACGTAATCGAGCGTTGAATGTAACCGGCGCGCATTGTAAAAGCCCAGCCAGTCAATCACCTCATCCATTGCTACTCGCCGAGTGGCGAAGTGTCGTCCGTGCATGCGTGCTACCTTCAGCGAACCCCATAGACTTTCCGTCGGCGAATTATCCCAACAATTTCCACGTCGGCTCATCGACGAACGCATGCCGTAGGCCTTCAACGTGTCCTGAAACAGGCCGCTGCAATATTGGCTGCCCCTGTCGCTATGCACGATTACGCCGGCCTCAGGGCGACGCCGGAACCACGCCATTCGCAATGCGTCCGTGACCAGTTCAGCTTTCATGTGCGGCTGCATCGACCAGCTCACCACCTGCCTGCTGAACAGGTCGATGATAACCGCGAGGTAGACCCAGCCTTCGGCTGTCGCCAGGTACGTGATGTCGGTCGTCCAGACCTGGTTCGGTGCGTTAGCGGTGAAGTTGCGCTCCAACAGATTCGGCGCCACCGGCAAATCGTGGTTAGAGTTTGTCGTCGCGATGTACTTGCGCTTGTGGCGAGCTCGAATGCCATGCTGCGCCATCAGTTTGCGAACCCGTTCTTTACCCACGCGCACGCCTTGTGTGAGCAACTCCTTCCACATGCGGGGCCAGCCGTATTCGCCTTTAACCTGCGTGTGAATCGCCTTGACTTGCGCGAGCAGTGCATCGTTGCTTACGCCGCTTCGGTGCGGCTTGTCCTGCGCGGTGCGTTGCCGGCGCTGATGATATCCGCTGGGACTGACTTCCAGCACTTCGCATAGCACCGAGACTGGCCAGTAGCGTCGATTGTGCTCGATGAACGCGTACTTCACATCGATTCCTTCGCGAAGTACGCTGCGCACTTTTTTAATATATCTCGCTCCATCTTCAGGCGCGCTACCTCCGCACGCAGCCGCGCCAGCTCCATCTGTTCCGGGCTCACGGGCTTCGTGCCTGCTCCCGCGAGCTTGCCTTCCCGGTCAGCCTTCACCCAGTTGTACAGTGTCTGTTCAACCACACCCAGTGTCGCCGCCACTGCTGCCATGCTTTGCCCGGCTTTCACCAACCGTACCGCTTCCAGCTTGAACTCGAGCGTGTACTGTGCTCGCTTTGCCTTGCTTGTCATCGTTCTTCTCCTTGCTTGAGTTTACCTGTTCAGCAAGGGATTCGTTTTTCGGGGGCAAGCTCA
>NZ_CADIKF010000127.1 GCF_902859875.1 Paraburkholderia solisilvae | reverse complement strand
GGTCCGTCGTCGCGTGGCTTCATGCAGGCTGATCAAAACTACCGGGGCTCTTGTCCGAGGCCGTCCACTGCGAAGTACGAGCTCGCTCCGCCTTCCGCAAGCCGGCCTTCAGGCCTTCCGTGTCGAGGTCCTTCGTATAGACTGGCGTGCCGGGCTGGTGACGCCAGGAGTCGTCGATACCGCCATTATCGACGGCATCGAAACCCACTTCGTTGACGAGTTGCATCACTGCCGCCTTGGCGTCCGCACTATCCCCCGAGACCGGCAGCGCAATCCGCCCCGGCGTGCCTTCCGGCTTGCCGAGATTGCGCAAATGATCCGCGTAGATGTTGTTGAACACCTTGATTACCGGCCGGCCGATCTGCTGCGCGACCCACGCGCTTTCCATCATCCCGGACTCGATCCCGGCGATGCGGCCATCGCGCTCGCGCGGATAATAATTGCCCGTATCGATTACAACCGTGGTTTCCGGCACGTCGTCGAACAGGCCCGCAGGCAGATCGAGCACCTTCTTTTCGGGAATCGTGACCACGATCACCGCCGCACCGCGGACCACATCCGCGAGTTCGGCTGGTTTCGCACCTGTTTCGCGGGCGACATCGGCGAGTGTATCCGGCCCGCGCGAGTTGCCGATAAGCACCTCGTGCCCACGTTCGACCCAACGCAGCGCCAGTACCCTCCCAATATTCCCCGCGCCAATGATGCCAATTTTCATACACCCTCCTGTTCTTTCAGTTGACTAAAGCGGGACGCCGCAACGGCCATACCCGTGCGTAATGATCAGCATAGCCTAGCATCATCCGGGCTGTGATACTGGGCCGTCTCGTCCCGCAGGACGGGCGGCTTGGCCAAACAGCGCATCGAGGATCCAGACTTCCAGCGGCCTGTCTATGCGCAGCTTGTAATCGCCAAACCTCTTCAGATTGTGGGTTGGATACGGACTCAGCAACTCCAGGTCTCCGGGCCTGGGCGAATCGAGTGACTCCGGTCGACCCAGTGGAGGCATACAGCTTTGCTGAATGAATGTCGTTTGTTAGGATAGCAAAGGCCGCGCGTCAGAGCCAATGCGGCGCGCGATTTGTCCACGACGCCAGACCAGAAACCGGATACTTGGTCCTCAGCCGCATGTGCGCTGCACGCCGGAACTCCTTTCACTGTAAGGTGCAGTGCGTAGCCCATCGGGGCCGGAGAACTCTCAACCTCGATTTCCTCCGTGCAACAACGCTCATGTCGAGTCATGGGAGTTCGGCAGGAGCGCGAACGGTCACCCGTCTAAACAGATCCCTCGACCTCGGTCCGTTGATCGAA
>NZ_CADIKF010000126.1 GCF_902859875.1 Paraburkholderia solisilvae | reverse complement strand
TGAATCGCCCCGGGAATCGTGGAGGCTGGTTGGTTTAAGTTAATGCGGGTTCGGCGACCGGTGTTTCAAGTTGCCGATAGTAGTTTGCCTCAGCTTCTGCGGGCGGGATGTAGCCGATGGGTTCCATCAATCGGTGATGATTGAACCAGGCCACCCATTCGAGCGTTGCCAACTCGACGGACTCCCGTGTTTTCCAGGTGCGGCGATGAATCAGTTCGGCCTTGTACAAACCGTTGATCGTCTCGGCCAGTGCGTTGTCGTAACTGTCGCCACGGCTACCCACCGAGGGCTCGATGCCCGCTTCGGCCAGTCGCTCGCTATAGCGGATGCTAACGTATTGCGAGCCTCTGTCGGAGTGATGTATTAACGTTCCATCGCCGCCCGGGCGCCGCGCATAAAGTGCTTGTTCAAGTGCATCCAGAACGAAGTCTGTAGTCATCGATGAACTGACGCGCCAACCGACAATCCGTCGGGCGAACACGTCGATCACGAACGCCACGTAGAGCCAGCCCTGCCACGTCGAGACATACGTGAAATCAGAAACCCAGAGCTGATTTGGCCGGTCTGCCCTGAACTGCCGGTTGACCCGATCCAGCGGTCGCGCGGCGGCCGCATCGGCAATGGTTGTGCGAACACGTTTGCCTCGCATCACGCCACGCAAACCCAGTTGCTTCATCAGCCGCTCGACCGTGCAGCGAGCCACCGCGATACGCTCCCGGTTCATCTGCTTCCAGACTTTATCCGCTCCGTAGACTCGCATGTTGGCTTGCCACACACGTTCGATCTCCGGCCGCAGGCGTTCATCGCGTATCGCACGAGCGCAGCGCCGCGACGGATCGCGAAGCTGCGCAGCATGGCGGCGATAGCCCGACGGGGCAATCCGCAAGACCTTGCAGATCGGCTCGACCCCGAAGGTGTCGCGATGCTGATCGATAAAGGCCTTCAGGACTTCAGGCGGCGGTCGAGCTCCGCCTGGGCGAAAAACGCACTCGCCAGTTTCAGAATCTCGTTGGCGCGGCGCAGTTCCTTGTTCTCGCGCTCCAATGCCTTGAGGCGTTCGCGTTCCGACGTGCTCACACCCTCGCGCTCGCCGCTATCGACTTCCTCTCGCTTGACCCACCCCAGCAATGTCTGGCTCGTACAGCCGATCTTGGGGGCGATGGATTCGATCGCTGCCCACTGTGATGGATACTCGCCCCGATGCTCCTGCACCATGCGCACTGCACGTTCGCGGACTTCAGCAGAAAACTTGTTCGACTTGTTCATGGCTCCATTCTCTCAAAAGTTGGAGCCTCCACCAAATCCGGGGCGGTTCA
>NZ_CADIKF010000125.1 GCF_902859875.1 Paraburkholderia solisilvae | reverse complement strand
ACGTACAGATCGACGTATTCATTGACCGGCATCGCTTCGAGCTTTGCCTGATCCAGCGACACGTCGAGGATCGCCTGTTGCTGCTTTGCCGGGAAACGCCGCGCAAGGTTCGTGCGGAATTTCTCGACCAGCAGCGGGATGCCGTCCGCGCGGCGGCGCTTGTGGCCGATCGGGTATTCGACAGCCACTTCGTCGAGCGTCGTGCCGTCGCTGAATTGCACGGTCAGCGCGTTGGCAATAGAACGCTTGTCCGGGTCGTGATAATCCTTCGTGTACTGCGGGTCTTCCACGCATTCGATCTTCGCGCGCAACGCGTCGATGCGCGCATCCTGCGCGATTGCATCCTCGTAGTCCGCGGCGGTGAGCCGCCCGAAGATCAGCGGCACCGCAACCATGTACTGGATGCAGTGATCGCGATCGGCCGGGTTATTCAGCGGCCCTTTCTTGTCGATGATGCGGATGGCCGCTTCGTGCGTGCGGATTGTGATCTTCGCGATGTCCTCGACGCGTTTGCCCTTCGCGGCAAGCTGCGGGTGCAGCGTCATCGCCGCTTCGACCGCGGTCTGCGAGTGGAACTCGGCCGGAAACGAAATCTTGAACAGCACGTTTTCCATCACGTACGAACCGTACGGACGCTGGAACTGGAATGCATTGCCGTTGAACAGCACGTCGTAGAAGCCCCACGTCTTCGCACTCAGCACCGACGGATAGCCCATCTCGCCGGTCTTCGCGATCAGCGCGAGGCGCACCGCGCGCGACGTGGCGTCGCCGGCGGCCCACGACTTGCGCGAGCCGGTGTTCGGCGCATGGCGGTACGTGCGCAGCGCGTGCCCATCGACGAACGCGAGCGACACCGCGTTGATCAGCTCGTCGCGCGTGAGGCCGATCAGCTGGCCGACCACCGCGGTCGACGCGAGCTTGACGAGCAGCACATGATCGAGCCCGACCTTGTTGAACGAGTTCTCGAGCGCGATGCAGCCTTGAATTTCGTGCGCCTTGATCATGCCGATCAGGACGTCTTTCATCGTCAGCGGCTTTTTGCCCGCTGCGATGGCGTTGCGCGACAGCCAGTCGGCGGTGGCGAGAATGCCGCCGAGGTTATCGGACGGATGGCCCCATTCGGCGGCGAGCCAGGTGTCGTTGAAGTCGAGCCAGCGGATCATCGCGCCGATATTGAACGCGGCCTGGACCGGATCGAGCTGGAATGACGTGCCGGGCACCTTCGCGCCGTGCGGGACGATCGTGCCGGGCACGATCGGTCCCATCAGCTTGGTGCAGGCGGGGTACGAGAGGGCCTCGAGGCCGCAGCCGAGCGTGTCGATCAGACAGTTGCGTGCCGTTTCGAGCGCGAGTGCGCTGTCGATCTTATGGTTCAGCACGTAGTCGACTAGGTCGGTGAGGACTTTGTCCGGTTCGGGGCGGACGTTGGAGAT
>NZ_CADIKF010000124.1 GCF_902859875.1 Paraburkholderia solisilvae | reverse complement strand
GCCGTCGCGCCGAACCTCGCGGCGCCCGGCATTGCCGCGCCGCAGCCGGCTCCGGCAGCAGTAGGGATCAAGTAAACCCATATTCGAGACGCAGCGAGGTTTTCATGATCAGGCACATTCTCGCGATCGACGATTCGGCCGCGATGCGGGAGATTCTTTCCGCGACGCTGACCACGGCCGGCTACGACGTGACGGTCGCCGCGGATGGAGACGAAGGACTTGAGCACGCGCTCGCGATGGCGTTCGATCTCGTGCTGACCGATCAGCACATGCCGGGCAAGACCGGCGTCGATCTGATCGCCGAGTTGCGTGCGAACCCGGCCTACGAGGCCACGCCGATCCTGTTGCTGACAACGGAATCCGGCGAGCCGTTCAAGGCGGCGGCGCGTGCGGCGGGGGCGACGGGCTGGATCGAGAAGCCACTCGATCCGGACATGTTGACCGAACTCGTGTCGACGCTCGACGCGCCCGAGTGAACCTCACGCACCGTCCAGCAACACCTTGATAAGCGAACACGAACCGGCAGCCAAGCAGGCAGCACGAGCCCAGCAGACAGAATTATTCGCGGTGAACCAGGCATGACACTCGATATCACACAGTTCTATCAGACGTTCTTCGACGAGGCGGATGAACTGCTCGCGCAGATGGAGCAGTTGCTGCTCAATCTGAATGTCGGCCAGCCCGACCCGGAAGATCTCGCTGCGATTTTCCGCGCCGCGCATTCGATCAAAGGCGGCGCCGCGACGTTCGGCTTTACCGCGCTCACCGAAACGACGCACATCCTCGAGTCGCTGCTCGATCGCGCGCGCAACAACGAACTCGTGCTGCGCAAGGACATGATCGACACGTTCCTCGAGACGAAGGACGTGTTGTCCGGCCAGCTCGCCGACTACCGCGCGAGCCAGGAACCGGACGCGGCGGTCGCCGCGGCGATCTGCGCGAAGCTCGAACGCCTGAACGCGGAAAACCGCTTCGGCGGCGAAGCGGCGGCAGCGCCGGCCGCTGCGGCGCCCGCAGCGCCAACGATTGCGCAGACGGCGCCGGCCGCCGACGGCACGCCGCCGGACCACGTGATCGACCAGGCCGTCGATGCGGCCAACGCGCGTCACGGTATCGATTCAACGGCAGCATCGGCAACACCAGCGACACCGGCATCGAGCGGCGCAGCAGACGCCGCCGGTCCGCATCTGAAAGTGACGCTACGGGGCGTAGGTGAGAAGGACGAGGCGCTGCTCGCTGAGGAGCTGGGCAACCTCGGGCAAATCGTCGGGCAGGTGAAGAGCGGCAACGATCTGACGTTGTGGCTCGAAACCGATGTGCCGTCCGACGACATCGTCGCGGTGCTCTGCTTTGTGATCGACGAGAGCCAGATCTCGGTCGGCCGCGGCAGTGCACCGGCAGGCGATGAACAGCCGGCGCAGGCCGCCGCGGCAACGCAGGCAGCCGAGGCCGCGCCGGTTCAGGCGGCCG
>NZ_CADIKF010000123.1 GCF_902859875.1 Paraburkholderia solisilvae | reverse complement strand
TCGGCTCGATGCTGCTCTACTGGTACCACTACTCGCACAACGGCAAGCGCATCGAGGTCGAAACCGACGACGACTCGATCGGCGGCCACTTCCTGCATCTGCTGCACGGTGCTCCGCCGTCGAAGTCGTGGGTCGACGCGATGCACATTTCGCTGAACCTGTATGCAGAGCACGAATTCAACGCATCGACCTTCACCGGCCGCGTGATCGCAGGCACGGGCGCGGACCTGTATTCCGCGATCACCGGCGCGATCGGCGCGCTGCGCGGTCCGAAGCACGGCGGCGCGAACGAAGCCGCGTTCGAGATCCAGTCGCGCTATCAGAACGCGGATGAAGCCGAAGCCGATATCCGCAGGCGCGTGGACAACAAGGAAGTGGTGATCGGCTTCGGTCACCCGGTGTACACGATTTCCGACCCGCGCAACAAGGTGATCAAGGACGTGGCGAAGAAGCTGTCGAAGGAAGCGGGCAACACGAAGCTGTTCGAGATTGCCGAGCGGCTCGAGACGGTGATGTCGGATGTGAAGAAGATGTTCCCGAATCTCGACTGGTTCAGCGCGGTGTCGTATCACATGATGGGCGTGCCGACCGCGATGTTCACGCCGCTTTTCGTGATCTCGCGCACCAGCGGCTGGAGCGCGCACATCATCGAGCAGCGCATCGATAACAAGATCATCCGGCCGAGCGCGAATTACACCGGACCGGAGAATTTGAAGTTCGTGGCGCTAAATAGGAGAAAATAGCGTCCGCTGTGCGCATTCGGGGCGCGTGCAGTCACCCCGGCGGCTCGGTTCCAGCCGGCCGCGCACGATTAATCGATTATTAGAGAGAAAGGTTCAATTGTCATGAAAAAACTGCTGATCGCTGCCGTTGTCGGCGCCTTGTCTTCGACGCTGCTGGTCACCGCGGAGAACGCTTCCGCTCAGGCGTCGAGCACCGCAACGACAAAAAAGACCACCGCGAAGCCGAAAGCTCCGCAACCGAAGCGCCTGTTCAAGCGCAAGCCGAACCCGGCCAAGGAAGCCAAGGTCGATCCGATCCCGGATGGCGCTGAAAAATGGACCTGTAAGGAAGGCCTGTCGTTCGAAATGAAGGGCGACATGAAGCGTGACCAGATCATCACGGTTCACTGGGCCAACAAGAACTACAACCTGCCGCGCGAAACGACGACGACCGGCGCCGACCGCTTCCACGATTCGGCGAGCGGTCTCGACGTGGTCGTGATCCCGACCAAGGCGATGCTGTTCTCCGACAAGGACGGCGAACGTCTCGCGGACGAGTGCAAGACGGCTGCGATGATGGAAGGCGCACCCGCTCCGACGCAGTCGAACGCGATCAACAAGGCGCAGTAATCGCCTCAGGAAGTCATAGCAGGCCGCAACCAGGGAAGCCTCGATGTCCGCACCGATCTCCAACGTCCGCCCCGAACCGGACAAAGTCCTCACCGACCTAGTCGACTACGTGCTGAACCATAAGATCGACAGCGCACTCGCGCTCGAAACGGCACGCAACTGTCTG
>NZ_CADIKF010000122.1 GCF_902859875.1 Paraburkholderia solisilvae | reverse complement strand
CGCGCGATTGCCGCCGCCCGACGGCGCACGATTGCCGTCGATGTCGCGACCGCCGCGGCCGCGCTTGTCGCCGCGCGTATCCGTGCGATTGCTGTTGTTGCGATTGCCGAAACCGCCGGAACCGGAGTTGAGCGCGCCGAACCCGCTGCCGGCCGACGGCCCGCGCCGGCCACCGCCGCCGCGTTGCGGCTGATCGAAACGGCCATGCGACATCAGCACCGGCTCGCGATTGATGAAACCCATCGAGGTCTGCATCGGATCCGGCTGACGGCGCTCCGGCGCCGCCTGACGTCCGCCCTTCTCTTCGCTCGGCGCCTTCAGGCCCACCGCCGCGAGCAGGCTGCGCACCTGATTGTCCTCGAGCTCTTCCCAACGGCCGCGCTTCAAGCCGCGCGGCAGCGAAATCGGACCATGCCGCGTGCGAATCAGACGGCTCACCATCAGCCCGACCGCCTCGAACATCCGCCGCACTTCGCGGTTGCGCCCTTCGGCAAGCGCAACGTGATACCAGTGATTCGTGCCTTCGCCGCCGCCGTCGCGAATCCGCAGAAAGTTGGCCGGGCCGTCGTCGAGTTCGACGCCGTGCAGCAGCTTCTGACGCATCCCCTCGGCGAGCTCGCCGACCACGCGCACCGCATACTCGCGCTCGACGCTGTAACGCGGATGCATGAAGCGGTTCGCCAGATCGCCCGAGGTCGTGAGCATCAGCAGACCTTCGGTATTGAAGTCGAGGCGGCCGACTGCCAGCCACTTCGCGGTTTTCATCGGCGGCAGCTTGTCGAATACCGACGGGCGGCCTTCGGGATCGGCGTGGCTCACGATCTCGCCGGTCGGCTTGTGATACAGCAGCACGCGCGGCGGCTTGCTTTGCAGCTTGCGCTTGAGCGGCTTGCCGTTGATACGCACAAGGTCGGTCGGCATGATGCGCTGGCCGATATGCGCCGGCTCGCCGTTGACCGACACGCGCCCCGCGACGATCAGTTCTTCCATGTCGCGGCGCGAGCCCATGCCGGCTTCGGCGAGGACCTTGTGCAGCTTCGGCGCATCGTCGTCCGGCGCGAGCACGCGCTTGGGTTGCGCCGGACGGCCGCGGCGCAGCATCGGCGCACGCACACCGTTACCCGCGCCACCGTTCGCGCTGTTAGCCGTGTTGTCCGCGTCGAATGCGGGCGACGTGACATACGAGAACAGATCGTCGTCCGCGCCTGCATTCGGTGCGCTTTGCGCACCGCCCTGGCCGACGCCACGCCGGTTCTGACGCGCGCCATCGCGCGGCCCGGCGCCTTCATGCGGGGGCGCGCCGCGCTGCCCGTCACGCTTGCCGCCGGCGCGACGGCCGCCTTGATTCTTGGCCGCGGGGTCCTTGCGCGGCATCCGCACCTGCGCGACGACTTCGCCGTCCGGCGGCGCTTCGGGGACGGCCGGCACCGGCTGCGCAGTCGCGCCATCGGTGCTCGCCTTGGCCTTCGCGCCCGCGCGACGCCGTGCGATCAGGCTGCGCGGTCCGCGACGCAAGCCGCGGCGCGGGCGTTCGTCGCCCT
>NZ_CADIKF010000121.1 GCF_902859875.1 Paraburkholderia solisilvae | reverse complement strand
GGCCGAGGCCGTGTAAAAACGCGCGTGATCACCTAGACTGAACCAACGCGTTAGCGCGAGAGGCGAGGATGGGGCGATTTGTCGAAGGTGCGGACCGCAATCAAACAACGCTGCTACCGGAATGTCTTGATGACTTCATCGCCGACGATAACCCGATAAGGATCGTCGACGCGTTTGTAGACGAACTCGACCTGGCTGCTCTGGGATTTGAAGGGGCTACGCCAGCGAGCACAGGGCGTCCGTCCTATCACCCTGCGGTATTGCTTAAACTCTACATCTATGGCTATCTCAACCGCGTGCAGTCGAGCCGTCGTCTCGAGCGCGAGTGCCAGCGCAATGTCGAGCTAATGTGGCTGACCGGGCGTTTGGCGCCCGACTTCAAGACAATAGCGGAGTTCAGGCGAGGCAACGGCGAAGGCATCCGCAACGTATGCCGGCGCTTCGTGACTATATGCCGCGAGTTGAAGCTCTTTGCGCAGGCGGCTGTGGCCATTGACGGTAGCAAGTTCAAGGCTGTGAATAGCCGGGACCAGAACTTCACGCCTAACAAGATTGCGAGGCGACAGGAGCAGATCGAACAAAGCATCCAGCGCTACCTGGACGCGCTGGAGACAGCGGATCGTACGCAGCCAGTCGAGGTAGAAGCGAAGACCGAACGTCTGCAGGAGAAGATCGACAGATTGCGTGAACAGATGCGCGATCTGGATCACGCGGCAAAGCTACTGAACGATCTGCCGGAGAAGCAGATCTCGCTAACCGATCCCGACTCGCGCTCGATGCTCTCGCAGGCCAAGGGCACGGGCGTAGTTGGCTATAACGTCCAGATAGCCGTCGATACCCGTCATCACCTCATCGTGTCTCACGAGGTCACGAACGTCGGCAACGACAGAACACAGTTGAGCCCGATGGCGAAAGCCGCGCGCGATGCCATGGGACGAAAGACGCTCAGGGTACTTGCCGATCGGGGATACTTCAGCGCCCCTGAAATCAAGGCCTGTGACGATGCCGGCATCGCTGCACTGGTGCCCAAATCACAGACGTCTGGTGCCAAGGCTGACGGTCGGTTTGATCGAGCAGACTTCATCTATATCGCTGCCGATGATCAGTATCGGTGTCCGGCGGGACAGCGGGCGATTTACCGGTTCAGCTCCGTTGAGCGTGACAACCCGATGAAATTGCGCACCTACTGGAGCAGTGCGTGTCCACGCTGTCCGATCAAAAGCCAGTGCACACCGTCGGACTACCGGCGAATCCGTCGATGGGAGCACGAGGAAGTACTTGAGGCAATGCAACGCCGGCTCGATCATCAGCTTGATGCGATGACAATCCGACGCCGCACGGTCGAGCATGTGTTCGGCACCCTCAAGCACTGGATGGGTTCAACACACTTCCAGACTCGAGGGCTTGGTCGCGTCGCTGCCGAAATGAGCTTGCACGTGCTGGCGTACAACATCAAGCGGGTCATTGGGATTCTGGGATTCGGGAAGGCAATGCAGGCGATGAAGATGGCAAGTGCCTGACCTGACTTGCATGCTTTGTTCTTTGCCGCGGCAAAATCGGATCTGGCTTGCGAACTCATGCGCCACACGAGCCCGCCCGTGCGGGGACGTTACTGGCCGGCTGGCCGCCGCGTTTTTACACGGCCTCGGCC
>NZ_CADIKF010000120.1 GCF_902859875.1 Paraburkholderia solisilvae | reverse complement strand
ATCTTCGCGGTTCACCGACGAACATGAAATCTACCGTCTGCTGGCCGCGCATGAGGCATCGGGCGCGTATCTGGTCAGCGCCCGGGGCATGTGGCACGGCGGCATCCATATCACCGAAGCCGGTCCCGGCCAGTCACTGGACCTCGATGCGGGCCTGCGCTGCATGGCCGACGGTTATCTGATCGCCTACCGCGCCAATCGCACGTACCCGGTGAGCGAGGCGGCCTCGCCGGATGGCAGGGCGTCCATCCGTGCCCCCTACAGCACGGGCTTCGCGCTGGTGCGCCATACGATGGAGTTCCCGAAGGGCACGGTGCTGACCTTCTACAGCCTGTACATGCACCTGATGTCCGACGAGGACTACGCACACTTCCCGCACCGGGAAAAACCGGCGTACTGGTCGAGGCAATGGCAGGTCACCCCATTTGCGCGGGACCAGCCGGCGCTGGGCAGGAACGGGCAGGTGGCGGACCCGGGGCAACGGGGGCTGCGGGTGCGCGCGAGTCCGTCCGCGTACAGCCACGTGCTGGGCATCCTGCCGCAAGGTGCAGCCGTCACGGCCGGAAAGATGGAACAGGGCTGGGGGCAAATCCGGGACCTGCACGGCGCGCAGCTGTATCCGCCGAACGCAGGAGGCTTCGTTTCACCGGCCACGGCGATTGGCGGATGGATTCATCTGGGCGAGGAAAACGGCGGACCGCTGGTCAGCGAGATCCTGCCGGATACGGCGTTCGACCGGGTGGTGGTGACCGCCGCGTCGTGCCGGGCCGACGATGCGCAGGGCGCGGGTATTCCGGTCAGGGCGGGCGAGCTGATCGGTCACCTGGGTCGTTACGATTCGCTGGGCGGCGGCCCGGTCGGCACGCGCATCGCGCATATCGAGGTGTTCTGCGATGACGGTATCAGGCCATTCATCGAACAGGGGCGTGCATGGATGCGGGACCATAGCGCGCACGCGGAGGCATGGCGCGAACTGGGTTTGCCGGCGGAGCCGACGATGCTGCGGGTCGGGGCGTCCACGACGCTTCTGAAACGCAATGGCGACACGTTTATCCCGGGCGCGGATGCCCGGTCGAGGAAGGTCGATGTCGTGCGGCTGTACTCGCTCGCGGACCTGGCGCGTGACAGGGACCGGCGGTTCACGGAAAAGGAAGTGGACGCGCGCTATGGACGCAAGGCGGACTGGTGGCGGGTGGAGGGCGTGGACGAACGCGGGCAGCCGATCGAAGGGTGGGTGCGCGAACCGGAACATCCGGGCGGCCGGGTCACGCGCGAATTCGCGCAGAAGTGGACTGATTTCCTGTGCCTCGAGGATGCGCACGACCCGGCGCATTCTGCCTTCGCGGCCATCGAGGCATGGGTTGACTATGCGAGCAATGCGGATGTTGCCGATCCTGCGTCGCGCACGAAGCTCAGTCCGTTGATGCTGAAGGTGTACGACGCGCTGTTCACGCGAGGCGACGGCAGACAGGCGGTCAATGAACTCTGTGCGCTATCGAAGCACTATCCGTGGCTGATGCAGGTGGCCTCGCGGCTGATCGTGAAGCATGAGAGCGAGTGGGCGAATCCGGCCAAATGGAAGCAGCTGTTTGTCGAGCTGGAAAAGCAGACGGGGAAGCGCGCGCAGTTCGAGGAAGAGCAGAAGCGCATCGACCGGCTTGCGTGGTGGGAGGAGGTGAGGGCGGCGTTGCCGGGGTTTCCGGGGGCGGAGGTTTTTCAT
>NZ_CADIKF010000119.1 GCF_902859875.1 Paraburkholderia solisilvae | reverse complement strand
CGCCATCGCATCGGGAGCGGACGCCACGGCAGCCGAGGCCGCAGCGGGTGCCGACGCGTCGTCCGCGGCGGCAGTGCCGACGCCGGCCGCGACGAGCGAGCCGGCCATCAGCAGGGACATCAAAAGTTTGCGCATTTCCAGTTTCCTCTTGTCACTGTTTTTTTACAGCGCGTCCGCGCCGGTTTCGCCGGTACGGATGCGAATCACTTGTTCGATCGGCGTGACGAAGATCTTCCCGTCGCCGATCTTGCCGGTGCGCGCCGCACGTTCGAGCGCTTCGATCGCCTGGTCGACGATGTCGTCGGACACCGCCGCCTCGATCTTCACCTTCGGCAGAAAGTCGACTACGTACTCCGCGCCCCGATACAACTCCGTGTGCCCCTTCTGACGTCCGAAGCCTTTGACTTCCGTGACCGTGATCCCGGAGACGCCGATCGCCGACAGGGCTTCGCGCGCCTCATCGAGCTTGAACGGCTTGATGATTGCGGTAATGAGTTTCATGAAATCCTCGCTGTAGTGACTCAACCCGTTGCGTGCTGCTTTCAAGTGCCTTGCGCCTGTCGGCGGCCACTTCCTGAAGCCGCGGGCCAGCGCATCGGACGGCCGTCCCGCCAAAGTGCGCGGGCCAACAACAGCAACTCGCATGCCATGTTGAGCACAGAAAAGGTAGAGTTCTTGCCGCACAAGGCGCGAGCGGGAATCGACGCGCTGACTCGTCCGAACGGCCAGCGTTGCCGGCGCACGGTGGCGCGGCGCGTTGATCGTTGTTAGAGTGTCCGAACGCTTGCAGCACGGGCGTGCGCCGCGAATGTGCACCAAGCCCGCTCATGCAGCGGGCGCGGCCGGTCGTGCATGCACCATCAACGAACATCGGCGCTCGCGAAGCACTGAGGTAATGACGACTGCACAAATTTTGTGCATAAGGGGAACGTAATGAGACAACCGAACGACATCTTCAACGACCTGCAGGCGCGCATGAGCGACCTGCTCAAGAATTCACCGGCGAAGGATGTCGAACGCAACGTCAGGGCAATGCTGGCTCAAGGCTTTTCGAAACTCGATCTCGTCACGCGCGAGGAGTTCGATACGCAAACCCAGGTGCTGGTGCGCACACGCGCGCGCCTCGAGGAACTGGAGCGGCGTGTCGCCGAGCTCGAACAGAAACTGCCGGTCAGCCAATCGTCCTGAACACCTTCTGAGCTGTACATCACCGGCAAGCGAGCCGTGACGTCATCAGCGTATTAATGGGAGTGCGCGGCAACGCCCGCGCGTTCCGACGGGAGAAAACATGTCGCTTGCCGTGGTCAAGAGCCGCGCGCCGGCTGCTGGCCGCGCGCCCGAAGTCACCGTCGAGGTTCACCTCGCCAACGGGTTGCCGTCTTTCTCCATAGTCGGCCTGCCCGATCTCGAAGTGCGCGAAAGCCGCGAGCGCGTACGGGCCGCGCTGCAGAATTGCGGGCTGGATTTCCCGGTCCGCCGCATCACCGTCAATCTTGCTCCCGCCGATCTGCCCAAGGAATCCGGACGTTTCGATCTGCCGATCGCGCTCGGCATTCTCGCGGCGAGCGGGCAAATCCCTGTCGAATCGCTCGCGCACCGCGAGTTCGCCGGCGAACTATCGCTAAGCGGCGCGCTACGGCCGATGCGCGGTGCGTTTGCGATGGCCTGCGGGACCGCGCGCAGCGCCGCCGAGGCGGCGCGCGGCGAGGGGGCGCCGGCGCAGCGCAACCCGCAGTTAT
>NZ_CADIKF010000118.1 GCF_902859875.1 Paraburkholderia solisilvae | reverse complement strand
GATGTCAGCGATTGAATCCGTTCTTCAGGAACGCCGCGTGTTCCCGCCGTCCGCCGAAACGATGAAGGCGGCGTCGATATCCGGCATGGACGCGTACCGGGCGCTCGTCGCCGAAGCGGAGCGCGATTACGAAGGGTTCTGGGCCCGCCTCGCGCGCGAGACGCTCAGTTGGCACAAGCCGTTTTCGAAGGTGCTCGACGAATCGAACGCACCGTTCTACAAATGGTTCGAAGACGGCGAACTGAACGCGTCGTACAACAGCCTCGATCGCCATGTCGAAGCGGGCAACGGCGAGCGCGTCGCGGTGATCTTCGAAGCCGATGACGGCGCCGTCACGCGCGTCACGTACAAGGACATGCTGCAGCGTGTGTCGCGCTTTGCGAACGCGCTCAGGAAGCGCGGCATCAGGAAGGGCGACCGCGTCGTGATCTACATGCCGATGTCGGTCGAAGGCATTGTCGCGATGCAGGCCTGCGCGCGGATCGGCGCGACGCACTCGGTGGTGTTCGGCGGCTTCTCGTCGAAGTCGCTGAACGAGCGCCTGGTCGACGTCGGCGCGGTCGCGCTGATTACCGCCGACGAACAGATGCGCGGCGGCAAGGCGCTGCCGCTGAAGAACATCGCGGATGAAGCGCTCGCGATGGGTGGCTGCGACGCGGTGAAGAGCGTGATCGTGTATCGCCGCACCGGCGGCAAGGTCGCGTGGAATGCGGATCGCGACCTGTGGATGCACGAAATCGCGCAGAGCGAAAGCGATCAGTGCGCGCCGGAATGGGTCGGCGCCGAGCATCCGCTGTTCATCCTGTACACGTCGGGCTCGACCGGCAAGCCGAAGGGCGTGCAGCACAGCACCGGCGGTTACCTGCTGTGGGCCGCGCAGACGGTGAAGTGGACCTTCGACTGGAAGCCGGCCGATGTCTTCTGGTGCACCGCGGACATCGGCTGGGTCACCGGCCATAGCTATATCGCGTACGGGCCGCTCGCGCTCGGCGCGACGCAGGTCGTGTTCGAAGGCGTGCCGACGTATCCGGATGCGGGCCGCTTCTGGGAGATGATCGCGAAGCACAAGGTCACGCTGTTCTATACGGCGCCGACGGCGATCCGTTCGTTGATCAAGGTGTCCGACGCGGACCCGAAGGTGCATCCGAAGAGCTATGACCTGTCGTCGCTGCGCGTGATCGGCACGGTCGGCGAGCCGATCAATCCGGAAGCGTGGGTGTGGTACTACGAGCAGGTCGGCGGCACGCGCTGCCCGATCGTCGATACGTGGTGGCAGACGGAGACCGGCGGCCATATGATCACGCCGCTGCCGGGCGCGACGCCGCTCGTGCCGGGTTCGTGCACGCTGCCGCTGCCGGGCATCATGGCGGCGGTGGTCGACGAAACCGGGCAGGACGTGCCGAACGGGCAGGGCGGCATTCTGGTCGTGAAGCGCCCGTGGCCCGCGATGATCCGCACCATCTGGGGCGACCCGGAGCGGTTCAGGAAGAGCTACTTCCCGGAGGAACTGGGCGGCAGGCTGTATCTCGCCGGCGACGGCAGTATCCGCGACAAGGAAACCGGCTATTTCACGATCATGGGCCGTATCGACGACGTGCTGAATGTGTCGGGTCACCGGCTCGGCACGATGGAAATCGAATCGGCGCTGGTGGCGAATCCGCTGGTCGCGGAGGCCGCGGTGGTCGGGCGGCCGGACGATACGACCGGCGAGGCGGTCTGCGCGTTCGTCGTGCTGAAGCGCACGCGGCCGGAGGGCGATGAGGCGAAGCAGATCGCGAACGACCTGCGCAACTGGGTCGGCAAGGAGATCGGCCCGATTGCGAAACCGAAGGACATCCGCTTCGGCGACAA
>NZ_CADIKF010000117.1 GCF_902859875.1 Paraburkholderia solisilvae | reverse complement strand
GTCCCGCGCCGGTCGCGGTCAGCTTCGCTGCGGCGCCCGCGCGCGAGCAGGCGAGCGGCGGCGTGTCGCTGCCCGCGCTGTCGCTGCGCGGCGTGCGCAAGCATTTCGGCAGCCTGACGGTGCTCGACGACATCAGCTTCGATGCGCACGCGGGCGAATTGCTGAGCCTGATCGGACCGAACGGCGCGGGCAAGAGCACATTGATGCGTTGCATCGCGGACGGCGCGCAGCGCTCAGGCGGCACCGTGGAAGTCGGCGGCGTGGAGATCCGCCGCCTCGCGCCATACGACTGCGTGGCGCTCGGCGTCGGACGCAAGTTCCAGACGGCTACCGTGTTCGATTCGCTGAGCGTGGCCGACGCGCTGCGTATCGCGCGCTATCGGGTTGCGCCGCCGTCGAAATGGCAACGCGCGACGACGCTCGAATTGCCGCAGCCGGCACTCGACGTGCTGCGGCTGACCGGCCTCGACCGGATGCCGGACCAGCCGTGCCGATACCTGTCGCATGGCCAGAAGCAGGCGCTCGAACTGGCGATGGTGCTGGCGCTCGAACCGCGCGCGATCCTGCTCGACGAGCCGACCGCGGGCCTCACGAAACAGGAGCGCACGCAAATCGGCGCGATCTTCGTGTCGCTCGCGACGCGCTACCGGATGTGTCTGCTGCTGGTCGAACACGACCTCGATTTCGTGCGCGACATCAGTTCGCGCATCGTCGTGCTGCATCAGGGGCGCATCGTGATGGACGGCGGCGTCGATGAAGTCGTGAACTCCGATCTCGTGCGCGCGGTGTACGCGGGCGAGTCGCATAGCGGTACCGCTAAAACGGAGGGCGGTGTATGAGCACATCAGCGGCGATCGACATCGGCGCGCTGCAAAGCGGCTATGGCGAAGCGATGGTGTTGAAGGGCATCGATCTCACGATTGCGCCCGGCGAGGTGGTCGCCATCCTGGGCAAGAACGGGATGGGCAAATCGACGCTGCTGAAAACGCTGATGGGTTTTATTCGCCCGAAGAACGGCGAGATTGCGCTATTCGGCGAGCGCATCGCGGGCCTGCCGCCGAACCGGATCGCGCGACGCGACGTTGCCTATATTCCGCAGGAGCAGGCGCTGTTTCAGGACCTGTCGGTGGAAGAGAACCTGAAGCTCGCGCTGGCCCGCGACCGCGATTTCAAGCCGCTTTTCACGCGCATCGAAGACCTGTTCCCGTTTCTGAAGGACCGTTTGCGGCAGAAGGCGGGCACGCTGTCAGGCGGCGAGCAGAAGATGCTGCTGGTCGCGCGTGCGCTGATCCGCCAGCCGAAGCTGATTCTGATCGACGAAATCACCGAGGGCATGCAGCCTTCGGTGATCGAGCGGCTGGTCGGCATTCTGACGCGCGAGCGCGACCGCGCCGGCACGGCGATGCTGCTTGTCGAGCAGCACGTTCATTTCGCGTTCGCCGTTGCGAACCGCTACGCGGTGCTCGATCTCGGCGAAATGCCGGCGGCCGGCGCGACCTCGGACCCGGCGGCGCAGGCCACGGTTGCGCGGTATCTGTCGCTTTAGCCCGAGAGCGTGAAGGAAGGAGAGAGCCTGTCATGACATTTTCGATTGTCGCGCGCTGTGAGAAGAGCGGCGCGCTCGGCGTGGCCGTCAGCACCGCGGTGCCGGCGGTAGGGGCAATGTGCGTGTACGTGCGCGCCGGCGTCGGCGCGGTGTCGACGCAATCGTGGGTCAATCCGTATCTCGCGCTCGACGCGCTCGATTTACTCGAACAGGGTAATCCAGCGGAAAGCGCGCTCGCACAGGCGCTCGGCGGCGACCCGGGTGCCGACCTGCGGCAGCTCGGCATGATCGGCCAACGCGGGCATGGCGCGGCGTGGACCGGTGCGCAATGCACCGGCTGGGCCGGTCAGCGTACCGGCCCATGGTATGCGATACAAGGCAACATGCTGGTCGGAGCCGCGACGCTCGACGCAATGCAAGCCGCGTTTGAAGCGACCCGCGAGCTGGCGCTCGAAGAGCGCTTGCTGCGGGCGCTCGAAGCCGGGCAGGCGGCCGGCGGCGATATGCGCGGACGACAGTCTGCGGCGCTGAAGGTGATGCGTGACGAAGCGTATGCGTGGCTCGACCTGCGCGTCGACGAGCATGACGATCCAGTCGCCGAACTGCGGCGCGTGTTCGATGTCGCGCGGCAACAGGTCGCGCCGTTCGTCGCCGGGATGCCGACTCGCGACGACCCCGGCCGCGCACCGCCGCCGGATGTCACCCGCATGCTGCTGACCGCGCCGCCGGCACGGCC
>NZ_CADIKF010000116.1 GCF_902859875.1 Paraburkholderia solisilvae | reverse complement strand
CGAGCCGCTGCGCGAGCTCGACGCGGCGCAACAGCGCGTCGGGCGAGGCCCAGCTCGCGGCGACGTCGTCGTAGCCGGCGGGCGAACCTGGGCGCCATACCGGCTGGCCGAGCTGGGTGAGGAGCGGCGCGGCCTGCAGGTTGCCGAGATCGCGCCAGCCGAGCCCGCGCATCGCCGAGATCGTCCACTCCCACGGCGATTTGAATTTGGTGGCGACCGGCGACCAGGCTTGCGGCGCATCGATCAGTGCGCGATAGACGCTCGGCAGATCGCCGCCGCTTTGTGTGAACGCGTCGGCGAGCCGCGCGACGACGGCCGGCGGCGGTGTGTCGGATACGAAGTGGCGCGCGAGCTTGTCCGCGACATGGTGCGCGGTGGCGGGCGACGCCGCGAAGTCATGGAGGATGGCGAGCGGCTGCGCTTCACCGCTTTGTTCGTAGCGCCGTCCTGTTACGGTGCGTGGGCCGGGTTCGTGCAGCGCGGCGCGAAATACGAAGCGGCCGGGTTGTGCAGCGTCGTTGCTGGCGCTGTTGCCATTGCTGTTGCCACCGCCGTTGCCGCCATCGCCACCGCGACCGCCGTCGCGCGCGGGCGGCAGTGCGATGCTCCAGCCGGTCAGCGCACGTGCGAATTCGGTGACGTCCGCTTGCGTATAGCCGCTGCGTGCGCCGAGCGTATGCAGCTCCATGATCTCGCGCGCGAGATTTTCGTTGAGCCCGCGCGGGCGCGCGGCCGGGTTGCGCTGCGCGGCGCGCATGGCCGCAACGCTGTCGGGGCCGACCGAGTTGTTCTGATCGAGAAACAGCTGCATGGCGGGATGGCGTTCGACGGCGATCAGCATGTCTTCGAAGCGGCCGAGCACGTGCGGGCGAATCGCCTCGACTTCGAACGAGCCCGCCAGCACCGCGACCTGGGGCTTTTCGGTCGAGATCGCGAAGTGGTTCGCCCAGAAATGCACGAGGCGCTCGACGAACGGCGTTTCAGTGTTGAGCGCACTGAGTACGCGCGCGTTGACCGCATCGCGGTAGGTTGTGACGATGTCCGCACGCAGCGCTTTGCGTGCCTCTTGCGCGGCGGATGGTGCACCGGCCTGTGCGGTGGACGACGGTATGCTGGCGCTCGCATTGGATGCCGGCGACATCGAAGGTCCGCTTCGAGCCGGGCGGGCGCCGCCGTCGCCGGCGTTCGCGAGCATCTCGCGTGGACCCGCGCTTGCGCCGCCGGTCGGCGAGCCGTTGAGCGTATCGCTTTGCATGCGGTTCGCCGCGCTCGCGGCAGCCGCGGGCGTCTGCGCACCCGGTTGACTGGCCGCCGATCCGTCCTTGCCCTGCTTGCGCATTTCGCGCATCTCGCGGCGGCGTTGCGCGAAGTCGGTGACGAGCGACGCGGAATCGGGTTCATTCGCCCACGCGGCCGGCCGCGCATCGTAACGGTCGAACTGCGCGAGCAGCCAGGCTTTCGGATCGGCCGGCGCGGGCTCGTTGGCGTTCGCGCCAAGGCCGAAGCGGTTCAGCGCGATCGCGGCGGAGTGAGCGGCAGCGGCATCGTTCATCGGTATTCCTCACGGCGTCGGATATGTCCGTTAAACGAGCGGTGCGCGTCGATCCGTCGCGGCATCCGGAAAAATTTATTGGCTAGCCGGTTGCTTCGGCGCCGGTTGCCGCCATTGGCCGTGCTCCCTGAGGCTGTCGGCGAACTGCGCGCGCTCCTGTGGCGACAGTGTCGCGGCAAAGCTCGCGACGCTTTGTTCGACACGCGCGCGCAACGCCGCGTCCGCATTACGAGTGCGGGCAAGCGCCGCGTCGAGCGCCGGGCGGTCCAGATCCGGCGCGGCGAGCAGGCGCAGCACGTCGCTGCGTCCGTCGCGGCCGGAGCGGATATACGCGCGGCCGTCGCGGCGCGCTTCGCGCAGCGTCTGCGCGAACTGTTCGCGGCGTGCGTCGGAGAGCTGGTCCGCGGCGTCGCGCAGCGCGTGCTGCTGCGCTTGTGGCTGGGCTTGCCCCCCCGCTTGTGCGTCGCTTCGCAGCGCGCCGCCCGTTGCGTGAGGACGGTTCGCGAGCCATTGCCAGGTGCCGCCGGCGATCGCGCCGAGCACGAACACGTTGAGCACCAGCGAGCCGGCGAGTGCCCATTTCAGCGAGCGCTCGTTCATTGGCCGCTCCAGTCTGCGGACGAACCGTCGAAGCTGGTCGCAAGCTGCGGCGCATCGATGCCCGCGCCCGCGGTGACGGCCGGCGGCGGGTTGCCGGCGAGCAGCGTGAACGACACGACGAACGCGCCGGCCAGCGCACCCGCGAGTCCCGCGCCGACGAACGCGGCGCCCGACCACCAGACGCGCGCCCGGCGCGAAC
>NZ_CADIKF010000115.1 GCF_902859875.1 Paraburkholderia solisilvae | reverse complement strand
TCGAAGATCTTCTCGACCATGATCGGCGACAGCCCCATCGACGGCTCGTCGAGCAACAGCAGCTTCGGCTTGCTGATGATCGCGCGCGCCATCGCCAGCATCTGCTGCTCGCCGCCCGACAGCGTGCCCGCCAGCTGCGTCGCGCGCTCCTTCAGCCGCGGGAAGAAGCCGAACATCCGCTCGATGTCCTGTCTGATGCCGTCGTTGTCGTTGCGCAGATACGCGCCCATCTGCATGTTCTCGAGTATCGACATGCGCGCGAAGATGCCCCGCCCTTCCGGCACCATCGCCAGACCCCGCCGCAGCAGCTCGTGCGCCGGCAGCCCCTTGATCGACTGGCCCATGTACTCGATGTCGCCCGCCGAATACGGCTTCAGACCCGTGATCGCCTTCATCGTCGTGGTCTTGCCCGCGCCGTTCGCGCCGATCAGCGTCACGAGCTCGCCCTGCGCAACCTCCATGTCGACACCCTTGACCGCCTGGATGCCGCCGTAGTTGACCTGCAGGCCCTTGATTTTCAGCATCGCCGTCGCCATCAGTGGACCCCCGCGCCCAGATATGCCTCGATCACCTTCGGGTCCTTCTGCACGTCGTGCGGCAGACCCTCCGCGATCACCTTGCCGTAGTCGAGCACTGTCATCCGGTTGCACAGGCCCATCACCAGCTTCACGTCGTGCTCGATCAGCAGGATCGTCCTGCCGTCGCCACGGATCTTGTCCAGCAGCTTCGTCAGCTCCACCTTCTCGGTGGCGTTCATGCCCGCCGCCGGCTCGTCGAGCGCCAGCAGCTTCGGATCGGTCGCCAGCGCCCGCGCAATTTCCAGCCGGCGCTGGTGGCCGTACGACAGGTTGCGCGACGTGTAGTCCGCGTACTGCAGCACGCCCACATACTCGAGCAGCTCCAGCGCACGCTCCTTGATCTCGCGCTCTTCCTTGCGCTCCCCGGGCGTCTGGAACACCGCGCCGAACAGCCCGTGCTTCGTGCGCACGTGCCGCCCGACCATCACGTTCTCCAGCGCCGTCATCCCGCCGAACAGCCGGATGTTCTGGAAGGTGCGCGCAATGCCCGCCTTCGCCACCTGATACACCGCGGTCGGCGTGTAGTGCTCGCCGTCGAGCCTGAATTCGCCCGAGTCCGGCGTGTACAGGCCCGTGATCACGTTGAAGAACGTGGTCTTGCCCGCGCCGTTCGGGCCGATCAGGCCGTAAATCGAGCCTTCCTCGATTTCCAGGCCCACGTCCGACAGCGCCTGCAGCCCGCCGAAGCGCTTGTTCACGCCCTTGACGGACAGTCGAATTTTCTTGTCGCTCATCGCGTTTTCTCCTCGCAGCTGTCCGCTTTACGCGCGCACCGGCTTCTTGCCGTTGCGCCTTGCCAGTTTCGCAATCTTGTCCTCGTGCTTCGGCGACGGCCACAGGCCTTCCGAGCGGTACAGCATGATGAGCACCATCGCGAGACCGTACAGCAGCTGGCGGATCACTTCCGTATCGACGATTTCATGGCCGAACAGGAAATGCTGCAGCGGCCCCATCGTCGACCGCAGGAATTCGGGGAACACCGCGAGCAGCACCGCGCCGAGAATCACGCCCGGAATATGGCCCATGCCGCCCAGCACCACGCAGGCGAGCACCACCACCGACTCCCAGAACGTGAACGACTCGGGCGACACGAAGCCCTGGAAGCCCGCGAACATCGCGCCCGACAGCCCGCCGAACGACGCACCCATCGCGAACGCGAGCAGCTTCACGTTGCGCGTGTTGATGCCCATCGCCTTCGCGGCGATTTCGTCTTCGCGGATCGCAGCCCACGCACGGCCGATGCGCGAGTGCTGCAAACGCGTACAGGTCCAGATCACGAGCAGCGAGCACAGCACGAACAGGTAGTAATACATGTACACCGACTGGAACGTGAACCCGAACAGCGTGTGCGTCTGCGACAGGTTGAAGCCGGCGACGTGCACCGGATCGATGCCGGTGATGCCCTTCGGCCCGTTGGTGATGTTCACCGGCCGGTCGAGGTTGTTCATGAAGATCCGCACGATTTCGCCGAAGCCCAGCGTGACGATCGCGAGGTAGTCGCCGCGCAGCCGCAGCGTCGGCGCACCGAGCAGCACGCCGAACAGCGCGGCGAGCGCCATCGCGAGCGGCACGATGACCCAGATCGGCGCGTGCAGCCCGCCGGGCACCAGCGCGGCGATCCACGCGAACTGCGTGGTCAGGTGCGGCGACGTGAGCAGCGCCGCGGTGTACGCGCCGATCGCGTAGAACGCGATATAGCCCAGGTCCAGCAGGCCGGCGAAGCCGACCACCACGTTCAGGCCCAGCGCCAGCATCACGTACAGCATCGCGAAGTCGAGCACGCGCACCCAGTAGTTGCCGCCGGCCGCGCCGATGATCATCGGCGCGGCGATCACGAACACCGCGGTGATCACGCCGACCACCAGCGTCTTCGTGATGTTCTTCTCGGGGATGAGCGTGGTGGACGGCTCGATCGGTTGAATTGAGGTCATGGTTATCTACTCCTTGTTGCCCGATATCGCCCGAACTCAGGCACGATCCGCGACGCGTTCGCCGAGCAGGCCCGACGGACGGAACACCAGCACGACGATCAGCACGATGAACGCGAACAC
>NZ_CADIKF010000114.1 GCF_902859875.1 Paraburkholderia solisilvae | reverse complement strand
CAGCTTGAACTCGAGCGTGTACTGTGCTCGCTTTGCCTTGCTTGTCATCGTTCTTCTCCTTGCTTGAGTTTACCTGTTCAGCAAGGGATTCGTTTTTCGGGGGCAAGCTCAGATGTCTATGAACGCAAACTCAAAATTGCCCTAGGTATGGTCGCAAATCAAGCTCATGCGACCACGCCACGTGGCTTTGCTGATGTAAGGTCCAGTACGTCTCAGCAATCACATTGATATTAAGTAGGCCATCCGGTCATTTCCGATGAGCGAGTTCGGACATAGTCTTCAGAATCTTTTTTCCGCGAATGGAGCCGTCAATCACCACATGCACAACGTGAATGCCTTGTAGCTGTAACTCCCGCGCCAGCGTTTGACACACCATTCGGAATCCTGCTTTCGCTACGCCGCGAACCTGGCTCTGCCTCTTAACGACGAAGACACACCTGTAAACAAAATGGTGCCACAGCGGCACGGCAACATCAGGCGAGCCCCCTCCTTTCCAAACACAAAACCGCCCACCCTCCACATATCCTCGAAGACCGCCGTGTCGGTTTCGATCGTAGACGACAACACCGCATTGCCAGCGTTATAGACACCGATCTCGATCGGTCCGATACTCGCGATTCGTGCGGCGATACTTTGCAAATCGCCCCCTATGCTTGCGTCTCCGCGAGCAACTACCGCTCTCCCTCCATCCTCTTCAATTGTATGTATTGGATTTGCCCCCGTACTTCCGGACACCATCTCACACTAAGGTTGATGAATCGGTTCTGCGTCGGAACTCGCGCGGCGAGCGATATTTCAGCGCGCTATGCGGGTGTTTGTCGTTGTAGTGCTCGAAGGCAACGGCCAGATTGCGGACGGCGGTCACCGCGTCTGGCTTTGGCATGAACGCAACGTAATCACGCTTCATCGTCTTCACGAAGCTTTCTGCCATGCCGTTACTCTGCGGACTGCACACGGGTGTCGTTAGCGGCTTGAGACCGATGTCCGAGGCGAACGCGCGAGTCCTGTCGGCAATGTAGCCTGAACCGTTGTCGCTGAGCCATTCGATTTGCGCAGGCGCTCGCTGAACGTTGCCGAAGCGATGCTCGACGGCTGCCAGCATGACGTCACGAACAACATCGCCGCTATGCCCGCCAGTCGTCGCTGCCCAACTCATGGCCTCGCGGTCGCAACAATCGAGAGCGAACGTAACGCGCAGCGGCTCGCCGTTGTCACAACGGAATTCGAAGCCGTCAGAGCACCATCGCTGATTGCTCCTGGGCACCGCCACTTTGCCATCATGCCGCCGCTCGATGCGCGGCCGCGCAGGCCTTCTGTGAAGCAGTAGGTCGTGCACGCGCATCACGCGATAAACTCGCTTGGCATTCACCGGCGCCTCACATCGGGATTCCCGCTCGCATCGCAACAGGCCCCAGACGCGCCGATAGCCGTAGCTCGGCAAGTCAGCAATGAGCAACCGGATTTCGTCGACGAGGCCTGCATCATTCGTTTTCCGTGCACCGCGGCCGTCCTGCCAGTCAGCAGGCCGCGCGAGCTTTACCGCCATATTCGAGCGCGCTACACCGAGAACGTCACAGACCTGCTTCACTGGTCGTCCCCTGGCAATGAGGGTGAGCGCGCAATCCATTTTCGCGACTTCATCACCTCCACGGCTTCCCGAAGAATCTCGTTCTCCATAGTCTTCTTGCCGAGCAGGCGTTGCAGTTCCTTTATCTGCTTCAGCGCGTCACCCAGCTCAGACGCCGGCACAACTTCTTCGCCAGCGCTCACTGCCGACAGGCTACCGTCCTGATGCAGCTTGCGCCACTGAAACAGCTGATTCGGGTTAATGCCGTGCAGCCGCGCCACCATCGAAACTGTCTTGCCGGGCTCGAACGTCTCTCGAACCATCGCCAGCTTCTCATCTGCCGACCAGCGCCGCCGGCGCTCAGGTCCCGTCAACACTTCCATCACTTCGTTCTTGTTGTTAGTCATATACACAGTCTTATGCCTACCCGCTATTGTAAGTGGGAGACTGTGTCCGGACTTTCAGGGGGCTGTTCCATGTATAACCTCAGCCAATCGTTCGGAGGACCAATCGGTGACCACCACCTCGAAACCTTCTCTCTAAACGCCGGACGATCGCTGTGCCCGCTCCTTGAAGTGACCCTACTCCGACCACCCATGCGACCCTTCCAATGTCACTCCAATTGTGCCTCGTCATTGTCTACCTTCTATTCAGCTAATACAGCTTCCCCAACATTCAGTCTCCATTGCATGCCACTTGATGATTAAATATCTTGATCAACTATTACCTTAAGCAAATGCTTGGTTGTCCGCTACCAATCCTTCTTAGGACTGGAATTCGTAGTCGGCCTGCGCCAAAATATCCTTGGATGGGTTCAAATCGAACCTTGGCGAGCGCGTTTCCTTTCCCTTTTTCCCGAGACTGAACTGGCTTTTTGACATCGAATCTCCGAGCAAGAAGTCGGTCCGCGATTACCGCTGCGCGATGGCTTCACAACCATAGCGGTGAAATCCCATCATTAAATAGTCTCAATGAACCGCCCCGGATTTGGTGGAGGCTCCAACTTTTGAGAGAATGGAGCCATGAACAAGTCGAACAAGTTTTCTGCTGAAGTCCGCGAACGTGCAGTGCGCATGGTGCAG
>NZ_CADIKF010000113.1 GCF_902859875.1 Paraburkholderia solisilvae | reverse complement strand
TCCCTTGCGCGGCCTCCGCCTTTGGCGACGTCGCCCACGCAAAACTGTTATTGCCCCGCCACGCGTCACACGCCACATGAAACGGAAACATCTGCGGCGCGAAGGCGGGCGCGGCCAGATGCATTTGCGCAGCCGGCGTCCGGTCGAACCGGCCGATCGCCCATTCCAGCTGATGCGGCGTACCAAACGTGATGCAGCCGTTCGCGAGCCGGATAAACGCGCCGCGGCATTCGATGATGATTTCCTTCTCCGCCTTCATCAGCACCGAGCCGTTCACGCTCGACACCGTCACATCCCTGTCCGCGGCAAGCGACAGCAGGTCGCGCTGCGCGTGGATCTGCACCGGCCCCCACGCCGAAAAAATCCTGATGCCCATCTTCTCCGCGAACAGCGACAGCCGCTCCGCCGCCGCCATCGCGACATGCTTCATCGCATTGACGCTGAAGCGCGACGCGGCGGCCACACTCACATCCCCGCCCGCCGACACCATCACGCGCTCCGGCGTCGCGATGCCGATGCCGCCAGGCGCGGACAGCGCAATCACCGACCGCTTCAGGCCATCCAGTTCCTCCTTCAGCCAGCGGTTCTCCGCCTGCAGGTCGGCCACCTCCGCCTGCGACGCCCGGGCGGCATCGGCAAGCGTCTGCACGCGCGCCTGCATCGATTCGAACTGCTGCATCGCCGGGTTCAGGTCGCTCTGCGCGCCGCGCGCCTGCGGCTGCGGGTCCGACGAAACCAGCACGCCGCCGCCCGCGCGCAGATGCCCCTTCAGATCGGTGCGCAGCTCGAACCCCTCGCCGCGCGCATGCCCGTCGCGGTCCACCGTATGGCCCAGGTTGAGCTGCGACCTGCCGTGCTCCGTCGCCACCTTGATATGCTCTTTCCCCGTCCGGTCATCGAGTTCGACGGTATTGTTCGAGCGCGTGCGGATCGTATTGCGCGTGCCCCACGGATGGCCCGCGACGACCGGGTCGGTGTCCTGCGCCGTATGCAGCACCTGGCTGATATAAGGCAGATCCGGATTGCCCCACATGAAGGCCACCGTCACCACCGTCCCGTCGACCAGCCCGAAGTGAAACCCCGTCTGTCCCGCACCGGCGAACGGCTTCGCCAGCCGCATCGGGCAGCTGTTGAGCCCCGGCGTGCGCGGGTCGCGATCGAGATGCAGGTCGACGATGTAGCGGCCCTGTTCATCCAGATACGGATCACGCCGGTTCCTGTTCGCGCCGCCGGTCGACGCGATGCGCCCGGTCACCACGCCGTGCACGCGCGGCCACGTGTGTTCGAGCAGCGGCAGCCGGTACAGCCGGTCCGCCGGGATCGCCGTGAACCGGACCCGATAGCCGCTGCCGCGCGACGCGCTGCACGTCACCCGCACCGCCAGCAGCCCGTGCTTCGCGTCGGGCAGCTCGCGATTCGACAGCTTCAGCACGCCGCCCGGCGCGAGATCGGGCATGTCGCCGCTGCCGCGGTATTCGATCTGCGCGGCGTGCGCCGCCTCGCCGCGCAGCCGCGCCTCGTCGTCCGCGTCGTCGGCATGCCGGTACGGCGCGCCCCAGACATACGCTTCGCCCGAGGTGGTGCGGTCGTCCCGGATCTCGTACGTGCCGTCGATCGGCTCATCCGGTGTGCACTCGGCGCTGAAGGTGCGCACCGTGTAGCGCGTCGCGATGGTCGTCGCGTGCATCTCGAGCGTATCGACCGATTCGACGCCTCCGCTTTCCAGCCCGCCGGGCTGGCGGTATGCGACCGTCAGCGCCGGGTCGCGGCGGTAGTGCGTCAGGTCGTCGCCGAAGCGCACCTGCTCGCAGCGCCGGCCCGCCTCGCACACGTACCAGATGCCCGAGCGGCGGCACAGCCGCGTGATGAACGCGAGGTCGTCCTCGTGCCACTGCATCACGAACTCGCGCTTGCGGTAAGTGCGATACAGGTTGAGGTCGAACGCCGCGAGCAGCCGGTCGAAGCCGTTCTCGCGCAGGATCTGCGCGATGATCTCCGGGTCGCTCATGTCGAGGAAGAAGCGGCACTTCGGCGTGTGGCGCAGCAGCGCCATGCGCGACTCCAGCACGACCTCGTAGGTGGATTCGTCCACACTGCTGCCGAGCAGCGCAAAGCCGGTCGTGACACCGCACACGCGCCGCTCGGGCTCGGGCGCGCCCCACGGCGCGTGCGGCGGCTGGATGATGAAGCTCGCCGGCTTGTTCAGGTATTCGTCGCGCGACAGGTCGTGCCGCGGGTGCGTGAAGCGGATCACGTAACGCGCCGGCTCGCCGATCGCGCGTTCACCGTGAAACGAGAACACCCCGGCCTGTGCCGAACTGCGGGCCTGCGGTATGTCGAGGCGATAGTGCTGATGGGCGCTGGCGCGCGTACGCGGCAACGCGTCGGGCGGGGCCGTTGCTTCACTCACGGGTCTTCTCTCCGGTCGGTTCAACGTCGGCGCTGCGCTCGCGTGGGCGACCATGGCAAGCCGGTGCCGGCCCGCGCGGGCAGATCGCCTCAGGCTAGATATCGCCTGACTGGTTGAAGCGGATGATAAGGGTCGTGCCGTGCGGGCAGAGCGTTGCGCACACAATTTGACAGGCGCCTTAAGAACGTCTGATAAGGCGGCGCGATCGGGTCACCGGGTGTCGGAATACGTCAGAGGGGAGTCAGAGAAACCAGGCCGCGTTTCCGGGTGCGAGGTGCGGGACACGACGCAACCGCCGGGCGAACATCGGGCAACCGCAGCGGACTGCCGCAGGCGGTGTTATCAACAGAAACGCTTGATAAGGGTGTGCATAACCTGCGCACGACACACGCAAGTGCCTGATGCGCCTCACATTCGTGCCCGTGCTCGCCATACGGCAACGCCCGTTCGTCGTAGGTCCGCGTTATCCACAGTTCCCGTGCGCAAGCCTGTGGACATCCTGCGCAAGAC
>NZ_CADIKF010000112.1 GCF_902859875.1 Paraburkholderia solisilvae | reverse complement strand
CCGATGGACGGCCGGGCCGGCGCGCCGCGGCGGGTTCTGCGGCAATTCCGCTTGCGCGCGTACTCGCGACTGCGCCCGGGACCACGCCCGCGCCCGTGGCGCCATTGCGCACAGCACGCTTGCTTGCGCGCGCGGGCTGTGCCGCACTGCCCGACTGCCTGCCTGACTGCGTTGCTGCTTTGGCCATGACCTTTCACATTTGACGTACGGGACAATGTCGCATATATTAATCTTCGAGTTAATTAATATCAAGCCGTCCCCCGACACATCATGGAACTGAACATGGATGTCAATCCGCCCGCCGCCGTCGAAGCCGTTGCGCATCGCCCGCCCATCCGTCTGCTGTTTCCGGCGCTGCTGCTGGTGATGCTGCTCGCCGCGCTCGACCAGACCATCGTCTCGACCGCACTGCCGACCATCGTCGGCGAGCTTGGCGGGCTCGGCAGCCTGTCGTGGGTGGTCACCGCGTACCTGCTGACATCGACCATCGTCGTGCCGCTCTACGGCAAATTCGGCGATCTGTTCGGCCGCAAGGTGGTGCTGCAAACATCGATCGTGCTGTTCCTGATCGGCTCCGCGCTCTGCGGCGTCGCGCAGAACATGACGCAACTCGTGCTGCTGCGCGCGCTTCAAGGTCTCGGCGGCGGCGGTCTGCTCGTCATCACGATGGCGGCGATCGGCGACGTGATTCCGCCTGCCGAACGCGGCCGGTATCAGGGCGTGTTCGGCGGCGTGTTCGGTCTCGCGACCGTGGTCGGGCCGCTGCTCGGCGGCTTTCTGGTCGACCATCTGTCGTGGCGCTGGATCTTCTACATCAACGTGCCGCTCGGCATCATCGCGTTCGTGGTGATCGGCGCCGTATTCAAGCCGCGCATCGCGCAGGTCAGACACACCATCGACTACATGGGCGCCGCCTTCCTTGCGGGCGCGCTGACCTGCATCATTCTGTTTACGAGCGAAGGCGGCGGGTTGCTGCCGTGGTCGTCCGTCCAGCTGTGGTTCACGCTTGCGCTCGGCGCGATCTGCGTGGCGGGCTTCATTCACGAAGAGCGCCATGCGGCTGAGCCGATCCTGCCGCTCGAACTGTTTGGTCAGCGCACGTTCCTGCTGTCCAGCGCGATCGGGTTTATCGTCGGCGTGTCGCTGTTCGGCTCCGTCACGTTTCTGCCGATGTATCTGCAGGTCGTCAAGCATTCGACGCCCTCCGAAGCCGGCATGCAGATGCTGCCGATCATGGGCGGCGTGCTGGTGATGTCGATCATCAGCGGGCGCCTCATCAGCCGGATCGGTAAATACCGGATGTTTCCGATCATCGGCACGCTGTGCGTCGGCGCCGGCATGGCGCTGCTCTCCACGCTGCAACTATCGACGCCGCTGCACATGATGTACCTGTATATGGGCCTCGTCGGCTGCGGGCTCGGCATGGTGATGCAGGTGCTGATTCTCGCGGTGCAGAACACGGTCGAGTTCAGGCATCTGGGTGCCGCGACATCGGGCGCCACGCTGTTCCGTTCGATCGGCGGCTCGGTGGGCGTCGCCGCGTTCGGCGCGATCTTCTCGAACGGTCTTGCTTCCCGATTGCAAACTTCGCTGCCGGCTGGCGCCGAATTGCCGCACTCGCTCGGCCCTGTTGCGATTCACCAACTTCCCGATGCGTTGCGCAACATCTATCTTCAGGCATTTGCGGGCGCGCTACATACGGTATTCCTCAGCGCCGCGTGTATCGTCGTCCTCGCATTTTCACTAGCGTGGATGATGCAGGATCGTCCGCTGCGCAAGCAATGACGCGGCGCGCACCCGGACGCCCGAGTGCGCGCAACGCAGTCCCGCTCGTTTAGCGTTTCTTATGATTTAAAGAAACGGCGCACCGCGCTGCGCGTTCTCTGTAAAAATTCCCCGCCCCCGATCGTCATCAGTTGGGGTGGCGCCAACCCATCTGTGCGGTAGGTAACAACGGCGATTGACGCGCTGTGGGAAAGCACCCATTCTTTTCCTCAGCGGCCGCGCACGGGTCCGGCGCGACCGCTCTCCTGCGCATGTAGATCGTGAGTTCCGCGAGTCCCCGCCGATCGCTTCAACGACGATCCTGAGCATGCCGAAATGGCTTCGCCATAACGGTGGATTTTCAGCATGTCCGCTCAGACTGTTCGTGACCACAGTTTCCCCACGCCGTGCAGGCGTTGCGGGGGTGTGCTCTATCAATACGTCGATTTCTGCCCGTACTGCGGTACGGATCGCCCGCTCGACACGGTTGCACGCCTGCCCCCGGAGACGTCATTGAGAGCCGTCAGTTCCACCGCGCCGCCCCCGCCCGCGATGTTGCCGGCAGCCGATCCGCCCGGCGACCTGCCGCCGGTGATGCCCGACGACCGGCATATCTCCCCGCTCCAGGTTCCGGCACCGCTGTGGCAAACGGCAGGCCGCTGGATTTTCACGAAGGGTTTGCTGCTCGTCTGGTTCATTCTCGCGCTCGCGTACGCCGCGTATCTGTTGCTGGGCGAAAATCGCAAACCGGAACCGGCGACCGATGAGCTGAACGCGAACTCGTCGGCCGGTTCCATCTCGCCGTATTCATCGCAACAACAGGCGAACCCGGGCGCGCCCGCTGCCGCCGACACGCACGCGCCATCCGCCACGCCGAAGCCGCGCATTGTGCCGCAATACAAGGACGTGTCCGATAGTCTGCGTGCCGCGCGCGCAAGCCTGCAGGACAACAATCTGTCGGACGCGAAAGCCGCCGCCAACGCAGCGCTTGCGCGCGAAGCGGACAACGACGACGCACGTGCGATGCAGCGCGATATCGCCGCACGCGAGCAGCGGCGCGACAGCGCGCTGCAAAGCGCGGACCGTTGCGCGAGCGAGCGCGCATGGGCATGCGTGCAGCAGCAGTCCTCCGAAGCGCTGGCGATCGATGCAAGCAGTCTGCACGCGCAATCGCTACTCGAGCGCGCGATTCTATCGACCGGCTGGACACCGCTCGCCACGCCGGGCCCGGCCGGAACCGGCCAGCCAGCAAGCGCCGCGGCGCCGCTGCCGCGCGGCGCGAGC
>NZ_CADIKF010000111.1 GCF_902859875.1 Paraburkholderia solisilvae | reverse complement strand
GGCTGCGCACGGCCGCGCGCACGATCGTGCCCAGGCGCGGCTGGGAGTAAATCGACAGCTCGTCCGACAAACGCCGGATCGCGCCGAGGCCGGTGCCCGACGTGCCGACCGTCGAGCGGCCGTCGTCGAACGCGGCGCGCACGTCCGCGATGCCGGGGCCGCGATCGATCGCGAGCACCTCGACACCGCCCGACCCGCCGGGCGCGCCGCCATTGCCGTGCGGCGGCAGTTCGCGCACCAGTACTTCACCGTGCTGCGCGTGCTTCAGGATATTCGTCGCCGCCTCGGTGACGATCAGCGCGAGCCGGCCGACGTCGGTCTCGTTCAATGCGCACTTCTGCGCCGCTTCGCCCGCGCCGCGGCGCGCGAACGCCACGCTGCTCGCGTCGGCAATGTCAAACGACGCGTGCATTCCGCGCAAACCGCTTAGCGATGTTTCCATTTTGTGATCGTGACCGTCGTGCCCTTACCCGGCTGCGAGTGAATCTCGAATTCGTCGGACAGGCGCCGTGCGCCGCCGAGCCCGAGTCCGAGACCCGAACCGCTGGTAAAACCGTCCTGCAAAGCGCGCTCGATATCGGCAATGCCGGCTCCCTGATCGATGAAGGAAACCCGCAGCCCTTTGCGCGTACCGTTGACGAGCACGCTCAGATGCGCGTCCCCGCCGCCGCCATACAGCAGCGTATTGCGTGCCAGCTCGCTCGCGGCGGTGACGAACTTCGTCTGATCGACGAGCGAAAAGCCTTGCGCGATTGCCTGGTCGCGCACGGCTTGCCGCAGCCGGACGATTTCCTGGTCCGAGCGCAAGCCGATCTCCATTGACATCGTGACCGTAACGCCGGTTGGGTCCATAAGTGCGTCCCTCGCGCGCATCAACGGCGGCGCTGCTGCAGCAGCGCCATGCCACGCTCGACGTTGAGCGCGGTGCGCACGCCGGTCAGCGTGAGGCCGAGTTCGACCAGCGTGATCGCGACCGACGGCTGCATGCCGACCACCACCGTCTCGGCGTCGAGCACGGTCGCCATGGCCGCGGTATTGCTGATCATCCGGCCGATAAACGAATCGACGATGTCGAGCGCGGAGATGTCGATCAGCACGCCCTTCGCGCCATCTTTCACGATGCGCGCGGTCAGGTCGTCCTGCAATGCAATGGCGAGGCGGTCGTGCATATCGACCTGAATCGCGACGATCAGGCAGTCGCCCATCCGCAAAATCGGAATGCGGTCCATGGCGGGTTGCCTCACTTCGCGACGACGTGCGGCGACAGGCTCGAGCCGCTGCGCTGCAACGCAACGATGAACGCATCGGCAAGCGTCGATTTGGTCGTGACGTTGGTGAGATCGACGCCCAGATGCACGATGGTCTGCGCGATCTGCGGGCGAATCCCGCTGATGATGCAATCGGCGCCCATCAGCCGCGCTGCGGCGACGGTCTTCAACAGATGTTGCGCGACGAGCGTATCGACGGTCGGCACGCCGGTGATGTCGATGATCGCGATCACCGCGCCGGTATCGACGATCTTCTCCAGCAGGCTTTCCATCACGACCTGCGTGCGCGCCGAATCGAGCGTGCCGATAAGCGGCAGCGCGAGAATGCCTTCCCACAATTGCACGACCGGCGTCGACAGTTCGAGCAGCTCTTCCTGCTGGCGCAGGATGACCGCTTCGCGGCTGCGCTGGAATACTTCGGTCGTGTAAAGGCCGAACGCGTCGAGCAGCAGGTTCACCGACCAGCTGATTTCGGCAAGCGCCGCCGGGTCGTCCTTCAATTCGCTGCGCAGACGCGTGTAGAGCGGCTGCTTCAGCGAGAACACGAAGGTCGCGGTTTCCGCCGGCGTGAAACCCAGCCGCGCGCGATGCGCCGACACCTCCGCGAGAAACGCGCGCACCGGCTCCCATTCGGGACGGCTCGCATCGAATGTATCGGCGCTGCGCAGCGTGTCGATGAACACGTTCAGGAAATTGCGGAACTGATCGGCCATTTCCGCTTCGGTGGTCAGCCCGCGACGCAGCGCGACGGACAGATGCTGGTTCAGCCAGTCGTTCAACAGCGTGTCTCGATGCAGCGTGAGCATGTCGACCAGAGCGGCGCCTTTCGCTTGGTTCATGGATTCTCCGGTGAAAAATTACAAGTAAGTATTGCTTGATTTACTTTCGCGCAAATCGTTTGCGCGCATGCTGCAGGGCAAACATTACCGAATTCGCGGAGCGTAGCGGCGTATTCACGCTAACTCATTGCGTGGGCAACCAATAGTACAGGGCGCGCTGTGAATTGCGGACAAAATGCGGCGGTTATGCAATGACGCAGCGTATGAGACGGTGGGCCGAACGACCCGGTGTTGCGGACGCTCCCGGTGTTCGGTGCGAGTGCGCTGACAGGCTCAGGGCTCGGAGCACACGAAACTGCTCGCGCGATTCATGTCGCCTGCGCCCGCATAGCGCGGAATCAGCGGATAGCGGCAGAGCGGCCGCGTGCGGCCGTTGGTGGCGGCGGCGATATCGGTCGCGACCAGCGTTTCCGGCGCTACGCCATGCGTCACCCAGTCATCGAGCGCGCCGAGCAGATCGACGGACGGCACGAACACGCCGCTGCCGTGCTGATAGCCCGGCACCATGTAGAGCCGCAGAAACGAATCAACGCGCGCCTGCCCGTAGCGCGCAACGAGCGCGTCGCGGTAAGCGATTGTCTGGTTCGGGCTGATCACTTCATCGGCGAGGCCCTGCAGCGTAATCAGCTTGCCGCCGCGCGCGATATAGCGCGACAGGTCCGGATTCATCGCGCCGATCGTCTCCGACAGCTCGACCAGTTGCGACTGGTAGCGGCCCGGATGCAGCACGTCGAAGCCCAGCGCGTCGAACGATGCGTCCTGTGCGACGAAGTAGCGAAGATAGCCGTCGCCCTGCGCGAACAGATAGCCGTTGGTCGCGAAGGTTGGCGACGGTTCGCGCTCGGGCTCGCGTCCGAGTCCGAGTCCGCCTGTCAGGCGCGTACCCTGAAACACGTTGTAGCCATGGTAGCCGCCGACATCCCACGCAAGACGGTACGGCAGCGTCAAGCCGTCGCGTAGTGCGAAGAGTGTGGCGAGTTGCGTATTGGTCAGACAGTTATCGCCCGCAGTTTGGCGCTCCGCATCGCCGGCCGGCTTGCCGTGCGCGCTCGCGCGTTCGCCGCGCGG
>NZ_CADIKF010000110.1 GCF_902859875.1 Paraburkholderia solisilvae | reverse complement strand
GACGATAACTAGGAATTATCGACCATATGAAACCGCTGCTCGCCCCGCAGATCTTGAAGCCGAACTCAGGCGAAAAGCCTCGCATCCTCTTCATCGCCGAATATGCGCCAGACGAATTCGCACCGCGCGCCAAGAGTTTTCCTGGTGATGGGGGTTACCCGGAATACCACTACGGCATCTGGAAAGGATTGCAGGAGCTTGGATATCCGATGCGGTCATCCGCCCAGCCAACGTCGGCCCTCTTTGCCGGCGGCAACATCGATTTCGTTTTCTCGCTCTATAACCGGATGCCGATCAACAATTCGGAAGTCCTGGTTTCCGCTTTTTGCGAGTACGTCAGACTTCCGTATCTGGGTGCTCCGCCGGGCATCAGGGCATTGGCTGAGGACAAGTGGCTAAGCAAGCTGGCCGCAAAATCCATCGGCATTCCGACCGTCGACGGAGTGCCCTATGGAAGCGAAGCTTCTCTTGCCGAGGCCCCAGCGTTTGATGGCCCGTATTTCGTCAAGGACCGCTTTGGGGCGAGTTCGGAGGGCATCACGGTCAGATCGTTTCAAAACACATGGGCCGGGGCGCGAGAGGTCGCAGCACAACGGATTGGCGAAGGGGTACCGGTCCTGGTCGAACAGTACGCACCGGGAATCGACATTACCGTGCCGATTCTCGGCGGCGACCTGCCGATCATGCTGGGGTTCGTCCACCCACGATCGGACAAGCCAGGCAGTATCCTGACAGAGGACCTGAAAATGAACGATCCGCTTGGCTACGAAATGTATGACTTGGGTGGAGCATCGGGCGACATCCATGACGACATGATGGCGCTATGGGCGGCTGCTGGACCGATGGATTATCTGAGAATGGACTACCGGTACGATGCAAAGACCGGCAAGCGCCGGTTCCTTGAATTCAATCTCTGTTGCTATCTCGGCCTGGATGGCGCGACCTGTGTCGCCGGCGCCGACTGCGGTTTGACACAGTCAGACATCTTGGGTCACGTGGTCGAATTCGGGTTGCGCCGTCAGGGTGGTAGCCGGAAGCATCTGAAGTGGGTTCTGTGACCAGTATTGCATCCAGTCATTGCGGTAGAGCCTGAATGCGTCGCGCGGCTCAAGAGGTCCGCTGGAAATTGCCTGCCGGATGCGAGCCAGTTCTGGTGTCATTCCACCGCGAGCTTCTGCATCCTCAAGTAGCTTCGTGGATCTGGCCGTATTTCCCGCAACATTCTCGATCAGCGCACCGGCATACCGCACATGGCGCGCGCAGTCGGGGATATTGATCTCGTCCGACGCGGGAATCAATGCCCGCATTCTGGCAACGGCAGCGGTTTTTTGATCGAGCAGCATTTCCAGCATCGCGAGATTGGCTTCTGTAATGGCGCGCGGATAGTTCATCTCCATCATCGGCAGCAGTTTGACCATGTGCCGTTGTGCAAGATCGAACTGACCGAGCAGCATCAATGCCGTACCGAGATTGGTCCCAGACTCCTGGATATGCTGGGTCCCGAGGATTGATAACCGGCTGTACGACTGACGGAAGTATTGCCGGGCGGATTCGATGTCGCCCAAATACGCCTTGACCACACCATAATTGCACAAAGTGGTCGCTTCTCCGAACGCGTCGCGGTTCGCGGAGAACGAACGGATGGCCTGATCCAGCATACGTTCAGCGGCATCCAGGTCCTGCTTTGGCGAGAGCATGTGTACGGCCGCCACATTTCTGAGAAAGTACGGGTAATTCGCGGCACGCTGAAGTTGCGGCGCCCATTGATGTAAAACCGCGGTTGCGTCTTCCCAACGCTCTTCGTGCAGCAGCCCGCCAATCTTGTAGGACACCAGCAAAGCCTTTTCCTCGTCCGAACCTCCTTCATTGAGAAGCCGATCGATTTGCCGGTTCGATTCGTCGTGGTCTCTGATCCGGTTCAGTGCAACCGCGTCAAGAATGCGCAGAATGCGGTAGCGCCCGAACTCGGCTTTCGATATCCGGTCCAGCACTGCCTTGGCGCGGACGTAATCTTGTAGCGATACGAATAGCGCGACCTGAACGAACAGATCATGCAGGCTCGGGATACCCTGTCGACGCTGCGCAATTTCGATATACCTCTCGGCGTCGGCAGTGGACCCCTGTGACATCGCAATTCTGACGAGTGTCTGAGCCCGCGAGGGGACGGCCGCGGGATCGATGTCGTGTGAGAGCCGGTAAAGCAGTTGAGCCAATGCGGCATCCGAATGGCGCGCCGATTTGGTTCGTTCGGCTTCCGTGAAGAAATCATAGAGATCACGGGCCACCGCAAGATTCTCGACATCTCGTTGTCTGAGTTCGCGGATCGGCATTGCCGAATTCGTCGTCAACATGACAAGACTGTCACCGTCTTCTGCCGTGCTTTGCTCGATTAGCCGCAAACGGCGTAACTCATCAATGGACGCATCGAACTCTGCAGGTGTGCCAACCACCTGTTCCGATCGAAGCGTCAAAAGTCGCATGTCGGAGCGGCGTAATGGCTGATCCGCAGTGCACAGCAGTCGGATCACAAACTTGGCCATTTGGGTGAGTTCACCGGAGTCCGCCGCCTGATACGTTCCTTCGAGGTAGTCCAGCAGCACCCACATGTCATTTCCGGCAAGCTTCGCCAGTCTGTCGTAATCGTCGCTCTGAAACTCAAGGCCTTTGATGGCCGAAATGGCTGCTACAAATCGCGCGTCGATGGGCTGAAACGCTTCTTCCGCCACCGCGGCAGTACGAAATGGAAGGCGTCTGCGGAAACTCGCGTAGGGCAAGTCGCCTTCCATTTCATCCGTGACTGCCAGCACAAATCGCACATGGGCATAGTGCTCGTCCGACGCGCACGCATGCGTGAGCTGGATGATTTCAGATGCCTTCTTCTGTGTGTTGTCCAGAAAGAAATAGACTTCCGGTTTCGGCCATGTCACCGCCATTCTGCAAATGCGCGAAGCAGCAGACGATGGGAACGGCGCGACAACAATGCCCTCTCCAATGCCTATCAGCGCCGTGACTCCAATGCGCGCAAGTGGCAAGAGGGCCGCGCTTGAGGCTGTCACGATCCGGGAAAGCAGGCCGGCAAGCGGGCCGGCCTGCAAAAGATTGCCGAGACGGCACAGAAAACGCTGATCCCGGTATTCCTTGAGTGCGTCCGCAAGCTGAGACACCCCTCCCGCCGCCATGTCCATGTAGATGGAAACACTGCCTTTGCTCTGGTTCGCCGCTAGATGCCGCAGAAACTCGGAAGCTCCGCTCGATTTCGAGGTTCGAAAAACGATGACGCGCTTGCAAGGGTTTCGGGTTGCCACGAACTCCCTGAATTTGGCGATCTCAATTGATCGATTGGCGAATTTTATCGTCTGCGACATCGCGAGAGATAATTCCTAGTTATCGTC
>NZ_CADIKF010000109.1 GCF_902859875.1 Paraburkholderia solisilvae | reverse complement strand
GCACCGCGCACCGCGCGTGCGCTTCGAGCAGGAGCTGGAGGACTTCCTGTCCGACAGCGCGGCGCAGGAGACGCTCGACGCGGTGATCAACTGGGGGCGTTACGGCGAGATTTTCTCGTATAACGACCAGTCGGAGATTTTCAGTCTCGAGGACGTGGAGTCCTGACTTTCTGACAGCGCGTGGCGACGCACTTCCGGTCGCGCCCACGCTACGGTACAAAAGCAAACGGCTGCGCAGGGATGGCAGTCGTTTGCTTTTGCGCCAGGCACTGCTTGCTGCGCCGCCGCCTATTGCAGGTTGCCCCAGCGCTCGACTGCCGGCTCAGCCGACGCCCATTTCCACCAGCGCTTGTCCTGCTGCAACTGGCAAGCGGCGGCCGTGTACCACTGCTCGGGCGCGTTGGCTTCGTCGCCGTCGGCGACCGAGAACGCGAACTCCTTGCAGTCGGCGAGCGCCGACGAGAACGCGCGCGTCACGCGCACCTGCCCGTGGCCGTTCTCGATCGGCAGCGTGTGCTTCACGTTCCATGGCCGTGTATCGCCGACCTTCATGGTGCCGACCAGCGCCGCGATCACGTTCTGCTGATCGGTGTGCATCACGCGATAGTAGCGATTGACGGCCTCGGTGGTGGCCGCTTGCACCGCGATGCCGACGCCGATGCCGACCGCCGGATTGGCGGTGACGATGCCGGTCGCGGTGCCGGCGGCCGCGCCGCCCGCGGCGCCAAGCGAAGAGGAACTGCAACCGCTGATCAGCGCACTGGCGCCGGCGCACAGCGCAACGGCGAACGATGCATGCAGGACACGCGATACACGCAACGCACCCAGTACACGCAACACACGTCGCCGTGCAAGCGACGATGCGTGCCGCCGTGCGCGAGGCGGCGCGTGATCCACGCGTTTCGAACGGCTCGCGGTCGCGCTCATTGCAGCGCGCCCCAGCGTTCGGTGGCCGGTTCAGCCGATGCCCACTTCCATGCGTTGCCGTCGCGGCAGATCGACGCGACATAGAACGCGCTCGACGCGGGCGCTTTCTGCGTCGCGGTCTGGTCGACCGAGAATACGATTTCCTTGCAGTCGAGCGGACCGCTGCTGATCACGCGGCTGACCGTGACGCGGCCGTGCGCATCGTCTTCGAGCGGCACCGAGTGCGTGATGCTCCACGGCGCGACGCCGCCGACGTCGAGCGGGCCGGCGACTTGCGCGATGCTGTCCTGGGTGTTGCGATGAATCACGCGCTCCGAATACTGCACGCCGGCGCGCGCCGCGGCGACCGCGCCAAGGCCGATGCCGGTCGCGACCGCCGCGTTGTTCGTGACCGAACCGGCGATCGCGGCGCCGGCGATACCCGCGCCCGCTGTCGCGCTTTCGGAGTAGAGCGAACTGCAGCCGCTCAGTGCAAACGCGGCGACGGCGATAACGAGCGCAGCCAGCAGCGTGACGCCCGGACGCGGTGCGGTGAAGGCACCGGATGGGATAGTGTGCATTCTTTGTTCTTGCTCCTGCTTGCCCCTGTTGCGCCGCCCTTGGGCGTGGGCGCAGCGGGGCAGACCTCGTGACGATTACGCAGGAGGATTGTGCAGGATGCCATTTGTAATTGGCATAGAAAAAATGCAAGAAATTGCAAAACCTGATGCGCGCGCGATGTCTTTCTGTTTATTAGCGCGTCGAATGAAACTGGCGATCGGCGCGGGTGAGCGTAACCGGTCGCGCAAGCGAATGGGAGGGCGAGACGGGCGACGCGCAAAGCGCGCCCCCGCCATGCGGCGCAGCGGCGCACTCGACCCTGACCCGCATGCGATGACGCTCAACGCGCCTCTTCGCTGGCGTCTTCGTCGTCGCCGTAGGTGCTCAGGCGGTTGTACAGCGTCTTCAGGCTCACGCCGAGCGCCTTCGCGGCACGCCGCTTGTCGCCACCGCAGTACTTCAGCGTGCCGAGGATGATCTGCTTTTGCGCATCCGCGAGCGGCGTGCCGATCCACACGCTCATCGAATCGCCGAGCGTGACGGGTTTCTTCACGCGCGACATCAGATGCGGATGCGGTAGCTCGACCGACTTCTCCGCGAGAATGAACGCGCGGTACACCGCGTTCTTCAACTCGCGCACGTTGCCGGGCCACGACCATGTGCGCAGCGTTTCCATCGAGCGCTTGCTGAACACCTTGTTCGTGCCTTCCTGCTGGTTCAACGCGGCGAGGAAATGCAGCGCGAGCAGTTCGCGGTCGCCTTCGCGTTCGCGCAACGGCGGTGCGCGCAATGGAAAGACCGCGAGCCGGTACATCAGGTCTTCACGCAGTCCGTTTTCCTTCACCGCGACCGCCGGGTCGCGGTTGGTCGCGGCGATCACGCGCACGTCGCCGCGAATCAGTTCCGTGCCGCCGACGCGAAAGAACGTGCCGGTCTCCAGCGCGCGCAGCAGCTTCACCTGGCGCACCGGCGACATTTCGGTCACTTCGTCGAGAAACAGCGTGCCGCCGTTCGCGTGCTCGAAATAGCCGATGCGTCCTTGTACGGCGCCCGTGAAGCTGCCTTTTTCATGGCCGAACAGTTCGGCTTCGATCAGTTCGTCGGGAATCGCGCCGCAATTGACCGCGACAAACGCGGCGCCTTTGCGCGCACTGTGCTCGTGAATCGTGCGGGCGACCAGTTCCTTGCCGGTGCCGGATTCGCCGATGATAAGCGCGGTCGCGTCGGTTGCGGCCACGCGCTCGATCTGGTCGTAAAGATCGAGCATGACGGGGGACGAGCCGTACAGCGAGCCGTACGACTTCAGTCCTGCGACGCCTTCCGCGCCGCGTTGTTTCGCCTGTGACGCGGCGCTGCCGCCGGCAGTGCCGGTGGCGGGCGAGTCCAGATCGGTTGACGCCATAACCAGGGTGTCCTGTGCAAGTGCGATTCGAGGATGTGATGGCGCAAGCCGGGAGAGGCGGACTGGTCCGGATGCGCTGGATGGTCCGCCCTCTCGCAAGAACCCATTTAACCACTGGCGCGCCGTGCGCGGCAAGGCGCTTGCATCGCTTCGGTGCGAACGCGAAGTGCGGAAAAAAGTTCGCGGCCGACTTCGGCGACGAACGGCAACCGGCAACATTGACGCTTCTGTTGCAAGGAACTTCGCAAGGCGAGCGTCAATCGACACCATTGTCGGGTACGGCCGTTGCGGTGATTGTCAGATGGCATACGCAGCGCAGCAACACCGGCTCAATGAAAGCACGTAATCGGCGTCGCCGGCGGCGCCATCCAGCGACGCGCCAATCGACGCAATAACAGGAGCAGGAGGCCCCGATGACAGCCACCACCGAACAGTTCTCACTCGGCAAGCAGAAAATCGTCGAGGACCTGAACGTATTGTTGACCGATTCGGAGGAAATGCTGCGACTCGCCGCCGCGTTGCCCGGTGAAGGCGTCGATGCATTGCGCGAGCGTCTGCGTACTCATATCGATACGTTGCAAGCGGCGCTCGCCGATGCGCAGGCCGCCGCGCAACGCGGCTATCGCAGCGCGACGGTGCAGACCGAACGCTATGTGCGCCAGAACCCGTGGCAGGCGCTCGGCATCGCGGCGGGCGCCGGCTTTCTGCTCGGCGTGCTGGTCGCCCGTTGAAGGGCCGGCGCGCGGGTTGCGACGGTCGTTATGCATGAATACGAGGTTTACGATCAAGGAGAGATGATCATGGCTCGACCCAGAATCGGCGTTTTCGGTGCGCTTTTCGCGGTGGGCGGGATGCTCGCGTGGCGCTGGGCGCAAAAGCGGCGCGCCGCGCAGACAGCGACCGCGCGCGATCTGACGCGCTGGGAGGGCGAGGGCGGCGCGGTCGCCGACGCCCAGCCCGTGCAGCCGGCGGCGCTGCC
>NZ_CADIKF010000108.1 GCF_902859875.1 Paraburkholderia solisilvae | reverse complement strand
GGCGCAGCGGCGCCGGCGCGCTGCTTGCGCTGCGCCGCTACCTGGGCGTGCCCGCTGCGCAACTGGAGCCGCTCGTGGGCAGCTGGCGCAAGCTGTTGCCCGTCGACCGGCCGCTGCTCGGCGTACGCGCGACGACGCTCGGCCGCGATGCGGTGTTGGGCACGCATATCTGGAACCAGTGCGCGGGCGTGCGCCTGACGGTGCCCGACGTCGACTACCCGAGGCTGTGCGCGCTGCTGCCGCCGCGCCGGTATCCGGCTGCTTCGCTGCAGGGCGGGACGCCGACGCCGGCTGTGGATGATGGGGCGACTCAGCCTCAGGGCATCGGCAGTGTGAATGTGGGTGCAAGCGCCAGTGCCGGCGTGGGTGCGAATGTGAGTGCGGATGCGGGTGCGAGTACGGGTGTCAGTGCGAGTGGGGGCGCGAGTGTCAGTGCAGGCGCGAGTGCGCGCGCCAATGCCGGGGGCGACGGGCATGGCGCGCAGGAGACGAAACCGGACGCGGCGGCGCCGGTGGACGGTTATGCGGGTCTCGCGCAAATGGTGCGGCTGCTGTTTGACCGACGCGTCGACTGCCACGTGACGCTGACGATCCGCACGCGCGATCTGCCGCCACCGATGCTGACAGGGCGCGTCGATCAGCCGCTGCCAGGTTTGCGAGCGACCGAGATGCAACGTGCGGCCGATGCAACCAACGCAACCAACGCAGACAACGCATCCGCCACCGCACACACCACCCGCTACGCAGGCTTGCGCCTCGGCCAAACCGCATGGCTCGGCACTCCCCGCGACGCGCCGGACGACGAGCGCCGCGCGGTGATGTTCACGATTATCGGCGACCCGCAAGGAGTGCCCGCATGAGCGCCCGCGACGACATCGGCACGACACGCATCGAGCGGATCGAATCGCCCGATCCGGCGGTGTTTCTGCACGTCGGCATCTTTCTGCCCGGCGGGCGGATTCTCGGTGCGCAGACGCTGCGCGCCGAACGGCTCACCGGCGAGGAACGCGTCTCGCAGCCGTTCTCGTTCGAACTCGAACTGCGCGCAAACGAAACGCCATCGGCCCGCGTACCGGCGCTGCGTTTCGATCATCTGATCGGGCGGCCGGTCACGATCGGCATCGACCGCCCGGACCCGCACGCGTCAGCGCAAGGCCGGGCGCCCGACGCGGCCGGCGCGTCGAACCTGCGCTTTGCGGCACTGCTCGCCGGCGGCGCGCCGGACCCGACGCTTACCGTATTCAACGGCATCGTCACCGCGTTCTCGATGAGTCAACCCGGCGTTTATCGCGCATCGATCAAGCCCGCGCTGTGGAAGCTGACGCTGACGAACCGCTATCGCGTGCTGGCGCAGATGAGCGTCGCCGACGCGATCGGCGCACTGTTGCGCGAGCACGGCATCGCATGTTCGCTCGACGGCATCGCGGGGTCGCACAATCTCGCGCGCACCCGCGTGCAGGACTGGCTGCAGGCCGGCGAGTCCGATTTCGCGCTGCTGCAGCGGCTGATGGGCAAAGCGCATATCCACTACTACTTCGAGCACACCGGCACCGGCCACACGGTGATGTTCTCGAACCGCGCGCAGTATCCGCAGATCAGCAATGGCGGGCGTCCGTTGCGCTACACGTTCACCGACCAGTCCGAAAACGGCCTGATCCAGGATGACGTCGTATCGGAGTACACGTTCGAGCAGTCGCTCGTGACGAGCGGCGTCGACTGCGTGCTCGCGCTGCAGCAGGAAGTCTGGGAAATGGACACGATTCCGGTGTTCCAGACGTATTTCGCCGAGCGCAGCCATTCCGGCGAACTGCCGTTTACGCAATACAAGCAGTATCAGTACGGCGTCAGTGCCCGCCAGGCCGACGAAATCGCGAACGCGTCGGACGCCACGCGCCGCGCGTCGGCGGCGAACCTGTCCGGCAGCAGCACATGCGCGCAGATGCGGGTCGGCTACCGTTTCGAACTAGTCGCGCCGGCCGACCAGTCGGCGGCCGCGCCGGTGCAGCCGTCGCTCGAACATCAATGGTTCGTGCTGACCCAGGTCACGCACGAGGCGGACCAGCAGAGTTATCACAACCGTTTTACCGCGACCGAATCGTCCGGCCTGATCACGCCGTTCTCGCTCGATGAAACCCAGCAAGGTTCGCTGTTCGCAACCGTCGTCAATGCCGATGGCAGCACCGCACCGACCAACTGGCGTTACTACTCGAAGGAAAACTTCGAGATGGTCACCAACGATCTGATCGATCGCGACGCGTCGCCGCAGACGCTGCACGCGAAAGGCGTGTACGTGCGCTTTGCGACCGAGCGGGACGGCGCGACGACTGCGCCGGTGTGGGTGAAGCTCGCTGCGCATATGCAAACGGTGCCGGAAGTGGGCGTCACGGTGGTGGTCACGCGCGCGCAGGACGAATCGGAACTGCCGGAGATTCAGAGCATCGTGCACGCAAACGGCTCGCGCGTGATCACGCCATCGGGCTGGACCGCGAACACGTCGGTCGGCAGCAGCCATTCGACTTCGTACGGCGATAACCTGAGCATCCGTTTCGGCGCGGCCTCCGATGTGTCGTCGCAGCGCACGCTCGATCACGCGATCGACCTCGTGTCCGAGGCCTATGCGAGCGGTCAGTATCGCGATGCGAGCTATTCGCAAGGCGCGAGCTACAGCTATGCGACATCCGAAAGCGGCGCGCAGGGGTGGTTGAGCCGCTCGTACTCATACGGGTCGTCCTTCAGCGCGAACTGGGCGGCGCAACAGCAGAGTTTCAGCGCGGTCGGCCGCGTGTATAGCGAAAGCGTGCATGGGCGCAGCGATCCGGCCGGCAACGCGCCGTCGCCATCGCCGGCGCCGGATGCGGTGATCGCAAGCGTCACGACCGTGCACGGCGACACGTACAACCAGTCGGCAAACCATGGCAACACGACGAGCCTCAACACGGTCACCGGCAATTCGACGTCGACCAATGTGGTGAGCGGCACCAGTGCGTCGGATACGAAGATCGGCAGCAACGAGTCGGTATCGACCATCGGCTCGTCGAGCAATCGCAGCACGACGCTGGTGACGGAGAACGTCAATATGGTCGGCATGTCGACCGATACGTCGATGATGGGCATCACGCGATCGATGTCGCTGATCGGCAGCACGTCGACCACCGGCGTGATCGGCTCGTCCAGCTCCACCAACGTCACAGCCGAATCGAGTTCGACGTCGATGACCGGCACGCATGACTCGCTCAACCTGGTCGGCGTGTCGAGCAGCGTGGATATCCAGGGCTCGACGACCTCGATGAGCCTCGTCGGCAGCTCGACGCGCATGTCGCTCGCGGACGAAACCTTCGATATGTCGCTGACGGCGACTGAGACGCGCATATCGATGGTCGCCGAGCAGAACACGATCCAGATAACCGGGCCGGGCATTCACTTCAGCTCGCAGCCGGAACAGCCCGACATCAAGGTCGGCAATGCGTCGATCACGCTTGTCGGCGTGATTCAGATCTACCTGTGAGTGCGCGATGAAAGTCATCAAACCCATGACGCTCGGTGCGTTCACCCGCTCGTACCTGTTCGGCGGCGAGCGGCGCTTCGCGATCTCGGCGCTCGGTTTCTTTCCGCTCGGCGTGCCGGTGCAGCGATTTGCGACCGAGAACGAGCAGTGGCCCGCGGTCGTCAACGCGCTCGCGTCGCTTGGCATTCCGCAGCCGCTCGACGAAGTATTCGCAAAGCCGCGCGCGGAACTGCTCGTGACCGGCAGCGCGTACGCACCGCAGCAACAGCCCGTGCGAAAGATGCAGGTGACACTCGCCGCCGCGGGCGTGACGAAGACACTCAACGTGACCGGCGAGCGCGAATGGCGCTACGACCCGTGGTTATGCATCGGCGAACCGCAGCCGTTCGTCACGATGCCGCTCGGCTATGCGCGCGCATTCGGCGGCGCCCGGCATGCGGGCAATCCGCTCGGCAACGGATTCAACCGCAACCGCCTTGCCGCACTGATCGGCGCCAATCGCGGCGCGATGCCGAACCTCGAGATGCCGGACGAACCGGTGCGCCGCCACTGGATCCGCTACGCGCCCGCGAATTTCGGCCCGCTCGGGTTCGACTGGCAGCCGCGCATCGGTCACGCAGGTCGCTATGGACGCAGATGGCGCAGCAGCGACATGCCGGGTTTCCCGTCGAATGCGTCGCGCGATCTGTTTCTGCGCGCGCCGGCCGACCAGCAACTCGCCGGCTATCTGCAGGGCGGCGAGCCGTATTGCCTGACCGGCATGCATCCATCGCAGGCGAGCATCGAAGGGCACGTGCCCGCGCTGCGCGCACGGGCGTTTATCCGGCGTCGCGACGGAGCGGGGATCGAAGAGGTGAGCCTCGCATTCGACACGCTGTGGTTCTTCCCGGAACTGATGCTCGGCGTCGCGCAGTATCACGGCGAAACTGTGCATCAGGATCCGCTGTCGTTCGATATCGACGCGGTGATGGTCGCGTACGAGGCCCAGTCGGCGCCGCGTCCGTTCGCGCACTACGAGCAGGTATTCGCGAACCGCACGGATCCTGCGCTTGCTGCCGCGCATATGTTCAACGAGTCCGAGCTTGCTGCCGACTACGACGCACCGGCACTGGCGGCCCGCAACGAAGCCGTGGCCGCGCGGCAGCGCGCGGCGGACGATGCGCGCGCCGGGCGCCGCGCCGCGTGGATCGCGGACTTTTGCGAAACCACCGGCATGGATCCGGCGACGCTCGCGCAGCAGCAGACGCCGCCGCGTGCGCCGCTGCCGGTTCCGGACCGGGCGAGCATCGCGCAATCCGATTTCGATCTGACCGACATGCTGGCCGGCGTCGACGCGCTCGTCGCGGATGTGCAGGCGCAGGCCGAACGCCTGCGCGCGACGCTTCCGGAACTGCCGCCCGCGCCTGCGCCCGCGGAAGACACGCATGCGCGCCGCGAGGCCGCGCTGGTTCGCGCCGCCGT
>NZ_CADIKF010000107.1 GCF_902859875.1 Paraburkholderia solisilvae | reverse complement strand
TGGCCGTCATCGGCAGCGCGGCCACCGGCGTGGTCGGCGGCGCAGGCGTCACCACGGCCGGAGCGGCGACCAGCGCGGGCGCCGGCAACGGCGATGGGTCGCCCGGCAGCAATTTCGCGTCGACCGTCTCGCCCGGCACCGGCGCGGTGCGCACGGCGCTCTGCAGATATCGCGTGAGCAGGTCGAAGAAGCGGTCGTAGAACGCGCCGCCCTGAATCGTTTCGCTCGAAGTCTTCACCATTGCGTCGCTGTTCGAGCGGATCGGCAACGACACCGAGCCGAGAATGCTCAGGCCGACGCTGGCCGACGTATCGCTTTTCTTCAACGCGTAGCCGTTCTGCACGGCGTTGGCGTACACCACGCTCGAATTCACCGCATCGTCGCCGGCCGTGCACACCACGTGAAATTCGACGGTGTAGTGCGTATCGCTCGCCGGCTGGAAGTTCTTCGACGCATCGACGGTATCGGGCCGCGCGAGCGTCGTCATGTAACCCTGGCTCAGCAGCGCCCGCCGCGCCGATTCGCACGCCTCCGCGCTCGAGACACCGAACGTGCGCATGAACGGACTCGCATCGCTGCTGAGGAATTCGTCCTGGAGCTTTGGTTTGGGCGTCGACGAACACGCGGCAAGCGCGACGGCAAGTCCGGGCAACAGTGCGAGCGCGAATCGGGAGGAACGGGTGAGCATGGTGAAAGCCGGCAAACGGTGAAACATGGAGCACAAAGCACGGAGCGAAACACGGCACGAAACACGGCACGAAACACGGCACGAAACACGGCACGAAATGCGGCATGAAACATGGCACGACACACGGCACGACACACGTTACAGCGGCGCGCAGCGACCTCGCGCGGCACGCCGATCGGGCCGGCAAGCATTGTAGTGCGGTTCGCGACTGCGCAGCAAAACCGCGCGGTTTTCGCAGCGGCGGGCGGTCGCGGACCCGTTACCGGATTGCGCCGTATGCGGTCTCGCGCGGCAGTTCGATCGTGAATACGGTGCCGTGTTCCCCGTCCGACGTGACGCGGACCTTGCCGCCATGCATGTGCACGACCGTGCGCACGATATGCAGACCGAGTCCGAGCCCTTCGCGAGCGCGCGTCTCCGCGGAGCGGCCGTCGGCAGGGCGGCCGTTCGTGGTGCGCCGCCCGGCGGTGGCATTGCCGAACGCGTCGAACAGATGCGGCATCACGCCCGGCGGAATCGTGCCGCCGTTCGCAATGGTCAGCGTGACGTGCTGCGCGTCGCTGCCGTCGATATCGACGACGATGCCGCCGTCCGGCGTGCCGTGATGCAATGCATTGCTAACCAGATTGGAAATGGCCTGCCACAGCAGATCGGCATCCCAGCTGCCGCTGCAGTTGCCGCGCGATTCGAGCGCGATCCGCTCGCCTCCTTCCTGAGACGCGAATTCTTCGATCACCGAACCGCACAGCGCCGCGAGATCGGTCGTGCGCGGGCCAAGCGGCATGCGGCCGCCTTGCAGCCGCGCAAGGTTCAGCAGCTGATGCACCATCCTCGACATGCGCAGCGAACTGCTCTTGATGCGGTTCGCGACCGTGCCCGCCTGCTCGTCCGGCGCGTTGCGCACCAGGTATTCCGCGGACGCGAGCACCGTGCCGAGCGGCGTGCGCAGATCGTGGCCGAGCACGGCCATCAGCATTTCGTTCGCCTCCAGCAGTTGCCGGGTCGCGAGCAACTGGTCGGCGAGCTGCCGCTTGTGCTGTTCGAGCTGCACGAACACGTCGACCTTTGATTGCAGGATGCGCGGATCGAACGGCTTGTGCAGAAAGTCCACTGCGCCCGCTTCGTAGCCGCGGAAGGTGCGCGACGCGTCTTCCGTGGTCGCGGTCAGGAAGATGATCGGCACATGCGACGTGCGCGGGCTGCCGCGCATCAGCGAAGCGAGCTCGAAGCCGCTCATGCCCGGCATGTTGACGTCGAGGATCGCGAGCGCGGCATCGTGTTTGAGCAGCAGGTCGAGCGCCGCGTGGCCCGAATTCGCGACCAGCAGTTCGATGCCCGGCCGTGACAGCAACGCTTCGAGCGCCGTGATGTTATGTGCGATGTCGTCGACGATCAGAATGTTCACTGAGGAATGCGCCATAGCGTGGGATTACGAGGTGGCCTGCAGCGCGGCGAGTCGCTGGGCCATGATGGTTGGAGAAAAAACGTCGTCGACCGCTCCCCGAGCGATCGCCGCGCGCGGCATCGTAGCCGAGCTTGCCGTTTGCGGGTCCTGCACCCACGCGACGCCCCCCATCGCGCGGATCACTTCGAGGCCGTGCACGCCGTCGTCGTTCGCGCCCGACAGCAGAATGCCGAGCAGTCGCGACCCGTACACATGCGCGGCCGATTCGAACAGCACATCGATCGACGGCCGGGAAAAGCGCACCGACGAATCCAGCGACAGCGCGATCGTGCGGTCGTCGTCGACCAGCATGTGATAGCCGGGCGGCGCAACGTGCACGCGCCCGGGGGCAACGGTCTCGCCCGAGTCCGGCTCGACCACCGGCAGCTTGCAGCGGTAGCGGAGCGTCTCGAGCAGATAGCTGGGCACATCGGGCGGCAGATGCGATACCACCAGCAGCGCAAGCGGGAAGCCGGCAGGCAGCGCGGCCAGCAACGCGCTCATCAGTTCGGTGCCGCCCGCCGATCCACCGAGCACGACCGCGTCGAACCCGCGCGCGGAACGGGGCGCGGGAGGCGGGGCGGCGGCGCTGGCTCGGTCGTCTCGCATACGGGTCATGTTCGGTCGGTCGTGGTCGATTGGTCGATGTCTCGCAATCGCGCGGCGCAGGCGCGATTACCGCTTCTGATAAATGCGTTCGCGTTCCCGAAACTCTTCGAACCCGCCATATTGATTCGAAAAGCGCAGGCTTTCCTTGCTGCCGAGCCCTAAAAAACCGCGCCGCACGAGCGAACGCTCGAATAGCCCGACTGCGCGGTCCTGCAAGCCGCGATCGAAGTAGATCAGCACATTGCGGCACGACACCAGATGCGCTTCGAGAAACACTTCGTCGGTCGACAGGCTGTGGTCGGCAAACACCACGCGATCTCTCAGCGACCCGGCAAATCGCGCGCCCCCATACGCGGCATGGTAATAGTCGGACAGCGATTGCTTGCCGCCCGCCGCGAGATAGTTGCGCGAGAAGCCGGCGATGCGCTCGGTCGCGTAAATGCCTGTCTCGGCGCGTTCGAGCGCCTCCGCGTTGATGTCGGTCGCATAGAACAGCGTGCGCTCGGTCAACTCCGCCTCGTCGAACAGAATCTTAAGCGACCACAATTCCTCGCCGGTGCTGCAGCCGGCCACCCAGACCTTGATCGACGGGTAGGTCTGCAACAGCGGCAGCACGTGCTCGCGCAGCGCGAGAAAGTACTGCGGATCGCGAAACATATCGCTGACCTGCACCGTCAGATAGTGGAACAGCCGCCCGAAGTCCGCTTCGCTGCGGATGATGCGATCCTGCAATTGCGACAGCGTGCGCACGCCGAATTCCTCGAGCGCCTGCGCAAGCCGGCGCCGCAGCGACGACATCGCATAGTGGCGGAAGTCGTGCTGATACTTCAGGTAGATCGCTTCGAGCAGCAGCTTCAGCTCGATGTCGAAATCGTGCATCCGCTGCGGCGACAGCTCGTAGGACGAACGGCTCATCGGGTTCGGCTCCATGCTGCTTGTCACATGGCTCTTGTCTCTACCGCTGGCGCAGCCATACGCGGCACAGCGAGATCAGCTTGTCGACGTCGATCGGCTTCGAGATGTAGTCGTCGGCGCCTGCTTCGAGACAGCGCAGCCGGTCGTGCGCCATCGCTTTCGCGGTGAGCGCGATGACCGGCAGGTGCGCGAAGCGCGCATTCGCGCGAATCTGCGCGGTCGCGGTCAGGCCGTCCATCTCCGGCATCATGATGTCCATCAGGACCAGGTCGACGTCGACGCCTTTTTCGAGCAGATCGAGCGCCTCGCGGCCGTTGCGCGCGATTTCCAGCTTCGCGCCGAGCGGCTCGATGACATGCGACAGCGCGAAGATGTTGCGCACGTCGTCCTCGGCAAGCAGGATGGTGCGGCCTTCGAATGCATTGTCGCGCTGGCGCACCGTGCGCAGCATGCGCTGCTGTTCCGGCGCAAGCGACGATTCGACGCTGTGCAGGAACAGCGTCACTTCGTCGAGCAGCCGCTCCGGCGACTTCGCGCCCTTGATGATGATCGACTTCGAATAGCGGCGCAGCTGGTGTTCTTCGTCGCCGGACAGCATGCGGCCGGTGTAGACGATGACCGGCAGCGTTTGCAGCGCCGCATCGGCGGCCATCCGTTCGAGCAGATCGTAGCCGGTGCCGTCCGGCAACGCGAGATCGGTGACCACGCAATCGAACGGCGTGCTTTCGATCTGCACGAGCGCGTCCGCCAGCGTGGCGACGGCGACGATCTCGGTGCTGTCGCTTTGCAGCAGCGCGCGGATACTTTCGCGCATCGCGCGGTCGTCTTCGATGACGAGCACACGCTTCATATGCTGCTGCAGGCGCGTTTCGAGACGGCGGATCGCGGCCTCGAGCGTGGTGCGGGCGGTCGGCTTCAGCGTGTAGCCGACCGCGCCCAGATGCAGCGCCTTCTCGGCATGATCCGTCGCCGACACGATATGAATCGGAATATGCCGTGTCGCCGGATCGTTCTTCAGCCATTCGAGCACGGTCAGGCCCGAACGGTCGGGCAGACCGACGTCGAGCAGCACCGCCGTCGGTTGCAGGTCGCGCACCATCGCGACGCCGCTTGCCGCGTCGGTCGCATGCACGAAATCGAACTCGAGTTCGTGGGCGAGGTCGCGCAGGATCTCGGCGAACGCGGGTTCGTCTTCGATCGCGAGGATCAGACGTTTGCCGTGCCTGCGGTTGAGGCGGTCGTCGTCGATCGGTTGCGGTGTGGGTTCCGCGCCGAGGCGGCCCGACGTACGCGCGGCGCGCGGGGCCGCGGCCGGCGTGCCAGCGGCGGCGTTG
>NZ_CADIKF010000106.1 GCF_902859875.1 Paraburkholderia solisilvae | reverse complement strand
CGCCGGCCGCGCCGACCGGCTCGCGCGCGACGGTGCGGCCGGACAGCGGCAGCGGCTTGCCGGGCACGCGCACGACCCATTGCGCGTCGACGGTCACCGCGTCGCCGGGCACTGAATCGAAGCGCACGATATCCACGCGCACGCGGCATGTCTCCTGCACGAGCGCCGCCTGGCCGGCCACCGATACGCGAGCGCTGCCGAGCAACTGTCCGAGGTCGGCGGCAATCGTGCGCGCGATGCCGCTTTTCAGCGGCTCGCCCCAGCGCGCGAACTCGTTGAGCGCGACTTCGTTGTCGGACACGCGCGTGACGAGCTGCGGCCGGTCCACGAGTTCGGGTATGGTCACCGGCCCGACCGCGACCGCCCACTGCAGCGGCGCGCCGGTGCGCTCGAGCGATGCGTCGGGGCTCAGCGTATAAAAAGACGAATTCGGCGATTTGCAACCCGCGAGCGCCATGAGGGCCACGAGCGCTGCGAGCGCCACCAATGCGCTCAGCACACGTGGCGCAAGCCACGCGGGCGCGTCGCGCACAGCACGCGCGCTGCTTCGCGTCACATCGAGCATGCCTGTCGGACGCATCACTTTCCGCTCTCCGCTTTGCCCCGGATCAATGCCTCCGGATGCCGTTCGAGATATTCCGCGAGTGCGCGCAGCGACGCGGCCGTGCGCGACAGTTCGCGAATCGCGTCGGCGGTGTCCTGCTGCAGCGCCGAATCCGGCTGCAGCGCGGTATTCGCCGAATCGAGCGTCGCACGGGCGGCCGTCAGGGTGTCGCGCGCTTGCGGCACGAGTTGCGAGTCGAAATTCTGCAGCAGCGCATCGGCACGCGCGAGCGTCTGCTGCGCGTTCTTGCCGATCGACTCGAACGGAATCTTGTTCATCCGCGCGATCAGATCCGTGACCGACTCCTGCAGCGATTGCAGACCGCTCGACACAGTCGGCAGCTCGGGCGGATCGCGATCCCAGTTCACCTCGGCCTTCGGCGCGTTCGGGAAGAAGTCGAGCGCGATATACAACTGACCCGTGATCAGGCTGCCGGTCTTCAACTGGGCGCGCATACCGCGCGATACGAGGAAATCGGTCATCTCGCGCGGCGAGCGCGTGAGCCTGCCGCCGCGCGGCTCCGACTCGTAGCGCGACGTGAAACGCTCCGGATAAAGCCTGATCTCGACCGGGATGCTGAACTGCCGGGTGATCGGATCGAAACGCGTATGAATCGCCGACACCTCGCCGATCGTGATGCCGCGGAAATCGACGGGCGCGCCGACCACGAGTCCGCGCACCGACTCCTTGAAATTGAACACATACGTCTGGACGATGCGATCGTGCATCTTCATCGCCTCGGTACGGTCGCCAAACAGCTGGAAAGTCGTATGCGCGGGCGCCGGCGACTCGTCGGGCGAGTCGGGCGGCGTCTGGAACGCGAGGCCGCCGACGAGGATCGACACGAGCGACTGCGTATTGACCTTCACGCCCTCGGTATTGAGCGTCACGTCGACGCCGCTCGCATGCCAGAAGCGCGTATTCGGGGTGACGAATTTGTCGTACGGCGCGTTGATGAACACACGCATCGTGACGCCCCGGCCGTTCGGATCGAGTTCGTACGACGTCACCTGCCCGACTTGCAGGCGGCGGAAATAGATCTGCGTGCCGACGTCGACCGAGCCGAGGTCGTCGCTCTTCAGCACGTACTCGCTGCCCGGCACGTCGCTCGCGAACACCGGCGGCGTCTCGAGGCCGGTATAGTCGCGCCGCTCGCGCTTCGTCTTGCCGATGTCCGTGCCGATATACGCGCCCGACAGCAGCGTGCCGATGCCCGATACGGTGCCGCCCGACACGCGCGGACGCACGACCCAGAAGCGGGTATCGTCGACCAGCATGCGGGACGCGTCGCGCGTCAGCTCGGCCGTCGCGATCACGCGCGTGTAGTCCTTCGACAACGCGACACTCTTCACGACGCCGATATCGACGTCCTTGAACTTGATCTTGGTCTTGCCCGCTTCGAGGCCTTCGCCGGTCTTGAAGCTGATCGTGATGGTCGGCCCTTGCTGCAGGATCGCCTGCGCGGCGAGCCAGACGCCGATCAGCACCGCGACCACCGGCACCAGCCAGATCCACTGGACGCGCCAGCGCGAACGCGGCACGGCGAGCGCTTCCGGCAATTCGGGCGGCGGTGAATCAGGCGGACGCGCCATGGCTTGGTTGCCTTGTATCCCAGGTCAGCCGCGGATCGAACGACATGGCGGCAAACATCGTCAGTACTACCACCGCGCCGAAGGCCACCGCGGCTGGGCCCGCGGTGATCGTCGCGAGTGCGTTGAACTGCACGAGCGCGGTGAGGATGGCGATCACATAGATGTCGAGCATCGACCAGCGGCCGACCAGTTCGACGATCCGGTAGATCCGCGCGCGCTGCACCGGCTGCCAGCGCGAACCGAGATTGGCCGATGCGGCGAGAAAGGCGATCGCGAAAATCTTCAGCATCGGCACCGCGATGCTCGCGATAAACACCAGCACGGCGAGCGGCCACGAGCCGGAGGTCCATAGGTAGACCACCCCGCTCATGATGGTGTCCTTCTGCGCGCCGAACAGCGAACTGGTGTGCATGACCGGCAGCAGGTTGGCCGGCAGATACAACACCAGCGCCGCGAGCAGGAATGCCCACGTGCGTGCGAGGCTGTTGGGCTTGCGCATGTGCAGACGGCTGCCGCAGCGCGTGCAGCGCAAATCGTGCCGATGAGCATGCGCACCCGCGATGGGTGCGGACAGCAGCCCGCAGTCGTGGCACACGCAGCGCCCGCAGCCGGCCGCGGTACGCGCGAAGAAGGCCGCAGGCGCCGCCTGACGGGCCGGCGCCGCTGCGTCACCGCGCGCGGTGAAAGCGGGCTGGTCCGTTGCGGGCTGGTCCGTGCTGGACTGGCCCGTGTCCGGCTGCGCCATCAGCGGCTGGCCCAATACGGGCCGACCCATGTCGGGCTGGCTCATCGGGGGCCGGCCGATCGCGAACTGGCCCGCGCCGGGCTGCCCCATCAGCGGCTGGCCGATTGCGGTCCGGCTCACCGCGGGCTGGCCGAATGCGGGCTGATGCACGGCGGGCGTACCTTCGAGCCGCGCCCATAGATCGCGCGGGTCGAATGCGGCGGCGGCCGCGGCGAGCAGCAGCATCAGCGCGCCGAACGACCACAACGCGGTATCGGGCACCACACTCGCGATATGCGCGAGCTTCACGAGCGCCACCAGCAAACCGAGAATCAGCACTTCGGTCATGCCCCACGACTGCGCGACATGCAGCAGCCTGAACACGACATCGGCGCGATACGAACGGTGGCCGAGACGCAGCGGCAACAGCAGCCAGACGATACCCGCCGACTGCAGCGCGGGCATCAGCAGCGTCGTGACGAAGATCAGCACGGCAAGCGGCCACATGCCGTCGCGATAGAGCACCGCCACGGCGCCGAACAAGGTGGTCTCGACGAGGTCGCCGTTCACCGACAGCCCGACAATCGGAAACGCGTTGGCGAGCACGAACAGCGCGAGCGCCGCAAGCGCATACGCCAACGCGCGATCGAGGCCGCCCGTGTGGCGCCGGTAAAGCGCGGCGCGGCAGCGGCAGCAGCGCAGCACGCCGTTGACCGGCAACGGCTGTTCGCGTTGCAGCAAATCGCATTCGTGACACGCGACGACGCCGTCGATATGCCCATCGCGCACGCCGCGCGCGGCGTTCATTTGACGTTCTCCGCAGGCGCGGGCGCGTCGCCCGGCGCGGGCTGCGCATCGGTGCGCGACGTTTGTTGCGTCGTCATCTTCTCGGCGTCGATCACCCAGCCGCCGCCCATCGCCTTGTATAGCGACACGTAAGCGGTCAGCACCGCCTGGCGCGTCTGCGTCTCGCTGAGCTCGGAATTGAAGAGGCTGCGCTCCGCATCGAGCACTTCGATATAGCTCGTGTAGCCGCCCTCGTAACGCAGCCGCGCCATCCGCGAGTAGGTGCGCAGCGCCTCGACCTGGCGCTGCTGGATCACCAGCTGCTCGCGCAGCTTCTGCGACGAGATCAGCGCATCGTCGACTTCCTGGAACGCGGTCTGGATGGCCTTCTGGTACGTGTACAGCGCCTGTTGCTGCTGCGCTTCGGCCTGCTTCACCTGCCCGGTGATATTGCCGCCGGTGAAGATCGGCTGCGTGACCGAACCGGCGAATGCCCACAGTTTCGACGGCCCGGTAAACAGACTCGAAAACTGGCTGCTCTCGGTGCCGAGCAGGCCGGTCAGCGAGATGGTCGGGAAGTACAGCGCACGCGCCGCGCCGATCAGCGCGTTCGCGGCGACCAGGTCCTGCTCGGCCTGGCGCAGATCCGGACGGCGCTGCAGCAGGTCCGACGGCAGGCCCGCCGGCACCTGCGGCTCGCCGAGCGCGGACAGATCCCGGCCGCGCAGGATCGGCCCCGGGTTATGGCCGAGCAGCACCGACAACGCGTCTTCCTGCTGCGCAATCTGCGCTTCGAGCTGCGGAATCGTCGCCGCCGACGCTTCATATTCGGACTGGCTCTGCGCGAGCTCCATCTGCGACACCTCGCCGCCCTTGAAGCGCAGATCGAACACATGCACCGATTCCGCACGGCTCTCGGTGGTCGCCTTCGCGATGTCGAGCTGATGGTCGAGGCTCAACAGCGCGATATACGACGACGCGACCGACGACACCAGCGAAAGAATCGTTGCGCGCCGGCCCTCCTCGGTCGACAGCAGATTGGCGCGCGCCGATTCGGTCAGACGCCGGTTGCGCCCGAACAGATCGATTTCCCATGATGCGTTGAGCTGCGCCTGGAAGTCGTTGAAGATCGGTCCGCTATTGGCGAACACCGGTGTCGGGCCCGCCTGCGTGACGCGCTCGCGCGCCGCGCTGAAACCCGCGCCGACCTGCGGCAGCAGCGCCGAGCGCGTGCTCCAGAACTGGCCGAGGAACTGATCGACGCGCGCGGCCGCGACCTTCACATCCTTGTTGTCGGCAAGCGCGGTCGCGATCAGGTCGTTCAACACCGGATCGTCGAATTGCTTCCACCATTCGGTGTTCGCGAGATCGGCCGCTTCACCTTCCTGGAAGCGGAACGTCGCCGGCGTGTCGACCGCCGGCCGCTGATAGTTCGGACCGAGCAGGCAGCCGGTCAGGCTGAACGCGAGAACCGAAGCCGCGGTGAGCGTGCGCAGTGAACGTCGCATGTCATTCACCTTCGCGACGCGCGGACGGCGTCACATGCGGGCCGCCCGCGTTGCCCGATCCCGCCGGACCGGCAGGACCGCTCGCGCCTGGCGCCGGTCCGCCGGCCGCCGGG
>NZ_CADIKF010000105.1 GCF_902859875.1 Paraburkholderia solisilvae | reverse complement strand
AGTCTGCATAATCTCGCTTCTCTGCTGCGACGCGCGGCAGACACGGAAAGGCGGTGGTGGTTGGGCAGTGTGCGCCTTTTCTGTGACGCGATCTTTAACAATTCACAGTCGACAAGTGTGGGCACCTGATGGCGGCGCACGATGACCTTTCGGGGTTGTTGAAGCGAAAGTATCAAGTGTCTCACACAGTATTGAAGATGGTAGGGTGTCTGGTTTCGGCCGGATATCCATACGTCAGTACGTTGAGTGAGCGACCGGTTCGTAGCAATATGAACCGAACACAGTAACAGGCATTGAACTGAAGAGTTTGATCCTGGCTCAGATTGAACGCTGGCGGCATGCCTTACACATGCAAGTCGGACGGCAGCGCGGGGGCAACCCTGGCGGCGAGTGGCGAACGGGTGAGTAATACATCGGAACGTGTCCTGGAGTGGGGGATAGCCCGGCGAAAGCCGGATTAATACCGCATACGATCTGGGGATGAAAGCGGGGGACCGAAAGGCCTCGCGCTCAAGGAGCGGCCGATGGCGGATTAGCTAGTTGGTGGGGTAAAGGCCCACCAAGGCGACGATCCGTAGCTGGTCTGAGAGGACGACCAGCCACACTGGGACTGAGACACGGCCCAGACTCCTACGGGAGGCAGCAGTGGGGAATTTTGGACAATGGGGGCAACCCTGATCCAGCAATGCCGCGTGTGTGAAGAAGGCCTTCGGGTTGTAAAGCACTTTTGTCCGGAAAGAAAACTTCTGCCCTAATACGGTGGAGGGATGACGGTACCGGAAGAATAAGCACCGGCTAACTACGTGCCAGCAGCCGCGGTAATACGTAGGGTGCGAGCGTTAATCGGAATTACTGGGCGTAAAGCGTGCGCAGGCGGTGATGTAAGACCGATGTGAAATCCCCGGGCTTAACCTGGGAACTGCATTGGTGACTGCATTGCTGGAGTATGGCAGAGGGGGGTGGAATTCCACGTGTAGCAGTGAAATGCGTAGAGATGTGGAGGAACACCGATGGCGAAGGCAGCCCCCTGGGCCAATACTGACGCTCATGCACGAAAGCGTGGGGAGCAAACAGGATTAGATACCCTGGTAGTCCACGCCCTAAACGATGTCAACTGGTTGTCGGGCCTTCATTGGCTTGGTAACGTAGCTAACGCGTGAAGTTGACCGCCTGGGGAGTACGGTCGCAAGATTAAAACTCAAAGGAATTGACGGGGACCCGCACAAGCGGTGGATGATGTGGATTAATTCGATGCAACGCGAAAAACCTTACCTACCCTTGACATGGATGGAACCCTGATGAGAGTTGGGGGTGCCCGAAAGGGAGCCATCACACAGGTGCTGCATGGCTGTCGTCAGCTCGTGTCGTGAGATGTTGGGTTAAGTCCCGCAACGAGCGCAACCCTTGTCCCTAGTTGCTACGCAAGAGCACTCCAGGGAGACTGCCGGTGACAAACCGGAGGAAGGTGGGGATGACGTCAAGTCCTCATGGCCCTTATGGGTAGGGCTTCACACGTCATACAATGGTCGGAACAGAGGGTTGCCAAGCCGCGAGGTGGAGCCAATCCCGGAAAACCGATCGTAGTCCGGATCGCAGTCTGCAACTCGACTGCGTGAAGCTGGAATCGCTAGTAATCGCGGATCAGCATGCCGCGGTGAATACGTTCCCGGGTCTTGTACACACCGCCCGTCACACCATGGGAGTGGGTTTTACCAGAAGTGGCTAGTCTAACCGCAAGGAGGACGGTCACCACGGTAGGATTCATGACTGGGGTGAAGTCGTAACAAGGTAGCCGTATCGGAAGGTGCGGCTGGATCACCTCCTTTCCAGAGCTTGAGCGCTTAAAGTCATGTGCTCACACTTGTCGGCTGTGCATTGAAGGACAGGCTGAAGGGGTCTGTAGCTCAGCTGGTTAGAGCACCGTCTTGATAAGGCGGGGGTCGCTGGTTCGAACCCAGCCAGACCCACCATCTGCGTGGACAGGGCTCCTTCGGGTATGTGCGGGGGATTAGCTCAGCTGGGAGAGCACCTGCTTTGCAAGCAGGGGGTCGTCGGTTCGATCCCGTCATCCTCCACCAGTCACCAATCCGGAGTTTCCGGTCCGCAGGCGGGCCGGGCACTGCGTATTGGCGATTGCGCCAGTCAGTGGCGATATGCGGGAGTAGCGCGTGTCGGCTGTCGTTCTTTAACAATCAGGAAGAAGTAGTAAAGAGATTCGCGAAAGCGTGCCTTGAGATGGGTGCGTGAGTAGGCGAATCAGGGTTGTGATTGTATCGAAGTATTTTTTAAGGGTCCTCGATGAGAGGGCGCCTGGAAATACGGCACAACGCGAAAACTCAGCCTGTAGCGCGTGTGGTTTCGAAAGAGACACACCCGTTATAGGGTCAAGCGAACAAGTGCATGTGGTGGATGCCTTGGCGATCACAGGCGATGAAGGACGCGGTAGCCTGCGAAAAGCGGTGGGGAGCTGGCAAACGAGCTTTGATCCACCGATATCCGAATGGGGAAACCCACTCCGAATGGAGTATCCATGACTGAATCCATAGGTCATGTGAAGCGAACGCGGCGAACTGAAACATCTAAGTAGCCGCAGGAAAAGAAATCAACCGAGATTCCCAGAGTAGTGGCGAGCGAAATGGGATCAGCCTGTACTCTTTATCTTCACTGTTAGCCGAACGCTCTGGAAAGTGCGGCGATAGCGGGTGATAGCCCCGTAGGCGAAAACAGCGAGGAAGAACTGGGTGTACGAGAAGTAGGGCGGGACACGTGAAATCCTGTCTGAAGATGGGGGGACCATCCTCCAAGGCTAAATACTCGTGATCGACCGATAGTGAACCAGTACCGTGAGGGAAAGGCGAAAAGAACCCCGGGAGGGGAGTGAAACAGATCCTGAAACCGCATGCATACAAACAGTCGGAGCCTCTGCGAAGGGGTGACGGCGTACCTTTTGTATAATGGGTCAGCGACTTACATTCAGTGGCGAGCTTAACCGATTAGGGCAGGCGTAGCGAAAGCGAGTCCGAACAGGGCGATTCAGTCGCTGGGTGTAGACCCGAAACCAGGTGATCTATCCATGGCCAGGATGAAGGCACGGTAACACGTGCTGGAGGTCCGAACCCACTGACGTTGAAAAGTCAGGGGATGAGCTGTGGATAGGGGTGAAAGGCTAAACAAACCTGGAAATAGCTGGTTCTCTCCGAAAACTATTTAGGTAGTGCCTCGTGTATCACCTTCGGGGGTAGAGCACTGTCATGGTTGAAGGGTCCATTGCGGATTACTTCGCCATAGCAAACTCCGAATACCGAAGAGTGCAATCACGGGAGACAGACATCGGGTGCTAACGTCCGGTGTCAAGAGGGAAACAACCCAGACCGCCAGCTAAGGTCCCCAAATATGGCTAAGTGGGAAACGAAGTGGGAAGGCTAAAACAGTCAGGAGGTTGGCTTAGAAGCAGCCATCCTTTAAAGAAAGCGTAATAGCTCACTGATCGAGTCGTCCTGCGCGGAAGATGTAACGGGGCTAAGCCATATACCGAAGCTGCGGATGCGTGCGCAAGCATGCATGGTAGGAGAGCGTTCCGTAAGCCTGCGAAGGTGCACCGGAAGGTGTGCTGGAGGTATCGGAAGTGCGAATGCTGACATGAGTAGCGATAAAGGGGGTGAAAGGCCCCCTCGCCGTAAGCCCAAGGTTTCCTACGCAACGTTCATCGGCGTAGGGTGAGTCGGCCCCTAAGGCGAGGCAGAAATGCGTAGCTGATGGGAAGCAGGTCAATATTCCTGCACCGTTGTCAAATGCGATGGGGGGACGGATCGCGGAAGGTTGTCCGGGTGTTGGACGTCCCGGTCGCTGCATTGGAGAAGGCGCTTTGGCAAATCCGGGCGCGTAATTCAAGGGTGTGGCGCGAGCTTCTTCGGAAGCGAAGCAACTGGAAGGGGTTCCAGGAAAAGCCTCTAAGCTTCAGTTTGACAATGACCGTACCGCAAACCGACACAGGTGGGCGAGATGAGTATTCTAAGGCGCTTGAGAGAACCCGGGAGAAGGAACTCGGCAAACTGGTACCGTAACTTCGGGATAAGGTACGCCCCTGTAGCTTGATGCGCCTGCGCGCAAAGGGTGAAGGGGTTGCAATAAACTGGTGGCTGCGACTGTTTAATAAAAACACAGCACTCTGCAAACACGAAAGTGGACGTATAGGGTGTGACGCCTGCCCGGTGCCGGAAGATTAAATGATGGGGTGCAAGCTCCTGATTGAAGTCCCGGTAAACGGCGGCCGTAACTATAACGGTCCTAAGGTAGCGAAATTCCTTGTCGGGTAAGTTCCGACCTGCACGAATGGCGTAACGATGGCCACACTGTCTCCTCCCGGGACTCAGCGAAGTTGAAGTGTTTGTGATGATGCAATCTCCCCGCGGCTAGACGGAAAGACCCCATGAACCTTTACTGCAGCTTTGCATTGGACTTTGAACCGGTCTGTGTAGGATAGGTGGGAGGCTGTGAAGCGTGGACGCCAGTCTGCGTGGAGCCGTCCTTGAAATACCACCCTGATCTGTTTGAGGTTCTAACCTTGGACCCTGAAGCGGGTTCGGGGACAGTGCATGGCAGGCAGTTTGACTGGGGCGGTCTCCTCCCAAAGTGTAACGGAGGAGTACGAAGGTACGCTAGGTACGGTCGGAAATCGTGCTGATAGTGCAATGGCATAAGCGTGCTTGACTGTGAGACTGACAAGTCGAACAGGTGCGAAAGCAGGTCATAGTGATCCGGTGGTTCTGTATGGAAGGGCCATCGCTCAACGGATAAAAGGTACTCTGGGGATAACAGGCTGATACCGCCCAAGAGTTCATATCGACGGCGGTGTTTGGCACCTCGATGTCGGCTCATCTCATCCTGGGGCTGTAGCCGGTCCCAAGGGTATGGCTGTTCGCCATTTAAAGAGGTACGTGAGCTGGGTTTAAAACGTCGTGAGACAGTTTGGTCCCTATCTGCCGTGGGCGCTGGATATTTGAAGGGACCTGCTCCTAGTACGAGAGGACCGGAGTGGACGAACCTCTGGTGTACCGGTTGTCACGCCAGTGGCATCGCCGGGTAGCTATGTTCGGAAGAGATAACCGCTGAAAGCATCTAAGCGGGAAACTCGCCTTGAGATGAGATATCCCCGGGGCTTCGAGCCCCTTGAAGGGTCGTTCAAGACCAGGACGTTGATAGGTCAGGTGTGGAAGCGCAGTAATGCGTTAAGCTAACTGATACTAATTGCCCGTAAGGCTTGATCCTATAACAGGTGTGTTTCGTGTCGGTGACCGTTAGTGCTTCAGCACTGACGGGCATCCCACCCCCGAAGGGGGCACGGAAGCACAGACGGTTGAGAGATCGATGTTGTGCCTGATTAAACAACACAACCCCCCCCCTTTACACACTTCTTCCCGATTGGCTGCGGCGCGAACACCATCCGCGCCGCAGCAACCCGTCATGCCTGATGACCATAGCGAGTCGGTCCCACCCCTTCCCATCCCGAACAGGACCGTGAAACGACTCCACGCCGATGATAGTGCGGATTGCCCGTGTGAAAGTAGGTAATCGTCAGGCTCCTCCTGCCTCATCCCGCGACCCCGCCCA
>NZ_CADIKF010000104.1 GCF_902859875.1 Paraburkholderia solisilvae | reverse complement strand
CGCCGGCGTACAGCAGCGGGGCGCCGGGCGCAGGCGGCGCCGCGGCGACGCCCGCCGGTGGACAGCCGATGACCGCGCAAAGCGCGTCAGGCACGCTCGCGTCGTACATGAGCGCGAACGGCAAGGGTTCGCTGACGACCGACGACCTGTACAAGCTCTCGCAGAACACCAACGGCAACACGCCGCCGGCTGTGTCGCAAGCGGCGAACTATATGCTGCAGAACCCGAGCGTGTACAAGCAGATCGAAACGCACGACGTGGGCGGCGCGGACGGCAAGTCGGGCGTCGGCAACTTCCAGTGGGCTGCGCAAGGCGGGCTCGGCGCGGCCGGCAATACGCCGGGCGCGGGCAGCACGCCGTCCACGCCGCCGCCGCCGTATTCGAGCGGGGCGCCGGGTGCGGGCAGTGCACCGCCGCCGTACAGTGCGACGCCGCCCGCGGGCAGCGCGCCGCCGCCGTACGCCGGCGCGACTTCGGGCGCCGGGCAGATGAATACGCAAAGCGCGTCGGGTACGCTCGCGTCGTACATGAACGCGAACGGCAAAGGTTCGCTGACGACCGACGACTTGTACAAGCTCTCGCAGAACACCAACGGCAACACGCCGCCGGCCGTGTCGCAAGCAGCGAACTACATGCTGCAGAACCCGAGCGTCTATAACCAGATCGAAACGCACGACGTGGGCGGCGCGGACGGCAAGTCGGGTGTCGGCAACTTCCAGTGGGCCGCACAAGGCGGGCTGAACGCGAGCGGCGTGGCGTAATACGAAAAGCGCGAACAACGCCAATGGCCCGACGAGTAGCGCGATGCTGGCTTTGCCGGCGTCGCGTGGCCGGCAGACCGGTCTGAGCGGTCCACGCGCGCGGCGATGCGACAGGTGTGCAGCCTGTTGCATCGCCGCGCGCTTTGCGTTTGCCCTACCTGCCGCATGTTTGTGTGCGACCGGGAAAAGGGGAAAAGGCGTGCCGGCCGCCAGGCCGTTCACGCCGTACCGGACAATGCGCCCGCAGCTGCGTCCGGATTCAAGGTCCGATATGCGCGCGCAGGTCTTCCGTGAGCGGACTCCATTCGATCAGCGCGACAAAGCCGTCGGCTGCCGCGACGACGGTCCAGCGGCGGTATTGATGCACGACCTGGCCCGGCTCGAACGCATGCGGCTCCCGCCACGCGGCGGCGCGTCGCACGAACACCTTCTTGCCGTGCAGCGGCGCAATGCATTCGAAGAGCCCGCATGCGCGCACGATCCGCATCGCGTGATCGACAGGCTGCGCGAAGTCGATGGTGCGCGCGGCATCCGTGATACGCGGCCAGTAGCTGCCGTGCGCCTGCGCGCCGGCATCGCTCCACAGCGGTTCGAAATCAGCGGCGACGCGCGCCGCCAGTCGCCGCGCGGACATTTGCAGTTTCAACTGCAGCGTTTCGTGGCATTCGTGCAGATCGAGCGGAAAGCGATCGGATGCAAGCACTTCGCCGGTATCGAACTCGGGGGAAATCCGGTGACAGCTGACGCCCCATTCGCGGCGATCCTCGAGCACGGCCTGGATCAACGGATACGGACCGCGCCCCTCGGGCAACGGCGCCGGATGGAAATTGGCGGCGTAGCGCAGATGGGGCTGCCAGTCCGGAATGCGCCACATATAACCGGCCACGATCAACGCATCGCATTGCTGCTGCGCGAGCGCCCGCATATCCGCCTCGCCGAGGCGCGACAACTGTATCGGGATTCGCATGCGCTGCGCGATGCCGACGAGTTCGCTGTTGAAGTCGATCCGGTTGTCGACGGGCACGGTATAAAGCGCGACGGGTTCCCAGCCCGCGTCGACGAAGGCGTCGAAGACGCCGCGCCACCGGTCGAAGCCTGCGAAAGCAAAGCGCATGATGTTTTCCCGTTAGTGAAGAGAAGGGCGCACAGGCGCACGCCTGCCGCGTTGCAAGGCTACGGAGAAGACGCGCAGACCCGGAGGTCGGGCCGGAAGTTCGGTTGGAAACCGCGAATGCGCGAATGGCGCGGGCTGTCCTTCGTCGTGGGTTGCGTGCGGCGTTGTTGCGTTCTGCAGACTGTCGAAACCTGACACGTCAAGATTCGCCACGGGTGCGTGGCGCACGGGTGATTCGCGTTTTGCAGACGGACTTCGCGGCGTGCGGGCAACGCGCATGTCCGCTTCGATAGATTGGGTTCACAGGACGGCAAGCATCCGCTTTCGTCTGGTGTCCGGGATAACGGACGAATCGTTGATCGACTGGGAGAAGCACGCATGAGCCTGATCGGAAGCATATTCAAAGATGTCGGCAACGCCTGCAAGGATGTCGTCGAAGGCGCCGCGCATGTGGTGGAAGGCGTCGCGCAAGCCGGCAAGGGATTGATCGATCTCAACCCGAAGGAAATGGCGAGCGGGGTGGGCGGCGCCGTCAAAGGGGCGTTCAAGGCGGACGAAGGCGCGGAGACGCTGACCCCCGAGGGACTTGCCGCAACGACGATCATGGAGGGCGGCGTCGCGGCGGTGCACGCGATGCTGCCGAACGACGAGCCGGCCGCTTCAGGCGACGACTCGCAGTCCGCGTAGCGCACATTGAGAGCGAACCATGCAAGCACTTGCCACCATGAATGGCGACGCGGCGCGCCTCGCGCGGATGGTCGTCGATTGCATCAAGGCCACGCAACTCGATGAAGCCGAGATGCGGCTCGAACACCTGTACGCCGCTCATCCGGAGACGCGGGATATTCTCGCTTTTCCGGTGATGATCGCGATCCAGCGCGGCCGTCCACACGACGCGTGGCAGATGGTCAACGGCCTGCCGGACGAGCGCTGTCCCGAACTCAAAGCGCTCTGCCTGCGCGTGCTCGGCGACCCGACGTGGCACGGATACGCAGTTGCGTACGAGGACAGCGCGGACCCGTATGTGCGCGACTCGATGCGGCAATTGCTTGGGCGTTCGGCGGCGTGAGTGGAGCGCTTCAGCAGGCCATCACGGCGGCCAGCCCAGTGCCAGTACGACCTGTGGCGCGGCTCGACAATCAACAGCAGGCGGGCCTGCTGCGGGGGAAGAAAGAGCCAGCCGCTCGCTGAGAGAAACAGGTTTGAGAGCGCAACGTAGGCGAATGAACCGCGCTAAAAACTTCCCGCTAAAGACTTCCGTTGCGTGGCCGTGCCTGAGCGGCAGCAGCGCGGCGCGCGGCCTATGCTTTAGTCCAAGGCGGTCGAGGGCATGGCCTGGACGACATCCGTTTGCCGATAAGAATAATCGACACGCAATTCGGTTCCAGGCGGGATGGCGCGTTTCGAAAAGTATGCTGGCATCGTGAGCTCATCACCATCAGGTAAAATGCAGCGCACCGGTTTTGACATCACATTATAGGTCTGCTCATCAGCAGAGCCGATAATTGCCCCTTTCGTGTCATACGTAAAAGCGGTGTTTATCAGACTCAAAATATTTTCACCGTCAATGTAACGATCTTCATTCCCTTTGCCGTCTACGCAGAAAATGAATCTGTTGTCAAACGGCCTGACACTATGATTTTTTTCCAGAAGAACGCCACCATAAACGCCCAGACATGTCCCGGGGTCGATGAACCTGTTTGCGATAACGCCGGCTTGCCCCAGCAACGTTCTCTCGAATTCGCTAGTGAGATGTCCGGACATAATAGTCGTGACGGCGAGGTTTCTGTCGTATAGATACGAACGTTCAGCTGGTGTCAATCGCGGATCGAGAAATGGCGCTACAGCGTGACTCAACACGGCGTCCACCGTTGCATCAAGGCGGACCGGAATGTCCTGACCATCAAGATCGACTAGCGGATAGTAACCATTTGAAAGCGCGGAATAGGATCGTCGATAAGGGCCGATCATCTCAATGATGGCGTTCAGTTCATCTTCTAACGACTGCATGGCCAATTGATACAGCAGCACTTGTCGCGCCTCGGCATTCTCCTGATTGAGCGCCTGCGCGGCACTTTGTGATTCACCGCTTTCAAGCAAGTCAGTGGGCGGTTCAGTACGCTGGTACGACTGCGGCCATTCCCCGCGCTCGGCTGCTTTCCTGACGCGGTCCGGTAACAGAAGCTGGCAGGCATCATTGACTTGCCGTGCGAGCACAGGGAGGGACATACATAGGTTCCGCCGGCTTCTCGACGCTTTTAGAGATCTGAACTCTTCGGAGATTATTTCTCTGACGTGTTCATCCTCAAGACCTGAAGAGGAGAGCTTCAGAAGCTTTTCTTGTATTCCGGGCATACGTTCCAGAGTAAGACGTGACGTTCGGTCGCTGCGCCTGCCTATGGCAAGTGAAATCGCATGCTAGGCAACTGACATGCTGGCGCGCGCAATCTTGCGAATAAATGACGCAGATAGCGACGCGGCTCCGATGCCTGACCCGGACACGTATGCGGCATGGTTCAATCGTGGCGCGTTTCGGACTCAGCCCGGAGCAATTGCCACGCCGCAATGTTCCGTGTTCGGCTTTTGACTGCTGCCGTACCCAGTCCGGGGGGCTCGACTCGCCGGCGCTCGATGTCGACACTGCCACCGTGTCTGGCCGAGCCGCCTGGGTGTTTTCGTGGTGGCGAAGCGATCACAATGAGGTCGGCTTGCCAGGACCTTGCCGTCCTGCGCGACTGTGAAGGAGGTGCGATATGAGGGCGATGGTATTCGATGGAGCCGATCCGGTGCTGAAGGAGCGGGACCTGCCGGATCCCGAACCGGGCGTCGGGGAAATTCTCCTGGACGTGCGGGCTTGCGGCGTATGCCGTACTGATCTGCATGTCATCGACGGCGAATTGAAGCATCCGAAGCATCCGCTGATTCCCGGCCATGAAATTGTCGGCACCGTTGCGGCACTGGGTACCGGCGTTAGCGAGGTCAGCATAGGCGAGCGGGTAGGCGTGCCATGGCTCGGCAGCACCTGTCGTCGCTGTCGCTATTGCATGTCGGGTCGCGAGAACCTTTGCGATGACCCAGGCTTTACCGGCTATACGATTGATGGCGGATACGCGCAACGCGTGCTCGCAAAAAGCGATTACTGCCTGCATTTACCACGGCGATACGACGATGCAGAAGCAGCACCCCTGCTGTGTGCGGGACTGATCGGCTACCGCACCCTTGGAATGGCGGGCGACGCACGGACCATCGGTATTTACGGCTTCGGCGCGGCCGCGCACATCATCGCGCAGGTGGCGGTTCATCAGGGGAGGACCGTTTATGCCTTTACGCGTCCGGGGGATGTCGCCGCTCAGCGGCTAGCGCTGCATCTCGGCGCGACGTGGGCCGGGGGCAGCGACGAAACCGCGCCCTCGGCGCTCGATGCGGCGCTGATCTTCGCACCGGTGGGCGCGCTCGTTCCGGCAGCGCTGCGCGCGACGTCGAAGGGCGGTATCGTCGTTTGTGGGGGCATCCATATGAGCGATATCCCCTCATTTCCTTATGCCGATCTGTGGGGAGAGCGGCGGATTGTGTCGGTTGCCAATCTCACCCGAGCGGACGGGACGGCCTTCATGAAGATCGCCGCCGAATTTCAGATCGACGTGGTGGTGACCCGCTATCCGCTTGCGGACGCGAATCGGGCACTTGATGACCTGCGTGCCGGCAGGCTCGTCGGCGCCGCGGTACTCCAGATAGGTCCGGGTCACTTCGAAGTAGCTGAAGGTCGATTCGGTCGCCGTGAAATGCAGCGCCATCAGCCGGCTCGTCGCATCGTCGACATACACCAGCAGCGTGCACGCCGGCGCC
>NZ_CADIKF010000103.1 GCF_902859875.1 Paraburkholderia solisilvae | reverse complement strand
CCGGATGCGCGGCCGGCGCCGTCTGCCGCACGCGCGCGCGGGCTGCCGCGCGCACCTTGTCGGCCAGCTTCTCCGAGTACTCGAGCATGCCGTCGCGGATGCCGACGCGCGGCTTCGTGACGAAATCGACCGCGCCCAGTTCGAGCGCGCGCAGCGTGATTTCCGAGCCGCGCTCGGTCAGCGACGACACCATCACGACCGGCATCGGCCGCAGCCGCATCAGCTTTTCAAGGAAATCGAGGCCGTCCATACGCGGCATTTCGACGTCGAGCGTCAGCACATCCGGGTTGTGCTGTTTGATCAGCTCGCGCGCGACGAGCGGATCAGGCGCGGTCGCCACCACTTCCATGTCCGCCTGGCCGTTGATGATCTCGGTCATCAGGCTGCGGATCAGCGCCGAATCATCGACGCACAGTACCTTGATCTTTTGCACAGTTATTACGCCTCCTCTGCGGTCCGCGCATTGTTGGAATCGTTCTCGCGCCCACCTGCGCCAAACAGCTCGATGCGAGGCCGTGCTGCGCCGGCCTGGCCGCCCGCGTCCGGCGCGCCGCGTCCGGCGCTGAACAGCTCGACGCGCGCACGCGCCTTCGCCAGCCGCTCGGCGCGCGCCTCGGCGGTCTGCCGGGCCAGCACGCGTTCGCGTTCCGCCACATCCGGGTCCTGCTGCAACCCGAGTTTCTTTACCATCACCTGGCCGGTGCGCGGCAGGAACGCGACCTTGCGCGGATGCGCGCCCTGCAGATCCTCGGCCAGGATACGGATCTTTTCGAGCGCGAGATAACGACGCACGAACTCCGAATTGCGATCGCCGATATTCATCGTCGTCATGCCGGCGAGCACCGCCGCGCCGCCGAACACTTTCGCTTCGAAGCGCTCGCGGCGCCCGCCCGCCTTGATCAGCTCGTTGATCAGCACTTCCATCGCGTACGCGCCATAGCGCATCGCGTCGGACGCCGCCTGCACGACCTCCGCGCCGTCGTCGGGCAGCATGAAGTGATTCATCCCGCCGATGCCGGCGGTGCGGTCCTGAATGCACGCGGCGACGCACGAGCCGAGCACGGTGACGAGCACCATGTCCTCGCTGGTCGTATAGAACTCGTTCGGCAACAGCTTCACGCCGGGGCGTTTGAAATGGTTGTCGTAGTAGAGATTGTTGGCGATCGGCAGCGCGGCGCTCATGCATTCACCTCATTCATCGCACCGTGCGCACGGACGCCGCCGTGGGCGCGTGCTTGCGCCGGTGCGCCATCGCCGTCGCGCGTCAGTTCGTACACGGTCTGTCCGCGCAGCCGGAACGCCTGCGTCACATAGGTGAAGTTCTCCGAGTGACCGGCAAACAGCAGCCCGCGCGGCTTCACGAGCGGCTCGAAGCGCGACAGCACCTGCGCCTGGGTCGGCTTGTCGAAGTAGATCATCACGTTGCGGCAGAAGATCGCATCGAACGGATTGCGCAGGCCGTAATCGTGATCGGTCAGGTTGAGCCGCTCGAAGCGGACCATCGCGCGCAGTTCGGGACGCACTTTCACGAGTCCCGCATGCGCGCCGGTGCCGCGCAGGAAGAAGCGCTTGAGGCGCTCCGGCGACAGATGCCGCACCTGCTCGTACTGGTAGACACCCGCGTCGCATTTTGCGAGCACCTGCGTATCGATGTCGGTCGCGAGCACCGTCGCCTGACGCGCGGCCGAATCGCCGAGCGACTCGACGAGCGTCATCGCGATCGAATACGGTTCTTCACCGGTCGACGCGGCCGAACACCACACCGACACCGGCTGCGGCCGCTTTTTCACGAACTCCGCGAGAATCGGAAAGTGATGCGCTTCGCGGAAAAACGCGGTCAGGTTGGTGGTCAGCGCGTTGGTGAACGCCTCCCATTCGGCGGGATCGTTGCTCGCTTCGAGCTGATCGAGGTATGCGCGAAAGTTGTCGAGACCGAGCGTACGCAAACGGCGCGCGAGACGGCTATACGCCATGTCGCGCTTGTGGTCGGACAGCGAGATGCCGGCGCGGCGATAGATCAGCTCGCGAATGCGCTCGAAGTCCGCGGAGGTGAACTCGAAGTCGCGGCCGGCCTCGCCGGCACGCGGCGCTTCGGCACGGTTGCCGCGTTGCGATGCGCGCGTGTCGCTCATTGGATACCCCGCGCGCGCGCTGCGCTGATGACGCGGTTTGCACGGGCGTGCACGTGCAGCGGACGGCCTCGCCCGAGCGCGCCCGAAAAGCGCGCGGTGCTGTGTCGCCCGTTCACGGGCGCGAAGCCGTAGCCCTGCATGTCCACATCAATCCTTCTAGAACGTTTCCCAGTCCGCATCCGGGGCGGCCGCCACCGATGCCGCCGGCGCAGGCGCAGCAGCCGCGACACGCGCGGCCGGACGCTTGAGCACCGGTTCGGTACGGCCAGCCGGCGCCATATGTTTCGGACCATCGTGCTTCGCCGCGTCGTGCTTCGGCGCGGCGCCTTCGGTGCCGACCGCGTCGCTTTGCGCGGCATGCGCCGCCTTGCTTGCGGACGCAACCGATCCTGCCGCGCGCGCGGGCGCCGCCGGATGCGGGCGAGCCGCCACTGGACGCGCCGCCGTGCGCAGCGGCGCCGAGAAATCGGCGTGACCGCTGCTCGACACGCGCCAGCCGCCGACCACGCCGCGCAATTGACGCGTCTGTTCTTCAAGCGACGCCGCCGCCGCGGCCGCCTGTTCGACGAGCGCCGCGTTCTGCTGCGTCACGTCGTCCATCTGGCTCACTGCGCGATTGACCTGCTCGATGCCGCCGGACTGTTCTTCCGACGCCGCGCTGATCTCGCCCATGATGTCGGTCACGCGCCGCACCGCCTGCAGGATTTCTTCCATCGTCGCGCCGGCGCGGCCGACGAGTTCCGAGCCGCTTTGCACCTTGCCGGCGGAGTCGCCGATCATTTCCTTGATTTCCTTCGCCGCGCTCGCGCTGCGTTGCGCGAGGCTGCGCACTTCGCCGGCCACGACCGCGAAGCCGCGGCCCTGTTCGCCCGCGCGCGCCGCTTCGACCGCGGCATTCAGCGCCAGAATGTTGGTCTGGAACGCGATACCTTCGATCACGCCGATGATATCGACGACCTTGTTCGAGCTCGCCGCGATATCGCGCATCGTCACGACCACTTCGCTGACCACGTCGCCGCCGCGCGTCGCGATGTCCGATGCGTTCACCGCCAGCTGGCTCGCCTGCCGCGCATTCTCCGCGTTCTGGCGCACGGTGCCGGTCAGCTGCTCCATGCTCGACGCGGTAGTCTGCAGCGATGCGGCCTGCTGCTCGGTGCGCTGCGAGAGATCCGTATTGCCCATCGCGATCTCGCGCGCGCCGGTGTCGATCGATTCGGTGCTGCCATGCACGGCCTTCACCAGCGCGACCACGCCGTCCTGCATCTTGCGGATCGCCGCGAACAGACGCCCCATCTCGTGGCGGCGCGCGCTCTGCACGATCTGCGTCAGGTCGCCGGTGGCGATCCGTTCGAAGCAATCGATCGCCTCGTCGAGCGGCCTCGTGATCATGCCGCGCAGCACCAGCTGCACGACGATCAGCATCAGCACCGCGATCGCGACGCCGGTGCCGATCAGCACCTTCATCGTCGCGATATACGCGCTGGTGTCCGCCTGCTTGCGGTTCGCGCTGTCCTGCAGCGCCTTCACGATCGGCGTCGCCGCATTGTCGAAGCCGACGAACAACGGGCTGATCTGCGTGTTCGCGATCTTCCTATACGTGGTCAGATCGACTTCGCGCAGCGCGGTGAGCTCCGGCTCGACGCCGTCGTGCACCAGCGCCGTGCGGCGCGCGAACGCCTCGTCGATCAGCGCCTGATCGATGCCGCCGCCTTTTTCCAGCGACGTGAACGTCTGCCACGCGTCGTTCGAGAGCTTGAACAGCTCCTGCGCGCGATTGATCGCCACCTTGGCCTGATCGAGTTCGCCGTCGCTCAGCAAGCCGCTCGCGCGATCCAGCGTGACGCGGCCGCGCAGCAGATAGGTCGACGTATCGCTCAACGCGCGCGTCGCCATCAGGTCGCCATTGGCGATCTCGTCAAGCGCGCCGGTTGCGCGCGACAGCGAAAAGAGTCCAAGCGCGCCGACCGCTACCGTCAGCAGCACCAGCACGATGCCGACCAGAGTCAGCGCCGCGCGGATCGACCATCGGTTCAACATGTCTTTCTCCTGCCTATTGCACCATCGGCACCATCAGCGCCATCCGATGCGCCATCAAAGGCTCACCGCCTCGATCAGCTCCATTTCGCGGCTCGTCATCAGCTTCTCGATGTCCATCAGGATCAGCATGCGGCCGTCGACCGTGCCGAGGCCGGTCAGGTATTCGGTCGTCAGCGTCGCGCCGAATTCGGGCGCCGGCATGATCTGATCGGCGGTCAGCGTCAGCACGTCCGACACGCCGTCGACCACCATGCCGACCACGCGATGCGCGACATTCAGGATGATCACGACCGTCTGATGGTCGTACTCGACGCGGCCCAGATGGAACTTGATACGCATGTCGACGATCGGCACGATGATGCCGCGCAGGTTGATCACGCCCTTGATGAAGTCGGGCGCGTTCGCGATGCGCGTGACGCTGTCGTAGCCGCGGATTTCCTGCACCTTGAGAATGTCGATGCCGTATTCCTCGGCGCCGAGCGTGAAGACGAGGAACTCCTGGCCGCCCGCTTCGGCCTGCGCTGCGTCGCGGCGGCTCACTGCGCCATGCATGGCCGGGTTGATCGATTGAATGTCTGCCACGTTAGCCCCCAGAGGGTTGGGTATGAGTTGGTTTGCTTATCGGATATCGGATGCCGGATCGGGTGACGCGGTCGCTCACGCCAGCGCGAGCGAGCCGTGTGCGGCGCGCGTCTCGCGGTTGAGCGCCGCCACGTCGACAATCAGCGCGACGCTGCCGTCGCCGAGAATCGTCGCGGCGGATATGCCGTGCACCTTCCGGTAGTTCGTTTCGAGGTTCTTCACGACCACCTGCTGCTGGCCGACCAGTTCGTCGATCAGCATCGCAAAGCGGCGCCCTTCGGTTTCCATGATCGTGACGATGCCCTGGGTCGGGTCGGTGCGCGCGCCGTCGACGGTGAACACCTCGTGCAGCGCGACGAGCGGCAGATATTCGCCGCGCACGCGCACCACGCGCTCGCCGTTGGCCACCGTGTAGATATCGTCGGCGCGCGGCTGCAGCGATTCCATCACGAAGTTCAGCGGCAGGATAAAGATCTCGTTGCCGACCTTCACCGACATGCCGTCCAGAATGGCCAGCGTGAGCGGCAACACGATGCGCGTCGTGCTGCCCTTGCCCGCGTGCGACGTGATTTCGACGTGACCGCCCATCGCCTGGATGTTCCGCTTCACGACGTCCATGCCGACGCCGCGGCCCGACACATCGGTCACCTGTTCGGCGGTCGAGAAGCCCGGCAGGAAAATCAGGTTCCAGACTTCCTCGTCGCTCATCGATTCGCTGACCGACATGCCTTGCTTGATCGCCTTCGCGAGAATCTTGTCGCGGCGCAGCCCCGCGCCGTCGTCGCTCACTTCGATCACGATATTGCCGCCGTGATGCGCGGCCGACAGCACCAGCTGGCCGGTGCCGTCCTTGCCCGCCGCACGCCGTGCTTCGACCGTCTCGATGCCGTGATCGAGACTGTTGCGCACGAGGTGCGTGAGCGGGTCGATGATGCGCTCGATAAGGCTCTTGTCGAGTTCGGTCGCCTGACCGAAGGTGACGAGTTCCACTTCCTTGCCGAGCTTCGCCGCCAGATCGCGCACGAGACGCGGGAAGCGGCTGAAGACGTAGTCCATCGGCATCATGCGGATCGACATCACCGCTTCCTGCAGGTCGCGCGCGTTGCGCTCGAGTTGCGCCATCCCGTTGTACAGGCGGTCGTGCAGCGCGGGGTCGAAGGTGCTCGTCGTTTCCGCGAGCATGGCCTGCGTGATCACCAGTTCGCCGACGAGGTTGATCAGCTGGTCGACCTTCTCGACGCCGACGCGAATCGAGCTGCCTTCGCTGCTCGCGGCCGCGGCCGGTCGGGCCTTGCGGTCCTGGTCGGCGCCGCCCGGCACAGCGGCGGCCGGTGCTGTCGCCGG
>NZ_CADIKF010000102.1 GCF_902859875.1 Paraburkholderia solisilvae | reverse complement strand
GCTGGCTGCGGGCGCACCGGCGGCGCCGGCGGTGCCGGGTCCGGCGCCCGCGGCTTGATCGAGCTGAAGCGCGATAATTATTTTTCTGAACCGCCAGGGGGGGCCATGATCGGCGAAATCAATATCGTAGGCGTGTTTATTCCGGCCGTGCTCGTGCTGATGCTGGCCGCGTATCTGGTCGAGCGCGGCGTCGTCGCGCTGCTCGCGCTGACTGGAATCTATCGCTTCGTCTGGCATCGGGCCGCATTCGATTTCTGCCTCTACATATTCATCTTCGGCGCGATCGTCGTTCTGACAAGGCGGCTCGGCGCGTGAAACAGATCTCGGTGTTGTCCGTCGTGCTGACTCTTGCTGCAGCGCTGGCCGCCGCGGTCGTGCTGTGGAAGGTGATCGGCTATTACATGTTCTCGCCGTGGACGCGCGACGGCCGCGTGCGCGCGGACATCGTGCAGGTCGCGCCGGACCTCTCCGGCTGGATTACCGACATCCGCGTGGTCGACAACCAGGCGGTGGCGAAAGGCCAGGTGCTGTTCGTGATCGACGAGGCGCGTTACGCGCTCGCGTATCGCGAAGCGGTCGCGACGCTCGCGCAGCGCCGCGCGACTTACGAAGAGGCGCGCCGCGAAGACGTGCGCAACCGGCAACTGGGCAACCTCGTCGCGGTGGAGGTCGCGCAAGCGAGCCAGGCGCGCGCGGACGAGGCGCGCGCGCAAGTCGATCTTGCGCAGGTCGCGCTCGACACCGCGCGCCTGAACGTGCAGCGCACGACGATCGTGAGCCCCGTGGACGGCTACGTGAACGACCGCGCGCCGCGCGCGAACGAATATGCGACGGCCGGCAAGGCGGTGCTATCGATCGTCGACGCGCATTCGTTTCGCGTCGACGGTTACTTCGAAGAAACCAAGATGCGGCATATCCGTGTCGGGCAGGAGGTTGATATCGAGGTGATGGGCGAGCCCAGGTTGTTGCGCGGCCATGTGGTCAGCATCGTCGCCGCGATCGAGGACCGCGACCGCACCAACAGCACGCCGAACCTGCTGCCGAACGTCGATCCGGCATTCAGCTGGGTGCGCCTCGCGCAGCGCATTCCGGTGCGCGTCGCGCTCGACGACGTGCCGCCGGACTTCCAGATGATCGCGGGCCGCACGGCGACCGTGCTGGTGCGCAATCCGCAGCTGCGTGCCAACGGCAAGCCAGGCGCGTCGGCGACGGATGCCGCGTCGGCGCCGCAATCGCGCTTCGATCTGTGGCTCGAGCGGCTGCTGGGAGGGTGGCGATGAACGCGCGCCGCGCGGACCGGTTTGCGTCCCCGGGCGTTGCGCTCGCCCGCAGGCGCGGCGTCGTGCCGCGCGTCGCGCGTGGCGCGCTGTGTCCGGTGATGTGCGCCGCGCTGTTGGCCGGCTGCACGGTCGGCCCGAACTACTCGCTGCCGAAGGATGCGCTCGTCAATGCGAACTTCGCGAACGCGCCGATCGACGGTTCGAACGATCCGCTCGTCACGCAGCAGCCGGTGCCGCCGGACTGGTGGCGGCTCTACGACGACCCGGTGCTCAACGGGCTGGTCGAAGACGCGCTGGCCGGGAACCGTGACCTGCGCGTCGCGGTGGCGAACCTCGAGGCGTCGCGCGCGCAGGTGCAGTTCGCGCGCGAGCAGGACGGTTTCGCGGGAAACGCGGGGGGCAACGTGCAATACACGCAACTGTCGCCCGAGCAGTTTCTGACTGACAAGCTTCCGCCGCAGACGCTCGAAGACCTGGGTTTTAACGTGTCGTACGAGCTCGATCTGTTCGGCAAGCTGCGGCGCGGCGTCGAAGCGGCGCGAGCCGACGACGATGCGGTAGAGGCCGCGCGCGATCTGGTGCGCATCACGGTGGTCGCGGACGTCGTGCGTTCGTATGTCGAAAACTGCGCGGCGGCCGAAGAGCTGGCGATTGCGCAGCATTCGCTCGCGCTCGAGCGCGAACGGGTCGATGTGTCACGCCGGCTGCTGCAGGCGGGCCGCGGCAACCAGCCGGACCTCACGCGCGGTTTCACGCAGCGGGACACGATCGCCGCCGAGATTCCGCGCTTCACGTTGCGCCAGCGCGTCGCGCAATACCGGCTCGCGATGCTGCTCGCGCGCGCGCCGGAAGACTTGCCGCCCGCGGCGAAAAACTGCTCGAAGCTGCCGCAGGTCGGCGAGCCGGTGCCGGTCGGCGACGGCGCCGCGCTGCTCAAGCGCCGCCCCGACGTGCGCGAGGCGGAGCGCAAACTGGCGGCCTCGACGGCCCGCATCGGCGTCGCGACGGCGGCGCTGTATCCGACCATCAGCATCGGCGCAAGCGCGGGCTTTACGGGGGACGTGTCCGATGTGTTCACCGCGCAGACCGCGCGTTATGCGATCGGGCCGCTGGTCAGCTGGGAATTTCCGGTGAATGGCCAGCGCGCGAAGGTGCAGCAGGCCGAGGCGTCGACGGCCGCGTCGCTCGCGCATTTCGACTCGGTGGTGCTGAATGCGCTGCGCGAAACGCAATCGTCGCTCGCGGCCTACAGTGCCGACACGGCGCGTGCGCAGGCGTTGCAGACTGCCGAGAAGTCCGCCCAGGACTCGGCGGACCAGACGCATCAACTGTATGTGAACGGACGCGAATCGTTTATCGACGACCTCGACGCGACGCGCACGCTGACATCGGTCAATGCGCAGGTCGCGGCTGCGCGCTCGACGGTGGCGGTCGATCGGGTCAATCTGTTTCTCGCGCTCGGCGGCGGCTGGGAAGAGGCGTCGAAGGAAGGGATGCAGGAGGGCGCGCGGCAGACGGGGAAGGCGAGCACGCGGCAAGCGGCGCAGACGGGTGGACGCGACGACGTGCAGCAGGCCGCGCAAAAGGCCGGGCAGGAAGCGGCGGGGCAGCAAGGGGCGCGCGAGTAACGGCGGGAAGCCACGAGCGGCGAGTGATGCGCGACCTGGCATGGGACTGGGTGCGCGGCCTGATGTGTAACCGGACGCGCCGCCTGTCGTGCGATCCGACACGCCACCCGATACGCGACCCGACACGCCACCCGACACGCCACCCGATACGCCACCCGATACGCCACCCGATACGCGACCCGACACGCAACCGGACATAAAACGCGGTCCTTCTGCGGCACCTTCAACGCGTGCAGCGCAATCATCCCGACGTTGCTCGCGCGAGCACTCACGCCCGCCCGTCGACGATCCGCTCCAGCGCGTGCAGCGCCTGCTCCGCGGCATCGGGCGCGCAGCAATCGATCACGATGCGTTCGGGCGTCGCGCGCAGCCACGTCAATTGCCGCTTGCACAGTTGCCGCGTCGCGAACACGCCCTTGTCGCGCATCGTCGCGTAGTCGATCGCGCCGTCGAGATATTCCCACGCCTGCCGGTAGCCGACGCAGCGCATCGACGGCAGGTCCGCATGCAGATCGCCGCGCGCGCGCAGCCGTCGCACTTCATCGATAAAGCCGGCCGCCAGCATCGCGTCGAAGCGCTGCGCGATCCGTGCATGCAGCACGGCGCGATCCGAAGGCTCCAGCGCGACCGGCACGAAGCGATAGCGTGCCGCCGCACGGTCGTCGCGGGCCGGTGCGGCGAGCAGTGCCGACATCGGCTGGCCGGTCAGCATGAACACCTCGAGCGCGCGCTGGATGCGCTGCGAGTCGTTCGGCGCAAGGCGGGCCGCCGTCTGCGGATCGACTGCCGCGAGGCGTGCGTGCAGCGCGGGCCAGCCGTCGCGCGCGGCATCCGCGTCGAGCGTCGCGCGCAGCGCGGCGTCGGCGCCGGGCAGATCGTTGAGTCCTTGGGTGAGCGCCTTGTAGTACAGCATCGTGCCGCCGACCAGCAGCGGCACGCGGCCCCGTTCGACGATCGCATCGATCGCACGCTGCGCATCGGTGCGAAAGTCGGAGGCTGACCACGCATCGGCCGGATCGACGATGTCGATCAGATGATGCGGCACGCGCGCGCGTTCTTCCGCAGTCGGCTTCGCGGTGCCGATATCCATGCCGCGATAGACGAGCGCCGAGTCGACGCTGACGATTTCGACCGGCCGCCGCGCCGCGAACGCGAGCGCCGCGGCGGTTTTGCCCGATGCGGTCGGGCCGAGCAGACAGGCGACGGGGAGTACGGCGGTGTCTTTCATGGCAATCGTTGCGCGCGCATCGATCCAGCGCGCGCTCATTGGCCGCGCAGGAACAGCCGGTCGAGATCGGACAGCGTCAGCTGATACCACGTCGGCCGCCCGTGATTGCATTGGTCCGCGCGCTCGGTCGCTTCCATCTGCCGCAACAGCGCGTTCATTTCGTCGAGCGTCAGACGCCGGTTGGCGCGCACCGCGTGATGGCACGCGAGCGTGCCGAGCAGTTCATGCTGGCGCTCGGTCAGCACGCGCGAACCGCCGAACGCGTGCAGATCGGCGAGCACCGCGCGCGCCAGTGCGGGCAGGTCGGCGTCTTTCAGCAGCGCGGGCACCGCGCGGATCGCGAGCGTCGTCGGCGACAATGCCGCGAGGTCGAAGCCGAGCGCATCGAGCGTATCGCGCTCTTCCTCGACAATGCCGATCTCGACCGGATCGGCCGTCATCGACTGCGGGATCAGCAGCGGCTGGACCGCGATGGTTCGCTCGGCGAGCGCGTTCTTGAACTGTTCGTACAGGATGCGCTCGTGCGCCGCGTGCATATCGACGATCACGAGCCCGCGCGCGTTTTGCGCGAGCACGTAGATGCCGTGAATCTGGCCGAGCGCGAATCCGAGCGGCTGCTCGTCCGAACCGTCGAACGCGGCGCCGGGCGGCAGCGCGGCAAACGGCGACGGTGCAGCGCCGTCCGCGTAATGGTCGATACCGCGGGCCTGCTGCGCATCGGGCGCACCCGCCGCCGTCGCGCCGTACTGCGTGCCGGCGCCGGTGTCCTTGCGGCCGAATAGCGCGTCGTACAACGCGAGCGGCTGCGCGACCGGCAGTGTGCCCTGACGCATGCGCGCATCGCGCAGCCAGGTGCTGCCCGCCGCCGGCGCGCCGTTGCCGAAGCGGCTGCTGCCGTCGGACGTCGACACGCCGCCGCCGCCAAAGCCGCCGTTCGATCCGGCGAGACCGGCGAGCGGCGTCGCCCCGAACGACGCCGGGCCGCCACGCGGCTCGACGTGCACGGCATGGCCGCCCGCGGTGGTTTCCGGCGACGCGCCCGCATGGCGCGCAAGCGCGCGCTGCACCGCGTGAAACACGAACTGGTGAATCGAGCGCGAATCGCGAAAGCGCACTTCGATCTTCGACGGATGCACGTTCACGTCGACCGCTTCGGGCGGCAGATCGAGAAACAGCACGTACGACGGATAACGGTCGCCGTGCAGCACGTCTTCGTAAGCGGCACGCACTGCGTGCGTGAGCAGCTTGTCGCGCACGAAGCGGCCGTTCACGAAGAAGTACTGCTGGTCGGCACGGCCGCGGCTCGCGGTCGGCAAGCCCGCGCAGCCGTAAACCGCAAGCGGGCCGGCCGCTTCATCGAGCGGCAGATGCGCGGTCGCGAAGGTCTCGCCGAGAATCTTCGCGACGCGCGCGGCCGGATCGCTCGCGTTCCAGTGCTCGACCGCGCGGCCGTTGTGCAGCACCGAGATCGCGACGTCGGGACGCGCAAGCGCCGCGCGGCGCACCATCTCGAGGCAATGGCCGAGCTCGGTCTGTTCGCTTTTCAGAAACTTGCGGCGCGCCGGCGTGTTGAAGTACAGCTCGCGCACTTCGATCGTCGTGCCCTGCGTGCCGGCCGCCGGCGTGAGCGCGCCGGTTTGCGCGTCGATGCGGGTGGCGTGCGGCGCGTCGCCGCTGCGGCTCGTGATGGCCATCTCCGAGACCGACGCGATCGACGCGAGCGCCTCGCCGCGAAACCCGAGCGTCGCGACCGCTTCGAGCTCCGCGAGCGAGCGGATCTTGCTGGTCGCGTGGCGGGTGAGCGCGAGTGCGAGTTCGGCTTCGGGGATGCCGCAACCGTCGTCGGTAATCGAGATGCGCTTGACGCCGCCTTCGTCGAGCAGAATGCGCAGCGTGGTCGCACCCGCGTCGAGCGCGTTTTCGAGCAGTTCCTTGACCACCGAGGCGGGCCGTTCGACCACTTCGCCGGCGGCGATCTGGCTGATCAGCTGATCGGGCAGCGGCTGGATCGGACGCGGCGCGCGCACGGCAAGCGGCGCGCGTGCGGGACGGGCAACGGCGGCGGACTCCGCGGGCGCGGGCGAGGCG
>NZ_CADIKF010000101.1 GCF_902859875.1 Paraburkholderia solisilvae | reverse complement strand
CCGGCGACGAGCCGCGGCTGATCGCGCGCCGCACCGGCGTGCCGGTATGGGTCTGCCCGGACCGCGTCGCCGCGGCGCGCGCGCTGCGCGCCGCGCATCGCGAAGTCGACGTGATCGTCAGCGACGACGGCTTGCAGCACTATCGCCTCGCGCGCGACGTCGAGCTCGTGGTGTTCGATCACCGGCTCGGCGGCAACGGCTTTCTGCTGCCGGCCGGGCCGCTGCGCGAACCGCTGTCGCGCCGCCGCGATGCCACGCTGGTCAATAGCCCGTACGAGCGCACGCTGCCGCCGTGGCCGAATACCTACGCGCTGCAATTGACGCCCGGCGACGCATGGCATCTCGACAATCCGCATCTGCGCCGGCCGCTTGCGCAGTTCACAGGCGTCAAGGTGCTGGCCGCGGCAGGCATCGGCTCTCCCGAACGCTTTTTCGCGACGCTGCGCGCGGCCGGCATTGCGCCGGCCACGCGCGCGCTGCCCGACCACTATGCGTTCGCAATCAATCCTTTCGCGGATGTGCAAGCCGACGCGATCCTGATCACCGAAAAGGATGCGGTAAAATTGGGGACTTGGCGTGATGCGCGCATCTGGGTCGTCCCCGTAGAAGCCGCGCTCGATCATCGCCTTATCGAATCCGTTGTGGAGAAACTCCGTGGACGCCCGCCTGCTTGAAATTCTCGTCTGCCCGATCTGCAAGGGCCCGCTCAGCTACGATCGTTCCGCCCAGGAGCTTATCTGCCACGCCGACAAGCTCGCGTATCCGATTCGCGACGGCATCCCGGTCATGCTCGTCGACGAAGCGCGGCAAACGGTCGAAGGCACGCCGGTCGACCTGAATCCGGGGTCGGTTGCGTGAGCGTTCCCATCGTCCATTCTCCTGCCGCGCCCCCGCCCTTCGTCGCCGTCGTCCCCGCCCGTCTCGCCTCGACCCGCCTGCCGAACAAGCCGCTCGCCGATCTCGGCGGCAAGCCGATGGTCGTGCGTGTCGCGGAACGCGCACGCGAGTCGGGCGCGCAGCGGGTGTTGATCGCGACCGACGCGCAAGCGGTGCTCGATGCCGCGCGCGAGCACGGCATCGACGCGATGCTCACGCGCGCCGATCATCCGTCGGGCACCGACCGGCTCGCCGAAGTCGCAGCGCAGCAGGGCTGGAGCGACGATACGATCGTCGTCAACGTGCAGGGCGACGAACCGCTGATCGACCCGGCGCTGGTGCGCGGCGTAGCGTCGCACCTCGCGGCGAGCGATGGCTGCGCAATCGCGACGGCCGCGCATCCCATCACAAATCCCACGGAAGTGTTCAATCCGAACGTTGTCAAGGTCGTGCTCGACGCGCGCGGCGTCGCGCTGTACTTCTCGCGCGCGCCGATTCCATGGGCCCGCGACGCATGGCAGCCGCATTGGCCCGAGATCGCCGCGATGCCCGCGCCGCCTGCGCCCGCGACGGTCTACCGGCATATCGGCCTGTATGCGTACCGCGCGAAATTTCTGCGCACGTATCCATCCCTCGCCATTTCGCCGATCGAGCAAACCGAAGCGCTCGAGCAACTGCGCGCGATGTGGCATGGCGAACGGATCGCGGTGCTCGTCACGCCCGATACCCCGCTGCCGGGTGTCGATACCCCCGCCGACCTCGCGCGCGTACAGGCTCTTTTCGGGCCGTCCGTGTAAAAACCCATGGCATAATCGGACGGTTAGCGAACCCTCGCCCGTTCGCAGGCTGTCGCCCCGCTTGTCCGCTCGTTGTGCAGTCCACCTTGCATGTTGCAGCGCCGTCGCGCTATAACGCGCGACGTGCAGCGCGATGCATTGCGCGAGCCAGGTCAACGCGGCCCACAAGACGAAGCTGCGTGATGTGCGCGCATCCGCGCCCGCGCCAAACAGAATTTACATAGAGATCTGGAGATATCACATGCGTTTGATCCTGTTGGGCGCGCCCGGCGCGGGCAAGGGCACCCAGGCAAACTTCATCAAGGACAAGTTCGGTATTCCGCAAATCTCGACGGGCGATATGCTGCGCGCCGCGGTCAAGGCGGGCACCCCACTTGGCATCGAGGCGAAGCGTTATATGGATGCCGGTGAACTCGTCACGGATGAACTGATCATCAACCTGGTGAAGGAGCGTCTGCTCGAGCCGGACTGCAAGAACGGTTACCTGTTCGACGGCTTTCCGCGCACGCTGCCGCAAGCTGAAGCGATGAAGCTGGCGGGCGTCGCGATCGACTACGTGCTTGAAATCGACGTGCCGTTCGACGAGATCATCATCCGCATGAGCGGCCGGCGCGTGCACGCGCCATCGGGCCGCACGTATCACGTGAAGTTCAATCCGCCGAAAGTCGACAACCTCGACGACGTGACCGGCGAGCCGTTGATCCAGCGCGACGACGACAAGGAAGAAACCGTGCGCAAACGTCTGGATGTCTACGTCGCGCAAACCAGGCCGCTGGTCGACTACTACCAGAGCTGGGCGCAGAAAGGCGATCCGTCGACTTCGCTGAAAGCCCCGCAGTACCGGCGTATTTCGGGCCTGGGCAGCGTGGACGAGATTCGTACGCGGGTGTTCGACGCGTTGAAGTGAATATGGCGCTTCGCGCGTCTTTGCTGCGATAGGCAAAATGGCTGCACGCTTCGGCAGTCGTCGCGACTGACTCGAACGGCTCCATGGAAACCGCCCCTTTGTGGGCGGTTTTTTTGTGACCTGCGCGCGGACGATTACCGCTCATTGATCAGCGATCCGAATCATTCGCGCAGCGAGCCTGGCCGCGAGACCTGATACCGTTTGCTCGCGTTCTGCCGGCCGGCCACACCGGCTACAATCGTCGTTCGACATGAAATCCGCAATCCGGCCGCGCGACGCTTCGCTCGCCCAGCCCAAGGAGAACGTATGGATATCCGCGACAATGCCTTTCTGATCACCGGCGGCGCATCGGGCCTCGGTGCGGCCACTGCGCGCCTCTTCGCCGAACACGGCGGCAAAGTCGTGCTCGCCGATCTGAACGAGCAGGCCGGCGCCCAGCTTGCGAAGGAACTCGGCGGCGTGTTCGTCAAGTGCGACGTCACACGCGAAGACGACGCGACGCAAGCGGTCGACGCCGCAACGAAGCTCGGCCCGCTGCGCGGACTCATCAACTGCGCCGGGGTGGCGCCCGCCATGAAAACGGTCGGCAAGGACGGCCCGCATTCACTCGACGCGTTCTCGAAGACCATTGCGATCAACCTGATCGGCACCTTCAACATGATCCGGCTCGCGGCCGCCGCAATGGCGAAGCTCGAATCGACTGCGGGCGGCGAGCGCGGCGTGATCGTCAATACCGCGTCCGTCGCGGCCTTCGACGGGCAGATCGGCCAGGCCGCGTATGCGGCCTCGAAGGCGGGCGTCGCCGGCATGACGCTGCCGGTCGCGCGCGATCTGTCGCGCAACGGCATCCGCGTGATGACGATTGCGCCGGGCATCTTCGAAACGCCGATGGTGCTCGGCATGCCGCAAGAAGTGCAGGACTCGCTCGGCGCGATGGTGCCGTTCCCGCCGCGTCTAGGCAAACCCGTCGAATATGCGCTGCTTGCGAAGCAGATTTTCGATAATCCGATGTTGAACGGCGAAGTGATCCGCCTCGATGGCGCGATACGGATGCAGCCCAGGTAAATCTCACGGCGACGCATGTGAAAAAAGCCTGTCTGGCGAAAGGATTTCGCCAGACAGGCTTTTTCGTTCGAGCCGACGCGTTTTTTCGTGTGATGGAAAGCGGCGTTACGCGGCGGTGACGCGCGCTACTCCGCGATTCGCTTTACCTGCCATGCAGCCCCGTCAGTCGCGATCGTTATGCTGCGTGCGCTGCCGAATCTCCTGCAACTGCGATTCGACCACCGTCGCATCTTCCGCGTCGGGCCGATCACCCAGATATCGCTCGAGGTCTTCGAGTGCGGGCCGCAGATAGTCGAGCCGCGCATACGCGAAACCGCGATCGCGCACTTCCTCGATGCTCTCCGGCAGCAGGATCACCAGACGCTGCTGTACCGCTAGCAGACGCTGCCAGCGCTCGGTTTGCAGATACGTCGACTTCAGATTGCGCAGCATCCGCGCGATGATCTCGCGCCGCGTCGCCGGCTGCAGCAGCATGCGCAGTGCACGGCCGACCGAGTCACCCGCCTTCGCGACATAAGGCTCCAGCATGTCGACCATTTCGGATTCGGACAGCGAGTGCCCACTCGTCGGATCGAGCATCACGTCACCGTCCGGCGTCGTCACCCGCAGCAGAAAATGACCCGGGAATGACACGCCGCGCACTGGAATATCCACCTGGCTCGCGATTTCGAGGTACAGCACCGCAAGCGAGATCGGTACGCCGCGCCGGCGCTTCAACACGACGTTCAGATGGCTGTTGTCGGGATCGTAATAGTCGTTGACATTGGCGGCAAAGCCCAATTCGCGAAAGAAGAACCGGTTCAGCACACCGACCTTCTGCTTCACGCTCGCGTCGTCAGGCATGCGCCGCTGCAGCCGCAATACCAGTTCGTCGATCTCCGCGAGCGTGCCCTGCAGATCGAGATCGGGGTAAGCATCCTGCGCGAGCGAAAGCGCCGCTTCGGTCAGCGGCAGGCTTTCGTCCTCGGCGACAAGCGTACTGAAATAGTCGAGAACCCGCGTCATCGTGATCACTTCACTCGCCTTCTGAAATACGCGTATTTGAAGCCCATCAGCCACAGCATACCGAAATATAGCGCGGCGAACAGAACGAGGCACGCGGCGAGCAGCACGATGCGCATGAGCGGCGCGTCGTGCATGCCGACCCAGTCGAAGCTCGCCGCCAGCCAGCGCATCACGCCCGCCAGCACGAGACACGCGCCCAGCAGTTGCACGAAAAAGCGCGTCCACCCCGCCGACGGCGCATAGATGCCGCGCCGCCGCAAGCCGATAAACAGCAGTAACGCATTCATGCAGGCGCCGAGCCCGACCGACAGCGTCAGTCCCGCATGCGCGAAGACCGGCACGAAAATATAGTTGCACACCTGCGTGAACACGAGCACGCCGACACCAATCTTCACCGGCGTCTTGATGTCCTGTTTTGCATAGAAGCCCGGCGCGAGGATCTTGATCAGGATCAGTCCGACGAGGCCGACACCGTATGCGGCAAGCGCACGCGCGACCATCACGACCGAGTGGCCGTCGAACTTGCCATAGTGAAAAAGCGTCGCGGTCAGCGGCTCGGCGAAGAAAAATAGCGCGATCGCGCTGGGCGCGGCAAGCAGAAACGTCACGCGCAGGCCCCAGTCGAGCAGCGCCGAATATTCGTGCGAGTCCGCGTCGACGTGCGCCTTCGACAGGCTCGGCAGCAGGATCGTCCCCAGTGCGACGCCGAGCAGCGCGGTCGGGAACTCCATCAGCCGGTCCGCGTAGTTGATCCACGACACCGCGCCCGGCCCGATATGCGACGCGATATTCGTGTTGATGATCAGGCTGATCTGCGCAACCGACACGGCAAACATCGCCGGCACCATCTTCGCGAGCACGCGCTTCACGCCGCGGTGCGCGAGCGCGCGCAACGGCCGCAGGCCGATGCGCGGCAGCATGTCGATTTTTTTTAGCACCGGCAACTGCACGACGAACTGCAGGATGCCGCCGGCGATCACCGCCCATGCGAGCGCATAGACGGGCGTGCGCAAATGCGGCGCGACGAACACCGCAGCGAAGATAAACGCGACGTTCAGCAGCACCGGCGCGAACGCGGGCATCGAGAAGTGCTTGTACGTGTTGAGCACGCCCGACGCGAGCGACGTCAGCGAGATAAACACGATGTACGGGAACATGATGCGCGTCATCGTGACCGCGAGCGGGTACGCGTCGCCGTCGGTGCGCAGGCCCGAAGCGACCACCAGCACGACCCACGATGCGCCGAGCACGCCGAGCAGCGACAGCGCCGCGAGCACCCATGCGAGCACCGTCGAGGTCGCGTCGACCAGCGCCTTGGTCGCGTCGTGACCTTGCTGGTTCTTGAACTCGGCGAGAATCGGCACGAAGGCCTGGGAGAACGCGCCTTCGGCGGAGATGCGGCGCAACAGGTTCGGAATGCGGAACGCGACGTAGAACGCGTCGGTATATTGACTGGCGCCGAACGCACGGGCGATCAGCGTCTCGCGGGCCAGTCCGGTCACGCGGGACAGCAGCGTGAAGCCGCTGACCGTCAACAGGGCTCGGAATAGATTCATGGGGCGCTTATTATACGGGTGCGCCCAGGGCGCAAGAACGAGTCAGAACGCGATTCGGACCCGTCCGCGCGCAGGACGTTCGCCGGATGGCCGGATTTGGCGGGAAATTTGTGCTGCACGGTTGAGGCCGCGGGGACGGGTTGCCGTGCGGGGTTGCCGTGCGGGGTTGCCGTGCGGGGTTGCCGTGCGGGGTTGCCGTGCGGGGTTGCCGTGCGGGGTTGCCGTGCGGGGTTGCCGTGCGGGGTTGC
>NZ_CADIKF010000100.1 GCF_902859875.1 Paraburkholderia solisilvae | reverse complement strand
CTCCTTGCCGCGGCGCGCGAGCGGACGCGTATCGACGTCTTCCTCGTCGGCCGTGAGCGGCGCCGGCTGGATCGGCTGCAGCAAGGCGGCCGTCTGTTTCGTCTTGCGGCCTCGCGCCGGGGCGCCGGTAGTGGACGCCGCGGACGCCGAGGATGCGGCGGACACGTCGGACGGCACCGCGGGCGCATCGATACCGGCCAGCGTCGCGGCGGCAACCGGCACCGGCCGCAGCGTGGTGGCCGCATTCGCCGCATCCGTCATCGGCACGGCGACATTGGCACGCCCGAATTCGGGCGACTCTGCTTGCTCCCCTTCGTGCGCCTGTTTTCGAGCGGGCCGTGCCGGATGGGCTTTGGCCTTGTATTCGTCAGGCGACAACAGATTACCGAGCTTGCTGGGCGGAGTAGGCAAAGGCATGGTTTCCCTCGAAGGAATCGGGGCACGGACCGTGCGCGGACGGTGCGACGATCAATGCGACATGTCGTGTGCGCCGGCTGTCGCATCCTGAACGTGCTGATGTGGCACACGCAGTTTGCGCCGGCCGGCGCGCTTCGTTTAGTGATGCCGGTTCGCCTGTTTTTCGATCGGCTCCTTGACGAGGATGGGCGTCGCGGCAAAGGGAAAGTGGCCGCGCGCAATTAAAAAAGCCGCCGCCCCGGTGAACGGGGCAAGCGGCTCGACTGAGGTCGTCGCGTTGCGCCTGATAAGCCTTGCGGCTCTCACGTCGCGGATGCCTGACTGAATGTCAGGCGTGTGACGAACGTGATGACGACGGGCGCAGCTGCGGAAAATATGGGGTGAACAGGCACTCATTGCGGCCCAATATAACGCGCCTCACAGCGCTTGTACAGCCTCCAGAATCTCATCGACGTGGCCCGGCACTTTCACGCCGCGCCATTCGAGTCGCAGCACGCCTTTTGCGTCGATGACGAACGTCGAGCGTTCGATCCCACGTACTTCTTTGCCATACATTTTCTTCAGTTTCATGACGCCGAACAGGGCGCACAGCGTTTCTTCCGGGTCCGATACCAGCGTAAACGGCAGATCCAGCTTGGACTTGAAGTTCTCGTGCGAACGCAGGCTGTCGCGCGACACGCCGACGATGTCGGCGTGCGCCGCCTTGAACTTCGGATACAGATCGCGGAACTGCAGACCTTCGGTCGTGCAGCCCGGCGTGTTGTCCTTCGGATAGAAATACAGCACGACCTTCGTGCCCCGCAGACCGGAGAGCGTGAAGTCGCCGCCGGTTGCGGGCGCGGTGAAGTCGGGGACGGGTTGGTCGACTGCGATGGGCACAGGGTTCTCCGATTGTTATGGCCGGGCAGACTGTCTATGTCGCACGCGGCATGCAGGTTTGCGCCGGCTCGAGCTTGACGGGGCCGGCGGGGCGGGAGGCCGGGAGCAACCGCCAGGATGACCGGCGCGCGGTGATGGATGTCGGACGCGCGTCAATCGGGCTGAACGATCAGCTCGCCGGAGCGGCCTGGAATTTCGCCCCACGTGACAGGGTACGATGGCAGCGTGTCACGGTCTAGCGCGGCGTGATAGTTGCCCATCGTCGCGAACGTGTGGCCTTGCGCACGCCAGCCGTCGAGCAGCTGTTCGAACGCCGGCGCGAGCTTTTGTCCTTCGAGTTCCGCATGCAGCGTGAAGACCTGGTCGCGCGGGTTGCCGTCGGTCAGTTTCAGCAGCCACGCGGCGACGTTGCTTTCATCGATGCCGTTGGTGCCGAGCACTTCGTCGAGGGTCGGCAGCGTGGTGGGCATCTGCACGTGCGCGAGCGTGTTGCCGCCGACCACCGGAAAGTACGGCGTGTGGCCGCGCCCGTCGGACGCGTAACGCATCCCCCACGCGTCGATCTGCTCGAACGCGTGAGCGTTCATCTGCCAGCCGGCTGCGCCATGCGTGGCGGGCGCCGTGCCGAACACGTCGACAAAGCGGGCGTAGCTCCGCTCCATTTGCGCGGCGGTCCAGCCGCGCTCGCGGGTGCGCACGTTGTCCTGCCAGTACACGTGGTCCCACGTGTGGATCCCGCATTCGAAGCCGGCCTCGTGAATCGCGCGCATCTCGGCGGCCGCGCGCACACCGATGTCGGGGCCCGGCAGCAGCACGCCGTACATCAGTTGCCGGATGCCGTAGTGTTCGACCACCGACGTGCGCGACACCTTCTTCAGAAAACCCGGGCGCAGCACACGGCGCATCGCCCAGCCGGTGTGATCGGGGCCGAGGCTGAACAGGAAGGTGGCGCGCGCCTTGAAGCGGTCGAAGATGCGTGCGAGGTTCGGCACGCCTTCGCGCGTGCCGCGCAGCGTGTCGACGTCGATCTTGAGAACGATGCGAGCCAAGGAAGCGGGCCTTGCCGGAGAGCGGGTTCGATGGAGGGGGAGCGTGAACGCGCCGGCCGTCGCTATTCGACGAGCGCGCGCGCGTCGGCGACGTGGCCGCGGTACGCTTCGAAAATCTTGCGCAGCGCTTCGTCGAAGGTCGACTTCGGCGCCCAGCCGAGCTCCTGCATTGTGTTGTCGATTTTCGGCACGCGGTTCTGCACGTCCTGATAGCCGGCGCCGTAGTACGCGCCCGACGACGTCTCGACGAGCTGCACCTTCTTCGCGTTGTCGGCGTACTCGGGGAATTCGGCCGCGAGCGCGAGCATCTTGTGCGCGAGCTCGCGCACCGAGTAGTTGTTCTTCGGATTGCCGATGTTATAGATCTTGCCCGACGCAACGCCCTTCGCATTGTCGATGATCTTCATCAGTGCGCCGATGCCGTCGTCGATATCGGTGAACGCGCGCTTCTGTGCGCCGCCGTCGACGAGACTGATGTTCTCGCCGCGCACGATATGGCCGAGGAACTGCGTGACCACGCGCGAGCTGCCTTCCTTCGGCGTGTAGATCGAGTCGAGGCCCGGGCCGATCCAGTTGAACGGCCGGAACAGCGTGAAGTTCAGGCCTTCCTGCATGCCGTAGCCCCAGATCACGCGGTCCATCAACTGCTTCGAGCACGCGTAGATCCAGCGCGGCTTGTTGATCGGACCGTAGATGAGCTCGGATGCATCCGGGTCGAACTCGTCGTCCGCGCACATCCCGTACACCTCGGAGGTCGACGGAAACACCAGATGCTTGCGGTACTTCACCGCCGAACGCACGATCGGCAGGTTCGCCTCGAAGTCGAGCTCGAACACGCGCAGCGGCTGCTGCACATAGGTGGCCGGCGTCGCGATCGCCACGAGCGGGAGGATCACGTCGCACTTCTTCACGTGATATTCGACCCATTCCTTGTTGATCGTGATGTCGCCTTCGAAGAAGTGCATACGCTCGTGCTTGACGAGGTCGCCGAGGCGCTCGGTCTGCATGTCCATCCCGAAGACTTCCCAGTCGGTCGTTTCGAGAATGCGCTTGGACAGGTGATGGCCGATAAAGCCGTTCACGCCCAGAATCAGGACTTTTTTCATCAGTGACGGGAAGGTTGGGTGAGCCGGGTGAATTCGGCGGGCGTGATAGCGTTGGCGGCTTGCTCGCCGCTCGTGCCGCTGCCGCTCATTTGCACACTTGTTTGCAAATTGACGTGCCAAAGTTCGTGAATCGCGATCGCACGGCCATCGCCGCATGTCGCAAAAAAGACATTATCGCCTACGTGGAGGCCCGGCGGCAAATTTACCGGCGCGCTGCCGGGCGCCATCAGCCGCGCGCGGGCGACCACGAAGCGCTCGTTGCCGAGGTCGGTGAACGCGCCCGGATACGGCGGCGCGACCGCGCGGATCAGGTTGTACACGCGCTGCGCGGGCTGGGTCCAGTCGATGCGGCCGTCTTCGGGCTTGCGGCCGCCGAAATAGCTGCCCTGCGCGAGATCGTTCGGCAGATGCGGCGCCTCGCCGGCCAGCAGCGCGGGCAGCACGCGCCAGAGCGTCTGCTCGGCGGCGACCGTGACCTTGTCGAACACTTGCGCGGCGGTGTCGTCGGGCAGGATCGGCACCGGCGTCTGCGCGAGGATCGCGCCCGCGTCCGGTTTCGCGGCCATTTCGTGCAGCGTCGCGCCGGTTTCGGTTTCGCCGTTCAGCACCGCCCAGTTGGTCGGCACGCGGCCGCGGTACTTCGGCAGCAGCGAACCGTGCATGTTGTACGCGCCGCGCGCGGCGAGCGCGAGCAGCTCGAGCGGCAGCATATGCCGGTAGTAGAACGAGAAGATAAAGTCGGGCCGCGCCGCGCTGATGGCCGCACGCAGTTCCGCGCTGTGCGGCTCGGCGGGCGTCACGACCGGAATGCCGTGCTCGCGCGCGACCTGCGCGACGCTGCCGAACCAGATGTTTTCGCTCGGGTTGTCTTCGTGCGTGACGACCAGCGTGACGTCGACGCCGCGCGCGAGCAAGACCTGCAGGCAGCGCACGCCGACATTGTGATACGCGAAGACAACGGCGCGCGGCTTCACGAGTTCGGCCCCTGGTCCATGATCTGCGCGGGCTGCACCGCCTGCACGACCGATTGCCGCGGCGTGGCCGCGATGGTTTCGCCGTTGCGCTGCTCGAGGATGGTCTGCACGAGGTAGCGCGGCCGCGCACGCACCTGTTGATAGATGCGCCCGATATATTCGCCGAGCAGGCCGAGCGCGAAAATGATCACGCCGAGCAGGAAGAACGTGATGGCGAACAGCGTGAACACGCCTTGCACTTCCGCGCCGATCACAAAGCGGCGAATCAGCAGCAGCACGAACAGACCCGCGGAACCCATCGACAGAATCACGCCGATAAACGACAGCCATTGCAGCGGCACGACCGAAAAGCCGGTGACCAGATCGAAGTTCAGGCGGATCAGGCTGTACAGCGAATACTTCGATTCGCCGGCAAAGCGCTCTTCGTGCGCAACGTCGATTTCGACCGGGTTCTGCGCGAACGTGTACGCGAGCGCCGGAATGAACGTGTTGATCTCGCCGCAGCGATTGATCGTATCGACGATATGGCGGCTGTACGCGCGCAGCATGCAGCCCTGGTCGGTCATCTTGATGCGCGTAATACGCTCGCGCAGCCGGTTCATCACCTGCGATGCCTTGCGGCGCCACAGGCTGTCGCGCCGCTGCATGCGGATCGTGCCGACATAGTCGAAGCCGTCGCGCATCTTCGCGACGAGCTTGCCGATTTCCTCGGGCGGGTTCTGCAGGTCCGCGTCGAGCGTGATCACGATCTCGCCGTGCGACTGCTCGAAGCCCGCGAGAATCGCCATGTGCTGGCCGTAGTTGCCGTTCAGCAGAATCACGCGTGTCGCATCGGGACGCGCGCGGAACTGCTCGGCCAGCAGCGCCGCCGACCTGTCGCGGCTGCCGTCGTTGATGAAGATCACTTCGTAGCTCGTGGCGAGCGCATCGAGTGCCGGATACAGGCGCGCAAAGAGCGCCTGCAGTCCGGCTTCCTCGTTATAGACCGGGATGATGACCGAGACTTCCGGCCGTGCCCGGCGGTGTTCCGTTTGGCTCATGTCGGCTTGTGTTCCGCTTGGTGTGTCCCTGGTTTCGCCATGGTTTTGTCCTGCTTGTTCACTGCTTGTTCCCCGCGCGTGTCTTGCCTGTGCTGCCTGTGTTCTGCTTGCGTCTTGCCTGTGTCCTGCTTGCGTCCAGCCTCCCGCACGCGGGGCCGACGCCGGCCCGTTGCGCTTCAGGTGTGTCAGCGCCCGTACTGCTCGCAGATCTCGTTGACCGCCCGGCAGACGCGCGCGACGTCGCCTGCGTTCATCTGTGTGAAAAGCGGCAGCGTGACCGTGGTTGCGCCGAACCGTTCCGCATGCGGGAACATCCCTTCCTTGAAACCGCGCGCGCGATACAGCGAGAACAGGTGGATCGCCGGATAGTGCACGCCCGAACCGATGCCGCGCTCCTTGAGCGCGCCCATAAAGCCGCCGCGGTCGATCGACAGCTTTTCCAGCGGCAGCGTGATCTGGAACATATGCCAGTTGCTGTTCTCGAAATCGGCGAGCGGCAGGCCGATGCCGAGTTTTTCCGCGACGCCGCCCGCGAAACCCGCGAAATACGCGCGCGCGAGTGTCTTGCGCTGCGCATTGAAGCGTTCAAGATGCGGCATCTGACCGAGACCGACGCGCGCGGCGACATCGGTCAGGTTGTACTTGCCGCCGAGCACGTCGCAATCCATCCCGTCGAAGCCGGTGCGCGTGATGCCTTGCAGACGGTACTTCTGCGCGAGCAGCGCTTCCTCATCGTCGTTCAGCACCAGCGCGCCGCCTTCGATCGACGTCAGGTTCTTGTTCGCGTGGAAGCTGAACGACACGATATCGCCCAGCTTGCCGATGCGCTCGCCTTTCCATGTCGAGCCGAGCGCTTGCGCGGCGTCCTCGATCACGCGCAGCTTGTGCTCGCGCGCAATCGCGTAGAGTCGGTCCATATCGACCGGCAGGCCCGCGAGATAGACCGGCAGCAACGCTTTGGTGCGCGGCGTGATGGCCTGTTCGAGCACGTCGAGATCGATATTGCGCGTCTGCGGATCGATATCGACGAACACCGGCGTGGCGCCGGTTTCGAGAATCACATTGGCAGTCGCGACCCACGACGCGGGCGTGGTGATCACCTCGTCGCCGGGGCCGACGCCCGCGATCCGCAAGCCGATTTCGAGCGTCGCCGTGCCGGAGTTGAACGCGCGCACCGGACGCCCGCCGCAGAATTCGGACAAGGCCGCTTCGAACGCCTGGTTCTGCGGACCGGTGGTGATCCAGCCGGAGCGGAGCACGTCGGCGACGCCGCGGATCGTTTCTTCATCGATATCCGGGCGAACGAACGGCAAAAACGGGACGGATGACTGGGTCATGAGAGCCTTGAGCGATAAGGATGACGGGCCAATGCCGACAGCATAACGAATACTTTCAACCGCTTGACGCAAGCGCGTGAGCCACGCCGCGGCCCGGCGCGCGCGGGTAGGCGGCCGGCTTGCCGCGCCTAGCTGCGCGCGAGCACGAACACCCCGACGAGGATGATGCCGATGCCGATCAGGCGCTGCACCGACAGCACTTCGCCGAACAGATACCACGCGGCCACCGCGTTCAGCACGTAGCCGAGCGAGAGCATCGGATAGGCGATCGAAACATCGACGCGCGACAGCCCGACGATCCACACCACGACGCTCACCACGTAGCATGCCAGGCCGCCGATGATCGGCCATTGCGTCGCGAGCTTGATACCGATGGGCAGGATGTTCGCACGGGTGAATTCGAAGTGTCCAACGGCATTCGTGCCGGCCTTCAGCAACAGTTGCGCGCACGCGTTCAGCGTGACGCCCGCGAGGATGCAGAAAAGAGAGATCGGGTTCATCGAGCGTATGCGTGGAGATCAGGGCGAGGTTGGCGTGCTGGCGGGCCGCGCGGCGTCGGCGCCCGGTGCGGCGGCCGCGCCCGGATGCGTCGCGCCGGGTTG
>NZ_CADIKF010000099.1 GCF_902859875.1 Paraburkholderia solisilvae | reverse complement strand
CGCCGTTGCCGGCATTCGCCGCGGGCGCATTGCCGTTGGGCGCGGCGCCGGCGGCGCCCGTGGCGCCATTCGGCAGGCCGCCGCCGTCGTCGAGCGCCGGCACGACCGGCCAGATCGGCCATTCGCCGATCAGCGAGGGCGTCGCATCGCCGCCCGAGCGCATGATCGCGTCGAGCGTCAGCGCAATGCGCGACAGAATGGTTTGTGCGGAAGCTTGCGGCTGGTTAGCGAGTAACGATACCGGCGTACCGGTCGCCGCCGCCGGCGTATCGACGGTCAACGCGGGGGTGCCGGTTTGCGCGGTCGAGACATTGCCGCGCGAACCAATCGACAACAGGCTGTCGACGCGGCTCGCGAGCAGCGCAGCAACGGCCGTGTCGATGTTGGTCATGCATCCTTCCTGTCGTCACCAGGCAAAAAACAGAAAATGGGAACAGCCAACCGGGAATGACCCGGCGCGAAGCGCCCGCAAGCAGAAGGCAAACCGCCGCCGGCGTACGTGCGCCGGCGGCTAGCCTGTCTCACCGCGCCCCGTAGATCTCTTTCAATACCTTCGCCGGACGGCCCGCGAACAGCGCGGACAGCTTCGCGAGACGCGGATTCGCGAGTTCGCGGATCGCGGCGTCGTTGGCGAGAATTTCGCGAATCAACTCGTATTTGCGGCCGCGCTCGTCATCGTCGAGGCGCACGTCCGTTTCAGCTTCCTTCAGACTGTCGACCAGACTGCGATACTCACTCTGCATGTGCGCCAGTTCGCCCCACAGCGCATCGCGGGCGGCCGTCAGCATCCGGCACGAGATCGCCGCGATCGCCTCATAGCGGGCGAAATACTCGTCATTCGCAGTCATCGCATCGTTTCCGCGGAACCCTGTGCCGCCATCCGCGCCACCTCCGGCCCAATCGCCGTCCATGCTTCCTCGATTGTCGCTAGCAGACGGTCGACTTCGATCAGCATCGATTCGTCGCTCTTGATATTCGCTTGCAGTAACCGCCGCGTCATGTAGCTGTACAGCGCGTCGAGCCGCTCGGCAATCTCGCCGCCCACATTCCGGTCGAGCGACGCCTGCAGGCCGCTCTCGATGATCGAGATCGCCTTGCCGATCGCCTCGCCGCGCCGGCCGACATTGCCTTGCTGCATGTGGAAGCGGGCCTGTCCGATCGCCTTGCGCGCACCCTCGAACAGCATCGCAATCAGGCGGTGCGGACTCGCGTTCATCACCCCTGTCTCGTTGCCCACGCGTGCGTAAGCGCCGGCTCCGGCGTGCCCTGGGGAAAACATCGACGCTCCTCCTGTGTGATGCGCGCTGCGGTTGTATCAGACAAAGCCCGTCCCACTGCTGCGCATCGCGCGCTGCGGTGACTGTGTCCGTGTTATCGGACGGTCAGGACAAAGCTTTAGGGTGCGAAGGATGGTTTGCCGGGGCCGGCCCGATCCGCGCGGATCCGCGCCGATTACACCTGCATCTGCATGATGTCGTTGTAAGCCGACACCAGCTTGTTGCGCACCTGCAGTGCGAACTGAAAGCCGATACCCGCCTTCTGGCCGTCGATCATCACGTCGTTGAGCGACACGTTCGACGCACCGACTTCGAACGCCTTCGCCTCGCCCTCGGCGGCCTTCTGGTCATTGCTGACTTTGTCGAGCGACGCCTTCAGCGCGGCGCCGAAGCTGCCCGACTCCGTGGCGCCGGCTTGTGCGCCCGGGCCGTCGGCCGCCTCCGACGCCATCGACTGGATTTGCTGCAGCGCGGAAGTCAGCGGATTCGCAACGGTCATGATTTCTCCAGAGGAAAAACCGGCGCTGCGCGTACCGCCCTCGGCCGCCATGCCGGATTGACGGGAAGCATAAACGCGGGGGCCTTACGGACAGCCGCGAAAGTAGAGGGGAAACCTTGCTCTATTCGGCCAATCGCGTTGCACCCCGGCGTGGAAAATGCCCATCGTGAAAGTCTCTGTCCGCGCGTCCGCTGTCGTTAGGCAGCAGTCCCCGCGGACCGGAGCCAAGGCATCCCCGGAGAAACCCGACGCATGGATTCGTCAGCCAATTCTTTGATCAACCCCGAAAGCCGCAGCATGGGCCTCGCGAACGCGCAGCCCGCCGCCGCGGGCTCGGCGGGCGCCGGCGCCGCTCAGGCTGGCGGCGCGGCCGACCTGAGCGGCGCGCTCGGCGGCAATTTCGCGCAACGGCTGTCGTCGTTTCCGTCGTCGCTCACGCAGATGCGCGGCAACCCGCGCGCGCCGCTGATCATCGCGGTCGCCTTGCTGATCGCCATCGTGGCCGGCCTCGTGATGTGGTCCCGGGCGCCCGACTACAAGGTGCTTTACAGCAACCTGTCGGACCGCGACGGCGGCGCGATCGTCGCCGCGCTGCAGCAGGCGAACATTCCGTACAAGCTGTCCGAAGGCGGCGGCGCGATCATGGTGCCCGCCGACCAGGTGCATGAAATGCGCATGCGCCTCGCCCAGCAGGGCCTGCCGAAGAGCGGCTCGGTCGGCTTCGAACTGCTCGACAACGAGAAATTCGGCATCAGCCAGTTCGCCGAGCAGGTGAACTACCAGCGCGCGCTCGAAGGCGAGCTCGAACGCACGATCGGGTCGGTGTCGACCGTGCAGACCGCGCGCGTGCATCTGGCCATTCCGAAGCAGTCCGTCTTCGTACGCGACGCGGAACCGCCGTCCGCGTCGGTGATGGTGAACCTGTATCCGGGCCGCGTGCTCGATGAAGGCCAGGTCAACGCGATCACGCATATGGTCGCCTCCGCCGTGCCGCAACTCTCGCCGCGCAACGTGACGATCGTCGACCAGGACGGCAACCTGCTCACGCAGGCGAGCACCGGCACCGGGCTCGACGCGACCCAGCTCAAATATGTGAAGCAGGTCGAGCACGACACCCAGCAGCGCATCGACGCGATCCTCGCGCCGCTGTTCGGCGCCGGCAACGCGCATTCGCAGGTGAGCGCCGATATCGACTTCTCGAAGGTCGAGCAGACCGCCGAAACCTATCAGCCGAACGGCGCCAACCCCGGACAGGCCGCGATCCGCAGCCAGCAGACGAGCAGCGACACGCAGATGCAGCAGGCCGGCGCGTCGGGCGTGCCGGGCGCGCTGTCGAACCAGCCGCCGCAGGCGACCCAGGCGCCGGTCGACGCGCCGAACGGCGCAAGCGGCGCGACGCCGCCGACGCCGATCAGCGACCACAAGGACGCGACCACCAACTACGAGCTCGACAAGACCGTGCGCCACTTCCAGCAAAGCGGCGGCGGCATTCACCGGCTGTCGGTCGCGGTGGTCGTCAACTATATGCCGCACGTCGACGCGAAGGGCCACACGACGATGCAGGCGCTGCCGGCCGACAAGCTCGCGCAGGTCGAACAGCTGGTGAAGGACGCGATGGGCTTCGATGCGAAGCGCGGCGACTCGGTGAATGTCGTCAACAGCCTCTTCACGCAGCCGGTCGATCCGAACGCGAACCTGCCGTGGTGGCGCACGCCGGACATGATCGCGCTCGCCAAGCAGATCGCGACCTACCTCGGCATCGCGGCCGTCGCGCTGTTCCTCTACTTCGTGATGGTGAAGCCGGCGCTGCGCCGCGCGTTCCCGCCGCCGGTCGAGGCGACCGCCGCCACGGCGCTGCCGTCGTCGGACGAGCCGGTTCTGCTCGATGGCCTGTCATCCGCCGCGAAGGCCGCCGATGACGGTCCGGACGCCGCGCTGCTCGCGTTCGAAAACGAGAAGCATCGTTTCGAGCGCAATCTCGAGTACGCGCGCTCGATCGCGCGCCAGGATCCGAAGATCGTCGCAACCGTCGTCAAGAACTGGGTGTCCGATGAACGCTGAAGGCATAACCAAAAGCGCGCTGCTGCTGATGTCGATCGGCGAGGAAGAAGCGGCGCAGGTATTCAAGTTTCTCGGCCCGCGCGAGGTGCAGAAGATCGGCGTCGCGATGGCGGCGCTGCGCAACGTGACGCGCGAGCAGGTCGACGAGGTGCTGCAGGAATTCGCGCGCGAAGCCGAGCAGCACACCGCGCTGTCGCTCGATTCGAACGACTACATCCGTTCGGTGCTCAACAAGGCGCTCGGCGAGGACAAGGCCGGCGCGATCATCGACCGCATCCTGCAGGGCAGCGATACGAGCGGCATCGAAGGCCTCAAGTGGATGGACTCCGCGGCGGTCGCCGAGCTGATCAAGAACGAACACCCGCAGATCATCGCGACGATTCTCGTGCACCTCGACCGCGATCAGGCATCGGAAATCGTCGCGTGCTTCGCGGAGCGTCTGCGCAACGACGTGCTGCTGCGTATCGCGACGCTCGACGGCATCCAGCCGGCCGCGCTGCGCGAACTCGACGACGTGCTGACCGGCCTGCTGTCGGGCAGCGACAACCTGAAGCGCAGCCCGATGGGCGGCATCCGCACCGCGGCGGAAATCCTGAACTTCATGCCGAGCAACCACGAGGAATCGGTGCTCGAGAACGTGCGCCAGTACGACGCGGAGCTCGCGCAGAAGATCATCGACCAGATGTTCGTGTTCGAGAACCTGCTCGACCTCGAGGACCGCGCGATCCAGCTGCTGCTGAAGGAAGTGGAATCGGAAGCGCTGATCATCTCGCTGAAGGGCGCGCAGCCCGCGCTGCGCCAGAAGTTCCTGTCGAACATGTCGCAGCGCGCCGCGGAACTGCTCGCCGAAGACCTCGACGCGCGCGGCCCGGTGCGCGTCTCCGAAGTCGAGACGCAGCAGCGGCGCATCCTGCAGATCGTGCGCAATCTGGCCGAGAGCGGCCAGATCGTGATCGGCGGCAAGGCGGAAGACGCATATGTCTGAACGTGAACCCGCACGCGACAGCTTGTCCGCGTATCAACGCTGGGAGATGGCATCGTTCGATCCGGTGCCGCCGCCCGATCCCGTTGATGAACGCGACATCGAAGCCGAGCTGCAACAGCTTCGCGACGCTGCGCATGCGGAGGGCGTCGCGTCCGGCCACGTGGCGGGACAGGCGCTCGGCTACCAGAAAGGCTACGAGCAGGGACACGTAAAAGGCGTCGAACAGGGCCGCGCCGAAGCGCGCAAGGAAGCGGAGCGCGTGATGGCGATCGCCGATGCGTTCCAGGGCGCGCTGAGCGCCGCGCAATCCGAAGTAGCCGAGACGCTCGTTGCGCTCGCGCTCGATATCGCGCAACAGGTGGTGCGCCAGCATGTGCAGCACGATCCGACCGCGCTGATCGCGGCGGCGCGCGAAGTGATCGCCGCCGAGCCGGCTCTGACCGGCGCGCCGCATCTGATCGTGAGCCCGGCGGATCTGCCGATCGTCGAGGCGTATCTGATGGACGAGCTGCGCACGCGCGGCTGGAATGTCCGCACCGATCCGTCGATCGAGCGCGGCGGCTGCCGCGCGCAGGCCGCGACCGGCGAAGTGGACGCGACCGTCGGCACGCGCTGGGAGCGCGTCGCGGCGGCGCTCGGCAAGGTGAGTGCATGGTGAACACGCCGACCGTCGACGATATCGAAAAAAGCGACCTCACGCCGCTCGAGCGCGAACTCGCGCTCGCGTCGTTCGGCAGCAACCCGCCGCACGCGCACGCCGCGGTCGCCGCGAACAACCCGCATCTGCAGGCATGGCGCGATCGCCTCGACGGGCTACGCAAGCGCAACGCGATCGCCAAGCCGCTGCGCGCGTGCGGACGTCTGACCCGCGCGGCCGGCCTCGTGCTCGAGGCGGTAGGCTTGCGTCTGTCGGTCGGCTCCGAAGTGATGATCGAACTGCCGCCCGGCAGCACGCTCGCGATGGCCGAAGCGGAAGTAGTCGGCTTCTCGGGCGACCGTCTCTTTCTGATGCCGACCACTGAAGTGCACGGACTGCTGCCCGGCGCGCGCGTGTATCCGCTCGAAAGCGCGCCGGTCGAAGATCCGATGGCCGGCGCCAAGCGGTTGCCGGTCGGCTGGGGACTGCTCGGCCGCGTGCTCGACGCGTCCGGCCGGCCGCTCGACGCGCTCGGCGCGCTCTCCGCGGTCGACGACGCGCCGTTGACCGCGCCGACCATCAACCCGCTGCATCGCGAACCGATTCATCAGGTGCTCGACGTCGGCGTGCGCGCGATCAACGCGTTGCTGACCGTCGGACGCGGCCAGCGGATGGGCCTGTTCGCCGGTTCGGGCGTCGGCAAGTCGGTGCTGCTCGGCACGATGGCGCGCTATACGAGCGCCGAAGTGATCGTGATCGGCCTGATCGGCGAACGCGGCCGCGAAGTGAAGGAATTCATCGAGCAGATTCTCGGCAAGGACGGCCTCGCGCGCTCGGTCGTCGTCGCGGCGCCGGCCGACGTGTCGCCGCTGCTGCGGATGCAGGCCGCCGCGTACGCGACGTCGCTCGCCGAATATTTCCGCGATCAGGGCAAGCACGTGCTGCTGCTGATGGATTCGCTGACCCGCTACGCGATGGCGCAGCGCGAGATCGCGCTCGCGATCGGCGAGCCGCCGGCGACCAAGGGCTATCCGCCTTCCGTGTTCGCGAAGCTGCCCGCACTCGTCGAGCGCACCGGCAACGGCCCGGAGGGCGGCGGCTCGATTACCGCGTTCTACACGGTGCTCACCGAAGGCGACGACCAGCAGGATCCGATCGCCGATTCGGCCCGCGCGATTCTCGACGGCCATATCGTGCTGTCGCGCGCGCTCGCCGAAGCGGGCCACTACCCGGCGATCGATATCGAAGCCTCGATCAGCCGCGCGATGACCGCGCTGATCGACGACAAGCACCTGGAAAAGACCCGCATCTTCAAGCAGATGCTGTCGCGCTACCAGCGCAACCGCGATCTGATCAACGTCGGCGCCTACACGAGCGGACGCGATGCGCTGCTCGACCGGGCGATCGCGCTCTACCCACGTATCGAAGCGTTCCTGCAACAGGGTTTTCGCGAACGCGCGCCGTTCGACGCGAGCCTGAACGCGCTCGGCTCGCTGTTCACCGAAGGAGGCTGAAGATGGCAGAAACCTCGCCGCTGCAAATGTTGATCGAGCTCGCGCAGGACGAACTCGATGCCGCCGCGCAGCGCCTCGGCCGTGCGCAGCGCGAACGCAACGACGTCGAAGCGCAGTTGAACGCGCTGATCGAATACCGCAACGAGTACTACCTGCGCTTCACGAAGTCCGCGCAACTCGGCATGGCGGCCGGCAACATGCGCAACTTCCAGGCCTTCATCGACACCCTCGATGCCGCCATCGAGCAGCAGCGCAGGCAGCTGGCGAACGCCACCGCGAAAGTGGACGCCGCCAAGCCCGACTGGCAGAAACAGAAGCAGAAGCTAGGTTCCTATGAAGTGTTGCAGGCGCGCGGCGAAGCAGCCGAAGCGCTGAAGGCGACGCGCCGCGAACAGCGGGATTCCGACGAGTTCGGCGCGCGGATGTTGAGAATGCGGACCGGCAACGCGTGACGCGTGTCACGCGGCCGGGTTTTCTGGATCAGGTTTGAATACCTCGAGCCAAGGCTCTGACCGACGGGAAACATCATGTCGAGAATTTCAATGATCGATTCGCTGCTCGCCGCGCAAGGCGCAGCAGCAACCCATGCATCGAACGCGGGCAGCGCGGCGCTTTTTGCGCAAACGCTGCAGCAAAGCATCAACGCGCAGACCAACGCGGCCAATACGGCGGCCGCGCCGGCGCCCGCCGCGCAGCAGCCTGCGCCGACCGACAAGGCGCCGGGCGCGCAAGCGGACAGCGACGCGAACAGCGCGAGCACGGCCACGCCGGGCGGCACCGTGCATCCGGGCGACAGCACGCAGGCGTCGTCACCGCCGGCGCAACCGGACTCGTCGCAAGATGCGTCGTCGACGAAATCTTCGACAGCGCCGTCTACCGGCGACAGCACGCAGCAGGCCGGCAAGTCCGGCGACGACAAGACCGGCGACACGACGTCGAAGTCGCAGGACGCGCAGGCGTCGAACAACGCGGACGCGTCGGCCGCCAACGCCGCAGCCGCGGCGGCCGCCGCGCAGGCACAGGCGCGCGCGAACACGGCGGCGAATGCCGGCAAGGACGCGAGCGCCGCGACCGCCGACGCCAGCGACGACAAGGTCGCGCTCGCCGGCAGCGAGAAGACCGGCGACGATGTCGGCACCCATAAAGGTCTCGCGGGCAGCGGCAAGTCCACGCATCAGAAGGCCGATGCGGCGCTGGCCGCGCTCAACGGACACCAGGATCTGACCGCGCCGCCGGTGCAGAACGCAGCGGCGAATATCCCCAATGCGGCGTCCAGCGCCAAGGCGAGTGCCGACCCGAACAGCGCCGCGTCGCCGGACAAGGGCTTCGGAATCGGCCCGATGCTCGGCGACAGCAAGTCGGCCGGCGACGGCACCGCGCAAAACATGGCGCCGATGAACAACACGTCCGCCGTCACGACGCCGGACCAGGCGACGCAAGCGGCGCAGGCCGGCGCGACGAACGCGGAAGCGGCTGCAGCCGCCGCCGCTTCCGCGAATGCCGCCGCGGCCGCCAGCCTGCCCACGGCGAGCGGCGCAGGCGACGCGCTGAACGCCGCGAT
>NZ_CADIKF010000098.1 GCF_902859875.1 Paraburkholderia solisilvae | reverse complement strand
CGTGGAGGCCGCGGCGGTGGCGGCGGGCGTGGCCGCCGCGCTCGGCGTCGCGGCGAGAGGCGCCAGCGTGAGCATGAGTGCGGCGATACCGCACAGAAACCTGGCAATCGATAGTTTGCGCATAGAAATCATTGAAATGGCGCGGCTGTGCCGGGTCGGATTCGATCTGATCAAAGTAAAAACGACTGTGTGAGGGGCGACAAGTTCCTCGATTGAGGCGCAACCTGTGGTGCTCGCAGTCGCAACCTGCGTGCCCAGGGCTTTTGCGCGCCGGCCGCAGCAGCAGCGGTGTGCCGTGCATGCAGCGGTTCGCAGCGCAACCGCACGCATGCATGCATCGATGCATGCTTACTTGCGGCGGCCGGTCATCAGCGCCGCGCACACGGCGCCGCCGAGCGCGGCCGCCGCGCAGACGAGCGCGACCGCGCGGAACGCGGCATCGAGCGCAGCGGCGTCCGCGCGTGCAACCGAGGCGTCGTGCCGCGCCAGGTCGCCCTCGGCCAATGCCGCGCCGGGCGCGATCGAGCGCAGTGTCGGCCCGGCGCGATGCGGGATGTGCAACGCGTCGAGCCGGGTGGACAGCGCCGCTTCATGCGTCCACGTAAACACGATGCCGAGCGCGGCAATCGCGATCAGGCTCGCGACGCGCGCGACCGCATTGTTGATGCCGGACGCGACGCCGGTGCGCTCGCCCGGCACCGATGTCATGACGGTCGTGGTGAGCGGCGCGACGGTCAGCGTCATGCCGAGGCCGACCACGACGAGCGCCGGAAAAAACGCCGCCCAATACGAGGTGTCGCCGCTCACGGCCGGCACCAGCGCGAACAGCACAAAACCGGCGGCCGTGACCATCGGCCCGGCTGTCAGCGGCAGGCGCGGCCCGAACCGGTCGGCGAGGCCGCCCGCGAAACGCGACAGCCCGCCGATGATCAGCGGAATCGGCAACAGTGCCGCGCCCGCTTGCGTCGCCGTGAAGCCGTGCGCGCGGATCAGCGTGAACGGCAGAAAGAACAGCGTGCCACCGAGTCCGAAATAAAGCAGCAGCGTGACGAGATTCGCGCCGCTGAAGTCGCGCGATTGAAACACGTCGAGCGGCATCATCGGTTGCGCGCTGGACGCTTCGATAACGACAAAGCCGATCAGCACGATGCCGCCGCCCGCGACCGACGCGAGCACGGCCGGCGCCGCGAAACCATGCGTCGACGCGAGCGTGAGGCCGTACGCAAGCGCGCCGAGGCCCAGCGCCGCGGCGATCGCACCGCTCCAGTCCATGCGCTGCGGCGCGCCCGGCTGATGGCTGTCGGGCACCGCCACCAGCGCGAGTACGAGGGTTGCCGCGGCGATCGGCAGATTCAGGAAGAAGATCGCGCGCCACGAGAACACATCGACGAGCCAGCCGCCCGCGGTCGGCCCGAGCGCCGACGCGATCGATGCGAATCCGGCCCAGATGCCGATGGCGCGGCCGCGCTCGTGATCGTCGAACACCGCGCCGATGATCGACAGGCTGCTTGGCACCAGCAGCGCGGCGCCGATGCCTTGCACCGCGCGCGCGGCAATCAGCGTCGCGGAATTGGGCGCGAGGCCGCAGGCGGCCGACGCCAGCGTAAACAACACGATTCCGCAGACGAATATGCGGCGCCGTCCGTAGCGGTCGCCGAGCGCGCCGCCGACCAGCACCAGCGACGCGAGCATCAGCAGATACGCGTCGACCACCCACTGGATCGCCGCCACGCTCGCGTGCAGTTCGCTTTGCAGCGCGGCCAACGCGACATTGACGACCGAGCCGTCGATCAGCGCCATGCTCGAACCCAGAATGGTGGCCGCGAGCGCGAGCCGCTTGTGGCGGCACGGGCGGTCGTGCAGGCTGCAGCGCGCGCCGCGGATCGCCAGTTCGTCAGCGGGATTGCCGCAGAGCGGGACGGCCGCGGCGTACGGCGCGCGCGCTCGCGCGGCGATGACGGGGCGCTCGGGAGGTTCGGGAGAGGTCAAGTTTGCTTCCGTGCCGGGTGGACACGGACAAGCATAACAACGGCGGCGGGTCGCACGCAGCGACCCGGGCAGCGCGCAGGCTAGGCTTCGACCGCGGGCCGCGAGCGCCTGCGGGTATCGCGCTCGTCCGCAGCGGGCCGATCCGGGTCCGGGTTCGCGTCCGCATCCGGGCTGGTTTCGCCGCCGCTTTTCGTTTGCCGCCGCCCTTGGCGGATCGAGCTGATGTCCGTCTGCATCCGGTTCGCGTTCATCAGCCGGTACAGCGTCGCGCGCGACACGCCGAGATCGGCGGCCGCCGACGAAAGATTGTGCCCGTGCCGGCGCAACGCATCTTCGATGGCCTCGATCTCCGCCTGCATGCGAATCTCGGCAAGCGTCTTCGCACGCGCGGTACTGGCCGCGGGCAGGCCGAGATCGGCTTCGGTGATGAAGCGCCCTTCGGCCATCACGACCGCGCGCCGCACGCAGTTGATCAGCTCGCGCACATTGCCCGGCCACGCGTAGTTCGACATCGCGACAATCGCGCCGCTCGAAAAGCCGCGAATCTTGTGCGTGCCGTCCTGCCGGTACATGCTGAGCGCGTACTCGGCGATCAGTCGGATATCGCTGCCGCGCTCGCGCAGCGGCGGCTCTTCGAGGCGCAGCACGCACAGCCGGTGGTAGAGGTCCGCGCGGAAACGGCCGTCGGCCACCGCCGCATCGAGATCGACGTGCGTCGCGGAGATCACGCGCACATCGACCTTGATCGGCGCATTGCCGCCGAGCCGCTCGATCGTCCCTTCCTGCAGGAAGCGCAGCAGCACGGCCTGGCATTCGTGCGGCATGTCGCCGATCTCGTCGAGAAACAGCGTGCCGCCGTCCGCGTGCTCGATGCGGCCGATCTTCTTTTGCAGCGCGCCGGTGAACGCGCCGCGCTCGTGACCGAACAGCTCCGCTTGCAACAGGGTGGGCGGAATCGCCGCGCAGTTGATCGCGACGAACGCCTGCTTCGCGCGCGGCGAGCAGTCGTGCACTGCGCGCGCGGTCAGCTCCTTGCCGGTGCCCGACTGGCCGGCGATAAACACCGGCGCGTCGGTTTGCGCGCATTTGTCGAGGCGCCGGTAGAGCTGTTGCATCAGTTCGCAATGGCCGACCATGCCGTGCCGGCCGAGCGAAGGCTTCGGCTTCACGCTCGTGCGCCGCAGGCTCGAGAGGCCGTGCGCGTGGCCGAGCGCGAAGATCAGCCGGTCGTTCAGACACGGCTTCGTGACGAAGTCGAAGCAGTAGTCGAGAATAAAACGGCTCGTCAATTCGTCGTCCGAGCGGCCTGGTGCGATCTGGGCGACCCAGTTGGTTTCGCCGTGCCGCATGACTGCCTCGAGCGCGAACAACTGTTGTGCGGTGCAGTCGTCCGGCAGATCGACGAGGCCGACCTTGATGTCGCCGCGCTCGAGCAGGCGCTCGGCGATGGCGGGTGTTTTCGCATGGACGACCTGCCAGCCGGCCGCCGTGAGGAATTCGGCGAGCGGCTCATCGGGTGCCGATGACACGCAAAGCACGGAGCGCTCGGTAGCGCCCGTCGGTGAGGTGGAATGCATGGTACCCCCGGTTGGATAGTGGCCGGACCCATAGGGCGAGCGGCCAGTGATCCTTCGATTGCGACTGCGGTCGTTATGGCCCGGTCCGTCTTCGCGGACCTGATCGTTCAGGGTCGTGCGGCCGGCGCGCGGCGTTGCATGCGGGTTGCTTCGCTTCGCGCTCTGCCGCAATGGTCCGCCCAACGGGACATTCCTTTGCGTTCCTGCACATTCCGGCGCCGCGTACCGCGACGGACTTATCGTCGCATGAATACGGCGCGTCGAGCAAAGATAAATGAAAGGCCCACGCGTTTGTATAAGCACAAATCAGGATGCAGAAGCGGCCTGGGCCGGCGCGCGCGCGCGGCGATTCATCCGCGAACGCGGCAACGCCTTGCCGGATAAGGCTCACGCGAGCACGCGTATCAGCCGCATAGCGTTCTGGACGCGCGCCGCGCCGCGCGTCTCAGGCTTGCGACACATTGGGCATAACCGTCGCGGCGCCCGGGTGGCGCGTTGCGGCGGCGGCCGTCCGGATCATCGAGCCATAGCCGTCGCGGGTTTGCCGACGGCGCGCCGTTCTTTTTACCGGTGCGAGGGGCCGCAAAGAGCCTGTTTTTAACGCGCCGCGCATACCTGAGCCGGCTCGAAAAATGTATCGATCCCGAAACGTCAGCCGCCTGAAAGCGTTCGCCGGACGTGTTCGTCAGCGCACGAATCACGGCCCGACAAGGGTTTGCGGCCTGTTGGCATACCCATTGCGATATGTCGGCCACGGCGGATTCGTTGCTGTCCGGAAACACCGATCGGAAACACACCGACAACGTCCGGACAGCAACACGGGGACTTCGCGCCTGGCGGTCGGGGACTACCAGCGAGGCGTGGAGGCGGCGGAGCCAATGGGGGGCGAAGTCGAAAAAAGAGTGGAGCGAATGATTCGTACGCCGTACGGATCATTCGCGACCACCTTGACGAAGCAACCGGGCGGCGATGCCATTTTGCCTGTCTACGTTGGACGGGCAGCGTGCCGGTGCGTAATGAGGCGCAGCGGCTCTTAACGGCAGTTTCACACCACTCTACGGGGGTTAGCATGAAGAAGGCGATTCAACAGTTCCTGCGTGACGAAGAAGGCGCGGCAGCCATCGAATACGGTCTGCTGGTGGGCCTGATCTCGGTGATGATCATTGGCGGCGCGACGCTTGCCGGCACGAGCATTCACACGATTTTCGACACGATCTCCACGGCGCTGTCGACCGCGTCGGCGAACACCGGCAAGTGAACGGCGCGGCTTGAGCAAGCCCGCTCTGCCACGCTGGCAACGTGGCGAGGCAGAGCCGGGCGAGCCAGCTGCGCAGGCGCCGCAGCGAAGCTGCATGTCAGGCAAGGCGCCACGAATTGGATAGCGCATCGCACACCGGAGATTGCAATGAACGCCGTTCCTTTTCCGCTCGGACCGTGTGTCCTGTTGCTGGTGATCACCGCCGCCGTGCACGACTGGCGCGCGCGCCGCATCCCGAACTGGCTGGTCGCGACGGCGCTGGTGGCCGCGCTGCCCGCTCAGTGGATGCTGCACGGCGCGCTGGATGGCCTCGCGGTGTGGTTCGCCGGCTGGCTGGTCGGCGCGCTGATCTTCCTGCCGGGATACCTGGTGCGCGCGGTCGGCGCCGGCGACGTCAAGCTGATGGCGGCAGTCGGTGCGTGGCTCGGCATGACGGGGGCGATCGAGACCGCGATGATCGCCTGCGCGATCGGCGGTGTGTGGGCGCTCGCGGCGATGCTCGTCAAACGGCGCATCAAGGATGGGCTGTCGAACACGTATTCGATGCTGCTTTCGGTGACGGGCGGTTGGCGGCACGTCGTGCAACAGGGAGAGACGCTGCGTGAGGTGTCGGTCGGCAGGCTGCCGTTCGGCGTCGCGATCGCAGCGGGTGCGCTTTGCACGATCGTGCTCGCGGTTCAGTAAAGGGCGCGGCATGCGCAGTCGCGACGAGCAACATCGACACAGCTGGACGTTACGGAATACGAACGAGAGCCAGGTCTCCATAGAGCGACACAGGCTCCGCCAGGCAGGATCTGCACGTCGGGGCGTGCAGGAAAAGACGTGAAAACGGGGTAGCGCAAAAAAATACGCAGTGAGCAGGGCGGGGTAAAAAAGCAGGCGAGACAAGGCCGGGATCAACCGGCGATGCGGACGGCGAATAAAAGCTGACCAGTTACGGGGGAAGTCAGATGAACAACGCTCACGGACCGGGCGAGGTTGGGCTGCGCGATATCGATACGCACGATATCGGGTCACGCGGCAAAGCATCACAGACGACGGGCGCGGGCCGCGCCCCGCAGACTGTGAGTCAGACCGGCCTCGACCTGCCGTTTCTCGCCGAGCTGACCGCGAAGGCCGCCGCGGTCGAAGGCAAGATCAGCCTGGCGCAGCTGGTGGAGCGCCTGAAGCTGACGATTCCGGTACTCGACGAAGTCACAGGCTTCATGATTCGCGAGCGCCAGCTCGAAGTCACACACCGGGGAGCGGCCGACTTCGACGTGCAGTACCAGCTGACCGAAGAGGGCCGCGTACGCGCGATCGGCTATCTCGCGAAGTGCGCGTATGTCGGCCCTGCGCCGGTGACGCTCGATACCTACGCGCAAGCCATCGCGCGCCAGTCCGTCAACCTGATGCGTATCTCGCGGCCGTTCGCGCGCGCCGCGCTCGCCGGGCTGACGCTGCCGGAGACGCTCGTCGACGAAGTCGGCGGCGCGCTCAACGCGGGCCGGCCGATCCTGTTGTACGGCCCGGCCGGCGGCGGCAAAACGCATCTCGCCGAAGCACTCGCACGGCTGATGCCGGGCACCATCGACGTGCCCTACGCGCTGCGGGTCGATCGCTCGATCGTGCAGATTTTCGATCCGCTCGTTCACGTGCCATGCGCCGCTGCCGGCGCCGACGCTGCCGCGCGCGCCGGCACGAACACCAACACCAGCGCGAGCGCAGGCCTTGCCACGGTCACCTCGCTGACGGCGCCCGCGGATCGCCGCTGGCAGCGCTGCCGGCGGCCGGTCGTGATGGCGGGCGGCGAACTGACGCTCGACATGCTCGAACTCTGCTACGACGCGGGCACGGGCTTCTATCAGGCGCCTGGCCACATGAAGGCGAACAACGGCCTGTATATCGTCGACGACCTCGGCCGTCAGCGTGTCGCGCCGCGCGACCTGTTGAACCGCTGGATCGCGCCGCTCGGGCGCGGCACCGAAACACTGGCGCTGCAGAACGGCGCGCGTTTCCAGCTGCCGTTCGACGTGCGCCTCGCGTTTTCGAGCAACCTCACGCCCGAGCAGCTCGGCGACGACGCGTTCCTGCGCCGCCTCGGCTGCAAGCTGTACGTCGGGCCGCTGGCGCAGCACGAATACGGCGCGCTGTTCGCGAATCTGTGCGGCGAGCTTGGCGTGCGCTGCGACGACGACGCATTCGATTTCCTCGTGCACCGGCTGCATCAGCCGGCGCGCCGTGCACTGCTCGCGTGCTATCCGCGCGATCTGCTGGGCCTCGTGGTTGCGCATGCAACTTACCGCGAGGAGCCGCCGGTCGCGACGCCGGACACGCTGCAGCGCGCGTGGAACAGCTATTTCGCGCATGCGGGCACGCCGGACGCGATGCCGGTGCGGCCGAATCACGCGGGCGACGTGATGCGGCGCTTCGCGACCGCCTGATCCGTTTGAAGCACAGAGCCGCGTGGCGAAGCAGAAAGTGAATCACGAAGCAAACGAAGTCACGAACCGAGTAACGAGTACAGGCGCCGACCCGGCGCAACCAGGAGACCGAACATGAACAACTCACGCGCGATATTCATGCTGCTGCTCGCGACGGCCGCGGGCCTCGCGGCGGTGATCTTCGGCTCGCGCTGGATGATCTCGCAGTCGTCGGCGTCGACCGCGAAGGTGGTGGTCGCGACGGCCGACATCAATCTCGGCCAGCGCATCACGCCCGACGTGCTGAAGGTAACCGACTGGCCGTCGGCCAGCGTGCCGCCGGGCGCGTTCAGCGACGTGCAGAAGCTCGACGGCCGCGTGCTCAAGGAAAGCACGCTGCATGGCGAGCCGGTGCTCGAGTCGAAGCTGTCGCCGGTCGGCACGGTCGGCGGGCTGTCGGCGGTGATCAACGAGGGCAAGCGCGCGATCACGGTGCGCGTGAACGACGTGATCGGCGTGGCGGGCTTCGCGCTGCCGGGCAATTACGTCGACATCCTCGTCAACACTGAGAAAGATCCCGGAATGGCGTCGGGTTCGCGCGACCAGCACATCTCGAAGATCGTGCTCGAAAAGATTCTGGTGCTCGCCGTCGCGCAGGAAGTGGCGCGCGACGAGACCAAACCGAAAGTGGTCGATGCGGTGACGCTCGAAGTCACGCCCGGCCAGGCAGAGAAGATCGACCTTGCACGCAGCATCGGCACCTTGTCGCTGGTGCTGCGCAACCAGGTCGACCCACAGGCGGCGACGACCGCCGGCGCGACGCGCTCGACCCTGCTGGATGTCGCAGCGCCCGCGCCGGCTTCCGCGCCCGTTCCGGCGCCCGCGCCGCGCGCGGTGCGCAAGGTCGCGGCGCGCGAGCCGGTCAACTGCGTGCGGGTGATTGTCGGCGGCGAGACCACGAAGGAATGCTTCTGAGCGGCGCCGCGAAGCGGGCGGGGGGCAATCGAAGCAGCACAGCAACGAAAGGGAAAAGGGACCGCAAGCAGCACGACCACGCAGGCCCACGACCAGCAGGACCGCGCAGCACGCAGCAGGCAGCAGATAACATGCACCAGATAACACGCAGCAGGCAGCAGGCAACTATCACATAAGCGGTAAAAGCAGCACGTGAACGGGGGAAGGACATGAACGCGAAATCGGCTCGTCTGGCGCATCGGGCGCCAGGGTGCGAAGCGAGGATGCAAGGACCGGCGGCAGCACGCTTTGCGCTGACCGTCATGTTGGGGACGCTTGGCGCATTCCTGTGGGTGCTGCCGACCGCGCAGGCCGAAAGCCTGGGCCAGCGCAACGCGTCGGCCGGCATGATCGCGACCGGCACGGCGGCCGCCGCATTGCCGGCCGCCGCGCTGCCGGCCAGCGGCGCACCGCT
>NZ_CADIKF010000097.1 GCF_902859875.1 Paraburkholderia solisilvae | reverse complement strand
CGCAAACGGGTTCGCACCCGACGAACCCGCAAGACGCACCGTCGAAGTCGACGCGTTCTGCTCGTGGTCCGCATGCAGGATCAGGATGCGGTCGAGCGCGCGCACCAGCACGTCGTTGACCTGGTACTCTTCGCACGGGTTCGAGAACATCATGCGCATGAAGTTTGCGCTGTACGACAGATTGTTCTGCGGATACACGAACGGCTGGCCGATGCTGTACTTGTACGCCATCGCGACCAGCGTCGGCAGCTTCGCGATCATGCGGATGGCCGACACTTCGCGGTGACGCGGATTCGTAATATCGAGCGAGTCGTGATAGAACGCGGACAGCGCGCCGACCGCCGCCACCAGAATCGCCATCGGGTGCGCGTCGCGACGGAAGCCGCGGAAGAAGAACTGCATCTGCTCGTGCACCATCGTGTGACTGGTGACGGTCTTCACGAACTCTTCCTTCTCCTGCGCGTTCGGCAGTTCGCCCTTCAGCAGCAGGTAGCAGGTTTCGAGAAAGTCGGCGTTTTCCGCGAGATTGTCGATCGGATAGCCGCGGTACAGCAGTTCGCCCTTGTCACCGTCGATGTACGTGATAGCCGAGTTGCACGATGCCGTCGACATGAAGCCCGGGTCGTACGTGAACTTGCCGGTCTGGCCGTACAGTTTGCGGATGTCGATCACATCCGGGCCCAACGTGCCCTTGTAGATCGGCATTTCAACGCTCGGCGAGTTGTCGCTGAACGATAGCGTGGCTTTAACATCTGACGGAGTCATAGCACATCCTCAATCGAAAGTAGGAAACAGGGTTTCGATAATTGCACGCCTTCTCGGCCACGCATGCGGCACGGTCAACCGGTCGAACTGCCGGGGCCTCGTACGGCCGCCGGCTCTCAGCCCGGCTAGGCCGTGCGCAGCATGTCGAGGACCCGTCTGACGTCCGGGTCGGCCAGGTCGCCTTCCGGTTCCTTGCGCGCAAGCAGCAAGTCCATCAGGTCGTTATCGCTCAGCTCCAGCAGGCGCGTCAGCACACCGACGTCCGCATCACTGAGGTCATGCTCATATCGGCTGAAAAAACGCTCGAAGATCAGATCGTTTTCCAGCAAGCCGCGCCGCGCGCGCCAGCGAAGGCGCGCGCGGCGTAGAGGGTCGGACTGATGCGAGGATCCGTCCATCTCAGACAGCGCGGCGCACCATCAATTCCTTGATCTTGCCGATCGCCTTCGTCGGGTTGAGCCCCTTCGGGCACACATCGACGCAGTTCATGATCGTATGGCAACGGAACAGACGGTACGGATCTTCCAGGTTGTCGAGGCGTTCACCGGTCGCCTGATCGCGGCTGTCTGCGATAAAGCGATAGGCTTGCAACAGGCCCGCCGGACCGACGAACTTGTCCGGATTCCACCAGAAGCTCGGGCACGACGTCGAGCAGCTCGCGCACAGAATGCACTCGTACAGGCCGTCGAGCTCGTCGCGCTCTTCCGGCGACTGCAGGCGCTCTTTCTCCGGCGGCGGCGTGTCGTTGATCAGGTACGGCTTGATCGAGTGATACTGGTTGAAGAACTGCGTCATGTCGACGATCAGGTCGCGAATCACCGGCAGGCCCGGCAGCGGACGCAGCACGATTTTCTGCGGCAGATCGTTCAGGTTCGTCAGGCACGCGAGGCCGTTCTTGCCGTTGATGTTCATCGCGTCCGAGCCGCACACGCCTTCGCGGCACGAACGGCGGAACGACAGCGTTTCATCGACGGCTTTCAGTTTGATGAGCGCGTCGAGCAGCATGCGCTCGTGCGAGTCGATTTCGAGCTCGTACGTCTGCATGCGCGGCGCTGCGTCCTTGTCCGGGTCGTAGCGGTAGAGTTCAAAAATACGCTTGGCCATAGTGTGGGTCCTTTGACTTGTGCCTGTGCCTTAGAAGGTCCGTGCCTTCGGCGGCACCGATTCGACGGTCAGCGGCTTCATATGAACCGGCTTGTAGTCGAGGCGATCGCCTTCGCTGAACCACAGCGTATGGCGCATCCAGTTTTCGTCGTCGCGATGTTCGAAGTCGCTCTGCGCGTGCGCGCCGCGGCTTTCCTTGCGCGCCTCGGCCGACACCATCGTGGCGCGCGCCGCTTCGATCAGGTTGGCCAGTTCGAGCGCTTCGACGCGCGCGGTGTTGAACACCTTCGACTTGTCCTTCAGATGCACGTTGGCAACGCGCTCCTTCAGCTCGTTCACCTTCTCGACGCCTTCGGCGAGCAGCTTCGACGTGCGGAACACGCCCGCATGCGCCTGCATCGACGCGCGGATGTCGTTCGCGACGGACTGCGTGTACTCGCCCGACGACGACGCTTCGAGCTTCGCAAGGCGCTCGAGCGCGCGGTCGGCCGCATCGGCCGGCAGCGGCTTGTGGTCCTTCATCGCGCCCGCGTGCTTGATGATGTGGTTGCCGGCCGCGCGGCCGAACACCACGAGGTCGAGCAGCGAGTTCGTGCCGAGGCGGTTCGCGCCGTGCACCGACACGCACGAGCATTCGCCGACCGCGTAGAAGCCGTTGACCGCCTCTTCGTGGTCACGCGACGTGCCGACCACCTGACCGTGCATATTGGTCGGAATGCCGCCCATCTGATAGTGAATGGTCGGCACGACCGGGATCGGCTCCTTGATGCAGTCGACGTTCGCGAATTTGAGCGCGATTTCGCGGATCGACGGCAGACGCTTCATGATCGTCTCCGCGCCGATGTGCGACAGGTCGAGCAGCACGTGGTCCTTGTTCGGACCGACGCCGCGGCCTTCCTTGATTTCCTGGTCCATCGAACGCGAAACGAAGTCGCGCGGCGCGAGGTCTTTCAGCGTCGGCGCGTAGCGCTCCATGAAGCGCTCGCCGTCCGCGTTACGCAGAATGCCGCCTTCGCCGCGCACGCCTTCGGTAATCAGCACGCCCGCGCCGGCCACGCCGGTCGGGTGGAACTGCCAGAACTCCATGTCCTGCAGCGCGATGCCCGCACGCGCCGCCATGCCGAGGCCGTCGCCGGTGTTGATGAACGCGTTGGTCGACGCCGCGAAGATGCGGCCCGCGCCGCCCGTGGCGAACAGCGTGGTCTTGCCTTCGAGGATGTAGACGTCGCCCGTTTCCATTTCGAGCGCGGTCACGCCGAGCACGTCGCCGTCCGCATCGCGAATCAGGTCGAGCGCCATCCATTCGACGAAGAACTGCGTCTTCGCCGCAACGTTCTGCTGATACAGCGTATGCAGCAGTGCGTGGCCGGTACGGTCGGCCGCCGCGCACGCGCGCTGCACCGGCTTTTCACCGTAATTCGCGGTGTGGCCGCCGAACGGGCGCTGGTAGATCGTGCCGTCCGCATTACGGTCGAACGGCATGCCCAAGTGCTCGAGTTCGTACACGGCATTCGGCGCTTCGCGGCACATGAACTCGATCGCGTCCTGGTCGCCGAGCCAGTCGGAGCCCTTGATCGTGTCGTAGAAGTGATAGTGCCAGTTGTCTTCGCTCATGTTGCCGAGCGATGCGCCGATGCCGCCTTGCGCGGCGACCGTATGCGAACGCGTCGGGAACACTTTCGACAGCACGCACACCGACAGACCCGCGCGCGCCAGTTGCAGCGACGCGCGCATCCCCGAACCGCCCGCGCCGACGATCACCACGTCGAAACGGCGACGCGGCAGAGAACTTTTGATTGCAGCCATTCTTTTACACTCTCCAGAGAATCTGCGCGGCGTAGCCCGCACACGCGAGCAGCCAGACGATTGTCAGTGCCTGAAGGACGAGACGCGTGCCGACCGGCTTGATGTAGTCCATCCAGATGTCGCGCACACCGACCCATGCGTGATAGAACAATGACAGCAACGTGACAAACGTCGCGAGCTTCATCCACTGCGTCGCGAAGATCGCGGCCCAGCCGTCGTACGAGAATGCCTGCGCGGCGAAGAACCAGACCAGCAGGATCACGGTATAGATAGCCATGATCGTGGCGGTGATGCGCTGCGCGAGCCAGTCGCGCAGGCCGTAATGCGCGCCGACGACGAGGCGCTTCGAACCGATGCGGTTATTGGAAGACATGTTTTAGAAGGCTCCGAACAGTTTGAGCGCGAACGCGATGGTCAGCAGCGACGACACGGCGAACACGATGACTGACGAACTCTTGCCTTTTTCCTTCGACACCGCATTGTGGTTGGTGTCCATCAGCAGGTGACGGATACCGGCGCAGAAGTGAAACAGGAAAGCCCACGCGAGGACCAGCGTGATCAGCTTGACGATAATGTTGGAGAGAAAGACTTTGAAAACTTCGAAGCTGAGTTCGGAAGTGAGACTCTGATCGAAGAGGTACAGCAGAAACGGAAGGAAGATGAAAAGCAGAGCACCGCTCGCACGATGCAAAATCGACACGCGCCCCGCTAGCGGGAGGCGGTACGACGTCAGAATCTGCCCGATACCGATATTCCGGAATTCCGGCCTCGGTTTTTTTACGGCTTCAGCCATGCTAGACCCCTACTATGTAGTCACACTAATCCGCGATTTTAGCGCCTTTTCATTCCGCGCTGCAGCGAACATCTGCTCAAGACTGCTTTATATCGGCGGCAATAAAGACGTTGTCACAGTCGATGCCGGCAATCTGCGCCCGCTTCATCGTTTGCATCAACTGAGGTCGTTCTGATAGTAATAGCCGGTTGTGACATACCAACCTCGCCGCACCTCGACGGGCCGGTCGCCATACGTGTACGACACGCGTTCCACCGACAACAGCGGAAAACCCGGCGGCACACGGAGCAGATCGGCGACCGCCGGGTCCGCCGCCACCGCGCGAATTTTCTCCGACGCGCGAATCATGCGCGTGCCGAACTCGGTTTCGAACATCGCGTAGAGCGGCCCCTTGTAATCGGACAGGCGCTCGAGCGTAAGCCCGCGAAACACGCCGCCCGGCAACCAGATTTCGTCAAGAACCGTGACTTCACCGTCGAACTGCAACAGACGCCTGATCAGCACGACCGGGTCCGACGGTTTCAGATCGAGCTGGCGTGCAATCTCCGCCGAAGCGCGCAGCCGCCTGCATTCAAGCAGCTTACTGATGTGCGGATGCTCGACGCCGTCATCGGCCAGTAACCTGAGAAAGCGAAACTGGGCGCGGTCCTCGTTGTGCGTCGCAACAAAGGTGCCCTTGCCCTGGCGCCGCACGAGCAGATTTTCCGCGGCAAGCTCGTCGATCGCCTTGCGCACGGTGCCCTGGCTCACCTTGTAACGGGCAGCCAGTTCGACTTCGCTGGGGATAATTTCGCCGGGCTTCCATTCGCCGGACTCGAGGCTCTGCGTTATGAGGCCTTTGATCTGCTGGTAGAGCGGACTGAACGTGGGCGATGAAGACGATGCGGCGGCGGGCAGACCTTCGCCTGCGCCCGTCGGGCCGACCGGATTCGCGGAGCTCGCCTGGTTCGAATTCATTCGCGCATTTCATCATAAAGGCTCGCCGGACGTCCAGATATTTTGGCTCAATACTTATGTCTTATATAAGACATAAGATACTGTTGACTTTGCGTCAGCCCACTCCTACACTCCTTGTCGAGCAAGGGTTTGCGGGTTGTTTCCCGGTTACGCTGCAGCGCAGAAATGCAGGCACGAAGCGTAGCCTGAAACACCGTCCGTGCACGCTGCGCCCTCATCAGTCCAGCTTTCGATTCGCCTGCCGTCCGCCTCACAATTGGCTGCAAAGGCCTCGAGCGGCCCCGCCCAACGGGCCCGGCTCAGCCTCACGCGACCTCATCGACGCTCGCCGAAATGCGCTATTGCGGGATTCGCCAGGTTGCAGCGGGCCATGCGCGCCATCGCGGCGCGAGCGACATCCGCACTCTGCTCGGCAGCTTTGCCGGTCCATTCAAGCGGCCCGGCGCGGCGGCCTCGTTGCAGCGCGCGGATGGCGCCTTCAGGCATCGCGCGGCTGCGCAAAGAGTTCATCGTGTTTGCCACGCTTCGGGTGACGCGCATATAAAATGGCGTTTTCTCAAGCGTCTAACGCACTAACGCACCGTCCTGGAGATTTCTCAATGGCTAAGCCCGCAAAGCGTGTTGCCGTCACTGGCGCCGCAGGTCAAATCGGTTACTCCCTGCTATTTCGCATCGCCAACGGCGACCTGCTCGGCAAGGACCAGCCGGTGATCCTGCAGTTGCTTGACCTGCCGCAAGCGCAAGCCGCCGTCAAAGGCGTCGTGATGGAGCTCGAAGACTGCGCGTTCCCGCTGCTCGCGGGCGTCGTGGTCACCGACGATCCCAAGGTCGCGTTCAAGGATGCTGACATCGCGCTGCTGGTCGGCGCGCGCCCGCGTTCGAAGGGCATGGAGCGTAAGGATCTGCTGTCGGCCAACGCCGAAATCTTCACGGTGCAAGGCAAGGCGCTCAACGATGTCGCGAGCCGCGACGTGAAGGTGCTGGTGGTCGGCAATCCGGCCAACACCAACGCGTATATCGCGATGAAGTCGGCGCCGGATCTGCCGAAGAAGAACTTCACCGCGATGCTGCGCCTCGACCACAACCGCGCGCTGTCGCAACTCGCCGCGAAGTCCGGCAAGCCGGTCGCGTCGATCGAAAAACTCGCCGTGTGGGGCAATCACTCGCCGACGATGTACCCGGATTTCCGTGTCGCGACGGTCGACGGCCAATCGCTCACGAAGCTGATCAACGACGACGAATGGAACCGCACCGTGTTCATCCCGACCGTCGGCAAGCGCGGCGCCGCGATCATCGAAGCGCGCGGTTTATCGTCGGCGGCGTCGGCGGCGAACGCGGCGATCGACCACGTGCGTGACTGGGTGCTCGGCACGAACGGCAAGTGGGTGACGATGGGCATTCCGTCGGACGGCTCGTACGGCATTCCGGAAGACATCATCTACGGCGTGCCGGTCACGTGCGAAAACGGCGAATACAAGCGCGTCACGGGCCTCGAAATCGACGCGTTCTCGCGCGAGAAGATGGACGGCACGCTCAACGAGCTGCTCGAAGAGCGCGACGGCGTCAAGCATCTGCTGTAAGCCTGCGATGCGAAACAACCGGGACCTCGTTGCAGCGCGGCGGGTTCCGGTTTTTTACGCAGTGGACTTTGATTGCGCGAAGGCCAGCGCGTTGTGTGACCTTCGCCTCTGATTCGAATGTATTTTGGGACGCCCGGTTAGGGACGCCCGCTAAAGGATGGCCGCTGAAGGACGCCCGATTATGGGCACGAGTGAGGGACAACTGCACGGGGTGCCCATACGGGGAGCATCCAGTCAGGCATGTTCTCCAGCCTCACGCGGTCCCCACCCGCCGCGCCACGCCCAGAATGCGTTCGAATCGGACTTATTCAACTAGAAACCACGCTTTTGACGCCGAGAATGCGCGCCCTCACTCCCGCCGAAGTGCTGTTTGACGGCGAAGCGCCGCCCACCATCCTGCCTGCCTGCGATCACTACGCCGGCAGCGAGAAGCTGATGCTGAAATCGTTCGCGCTGCAGCAGGAGCTCGGGCCGGTATTCGATATCACGCTCGACTGCGAAGATGGCGCGCAGGTCGGACGCGAAACCGAGCATGCGGAGCTGGTCGCTTCGTTTCCCGGCAGCGAGCATGATCGCTTTGGCCGCGTCGGTGTGCGCATCCACGACTTTCATCATCCGCATTGGCGCGACGACGTGCGCCTGATACTGCGCGCCGCAAAGCGCGCACCGGCGTTTATCACGCTGCCGAAAATCCGCAGCGTGCCGGACGCCGCCGAAATGGTCGCGTTTATCGAAGCAACGCGGCGCGAGCTCGGTATTGCGCAACCGGTGCCGGTGCAATTGCTGATCGAAACACATGGCGCGCTCGCACGCGTGTTCGAGCTGGCCGCGCTGCCCGGCGTCGAGGCGCTGAGCTTCGGCCTGATGGACTTCGTATCCGCGCACGACGGCGCGATTCCCGATACCGCGATGCGCTCGCCGGGGCAGTTCGATCATCCGCTCGTCAGGCGCGCGAAGCTCGAAATCGCCGCCGCGTGCCATGCATACGGCAAAGTGCCGTCGCATAACGTCTCGACGGAAGTGCGCGATATGAACGTCGTCGCAAACGACGCCGCGCGGGCGCGCAACGAATTCGGTTACACGCGGATGTGGAGCATCCATCCCGCGCAGATTCCGGCAATCGTGTCCGCGTTCGCGCCGCGCGACGACGAAATCGCGACGGCCGCCGAAATTCTGCTTGCCGCACAGGCGGCGCAGTGGGGCCCGACGCGTCATCGCGATACGCTGCATGATCGCGCGAGCTATCGCTACTACTGGTCGGTGTTACGCCGTGCGCGTTCGACCGGGCGCGCGGCGCCCGCGGAAGCCGCGCCGCTGTTCGGCGATAACGCCGGGTCCGCGCCGCGGGCGGCGTCGGGCCCACGCGAGGGTCAGGATTGACAGAAGGGCAAAGCACAGGAGAGCGCTGGAGATGAGCGATACGACGATGCAAACGGCTGCTTCGCAATCCGCTGCCCAACCGGGCGGCGCCCCGGGCGCATTCAAACCGAAGAAATCCGTCGCGCTGTCCGGCGTGACGGCGGGCAACACCGCGCTGTGCACGGTGGGCCGCACCGGCAACGACCTGCACTACCGCGGCTACGACATTCTCGAACTCGCCGGCGCCTGCGAGTTCGAGGAAATCGCCTACCTGCTGGTGCACGGCAAGCTGCCGAACCTTGCCGAACTGACCGCCTACAAGACGAAGCTCAAG
>NZ_CADIKF010000096.1 GCF_902859875.1 Paraburkholderia solisilvae | reverse complement strand
CCGCGGCGGGTGGCCCGCACGGCGGGGCTTCGAGCGCGGCCTGCGCGCGGACGACCGCCCGGTGCGCAAACGCGAGGTCGATTCGGCGCTCGCGCCCGCAGAAAAGGCGACAAAGTCGCCTACCCACCGCCCGGACGACGATAAATGCTTGAAAACAAGGCCAAAAGAGGCTGGGAACACACCGATTTGTGTTGCACTCGGTCCCCAACCCGGTTACACTTTTGGGCTTCTCACTTGCCACACCGGTTCGACGCCCGGGTGGCTTTATATCCAAAAGCGACTTAAGGAGTGTGTATGCGTCATTACGAAATCGTCTTTATCGTGCACCCCGATCAGAGCGAGCAGGTGCCCGCGATGATCGACCGGTACAAAACCACGATCACGTCGCACGGTGGTCAGATCCACCGCATCGAAGACTGGGGCCGCCGCCAGCTGGCCTACATGATCGAGAAACTCGCGAAGGCTCACTACGTCTGCATGAACATCGAATGCGACCAGGCCACGCTCGAAGAGCTCGAGCACGCATTCAAGTTCAACGACGCCGTGCTGCGCCACCTGATCGTCAAGCTGAAGAAGGCCGAAACCGGCCCGTCGCCGATGATGAAGGAAGTGCAGCGCGAAGAAGCCAAGAAGGCGGCTGCTACGCAACCGTCCGAAGCGCAGGCTTAAGATTTTCGAGTTAAGCCATCAGAGTCAAGCGTCCGCTTTTGTCATTGCGCATCGTCACAGTGCGCTTTGTCGTTGAACCGGCACTGAATCAATGAACCGGCTGCAACTCACAGCCAGCGTCGTCGAACGCGAACCGGTGCGATATACGCCCGCCGGCGTTCCGATTGCAGGTTGCACGTTGCAGCACCGTACCGAAGTCGTCGAAGCGGGCATCGCCCGCACGGTTGAACTGACGATGCCGGCGGTCGCGGCCGGCGAGGCGAGCGGCAGGCTGGAACGCTGTGCGATGGGCGTCGAAACGCTCTTCACCGGCTTCCTGGCGAAGAAAAGCCGCAACGCGAGAACTCTGGTGTTTCACATCACAGATTTGCAGGACATAGGAAAGGACTGAACATGCCCCGCCCGACTGGTAAGAAATTCGACAAGCGTCGTCAGCAACAAAACCCGCTCTTCAAGCGCAAGAAGTTCTGCCGCTTCACGGCTGCTGGCGTCGATCAGATCGACTACAAAGACATCGAAACGCTGAAAGACTTCATCGGCGAAAACGGCAAGATCACGCCGGCGCGCCTCACGGGTACGAAGTCGCACTATCAACGCCAGCTGGACACGGCCATCAAGCGCGCGCGTTTCCTCGCGCTGATGCCGTACACCGACCAGCACAAGGCCTAACCCGACGGCGCCACAAGGAGCAATTGAATGCAGATCATTCTTCTCGAAAAAGTCGTCAACCTGGGCAACCTCGGCGATATCGTCAAGGTGAAGGACGGCTACGCACGTAACTTCCTGATTCCGAACAAGCGCGCCCGCCGCGCGACGAAGGAAGCAATCGCCGAATTCGAAGTCCGCCGCGCGGAACTCGAAAAGATCGCCGCCGACAAGCTGGCCGCCGCGCAGGCGCTCGGCGAAAAGATGGCCGGTCTGTCGGTGCAGATCAGCCAGAAGGCTGGCGTCGACGGCCGTCTGTTCGGCTCGGTGACGAACGCGGACATCGCCGTCACGCTGACCAAGCAAGGCTTCGCAGTCGAAAAGGCGCAAGTGCGCATGCCGGAAGGCCCGCTGAAGACGGTCGGCGATCATCCGGTGCAGGTTTCGCTGCATACGGACGTGCATGTCGACATCACGGTGTCGGTGCTGGGCGAGCACGTCTAAGTACGCGAATCGACGCGCGATCACGCGTCGCGTCGTGTCGTAAAAAAAGTCGCCGGGCAGTCGCGGGCGCAAAGGCAGGGGCCGGGAAACCGGCCCCTGCCTTTTTTGTCGCCGCAGCGCCTGCCGGCGCGCTTTGCTCACGCGCGCATTTGCCCGATAATCCCACCCCATGAACGCACCGCCGAAAGACCCCCAGATCGAATCGCTGAAAGTCCCGCCGCATTCAATCGAGGCCGAGCAATCGGTGCTCGGCGGGTTGCTGCTCGACAACGCCGCATGGGACCGCATCGCGGATTTCCTGTCGCAAAGCGACTTCTACCGGTACGACCACCGGCTCATTTACGAGCACATCGGCAAGCTGATCGCGGCGACGCGGCCGGCCGACGTGGTGACGGTATTCGAGGCGATGACGACCTCGGGCAAGGCCGAGGAGGTCGGCGGCCTTGCGTATCTGAACGCACTCGCGCAGAACACGCCGAGCGCCGCGAATATCCGCCGTTATGCGGAAATCGTGCGCGACCGCGCAGTGCTGCGGCGGCTCGTGTCGGTGGCCGATGAAATTTCCGCGGACGCCTTCAATCCGCAGGGCAAGGAAGTGCGTCAGTTGCTCGACGAAGCGGAATCGAAAGTGTTTTCGATCGCTGAAGACGGCGCGCGCGGCACGCAGGGCTTTCTGGAAATCGGTCCGCTGCTCACCCAGGTGGTCGAGCGTATCGACACGCTGTATCACACCGCGAATCCGAGCGATGTGACCGGCACGCCGACCGGCTTTGTCGACCTCGACCGGATGACCTCCGGCATGCACGGCGGCGAGCTGATTATCGTGGCGGGCAGACCGTCGATGGGTAAGACCGCGCTGTCGATGAATATCGGCGAATACGTCGCGGTCGAGTACGGTTTGCCGGTGGCCGTGTTCTCGATGGAAATGCCAGGCACGCAGTTGACGATGCGTATGCTCGGCTCGGTCGGTCGTCTCGATCAGCACCGCATGCGCACCGGGCGTCTGACCGACGAAGACTGGCCGAAGCTCACGCACGCCGTGCAGAAAATGAGCGAGGCGCAGATCTTCATCGACGAAACCGGCGGTCTGAATCCGATGGAGTTGCGTTCGCGCGCGCGGCGTCTCGCGCGGCAATGCGGCAAGCTCGGGCTCATCATCGTCGACTATTTGCAGCTGATGAGTTCGTCGTCGTCAGGAGAAAACCGCGCGACGGAAATCTCCGAAATCTCGCGTTCGCTCAAGAGCCTCGCGAAAGAGCTCGACGTGCCGGTGATCGCGCTGTCGCAGCTCAACCGCGGCCTCGAGCAGCGCCCGAACAAGCGGCCGGTGATGTCGGACCTGCGCGAATCCGGCGCTATCGAACAGGACGCGGATGTGATCCTGTTTATCTATCGCGACGAGGTCTATAACCCGGACAGCCCGGACAAGGGTACCGCCGAGGTTATCGTCGGCAAGCAGCGTAACGGGCCGATCGGCGCGGTCAGGCTCACGTTCCTCGGTCAATACACCAAGTTCGACAATTTCGCGGGCGCGCAGACGTTCTACGGCAGCGAGTAGGGCGCAGGCGCAGGGTGGCAGCCGGTGCGCGCCAGTCGCATCGACGCCACGCCGGACTATCCAAAGTCAGTGCCGCGACGGATGGCGGACGGTACAATATGTCGGATTTATGACAGGCAAGCTGTCATCCCTTCATCGCCGGTCCGATAGCCTTCCCGCAGGAATCCAATGTTCGGTCGCTTCATGCCCACCGAGGGCAAATTCTTCGACATCTTCAACGCGCATGCGACATACATCGTTGCTGCGAGCCGCGAGCTCGAGCTGCTGATCGACAACCTCGCCGACGCGGAAATTCATAAGCAGAACGTGCAGGCCGCCGAAAAGGCCGCCGACAAGCTGACGCACGAAACCATCGACCTGCTGCACAAGACCTTCATCACGCCGCTCGACCGCGACGAAATCCACAAGCTGATCAGCACGATGGACGACATCCTCGACCTGATGGAGGACGTCGCAACCGCGATTTCGCTTTACGACGTGCGGGCCGTGACGTCGGAGGCGAGCCAGCTCGCGCATATCTGCACATCGACCTGCGAGCGCGTGCAGGCGGCGGTCGGCATGCTGTCGGACATGAAGCAGGCGCGCGCGATCCTGAAAGCCTGCGAAGATATCGATCGCCTCGAGTCCGAAGCGGACCGCGTGTTGCGCTCGGCGATGTCGAAGCTCTTCCGCGAAGAAGACGACGTGAAGACGCTGATCAAGCTGAAGGCCATCTACGAACTGCTCGAAACGGTCACCGACAAATGTGAGGATGTCGCGAACATCATCGAAGGCATCGTGCTGGAAAACGCCTGATGCATTCGATACAACTTGCCATCTGGACCGTCGCGACGCTGGTGATGGTCGCGCTGGTGTTCGACTTCATGAACGGCTTTCACGACGCGGCGAATTCGATCGCCACGGTCGTGTCGACCGGCGTGCTCAAGCCGCAACAGGCGGTCGCGTTCGCGGCGATGTTCAACGTGATCGCGTATTTCATCTTTCACCTGAAGGTCGCGCAGACGGTCGGCAAAGGCACGATCGATCCCGCCATCGTCGACCACTACGTGGTGTTCGGCGCGCTGGTCGGCGCGATCGGCTGGAACATCGTTACCTGGTACTACGGCATTCCGTCGAGCTCGTCGCATGCGCTGATCGGCGGGTTGGTCGGCGCCGCGCTCGCGAAGTCGGGGTGGGGCGCGCTGAACCTCGACGGACTGCTGAAGACGATCGCCTTTATCTTTATCTCGCCGCTACTCGGTTTCGTGCTCGGTTCGTTTTTCATGCTGAGCGTGTCGTGGCTGTATTTCCGCACGCCGCCGAGCCGGGTCGACCGGCGCTTCCGGCGGCTGCAGCTGCTGTCGGCCGGTCTTTATAGCCTTGGACACGGCGGCAACGATGCGCAGAAAACCATCGGCATCATCTGGATGCTGCTGATCGCGACCGGCTACGCGTCGGCGAGCGCCGATGCGCCGCCGCTGTGGGTGATCGGCGGCTGCTATCTGTCGATGGGGCTCGGCACGCTGTTCGGCGGCTGGCGCATCGTGCGCACGATGGGGCAGAAGATCACGAAGCTCAAACCGGTCGGCGGTTTTTGCGCAGAAACCGGCGGCGCGCTGACGCTCTTTTTCGCGTCGTGGCTCGGTATTCCGGTGTCGACCACGCATACGATCACCGGCGCGATTGTCGGCGTCGGCGCGACGCAGAAACTGTCGGCGGTGCGCTGGGGTGTCGCGGGCAATATCGTGTGGGCGTGGATTCTGACGATCCCTGCGTCCGCGGTGCTCGCGGGCGCAGGGTGGTGGTTCGGGCATCGCTTCCTGTAGCGCGCGACGTGCGTTGCGACGGCGCGGCGCCCGCGCCGCCTGCGTGCATCAGATGATCGGTGCGGAGAGGCCGTCCATCGGCACGATCGCGCCGGACACATAGCTTGCGCGGCGGCTCGCCAGAAACAGCGCGACATCGGCAATCTCCTCCGGCTTCGCGTAACGACCGAGCGGCACTTTCGCTTCGCTGCGCGCACGCGCTTCGGCGATATCGATACCTTGCTGCTGGGCCTCGACCGCGAGTCCTTCTTCGACGCGTTCGGTCAGCGCGAGGCCCGGGTTGATCGCGTTGATGCGAATGCCGTAGCGCGCGTGATAGTGCGCAAGACCGACGGTGGCGAGCATCAGCGCCGCATTGGCCGCGCCGCCCGCGATATGAATGTCCGACGCGTACTTGCCGCCCATCCCGATGATGTTCACGATCGTGCCGGGCGCCGACGTCTCGCCCGATTTCACGCGCGCCACCATGCGGCGCAGCACTTCCTGCTGCGGATAGATATACGGGAAATACTTCGCGTCGATGGCCGCCTTGAACGCGTCGGCGTCGAGCGTTTCCGGGTCGTAGCGGCGCGCGGCGCCCGCACTGTTGACGAGGATATCGATCGGACCGAGCGCCTGCGTCGCTTCGTCGACCACGTCGGCGGCGCTGTGCGGATCATGCAGATCGGCGCGCGCCAGATGAACCTGCAGGCCGTCGCTTTGCAACTGTTCGCGCGCGCGGGCCAGATTGGCCGGGTCGCGCGACACGATCGCGACGCGCGCGCCCTCGAGCGCGAAGGCGCGCGCGCAGGCGAGGCCGATTCCTTTGCTGCCGCCTGTGATCAGAACGATCTTGCCTTTGAGTCCGAGATCCATGGTGGTCACCTGCTGGGCTTGAAATATCGGACACGATAGCAGACGCGCATCGGCTGCGCTCGGGCGTCGGTGGGTCGAGCACTGTCGGTGAGTGCTTGTGCTGACAGCGGGCTTTCGATGTGCGATCCGGTGAGCGCCGGCGGTGCGCCGGCGGAGCGGCACGACCGGCGCGTCCTGTCTACGGCGCAGGCGGCGGCAACGCGATGGGACCGCACGCGCAGGCCGTGCAAGCGGCGTCGCGCGGCCGATCGTCAATAGCGGCTGTTCGCGAAGCCGGCAATCGGATCGTCAGTGGTCTGCGACGGGGCGGGGAGTCCGCGCGATGCGGTCGATGCGCGCATGATCTGCACGCCGCCGCCGGTTTGCGGCGGGCGTTGCCACTCCGACGCGGGCGGTACCGATTGCGCTTGCTGGGCCTGACTCGCGGCAAGCGCGGCGGACGATGGCGGCGGCTCGTAAGCATCGGCGGCGGCGTCGATCGGGTCGGGTGTGGCCGGTGCGGACGAACGGGTGGCGATCGCGCGCGTTTGCGGCGGTGTGCGAACCGGTGCGTCCGCATACGCGGACGATGGCGCTTGCGCGGCCTGCGCTTGCGTCCCCATCGCATTACCGCTGCTGGCGCCGTAGACAGACGCGGATTCGGGCGACGCGACGACGGCCGCCGGCGATACTGCGCCCGCGGCGCGCGCTTGTGATTGCGCGGCGGTCATCGCGGACGGCGGCGGTTCGAACGCATCGACGGGCGTGGCCGCCTCGCTGCCGCCTGCGTTTACGCCCGCGCCGGCGCCGGCCGCCGCACCTGCCGGCGCACGCGAAGCGGCGGTCACGCGGCCATCGCGCGCTGCAGTGAGCGGCGCCTGCGCACGCTCGCTTGCGAATGGTTGCGCGGCGCCTGAAGCGGCGACCGAGTTGGCGCCCGAGGTCGCACCTGAAGCGGCAACCGTCGAGGTGCTCACCGACGCGGCAACCGGCGCAGCCATCGCTTCGCCATCGCGAGACGGTGGCACCGACGCGTCATAGGTCGGCCCATCGAACGGCGTCGGCTTCGGCGGTGCGAGCGGCGCCGCGACACGCCGGATCCCGTCGAAGCGTTTTGCCCAATACGGATTGGTCAGATAGTCGAGCCGCACGGTGCCGCCGGTCGAAGGCGCATTGACGAAGCGCAGCTTGCCGACATAAATGCCCACATGCGAATGCGGCCGGCCGGTCGTGTTGAAGAAGACGAGGTCGCCGGCCGCGATCTCGTCCGGCTCGATCGACGTGCCGCGCGAGCTCATATCGGCGGTGGTGCGCGGCAGGTTCACCGACGCCGCGCGCTGCACGACGTAGTGCACGAGTCCGCTGCAGTCGAAGCCGCTGTCGGGCGTATTGCCGCCCCAGCGATACGGCACGCCGACGAGGCCCATTGCCTGGATCGAGATTTCCTCGCGGCCGACGCTGTGATCGACGAAATTCGGGAAGCCGGGCGGCGGCGGGTGGTAAGCGCCGGCCGTCGATGTTGTGCCGCCGGCGCGGACCGTGCGGGGCGGCGCGCTGGAACAGGCCGCGAGCAACACGGCGAGCAGCAACAGGGCCAGCCCTCTCAGGACGGGCACCAGGTCACGCAACCCGCCAGCAGCCGACGTCCAACCCAAAGGCGTCCAACCTCGAGGCGCCAAACCCAAAGGCGTGAGACCCAGCGACGGAGAACCGGCATGGCGCATGAAAGGCGAGGCGAGCACCAAGCTCGCCCGAAGCAGACGATGCCCGATAGTAGCCCGTCCGGCGAGGCTCCAGCAAGAAAACCTGATGAATTACTTGAAGTTTACGCGCTAACTGTTGCTTTTGAGCTTGCCGGGCGCACCGGCTTAGGGCCGGCTCGACGAGCCCGGAAGACCCAGCCAAATAAAAAGCCGCTTCCGGCGCGAACCGGAAGCGGCTTTGCACAACCCGAACAACAAACCGCGCGACGCTTACAGAATCTCCGACGCGTAGTCCGCGAGCCGCGAGCGTTCGCCGCGCGCGAGCGTCACATGTCCGCTATGCGTCCAGCCCTTGAAGCGGTCGACCACGTAGGTCAGCCCTGAACTGCCTTCGGTCAGATACGGCGTATCGATCTGCGCGATATTGCCGAGGCAAATGATCTTCGTGCCCGGGCCCGCGCGCGTGACGAGCGTCTTCATCTGCTTGGGCGTCAGGTTCTGCGCCTCGTCGATAATCAGATACTTGTCGACGAAGGTGCGGCCGCGCATGAAGTTCATGCTCTTGATCTTCAGCCGCGAGCGGATCAGTTCCTGCGTCGCCGCGCGGCCCCATTCGCCGGCCGCATCGTCGGTCTTCTGCAGCACCTCGAGGTTATCGTCGAAGGCGCCCATCCACGGCTGCATCTTTTCCTCTTCGGTGCCCGGCAGAAAACCGATGTCCTCGCCGACCGGCACTGTCGCGCGCGTGACGATGATCTCGTTGTAGCGCTTTTCGTCGAGCACCTGCGCGAGGCCCGCCGCGAGCGCGACGAGCGTCTTGCCGGTGCCGGCCTGGCCGAGCAGCGTGACGAAGTCGATCTCCGGGTTCATCAGCAGGTTCAGCGCGAAGTTCTGCTCGCGGTTGCGCGCGGTGATCCCCCACACGTTGTTCTTGTGGTGACCGTAGTCGCGCAGCGTCTGCAACAGCGCGGTCTTGCCGTTGATCTCGCGCACGATCGCGTGGAATGCCGGCTCGCCGTTCTGCGGCTCCAGATGGACGAACTCGTTGACCAGCATCGACCCGCACAGCGGCCCGGTCACGCGGTAGTACGTGGTGCCGGTTTTCGTGTCCTGCCAGCTTTCCATGCCCTTCGCGTGACGGGTCCAGAAATCCTGCGGCAGCGCGCGAATGCCGCTGTAGAGCAGGTCCTTGTCTTCGAGAACCTGGTCGTTGAAGTAGTCTTCCGCGGGCAGGCCGAGCGCGTGCGCCTTGATCCGCATGTTGATGTCTTTCGACACCAGCACGACCTGGCGGTCGTCGCGGTCGCGCTGCAGCGCGCGCACGACGCCGAGAATCTGGTTGTCCGCCTTGCCTTGCGGCAAGCCTTCGACCGGCTCGATATCGGTGAGCCTCGTCTGGAAGTACAGGTGTCCGAGCGCCTCGCGGCTGCCGAGGCGCGCGAGCGGAATGCCCTCGGTCATCGGGCCGGCGTTCGCGACCAGCGCGTCGAGCGTGCGGCTCACCTGACGGGCGTTGCGCGCGACTTCCGACATCCCCTTCTTGTGGTTGTCGAGTTCCTCGAGCGTCATCATCGGCAGATAGACGTCGTGTTCCTCGAAGCGGAACAGACACGTCGGATCGTGCATCAGCACGTTCGTATCGAGCACGAAGAGCTTGCGAACCTCGGCGGCCGCGCCGCGCGTGTCGCGCTTCTTCGTGCCGCCGCGCGTCGCGGATGCACCCGCCGCGCCGTTCGCGCCGGCGCCGGCCGGCTCCTT
>NZ_CADIKF010000095.1 GCF_902859875.1 Paraburkholderia solisilvae | reverse complement strand
CGAGCCGGCGGTGGCCGCGCAAGCGGCTGCGCCACGCGGCGTCGACGCGACGGAGACGCCGGCAGCACGGGCGCCGCAGACGGAGCGTACCGCGGCGCCGCAGGCTGCTGGCGCAGCGCCGGTGCAGGTGCCACCAGTGCCGGTTGAAGCAGCGAGCGCGGCAACGACCGATGCGGCGCCCGCTGGCGATGTGTTGTCAGTGCAAAAGCCGCCGCAAGAAGCAGCGCAACCGCCGATGCAACAATCGCCGCTCGATAGCGAAGCGCGCAATGTACCGGCCGAGCCCGCTGCCACCGTCACCGCTGCTACCGCTGCGGATATCGAAGCCGAGGCGCCGCAAGCGTCCGGTGAGCAGAAGCCCTCGTCGGCCGAAGCCGCGGCGCCGTCAACGCTGCCGCAGGCCGACGCGCAGCAATCGCAGCCACAACCGCAATCGCAGCCACAACCGCCACTATCCACGCAAGCCCCGCCGTCATCGTCAGTCGTGCAGTCGCCCGACGAAGCGTCGCGTCGCGCGGGCGGCGCGAGCGCCGCGCTCGACGTGCTGCGCAACGCCGGCATGAAACTGTCGACGGAGCGTGGCCGCGCAGCGCCGGCCGCAGCGGTGAAACCCACGCAGCTCGCTGCCGATGCGGTATCGCCGAAACCCGCGGCGCCGCGCGTGGTGGTGCCGACACCGAACCCGGCGCGCCGCGTGCAGCAGCAGGACGGCGCGTCCGCCCGCAACGCGGCGGCAGCCCGCCCGGCGTCGAGCGGTTCGACGGTGCCGCCCTGGGAAGATATTCCGCCGGATGCACCCGGCGCGCTCGACGACTACATACCGGCGTCGGCGGACGACGCGTTCTTCGCCCCGCCCGACGACAGTTTCGCGCCGGTCTTCGACCACGGCCCCGACGACGTCCGCATGAGCCCGGCGGCCGCTGCGCCGGCGCCTGCCGTCGACACGCGTCCTTTGCCGCCGGCGGTGCCGCTCGACGCATTGGGCGTCGATGGCGACTGGCCGGCACTCGCGGCCGGTCTGCCATTGAAGGGCATTGCGTATCAGCTCGCATTCAATAGCGAACTGATGGCGCTCGAAGGCTCGACACTCAGGCTGAATGTGCCGGTGCCGCAGTATGCCGACGCCGCGCAGGTCGCCAAACTGAAGGCCGCGCTCGCCGAGCGCCTCGCCCGGCCCGTGGAGGTCGTCGTCGAGGTGGGGCCGGCGCGCCGCACCGCGGCCGCGCTCGATGCGGCCGCGCGTGCGCAGCGGCAGCAGGAAGCGGAGCGCGAGATCGGCGCGGACCCGTTCGTGCAATCGCTGATTCGCGAGTTCGGCGGCAGCATCGTACCGGGCTCGGTCCGCCCGCTGATACCGGCCGCGCAGCAGGGCGGCGCGGGCAGCGCGAGCGCGGCGCACTGATTCATCCGCGCCCGGGCGGGGCGGGCGACGCACAGCCAGATAACAGCACAAGCGGGGGCGATGCGAAGTTCAAGCGCATTCCCTGCATTCCATACGATCACGAAGGAGCAAGTCCATGATGAAAGGTCAACTCGCCGGGCTGATGAAGCAGGCCCAGCAGATGCAGGAAAACATGAAGAAGATGCAGGAAGAGCTCGCGAACATCGAGGTCGAGGGCCAGTCGGGCGCCGGTCTCGTGAAGGTGACGATGACCTGCAAGAACGACGTGCGCCGCGTGTCGATCGATCCAAGCCTGCTCGCCGACGACAAGGACATGCTCGAGGACCTCGTGGCCGCCGCGTTCAACGATGCGGTGCGCAAGGCCGAAACGACCGCGCAGGAAAAGATGGGCGGCATGACCGCGGGCCTGCCGTTGCCGCCCGGATTCAAGCTGCCTTTCTAGTCTGGCCATTGCATCGAGGCGACGAACGGCCGGCGGCGCGCGGCGCGAGGCGAACGAACGGCGGGTTGGCGGCCACGTGCAGTCAGCCGTCTGCTTCCGAGCCGCTCCGCTTGATGTCGTTTGATGCCGCTTGATGCCGCTTGATGCCGTTTGACCGCTCGATGCCACTCGACGCCGGCATTCGTACCCAGCCCCGGCGCCCAGGAATCGCATGAAACAACCTTCCGCCTTGTCGGCGCTTGTCGAAGCGCTGCGCGCGCTGCCCGGTGTCGGGCCGAAGTCCGCGCAGCGCATCGCCTATCACCTGATGCAGCACGATCGCGACGGCGCGCAAAAGCTCGGCCGTTCGCTGCTGTATGCGACCGAGCATCTGCAGCACTGCGAGAAGTGCAACACCTTCACCGAAGCGTCGATCTGCGAAGTCTGCAGCGATGAGCAACGCGATCCGACGTTGTTGTGTGTCGTCGAGACGCCAGCCGACCAGATGATGCTCGAACAGACGATGACCTACCGCGGCCTCTATTTCGTGCTGATGGGACGCCTGAGTCCGCTCGACGGAATCGGTCCGAAGGAGATCCATTTCGACCGGCTGGTCAAGCGTGCGTCGGATGGCGTCGTGAAGGAAGTAGTGCTCGCAACCAATTTCACCAACGAAGGCGAAGCGACCGCCCATTATCTCGGGCAGACGCTGAAGGCGCGCGGCCTTGCGGTCACGCGTCTCGCGCGCGGCGTGCCGGTCGGCGGCGAACTGGAGTACGTCGATGCGGGCACCATCGCGCGCGCGATGCTCGACCGCCGCTCGATGTAGAGAGATCCCGCACCCGCCCGGAGGAGCCCCATGAGCCCAACCGCTGCCCCGCACACGACGCAGACTCCCCACGCCGGCGGCCCGCTCGCCGGCGTGAAGGTGCTTGAACTCGGCACGCTGATCGCTGGCCCGTTTGCCGCGCGACTGCTCGGCGAATTCGGCGCGGAGGTGATCAAGATCGAAGACCCGAAGGGCGGCGATCCGCTGCGCAAATGGCGCAAGCTGTATCCGGAAGCCGGCGGCACGTCGCTGTGGTGGGCGGTGCAGGCGCGCAATAAGAAATCGGTGACCGTGAACCTGAAGGCCGACGAGGGCAAGGAAATCGTGCGCCGCCTCGCGAAGGAGGCGGATATCGTCATCGAGAATTTCCGCCCGGGGCTGCTCGAGAAGCTCGAACTCGGCTATGACGTGCTGTCGGCCGACAACCCGGGACTCGTGATGGTGCGGCTCTCCGGTTACGGGCAGAGCGGCCCGTATCGCGATCGCCCGGGCTTCGGCGCGATTGCCGAAGCGATGGGCGGCCTGCGGCACATCACCGGCTATCCGGACCTGCCGCCGCCGCGCATCGGCATTTCGATCGGCGATTCGATCGCGGCCCTGCACGGCGTGATCGGCGCACTGATGGCGCTGCATCACCGGCAGGTGAACGGCGGCAAAGGGCAGGTCGTCGACGTCGCGCTGTACGAGGCCGTCTTCAACATGATGGAAAGCGTGGTGCCCGAATACGGCGTGTACGGCATGGTGCGCGAGCGCACCGGCGCGTCGCTGCCCGGCATCGTGCCGTCCAATACGTATCCGTGCCGCGACGGCAGCATCGTGATCGGCGGCAACAGCGACCCGATCTTCAAACGGCTGATGAGCGCGATCGGCCGCGACGATCTCGCGCACGATCCTGCACTCGCGCATAACGACGGCCGCGTGCCGCGCACGCAGGAAATCGACGATGCCATTGCCGCGTGGCTGTCGACCCGCACGATCGACGATGCGCTCGCGGTGCTCAACGCGGCCGACGTGCCGGCCGGCCGCATCTACAGCGTCGCCGACATGTTCGCGGATCCGCAATATGTCGCACGGCAGATGATCCAGACGTTCAAGTGGCAGGACGGCCGCGACATTGCGCTGCCCGCGGTGACGCCGAAATTGTCGATGACGCCCGGCGACACGCGCTGGCTCGGGCCGGCGCTGGGTGAGCACACCGATGAAGTCCTGCAATCGCTGGGATATGATGCGGACCACATCGCAAGGTTGCATGCGCAACAGATCGTGTGACTGACGCGAAAGCCCGGCGACATACATCTGAAAGCGCCCCTACGCGATACGTTACAGAGACGACGCGGAGGTCACGCAGCGCCAGCGCAGCGGCAAGCACGGCTCGCGCCACCACAAGTACAACCAGAACCGGAGATTGCAAACGATGCAACGCAGAACATTTCTCGCCGGCACTGCCGCGCTCGCCGGGACGGCTATCGCGGCGCACACGCCGCTCGCGTTCGGGCAGGCCAGACTCGAGACGCGCAAGGTCGCGATCGCGGTGGGCGGCAAGAACCTCTTCTACTACCTGCCGTTGACGATCGCCGAGCGGCGCAACTACTTCAAGGATGAAGGGCTCGACGTCGAGATCTCCGATTTTGCGGGCGGCTCGCAGGCGTTGAAGGCCGCGGTCGGCGGCAGTGCGGATGTCGTATCGGGCGCGTTCGAGCATACGCTGCTGCTGCAGGCGCAGCACCAGATGTTCCGCGAGTTCGTGCTGCAAGGACGCGCGCCGCAAATTGTGCTCGCGGTATCGAACAAGACGATGCCGAACTACAAATCGATCGCGGATCTGAAAGGCAAGAAGATCGGCGTGACGGCGCCGGGTTCGTCGACGTCGATCATGGCGAGCTTCGTGCTCGCGAAGGCGGGGCTCACCGCGAAGGATGTGTCGTTTATCGGCGTCGGGGCCGGTGCGGGCGCGGTCGCCGCGCTGCAGACCGGCCAGATCGACGCGCTCGCGAATCTGGATCCGGTGATGACCAAGCTCGAGCGTGCGGGCGACATTCGCGTGATATCCGATACGCGCACGCTGGCCGATACGCGTACGGTATTCGGCGGCGATATGCCGGCCGGTTGCCTGTACGCATCGCAAAGCTTTATCGACAGGAACCCGAACACGACGCAGGCATTGACCAATGCGATGGTGCGCGCGCTCAAATGGTTGCAAACCGCGAGCGACAACGATCTGGCGAGCGCCGTGCCCGAGTCGTATCTGCTCGGCGACCGCGCGCTGTATCTCGCCGCATGGCAACACACGAAACCGGCCATTTCGCCGGACGGACTGATGCCCGCCGACGGGCCGGCCACCTCCCTCAAGACGCTGCAGGCATTCGACGCGACGGTGCAGGGCAAGCCGATCGACCTGTCGAAAACGTGGACCAACGACTTCGTGAAGAAGGCGCTCGCCACGGTCAAGGCATAGGCGCACAAAACCATGACGGTTTCCGCACTGGCGCTCGAGAACATCACCTGTACCTTCGCATCGCGCGACGAACGCGATGCGCGCTACACGGCGATCCAGGATGCGACGCTGCGCGTCGCGCCCGGCGAGTTCGTGTCGGTGGTCGGTCCGACCGGCTGCGGCAAGTCGACCTTGCTGAATGTCGGCGCGGGTCTCTTTGCGCCATCGGCGGGCACGGTCAGCGTATTCGGCGAGCCGCTCACCGGTCTCAACCGGCGCGCGGGCTACATGTTCCAGGTCGACGCGCTGATGCCGTGGCGCAGCGCGCTCGACAATGTGATGGCCGGACTGTCGTTTCATCACGTGCCGCGCGGCGAAGCGCGCGAGCGGGCGCAGGCGTGGTTAAAGCGCGTGGGGCTCGGCGGTTTCGGCGACCGTTATCCGCATCAGTTGTCCGGCGGCATGCGCAAGCGCGTCGCGATGGCGCAAACGCTGATTCTCGATCCGGATATCGTGCTGATGGACGAGCCGTTCTCCGCGCTCGACATCCAGACGCGGCAACTGATGGAAAACGAACTGCTCGATCTGTGGGCCGCGAAACGCAAGGCCGTGCTGTTCATCACGCATGACCTCGACGAGGCGATCGCGATGTCCGATCGCGTCGTCGTACTGTCGGCGGGGCCGGCTACGCGGCCGATCGGCGAGTTCGCGATCGACCTGCCGCGGCCGCGCGATGTGGCTGAGATCCGCTCGAACCCGCGCTTCGTGGAGTTGCACGCGCAGATCTGGAACGTGCTGCGCGACGAGGTCTTGAAGGGTTACCAGCAACAGTTGAAGACGGCGTGAGGCGCGCGAGCGTGCCTGGCGAAAGGACCTGACGACTCATGTGGAAAACGCTGCGTCCGAACCGGGCGAACCTCGTGATCTGGCAATGGCTGCTGCTCGTGCTGTGCTTCGTGCTGTGGTATGTGCTGACGAGCCCGACACTTTTGCCGGCGTTCTATTTCGACGATCCGAACAAGGCCGCCTTCCTGTTCGGCGAGCCGCAGAAAGTGCTGGTGCGGATCGGGCAGTGGTTCACGTCGGGCGAGATTTACATTCATCTATGGATCACGCTCGTCGAGACCGTGCTCGCGTTCGTGCTCGGCACCGTGCTGGGTCTCGCGGTGGGCCTGTGGCTCGCGCTCGCGCCGGTCGCCAGCGCGTTGTTCGACCCGTATATCAAGGCGGCCAATTCGATGCCGCGCGTGATTCTCGCGCCGATCTTCGGCGTCTGGTTCGGTCTGGGCATCGGCTCGAAGGTCGCGCTCGGCGTCACGCTCGTGTTTTTTATCGTGTTCTTCAACGTCTATCAGGGTGTGAAAGAGGTGAGCCCCGTCGTGCTCGCGAATGCGCGGATGCTCGGCGCGAACCGTCAGCAACTGCTGCGCAATGTTTATTTGCCGAGCGCGATGAGCTGGGTGTTCTCGAGTCTGCATACGTCGGTCGGCCTCGCGTTCGTCGGCTCCGTGGTCGGCGAATATCTTGGCTCCGCGCGCGGCGTCGGTTATCTGATCCTGCAGGCGGAAGGGACGTTCGATATCAACACGGTGTTCGCCGGCATTCTCGTGCTGACCGCGTTCGCATTGATTCTCGATGGGCTCGTCAGTCTGATCGAGCGGCGTTTCATGAAGTGGCAGCCGAAGAGCGGCGAGACGGAGAAGCTTTAGGCGCTCTTCGGCGGGTTGTGCTGCTGTGTGACAGAAGTGCGATGCCGGGCGTTATACGCGTCAGGCGCGTCACATGCGGCACACGCGGCACACGCGGCACACGCGACACACGCGACACACGCGACACACGCGACACACGCGACACACGCGACACACGCGACACACGCGACACACGCGACACACGCGACACACGCGACACCACGCGACACCACGCGACACCACGCGTCGCATGCGGCACACAGAGTACTCGCGGCACACGCTCAAGGCGTGATCACCACCTTGCCTACCACGCGACGCCGCGCGAGATCGTCGAGCGCCTGCGCGGCCGCCTCGAGCGGATAGCGCGCCGACACATATGGCCGCAACTTCCCGCTGCGGATCCAGCCGGTCATTTCGGCGAATGCGGCCGCATTGCGCGCGGCTTCGCGCTTCGCAAATTCTCCCCAGAACACGCCGACGATACTCGCGCCCTTGAGCAGCGCGAGATTGAGCGGCAGCTTCGGAATCTCGCCGTTCGCAAAGCCGACCACGAGCAAGCGGCCGCGCCAGCCGATGCTGCGAAACGCCGGCTCGGTATAGATGCCGCCGACCGGATCGTAGATCACATCCGGGCCGCGGCCGCCGGTGAGCGCCGCGATGCGCTCGCGCAGGTCTTCGCTCGCGTAGTTGATCGTCGCGTCGGCGCCGTGCTCGACGCACACCGCAAGCTTGGCATCGCTCGATGCGGCGGCGATCACGCGCGCGCCGAGCGCCTTGCCGATTTCAACCGCGGCGAGGCCGACCCCGCCCGCCGCGCCGAGCACGAGCATCGTTTCGCGCGCTTGCAGCGCGGCGCGATCGACCACCGCATGGTGCGACGTGCCATAGGCAAGCGTAAACGCGGCCGCGATGTCGAAGGGCGCGTCATCGGGCAGCGGCACGCACGCATCGGCTGCCGCGCGCACCTGTTCGGCGTAGCCGCCATGCGCGACGTACGCGACGACTCGCGTGCCGGGCCTTAGCTGCGTGACGCCGTCGCCGGCCGCGCGCACGACGCCCGCGACTTCGGCGCCGGGCGTAAAGGGCAGCGGCGGCTTGAACTGGTATTTGTTCTCGATGATCAGCACGTCCGGGAAATTGACGGCGGCGGCCTTCACATCGATCACGACTTCACCGGCTTGCGGCTGCGGATCCGGTATTTCGTCGAGTGTCAGGGTCTCGGGCGGCCCGTATCGATGACAGCGGATGGCGCGCATCGTAGCTCCTTCCTTATGGCGTTTGCAGATGGGCAGTCGAGTGTAAAGCATGCCCGAACGACCGTGCGCTTCATCAAGTCAAGATGGGTTGCAGGCAACGGTGGATACGCACCGTGCTCATGCGACTACGCACGGCGCGTGTGTCGAGCGCGTGTCACGCATGCGTCGGGCAGGCGCGTCGAGCACGCACGAGGTACGCATGACGCACGTGCGAAGCACGCTCGCGGCACACGCGGCCCCGGCATCGTTCACACTGCGCACGGCACGCACGGCACGCACGGCACGCACCGCACGCACCGCACGCACCGCACGAACCGCACGAACCGCACGAACCGCACGAACCGCACGAACCGCACGAACCGCACGAACCGCACGAACCGCACGAACCGCACGAACCGTACGCACCGCACATCGCGTACGCCGCGCATGGCGGTGCAGCATGCCTTGCGCGACAGTTCAGCGTATGCCGTCCAGCACCATGCGGTGTCGTCCGCGTGCCTTCTTTCCTCGGTTACAATCGCCGGATGCGAATCCTACTCAGCAACGACGATGGCTATCTGGCGCCCGGTCTCGCGGCGCTCTACGAAGCGCTGAAACCGCTGGCCGACGTCACCGTGATGGCGCCTGAGCAGAACTGCAGCGGCGCATCGAATTCGTTGACGCTGTGGCGGCCGCTGTCGGTGCTGCGCTCCGCAGCCGGCTTCTATTACGTGAACGGCACGCCGACCGATTCCGTGCACATCGCCTTGACCGGCATGCTCGACCATACGCCGGATCTCGTCGTGTCGGGCATCAACAACGGCCAGAACATGGGCGAAGACACGCTGTATTCCGGCACGGTCGCCGCCGCGACCGAAGGCGTGATGTTCAACGTGCCGGCCATCGCGTTTTCGCTGGTCGACAAAGACTGGGCGCACCTCGAATCCGCCGCGCGCGTCGCGGCCGAAATAGTCAAACATTATCTCGACGATCCGCTGCCCGGCCATCCGCTGCTGAACGTCAACATTCCGAATCTGCCTTACGAGCAATTGCGCGAGTGGCGTATCACGCGTCTGGGCAAACGGCATCCGTCGCAGCCCGTTATCCGCCAGACCAATCCGCGCGGCGAGCCGATCTACTGGATCGGGCCGTCGGGCAGCGCGCGCGATGCGAGCGAAGGCACCGACTTTCACGCGGTTGCACAGGGCTACGTGTCGATCACGCCGCTGCAGCTCGATCTGACGCATACCGCGATGCTGTCCGCGACGCGCGACTGGGCGCGCGCCGGGAGTGATGCCTCATGACGGGCGAGCGCGCGAAGCGCTTTCCGCTGGGGCTCGAAGACCTGGTGCGCGAACCGCGTCGAAGCGAAGCGCGTTCGGGTGACGCGCGTGCCGCGAAGGCCACGCTGGCCGATGGCCGTGCCGCATCGGGAACGGCTGGGACTTCCGCCATGGCGGGTGCCGCCGGCGCCGCAAAGGGTTCAGGCGGACGTTCAAACGGGAGTTCAGGCGGGGGTTCAGGCGCGAGTGCAGGCGCCCGCGCGGTTGCCAACGGCAAACGCAACGACCCCGCGCGTCAGCCGGCGCTGAGATTGCCGGCCACGCTCGAGCGTGCGGGCGCGCCGAACGTCGCGTTGAATCGCGCGCACGCGCTGACCTCGGAACGGGTGCGGGAACGCATGGTCGAACGGCTGCGAGCCAACGGGGTGAGCGACCCGCGCGTGCTGAACGCGATGGCGACCGTGCCGCGCCATATGTTCATCGATCCGGGCCTCGCCACCCAGGCTTACGAAGACGCGGCGCTGCCGATCGGGCATCACCAGACCATTTCGAAGCCCTCGGTGGTCGCGCGCATGATCGAACTCGCGGCGGCCGGGCGCGAACTCAACAGCGTGCTCGAAATCGGCACCGGTTGCGGCTATCAGGCGGCGGTATTGAGCCAGCTCGCGCGCGACGTGTATTCGATCGAGCGCGTCAGGCCGTTATACGAACGCGCGAAGACGAACCTGCGGCCGTTGCGCATTCCGAACATTCGCTTGCATTACGGCGACGGCCGCATCGGCTTGCCGGCGGCGGCGCCGTTCGATGCGATCGTGATCGCGGCGGCCGGGCTCGATGTGCCGCAGGCCTTGCTCGAACAACTGGCGATCGGCGCGCGCCTCGTCGCGCCGGTCGGCACGCAGGACGGTCAGACGCAGGTGCTCACGCTCGTCGAGCGCACGGGGCCGGCGCAGTGGCGGGAGTCGCGCCTTGATCGCGTTTTCTTTGTACCCTTAAAATCCGGAGTGATTTAAATCCGATGACTATCAGTAAGCTGCGCACGATGCAAAGAACCAGCACGAATGTCCGTCTGACCGTGGCTCAACGAGGGGTGTGCGTACTCGCGCTGTCGCTGCTCGCGGCTTGCGCGACGCGCCTGGACAATGCGCCGGTGGTCGATCGCTCAGGTGCGCTCGGCACCACGGGCGCGCAACCGGCCGCGCAGGCCCCGGTGCCGCTCGGCCCGCCGCCTCCGGGTTATTACCGGGTCAAGCCGGGCGATACGCTGTATCGGATCGCGCTCGAAAACGGCCAGAATTATCGCGACATTGCCGCGTGGAACAATCTGACCAACCCGAACCAGATCGAAGTCGACCAGCTGCTGCGCGTCGCGCCGCCGGGCACGAACCCGACGGCCGCCACGCCGGGCGTCGCGACCGCGCCGATCGCGGGCGGCGCCGTGCAGAGCGCG
>NZ_CADIKF010000094.1 GCF_902859875.1 Paraburkholderia solisilvae | reverse complement strand
GCCCCGCCGCAGACGCCGGCGCACGCCGCCGCCGCGACGACCACCGCCGCTTCGGCTCAGGCGGCGAACTGACCGGACCGCCCGCGCGAGGCCTCCTGCCTCGCACTGTGGCCCGGGACCCGGCCACACGACACCTATAAGCGACACACGAGAGACACGAAAGAACACGGAGCCCATCATGAGCACGCCTCAACAACAACCCGCGCCGACCGCGCGACCTTCGAACAACAACGGCAAACGCAAACGGATGATGACGCTGCTCGTCATCGTGATTCTGCTCGCCGCGATCGGCTATGGCCTGTACTACTTCCTCGTCGCGCGCTTTCACGAGACGACCGACGACGCCTACGTGAACGGCAACGTCGTGCAGATCACGCCGCAGGTGACCGGCACGGTGATCGCCGTGAACGCCGACGATACGCAAACCGTCAAGGTCGGCGATCCGGTCGTCGTGCTCGATCGGGCCGATGCACGCGTCGCGTTGCAGCAGGCCGAGGCGAATCTCGCGCAGGTGGTGCGTCAGGTGCGCGGCCTGTATGTCGACGACAACCAGTATCAGGCGCAGGTCGCAGTGCGCCAGAGCGATCTGTCGCGCGCACAGGACGACCTGCGCCGCCGCCTGACCGTCGCGCAAACGGGCGCCGTATCGACGGAGGAAATCTCGCACGCGCGCGATGCGGTGCGCAGCGCGCAGGCCGCGCTCGATGCCGCCCAGCAGCAGCTCGCGGCCAACCGCGCATTGACCGCGAACACCACGATCACCGATCACCCGAACGTGATGGCCGCCGCCGCGCGAGTACGCGACGCGTATCTGAACAACGCGCGCAATACGCTGCCGGCGCCGGTGACCGGCTATGTCGCGAAGCGCTCGGTGCAGGTCGGCCAGCGCGTGTCGCCGGGCAATCCGTTGATGGCCGTCGTGCCGCTCAATGGCGTATGGGTCGACGCGAACTTCAAGGAAGGACAGTTGCGGCATATGCGCATCGGCCAGCCGGTCGAACTGACCGCGGATGTCTACGGCTCATCGGTCGTCTATCACGGCAAGGTGGTCGGCTTCTCCGCCGGCACCGGCGCGGCCTTCTCGCTGCTGCCCGCGCAGAACGCGACCGGCAACTGGATCAAGGTCGTCCAGCGTCTGCCGGTGCGTATCGAGCTCGACCCGCGCGAACTCGAGACGCATCCGCTGCGCATCGGCCTGTCGATGCTGGCGGATGTGAACATCAGCAACGAGTCCGGCGGTCAGCTCGGCAACGCGCAGAACACGGTCTATCAGACCAGCGTATTCGACAAATACGGCGACGACGCCGACGCGGAAATCGCGCGCATCATCACGCAAAACGCGGGTTCGACCGCCAGTGCATTGCAGAAGCCCGCGGCGCACGGCGCGGGCAAGGGCGCGGCGGCCCGGCTCATGTAAGCCGCAGGTCGACACGCCACCCCGGTCAACATAAAACAAGGGCTTTCGCTCCATGGCTCAGGCTCAAGCGCCGATCGTCCATCCGCCGCTCGAAGGCGCGCAACTCGTGATCGGCACGATCGCGGTGTCGCTCGCGGTGTTTATGAACGTGCTCGATACGTCGATCGCGAACGTGTCGATTCCGTCGATTTCCGGCGACCTCGGCGTGTCGTCCGATCAGGGCACATGGGTCATCACGTCGTTCGCGGTCGCCAATGCGATCTCGGTGCCGCTGACCGGCTGGCTCACCGAACGCATCGGCCAGGTGCGCCTCTTCATGGCGTCGATCGTGCTGTTCGTGATCTCGTCGTGGATGTGCGGTCTGGCGCCGACGCTGCCGTTTCTGCTCGCGTCGCGCGTGTTCCAGGGCGCGGTCGCGGGCCCGATGATTCCGCTGTCGCAAACGCTGCTGCTGGCGAGCTACCCGCGCGCCAAGGCGCCGATGGCGTTGTCGATGTGGGCGATGACGACGCTGATCGCACCGGTTGCCGGCCCGATTCTCGGCGGCTGGATCTCGGACAACATCTCGTGGCCGTGGATCTTCTACGTGAATATTCCGGTCGGCGTGATCGCCGCGGCCGCGACCTGGGCAATCTTTCGCGATCGCGATTCGGCCATCCGGAAAGCGCCGATCGATACTGTCGGCCTCGCGTTGCTGATCACCTGGGTCGGCTCGCTGCAGGTCATGCTCGATAAGGGCAAGGACCTCGACTGGTTCTCGTCGACGACGATCGTCGTGCTCGCGTTGACCGCGATCATCGCGTTCGCGTTCTTCGTGGTGTGGGAGCTGACCGCCGATCACCCGGTGGTGGACCTGTCGCTCTTCAAGCTGCGCAATTTCACCGGCGGCACGGTCGCGCTGTCGATCGGCTACGGGTTGTACTTCGGCAATCTCGTGCTGCTGCCGCTGTGGCTGCAAACCGATCTCGGCTATACCGCGACCGACGCGGGCATCGTCATGGCGCCGGTCGGACTGTTCGCCATCCTGCTCTCGCCGGTCACGGGCAAAGTGTTGCCGCGCACCGACCCGCGCTATATCGCGACCGCGTCGTTTCTGGTGTTCGCGCTGTGCTTCTGGATGCGCTCGCGCTATACGACCGGCGTCGATACGTTCGCGTTGACGGTGCCGACGCTGATCCAGGGCATCGCGATGGCCGGCTTCTTTATCCCGCTCGTGTCGATCACGTTATCCGGCTTGCCGGGCAACCGGATTCCTGCGGCATCGGGCCTGTCGAACTTCGTGCGGATCATGTGCGGCGGCATCGGCACATCGATTTTCCAGACCGCGTGGGACCATCGGTCGATTCTGCATCACACGCGGCTCGTCACGCAGGCCAATCCGTACAACCCGACTTTCGATGCGACGGTCCAGCAGATGAACCAGTTGGGCTTGAGCCAGCAGCAGGCGTTCGGTTTGTTCAATTCGATGGCGACGCAACAGGCGGCGCAGCTGGGTGTGAACGACCTGTTCTATATTTCGGCGGGCATTTTCATTGCGCTGATTGCGCTGATCTGGATCACGAAGCCCGAACGCTCGCACGGCGGCGATGCGGGCGCGGCCGCGTCGGCGGCGCATTGAGCGGTTGTACTGTGCGGTTGTACTGCGCGGCGTACCGGGCGCCGCAACACACGATGCGGCCGCGCGCCTTCTGGCGCGAACCGCTGCATCGCATGACGAATCGGCGCAATTGTTGAAGTGACTTGATTCGCACGAGGCGGTAAATTCATGACCGAAAGTCAATTGTCGGCGTTTGCGACAATTTCGACGCCCCTCTCCGATCATCTCTATGTGCGAATCACGAATGAACAGATACTGGATAAGCAGAATCGCCGCCATGCGCATCTTCGTCGCGCTTTCCACCGTTGCTGCGGCAGTCGCGTGCGCCCACGCACAAGCGGAAGTCATCAAGCCCGTCAAGGTGACCAGGCCTGAAATCAACGGCGCGATTTTTCAGCGCAAGGACGCCGTGCATGAGAACAAGGACGGCAATGCAACGACGGACGTCGTGACGTTTACGTCGAAAGACAGCGGGTATCAAACGGGGCTGTACAAGTCCGGGCCGCTGCACGAAGTCGACAAGGACTATCCGTACAACGAATTCCTGTACTTCATCAGCGGCGGCGTCACGCTGACTTCGACGGACGGCTCAGTCGTCACCGTTCACGCGGGCGAAGCGGTGACGATTCCGCGCGGATGGAGCGGCACGTTCGATACGAAGGGTTATACGAAGCTCTATGTCACGTATAACCCGGACGACGTGAAGAAATAACGGCCGACCTTGGCGGATGCCGCGCGGGGCCAGGCGCCGCGTGCCGCGAACCCGCGGGGGGCTGCCGCGCCGCTCGAGCTCAGGACGTTGCGGTGACAACCAGTCGCTCCGGCGCCAGCACGCCGTCGCTTGCCTTCGCGACGCCGAGCAGACGCCCGCCGTCCAGCGCCGCATAAACCCGCACGCGCGGCGCGCACAGCGCGGCGTCGTCAATCGACAGATCGGCAAGACGCAGCCGCTGCCCGTGCAGGAAACGGCGGGCCGCTTCATCGTCGAGCCGCACCATCGGAAACGTGGATAGCAACGCATCGACCGGTTGCAGCCAGCGATCGAGATCGCTTTGCGCCGCATCGGAGAGCGCGTCGAGCGTCACCGCATGTTCGAGCGTCAACGCACCGACGCCCGTGCGGCGCAGTGCGATCAGATGCGCGCCGCAGCCGAGCGCCTCGCCGATATCTTCCGCGAGCGTGCGCACATACGTGCCCTTGCTGCATGTGACGCGGAACGTCACGTCCGGCAGCGCGCACGCGAGCAGTTCGAGCGTATGGATCGTGATGCGGCGCCCTTCCCGCTCGACGGTTTGGCCGGCACGCGCATATTCATAGAGTGGCTTGCCGTCGCGCTTGAGCGCCGAATACATCGGCGGAATCTGCACGATCTCGCCGAGAAAACGCGCCAACGCCGCTGCAATACCCGCCTCGCTGCAACGAACCTCGCGCGTCTGCAGCACTTCGCCTTCGGCATCGCCGGTCGACGTCGTGATGCCGAGGCGCATGGTCGCCTCGTACGTCTTGTCCGCGTCCAGCAGATCCTGCGAGAACTTGGTGGCCTCGCCGAAGCACAGCGGCAACAGGCCGGACGCGAGCGGATCGAGCGTGCCCGTATGGCCGGCCTTCTTCGCCTGATAAAGGCGCTTCGCGCGAATCAGCGCATCGTTGCTCGACAGACCGACCGGTTTGTCGAGCAACAACACGCCGTCGAGCGCGCGGCGCGGCACACGCGGTCGCTGCGGTGCGGTTGGAGGAGCGGTCGTCATATCAGCCGGCGCGTGACGGTGTCAGTCGTCTTTTGCGCGATTCGCGTTCGCTTCGTCGATCAGCCGCGACATCTGCACCGCGTGTTCGATCGTCTTGTCGTAGTGGAAGTGCAGCGTCGGCACCGTGTGGATATGCAAGCGCTTGAAGAGCAGGTTATGCAGATGGCCGGCCGCATGATTGAGCGCGACCTGGGTTTGCTCCGGATCGCCCGTCAGCGTCGTGAAAAAGATTTTCGCGTGCGCATAGTCCGGCGTCAGTTCGACGCTCTGGATCGTGACGAGTCCAATTCGCGGGTCTTTGACCTCGCGTAGCAATTCCGACAGATCGCGCTGAATCTGATCCGCGATCTGTACATTGCGATTAGGTGACGTGCGTTTTTTCGGCATGTTTCAGTCAGGCATAAAAAACCAAGGGCGGAGCCGGCTTGGCGCCCGCTCCGCCCTTCTGGCGCGGCGCTCCGGTTACAGCGTACGCGCGACTTCGGTGACTTCGAAGACTTCGAACTGATCGCCTTCGACGATATCGTTGAAGTTCTTCACCGACATACCGCATTCGAAGCCCTGGCGCACTTCGCGGACGTCGTCCTTGAAGCGCTTCAGCGAATCGAGCTCGCCGGTGTGAATGACGACGTTGTTGCGCAGCACGCGCACCGACGACGACCGTTTGACGACACCATCGGTGACCATACAGCCCGCCACCGTGCCGACCTTCGGCACCTTGAACACCTGGCGCACCTCGACCATGCCGGTGACGACCTCGCGCTTCTCCGGCGAGAGCATGCCCGACATCGCGGCCTTCACCTCATCCACTGCGTCATAGATGATGTTGTAGTAGCGAATGTCGACGCCGTTGGTTTCCGCGAGCTTGCGCGCTTGCGCATCGGCACGCGTATTGAAGCCGACGATAACCGCCTTCGACGCCGTCGCGAGGTTGACGTCCGACTCGCTGATGCCGCCGACCGCGCCGTGCACGATCTGCACGCGCACTTCGTCGGTGGACAGCTTGAGCAACGCCTGCACCAGCGCTTCCTGCGAACCTTGCACGTCGGCCTTGACGATCAGCGGCAGGTTCTGAACTTCGCCTTCGCCCATCTGCTCGAGCATGTTCTCGAGCTTCGCGGCCTGCTGCTTCGCAAGCTTCACGTCGCGGAACTTGCCCTGACGGAACAGCGCGATTTCACGCGCCTTGCGATCGTCCGGCATCACGATCATTTCTTCGCCGGCCGCCGGCACTTCCGACAGACCCTGGATTTCAACCGGGATCGACGGACCCGCCGACTTCGTCGCCTTGCCGGTTTCGTCGAGCATCGCACGCACGCGGCCGTAGGCGCTGCCCGCCAGCACGACGTCGCCGCGGTTCAGCGTGCCGGACTGCACGAGGATCGTCGCGACCGGGCCCTTGCCCTTGTCGAGCTTCGCTTCGATCACGAGGCCCTTCGCCGGTGCGTCGACCGGTGCCTTCAGCTCGAGCACTTCAGCCTGCAGCAGCACGTTTTCGAGCAGATCGTCGATCCCCTCGCCGGTCTTCGCGGACACCGACACGAACGGCGAATCGCCGCCGTATTCTTCCGGCACGACACCTTCCGCGACCAGTTCCTGCTTCACGCGGTCCGGGTTCGCGTCCGGCTTGTCGATCTTGTTGATCGCGACGACCAGCGGTACGCCGCCCGCTTTCGCGTGCGAGATCGCTTCCTTCGTCTGCGGCATCACGCCGTCGTCGGCGGCGACCACCAGAATCACGATGTCGGTCGCTTTCGCGCCGCGCGCACGCATCGCCGTGAACGCCTCGTGACCCGGCGTATCGAGGAAGGTGATCACGCCGCGCGGGGTTTCGACGTGGTACGCGCCGATATGCTGCGTAATGCCGCCCGCTTCGCCGGCCGCGACCTTCGCGCGCCGGATGTAGTCGAGCAGCGACGTCTTGCCGTGGTCGACGTGACCCATCACCGTGACGACCGGCGGACGCGGCAGCGATTCCGCATCGCTCGCTTCGCCTTCGACCAGCATCGCTTCCGGATCGTCGAGCTTCGCGGCCACCGCGTGGTGACCCAGCTCCTCGACGACGATCATCGCGGTTTCCTGATCGAGCATCTGGTTGATCGTCACCATCTGGCCGAGCTTCATCATCACCTTGATGACTTCCGACGCCTTCACCGACATCTTGTGCGCGAGGTCAGCCACCGTGATCGTTTCCGGCACGTGCACTTCGCGCACGATCGGCTCGGTCGGCGCCTGGAACGACGTGTTCGCGTCCTGATGCTTGCCGCGACCCTTCGGGCCGCCGCGCCAGCCGCGATCGACGCCGCCGCTCGAGTCGCCGCGCGTCTTGATGCCGCGACGCTTCGCGGCGTCGTCCTGCCAGCCGCCGGTCTTGCCGGCGCCGGGCTTCTTGCGATCGCCCGCGGGCGCGGACGACGGAGCGGCCGTCGCAGCCGGCGCCGATGCTGCCGGCTTCTTCGCCGGACGCGCTGCCGCGGTTTCGCCAGCCGGCCGTGCCGGCTTGTGCAGCGTGCCTTTCGCCTCAGCCGCCTTCGGTTGCTCGACCGGCTTCTGCGGCGCGACGGGCTCAGGCGGCTTCGGCTGAGCCGCCTTGCGCGGCGTGCTCATCATCTCGCGAATCGCGCGCGCTTCGGCTTCCGCCGCCGCGCGGCGCTTGGCAATCTCCTCCGACTCGGCGCGCGCCTTCTCGGACGCCGCACGTGCGGCGTCCTCGGCCTTCTTCGCCGCTTCACGCTGCGCCGCGCGTTCCGCTGCGGCGCGCTCGTCTTCCTGCTCGGTGCGCTCGGCTTCCGCCTGCTGCTCGCGCGCGGCCGCCTCGGCCATCGCCGCCGCACGCTTTTTCGCCGCTTCTTCTTCCGCGCGCTGGCGCTCCGCCTCGGCCGCCTGCTCGCGCGCCTGACGCTCCGCCTCTTCGCGTTCGAGATGTTCCTGACGCTCCTTCAGCTCCTGAGCCTGCTGCGCGAGCAGCTCAGCCTGCTGACGCGCCTCTTCCTCACGACGCTGCAACTCGAGCTCTTCCGCATCGATGGTTTCGGCCGCTTGCGCCGCCACCGCGTCACCCTGCTCGGCCGACTCATCGCGACGGACAAAGGTGCGCTTCTTGCGAACTTCGACCTGAATGGTGCGAGCTTTACCCGTCGCGTCGGATTGCTTGATTTCCGACGTGTGCCGCCGCGTGAGCGTGATCTTGCGCTTGTCGGCGTCCTGCGAGCCGTGCGACTTGCGCAAGTGATCGAGCAGGCGCGCCTTGTCGGTTTCCGACAAGGCATCGTCCTCACTCGCTTTCTCGACGCCCGCCGCCTGCAGCTGCTCGAGCAGCACGCCTGCAGGCATTTTCAGTTCCGCGGCAAATTGGGCTACGTTGTTACTCGCCATTCATTCCTCTTAGTGCAAGGACCAATTCCTTGCGGTTAGCATCGGGTCGTGCGGCCAAACGGCATCGATACGGGCTCCAAAGCGGGCTTTTATCGCGGGCTTCAAAGCAGCATCGATGCGATGCCGCGGTCAGGTCAGTGGTTCATGGTCATGTCACTTTGTCACTGAAACCAGTGTTCACGGGCCTTCATGATCAACGCCTTCGCGGCGTCCTCTTCCATGCCGGTCATTTCGACCAGCTCGTCTACTGCCAGCTCCGCCAGATCGTCGCGCGTCTGCACCTGATGTTCGGCAAGCTTCGCGAGCAGATCGGCGTCCATCCCATCGAGGCTCTTCAGATCGAGCGCCACGCCCTCGACTTTCTCCTCGTTCGCGATCGCCATCGTCAGCAACGCATCGCGGGCGCGGTTACGCAATTCGTGAACCGTGTCTTCGTCGAAGGCCTCGATTTCGAGCATCTCGTTGAGCGGCACATAAGCGATCTCTTCGAGGCTCGTGAAGCCTTCGTCGATCAGGATGTCGGCGACTTCCTCGTCGACATCGAGACGCGCCATGAACAGGTCACGCAGGATGCTGCGTTCCTGATTCTGCTTTTGAGCAGACTCGTCCGGCGTCATGATGTTGATCTGCCAGCCGGTCAACTCGCTGGCAAGACGCACGTTCTGGCCGCTGCGGCCGATAGCGACCGCCAGTTCGTTTTCGTCGACGACGACGTCCATCGAATGCTTTTCTTCGTCGACGACGATCGACTGGACGGCTGCCGGCGCAAGGGCGCCGATCACAAACTGGGCGGGATCTTCCGACCATAGCACGATGTCGACGTTTTCGCCACCGAGCTCATTGCGCACCGCCTGCACGCGCGAGCCGCGAATGCCGACGCAGGTGCCGATCGGATCGATGCGCTTGTCATACGCGATCACGCCGATCTTGGCGCGCACGCCGGGGTCGCGCGCCGCGGCCTTGATCTCGAGCAGCCCCTGTTCGATTTCCGGCACTTCCATTTCGAACAGCTTCATCAGGAACTCGGGCGCGGTGCGCGACAGTTCGATCTGCGGGCCGCGCGCGGTGCGGTCGACTTTCGCGATATACGCACGCACGCGGTCGCCGACGCGCAGGTTCTCTTTCGGAATCAGCTGATCGCGGCGCAGCAGCGCTTCGACACGGCCCGATTCGACGATGAAGTTGCCCTTGTCGAGACGCTTGACCGTGCCGGTCATGATGCTTTCGCCGCGCTCGAGGAAGTCGTTCAGGATCTGCTCGCGTTCCGCATCGCGAACCTTCTGCAGAATGACCTGCTTGGCGGCTTGCGCGCCGATCCGGCCGAATTCGATCGACGGCACCGGTTCTTCCAGATAATCGTCGATTTCCGCATCGGCCTTCTGCTCGCGCGCTTCGAACAGCAGGATTTCCTGATCCGGCTCCTGCAGTCCCGCTTCGTCCGGCACCACGCGCCAGCGGCGGAATGTTTCATGCTCGCCGCTCTCACGGTCGATATGGACACGAATGTCCGCGTCCTCGTCGAAGAGTTTCTTGGATGCCGAAGCGAGCGCCGCTTCGAGCGCGGCAAATACGACGTCCTTGTCGACGTTCTTCTCGCGTGCCAGCGCATCCACCAGCATCAACACTTCGCGACTCATTGTTTGCGGCTCCTAAAGTCAACTTTCGGAACGAGGCGTGCTTTATCGATATCCGCAAGCGTGAAATCCAGCATCGCGGCGCCTTCCTTCCCTTCAAATTCAAGACCGATCGTCTCGCCTTGCGGAGCATGCAGAACGCCCCGGTACGATTTCCGTCCGTCCAATGGCTTTTTCAACGTGATCACCGCCTCGCTGCCCGCGAAGCGCTCGAAGTCCGCCAGTTTCTTGAGCGGCCGGTCAAGACCCGGCGACGATACTTCGAGCCGCTCGTAATCGATATTCTCGACCGTCAAAACGTGCTGGAGCTGACGCGTCACCTTTTCACAATCTTCGATTGCGATGCCGGCAGGCTGGTCGATATACACGGTCAGCATGCCGCGCCCGATGCGCTCGAGATCGACGAGTTCGTAGCCAAGGCCCACGACCGTCGTTTCAATCAGTTCCGTCAGTTGCACAATGCCCTCTAGATGTTCGCGCGGCGCGCCGCCGGTGCCACGGCGGGGGTGCCATGGGGATGCCCCATGCGGTTGCCACGAGATTGCAAGCGAACACCACCACAGCGGGCCGCGCCAGGCTGGCGCGCGTTGCAAGTGCTACCCCGGATGCGGAACCACCTGTCGAACGCAATGATTCGCGAACTTTGAACGGCAAAAAAAAATGGGCGAAACGCCCATCATCTTATTGCCGGTGGTCGCACCTGAGCTGCACGCAGAAATCAGACTTCCAACCGCACGCCCAGCGACTTCGTGATTGTAGCCATTTTTCAGGACAAACGCAAACCGCAAACCCGCGCCAAAGCGCATCTGCGCGTGCTTTGGTGCGGATCGTGGGGTAATCGCCAGACAAAAAAAGAAGCCGCAAGCGCAGACGGCAACGGTTCAGACCGACCTTCCGCTGCCTGATATCGGCTGCCTGCTAACCGCGGCCGCGCGGGCGGCCGCGTGGCGTACGGTTTCCGCCCGGATTCGGATTGCCGCCGCGATTGGGGGTGCCGCCCGCCGGACGGCCACCGCCGCCGGCGCGCTTGTCGCCGCCGGGGCCC
>NZ_CADIKF010000093.1 GCF_902859875.1 Paraburkholderia solisilvae | reverse complement strand
GCGTTGTTTGATTGCGGTCCGCACCTTCGACAAATCGCCCCATCCTCGCCTCTCGCGCTAACGCGTTGGTTCAGTCTAGGTGATCACGCGCGTTTTTACACGGCCTCGGCCAGAGGCGGACCGTCGACGACCGCATGAAAATCGTCAAAAACGCGGCCCTTCGGATCGTGTCCTGCTACGATCCCGACTCCGTCTACAAACAGAAGAGGTGCCGGGAATGGCGAGTTTAGGAAAGCAGGCGAGCGACTATGACCAGCCGATCCGAGTATCCGCGAAAGCGGCGGTGATCTTCTCAGCGCTGGCGGGGTGCCTGTACTGGATGTGGATTAACGAGGCTGAAACGGGCGTATCACAGTGGGGAAAGGTGACCCGGATATACCGTACTACCGACCCACAGCACTTCGCGCTCAGTCACAACAACACATTGATAGAATCCGCGCTGGCAGGTAGCGTTGCTGTAATCCTTCTCGGCTACTTGCTGTTTTGCATGATCCGTCGGTGGTCGCTACGACAAGGACGTTGAGAAAGGCAATTTATGAACGGGCTGGAATGGCGGCTATTGGGAAGGCCTGAGGTCCGCTCAGGGTCGAGCCTGTGTGAAAACGCCGTGATCGCCTAAACTGAATCAACGCATTGAGCCCGGGTGATTCATGAAGCGATTCGTTGAAGGAGATAGCCGCAAGCAGGTCGCACTACTTCCCGAATGCGTCGATGATTACATCGGAGAAGACAACCCGGTCAGGGTGATTGACGTCTTCGTCGACGAGCTGGAGCTTGAGGATCTTGGTTTCAACGGTACCATCCCTGCACTTACGGGACGCCCGTCCTACCACCCAGGCGTGATGCTCAAGATATACATCTATGGCTATCTGAATCGTGTTCCTTCCAGCCGGCGCCTTGAGCGTGAATGTCAGCGCAATGTCGAGCTGATGTGGTTGACTGGACGGCTTGCGCCGGATTTCAAGACGATCGCCGATTTTCGCCGGGACAACGGCGCAGCCATTCGCAACGTATGCCGGCGTTTCGTTGAACTGTGTCGAGGACTGAAGCTGTTATCCAGTGACATGGTGGCAATCGATGGCAGCAAGTTCAAGGCTGTCAACAGCCGCGACAGGAACTACACGGCAGGCAAGATCGACAAACGCCGGCAGCAGATTGAGGAAAGCGTTCAGCGATATCTCGACGCGATCGAGACCGCAGACCGGATCAGTCCGACAGGTTTCGATGTGAAGACCGTGCGTCTGTACGAGAAAATCGCCAGCTTGCGCCGGGAGATGCGGGAACTCGCACAGATCGGCAAGCAGTTGCAGAAGCATCCGGACAAACAGCTGTCGATGACGGACGCCGACGCGCGGTCCATGGCGACAAGCGGCAGAGGCTCAGGCATCGTCGGCTACAACGTTCAGGTCGCGGTGGACACGAAGCACCACCTGATCGTGGAACACGAAGTGACCAATGTCGGAAACGATCACGGTCAACTTGGCAGGATGGCGATGTCTGCCAGGAGAGCGATGGCCAAACCGAAACTGAAAGTGCTGGCTGATCGCGGCTACTTCAGTGGCCCGGAGCTTATGTGCGCGATGTTCGATTAGTACAAGCTCGACGTATCAAACTCGATTGAGCGGACCGGCAATCTCGCCCTCAGTGGCAAAAATGGCGTTTCCACACGACCTTATATGGACACCGCCCGGTTTGCCAGATTGATCTTGATGCGATGCTTAACCGAAGTATCGGCTGCGGTCTTATATCCGGCCTGTAATGCAGGCCGAAGCCCGCGGGCCCTGATGGAATTCGACGGGAACATCCTCATCTCGGCCACGCACTTTTAAGCGCAAGGCCGTGTTCAGGTTTGTGTTCCTGCGGTCCGACCGGTTTCGCCATCACATGTGAATCAACCTCAGCAACCTATCGGTACTTCATCTCATCCTTCGTTATTCGCTGGCTAAGCAGGTCTCGCGCTGACATGATGCCGATCGTACGTGCCGCCGTGGGCCAGTATCGCCCATGCGGTGCGTGCCATCTTGTTGGCGAGGGCTACCGCCGCGACATTCGCGGGTCGTCGCTCCAGGATCGCCTTTTGCCATGGAGTCGGCACCTTCGCGTGACACATCACCGAGCGCGCGCCATGGATCAGCAGCGTGCGCAGATACGGATCGCCTCGGCGGGAGATCGGTCCAAGGTGGGTTTTTCCGCCTGTGCCGCTTTGCCGGGGCACCAGTCCGAGAAATGAGGCAAACTCGCGTCCGGACCTGAACGTCTTCGCATCGCCAATCGTGGCAACGAGCGCAGTCGCGGTGAGCCTGCCGATGCCTGGCACTGCCGCAATTGCCTGGCATGCAGCTTCCTGTTTGTGCCAGCCACTTATCTGCTTCTCAAGCTGGTCGATATCCTGGTCGATTCCGTCGATGCGCCTCAACTGGTCGCGCAGGCTGCTGAACATTGTTCCCGGGAGTGCATCCTCGAGCTCTGCCATGCGGGCTCGCATCTCGGCGAGACCAGCCGCGCGTCCTGCACGGAATGACACGCCGAACTCGTAAAGGAGGCCTCGCAACTGGTTCACCTGCATGGTGCGGAACTTGATCAGCGGCGAGCGCATCCGGTGAAGACCGAGCATCGCCTGCTGGTCTTCTGTCTTTGCTGCTACGGTTCGCATTCCCGGCTGCTGTACGGCTGTCCAGATTGCCCGCGCATCCGCCGCGTCAGTCTTGTTTGTCTGGACAAACGGTCGGATGAACTTCGCATGCAACAGCACCACCTCGTGCCCGAGCGCCTGGATCTTACGCGCCCACCAGTGCGCGCTGCCGCACGCTTCGAGCGCCACCCGGCCCGCCGGCCGCTGCGCGAGAAACGCGACCAGTTCGTCGCGTCGAAAGCGCCGATTGGCTATCTCGCCTGTTTGATTGTCGACCCAGTACATCTGGAACACGTGCTTTGCAACATCTAGTCCGTATGTCGTAGCATTCATTTGGGCCCTCCGTTCCTCAAGTGGACGTGTCGAAACGCCACTCTGGCACATTGATGCCGTTCGGTTCTGGAGGGCCTCCGCTTCTTTGCCGGACCCTGCATCCCCGAAGGGAGGGCGGTGTCCATTCCATCTCGGCCTGGAAGCGACGCTCGCTGGTGAAGGGTGAATGGCCAAAACACAGTGGAGTTTCGGTCATTCGTCCCGTGTCAGCCAAACCGCCCAGTACGGCTACGATCGGATGTGCCTTCGCAAGTTGCTTTGCGCATCTTCATCACTTCACCGCGCGGACAGCCTGAAACGGTGAGCGGTTATCTTCTCTTGATTTAGTTTGCTTTGCTGCGCCATTAAGCGCACTGTGAAGTCGTCCAGATGCATCTCCGGTCGCCTTTTTCGCCCCCGGATAGATACGGTTCAGTGACGGTCAGCACCGCCACGGAGCACGTCATCATGACCATTCCAGTCATTGAAGAGGGTACGAGCTACGTGCGTACCCGTAACAGGAATTTCCATTGCATCGCGACCCGTATGCCAAAGGCCCGCGTCAGTTCTCGTCCGTCGTGCGAATTGACACCTTTTAACCCGGGGAGTCCAAAGTCCGGCGTTATGCGAGGTTGTTCGCTGGAGCAAGTCCCACCAGCGCGGGGTGATGTCATCGACTCCGCGATTCGATTCGGGCAGGACGGCGTCGATGGCAACGTTCAGACGAGCAGGCTCTGACACGTCTAATGCCAGTGAGCCCGCAGATCGAGTGGAGCAGATCATTGCGAGCTTTTCCGAGCCATTGGATTTCGCCTGGTCCGGAGGAAGCCCTGAGCTTCGCCGAGCGACGGGTACACACCTTCGCTGACTGCGCGTTCACCGCGCACGGAGGCGAGAAGGCCAGACAGGAATAGCTGTCGCCTTGACGGGAGGTGTTGCCGGCAAGCAATGTAGGAACGGCATACCCGGTCTGTTGCGCTCGTTCGGGTCGCGCTCTGCACCTTCAAGGGGATTGGCAGAGTTCTGTATTCATCAGTCATGCAGATCATCATCTCATAACCACCAACACCACGGCGTTCTGACCGTCCTTATGTGCCGTGTCCCCGTCGCGCGCGACCGATTCGGGCGGAACAATTTGATCAACGCCTCGCCTGATAGTCCTGCTTCCGACCTCGCTTGATTCGTCTCGCACCACGACTGCCGGCCTGCAGCGACGATGTGGAAGGTTTGTACCCTTCTCGAGTTCGGCTCATGGCGCGCGGCCTGGCTATTCGAATGGAAAAGCGCTGCGCAGGCATATCCCATGCGCTGTGTTGCTGGCATTCACTTGAAACGGAGATTCTCATGTTCATGCACAACAGGCTGCTGCAGTACACGGTGCGCGTAGGTGCCTCCAATCCCGGTCTGGCAAACCTGATGCTCGAGCAGTTCGGCGGTCCGCAGGGCGAACTCGCCGCGGCGATGCGCTATTTCACGCAGGCGGTTGCCGAGGAAGACCCGGGCCGCAAGGACATGCTGTACGACATCGCGACCGAAGAGCTCAGTCATCTGGAAATCATCGGCTCGATCGTGGCAATGCTCAACCGCGGTTCGAAGGGCGAGCTTTCCGAAGCGGTGGATGAGCAGGCTGAGCTGTACCGCAAGCTGAACGCGGCCGGCAACGATAGCCACGTCACCCAGCTCCTGCACGGTGGTGGCCCCGCGTTGACCAACTCAGGCGGCGTTCCGTGGACGGCCGCCTACATCGACACGATCGGTGAGCCGACGGCGGATCTGCGCTCGAACATCGCGGCGGAGGCTCGCGCGAAAATTCTCTATGAGCGGCTGATCAACGTCACAGACGATCCGGGTATCCGCGATGCGCTGGGCTTTCTGATGACCCGTGAAGTTGCGCACCAGAAATCGTTCGAAAAAGCGCTGTATGCGATATCGCCCAATTTCCCGTCGGGCAAGCTGGCACCGATGCCCGAATTCGCGAGTACCTACTTCAAGATGTCGCACGGCGGGGAGGTGGTTGGAGCACCCTGGAACAGCGGCACGGGGCTCACGATGAAGGATGGCGAACCGGCGGTGGACGGCGGCGATGGAAACGCCTGGGTCAACCTCGATTCCGCCGAGAAAAAGACGCTGTCTGCGATGGCCACGCGCCTTCAGTCCGATCCGGAAAGCGACCCGATGACTGGCGCGGAACTCGGAAGCGCAGAGGCGCTTGCCGACGATCTGAAGTAACCGGAGTTTAAGCCGCCCTCCTGAAAAGGAGGCGGTTGTCGACCGACTGAGATCGGACAAAACGGAGCAATGCGTTCACGTCTTATACAAGACATTTACATGAATACATCTATTCAGGGAGTTAGCCATGACCACCAGGACCATCAGCGATCTGTTTATCCATTCGCTATCCGACATATACAGCGCAGAGAAGCAGATGACGAAGTCGCTGCCGAAGCTTGCCCGCGCGGCGACACATTCCGATCTGAGCGCGGCTTTCATGACACATCTGGAAGAAACGCGGGGGCAGATTGAACGGATCGACCAGGTTGTCGAATCTTGCGGTATCCGTCTCAAGCGGATCAAATGCGTTGCAATGGAAGGCCTCGTTGAGGAGGGCCAGGAGCTGATCGATGAGATCGAGCGCGGCCCTGTTCTGGACGCAGGGCTGATTGGGGCCGCACAAAAGGTCGAGCACTACGAGATCGCCGCCTATGGTTCGATCATCGCACTTGCGAAGCAGCTCGGAGAGACGCATGCAGTCACCCTTCTTCTACAGACACTGAAGGAAGAGAAGGCCACGGACCAAAAGCTGTCTCTCCTCGCTGAGGAGGAGATCGCAGCCGAAGCGTTAGGCAAATGAACCGGCTCGGTGTAGGGGCGCGCTGCTCGCAACTGCGCAGCGCGTGCCCATTTCGCGGATCCGCCTTGAACGAGTGGATGGTCACCTATCAGGTGCTAGTGTGGCTGGTTGCAGTTTTGCTTTCAGTCAGTGGCTGGATATGAGCGGCGGCACGGCGTACGCGGGAAAAGCAGCTCTTCCCGGCAGATCGTCTCCACGTTGTAACTGATGAACACCGATTTCGTCTCCGAACTGTCGGGTACAGCGGTTGCGCCCGCTTGAGTGGAATACAGGAGCGCCTGTATTCAACCTTTGGACTTCAAACTACATATCGAGGCCTATTCATGAAACTCCTAGCCACCCAAAGCGGGCTCCCTCGTGTGTCGTGGGGCTCCGTGATCACGGGCGTCATTCTCTCGATGATCGCCTACCTTATCCTGAGCGTACTCGGCACGGCAATCGGCATGTCCGTACTAGCGCCTCTTTCGCGGCCCAATCCGTTGGAGGGATTCGCCTTTAGCTCCGGTGCATATCTGATCGTGATGACGGTCATTGCGGTTTTTGTCGGCTCCTACTTCGCGGGCCGCTGTGCGCCCATGCTCGGGTGGCTGCACGGGCTGCTGGCCTGGGCAGTCATGATTCTGATGGTCCTCTACGGGGCCACCTCGCTGCTCGGTAGCGCGGTGAGCGTCGCCGGAAGCGTAGCATCGACCGGCGCGACCGTCGGCGCGACGATGGGTCGGTCGGGAGCCGCAGGGACAGCCGTAAGCGCATTGACGCAGCAGGTCCAGGGCGCAATTGCGTCCGCCACCGCCGAAGCGTCAAGCCCGCAAGCGCAGGCCGATGCGCGTCAGGCAGCCGATACGGCAGCGCGCAACGTCGCCCGTGCCTCATGGTTCTCGTTTGCCGCCCTGATCGTCGGCGCGATCATCTCCATCGTGTCGGGACATGCGGGCTTTCGCCACCAGCCGCCGTTCGAGGAAGCAGCGGGCGTATCGAGCGGTAATGTCCCGCTTCGTCGCGATACCACTCATGGGGCGATCCCCGGTCGCACCGTCCCTTGAGAACCTTATGGCGTTCCTAAGGGAAATGGCCTTTCAGGCAGTAATCAGCACCACCTCCGGTAGATGTGCATCTCCACCCGACCTTGGCTCCGCATTGCTGGCCGCACGAAGACACCTTGGGGTTATGCCGCAGCGGCCAGCTCATACTCATCACGGGACAGCAGAGACCTTCCAGGGATTACGATGCTTCACAATCAGTTCGAGGACGATCTGACTCATCTCGAGCAGATCGTTCCGTTTCTTGCGGCGGGCAGCCCGCTTGGGCTCTCATACTGGCGCCGCCGCGTTACTTCCCTGTCCGCGCACCAACGTCTGATACCCGACGGGAAGACCCGTGTGACCCGGCTGCTCTTGCTATTCGATTCAATCGAACAATTCCCGCCGGGTGAAAGTCACGGCGTCATAGATCCCTTGCTCCCACCAGAACCAGCATACGTTGAGAATTGGTGCATCGCGCCATTATATTTCGCATGTCATCACGGTGCTCCTGTCTCCGTTCTTCCAATGCCCTTGACCCGCTATCCGTCAATGAGTGGCGAAGCGGTCCACTAGCGTTGGGTGTCTGTGCCGGAAAGCAATCGATGGTCGCCAAGTCTATTGTCATGGATCTTCTTTGGCCGCAGGGCGCCCGATGTGGGCCGCAATTGCAGCCAGAACGACCGGGAGGTCCGCGGGTTTTGCGAAATGGTGGTTAAACCCGGCCCTCAGCGATTCGGCGTGCTCGGCCGCCGATGTCAGCGCGGTGATCGCCACCAGTAACGGCGGGGGTATGAATTGCAGGTGCCGAATCTCTCTTGCCACCGCGCGCCCGTCCATACCGGGCATCTGAATGTCGAGAACGACCGCATCCGGACGCCACGCGCTGTATTCCGCCACGGCGTGCGCCCCATCTCCGGTTGTTCGCGTTTGATACCCCTGCGCGTCGAAGAACAGAACGTACGCCGCCAGTATGTTCGGATCGTCGTCCGCGATGAGCAGGCGCGCGGCGTTTAGGGTCGGCATTGATTTCTCCTATTGCCTTACAGTCAGCAATCGATGGACCCGCCGTCTATGTGTAGTCAGTTTGCTAATAGCCAAGGATTCCGCAAAAATACCTTATTTGCGATCGAGATTTCTCGGTCCGTCTCAGGGGCAGACATGCGATTGGCCGACTTCATTCTGGAACACATGGAAACCATTCTGTCGCGATGGGAGGAGTTCGCCGGCACCCTGTCGCCGGCAGCTACAGGCATGAAATCCCTGGCCTTGCGGGACCACGCGCAGCAGCTTCTGGAGGCTGTCGCAAAGGATCTGTCTACTCCCCAAAGCGGGGCCGATCAGCTCGAAAAGTCGATGGGGCGAACGCCCAGACTGGCCGATGCCACGGAGACCGCGGCACAAACGCACGCCCTCCTGCGCGCGCAAAGCGGCTTTGACATCAACCAGCTGATTTCCGAATACCGCGCCCTGCGCGCCAGCGTGCTTCACCTGTGGATGGATAAATTTGAGCCCGACAGTCATCACGTGGAGGACATCGTTCGCTTTAACGAGGCCATCGATCAGTCCATCGCCGAGTCGGTAAGCTTTTTCAGCGCCTACGTCGACCGGGCTCGCAATCTGTTGCTTGGAATGCTTGGGCACGACATGCGCAGTCCACTGCAGACTATCCAGATCACCGCGTCATATCTCGCGGCGCTTAACGCCGGTGAAAAAGTGTCGGGCGCCGCGTCGCGCCTGATAAGAAGCGGCGCACGCATGCAGGCGTTGCTGGACGATATGGTTGACTACAACCGAAGCAGGCTGGGTCTGGGTATCAGTATCGCGCCCGCCGACATTGATTTGGCTCAGATCTTTGCCGATGAACTGGACCAGCTGCGTGTCGTGCATCCAGACCGTCAGGTCGATCTTGACGTGTTCGGTGACTGCGTCGGTGTTTGGGATGGCCGACGTCTACAGCAGTTGCTTGGCAACCTGGTTCTGAATGCGATCAAGTATGGATCGCAGGACGCGCCGGTACGGGTAACAGTTGCCGGCAGGGACGAGGATGTGCTCCTGGAGGTGGTGAACGTTGGCGATGCCATTGAACGCTCAACCCTCGATCGCATTTTTGATCCACTACAACGAGGCACAAGTCATCAGGGCGGAGATGCCAGCGGGAGTCTCGGGCTCGGACTATATATCGCGCGCGAGATTGCCAAGGCCCATGCGGGTGAGATCGACGCGCGATCCGATGAGACGGAAACAGTATTCTCCGTACTCCTGCCTCGTGGCAAATAGCGCTGATATCCTGCTGTGCCTGGTTTGCGGAAGCGACCGCGACCGACGATGAACACGAGTACAGGGGTCGCGCAGATCTGTCCGGCCGCTTCGCCAAGTTAAGCTTACCGCAGTGTCACTAGCCGGCGACTCTCATGCCGGAGCGCGGCGATCACGGGCGACGAGAACGGTCACATCGTCGTCTTCACGCGAGTGATCGCGGTAGAGGACGGCGGCGATCAAGGACGGATGGCTCGCTGACAAGCCAGGGTAACGTGCGAGATCCCAGCGCGTGTTCAATCCGTCCGAGTGCATCACGAGCAGCGCTCCCGGGCTCCACGCGCCGTCGAATTCCTGCGTTTTGCGGATGCCGCGCCCAACGATGCCCGCATGCGAGACGAGATGACGATGGCCTGCCGCGCTCCAAACGCTTGCAGCGACGTTCCCGATGCCGCAGAAGCGGGCAACGCTATCCGCGCGCGAGAAAGCGGTCCCGCGCTGGTCAGAGTCTGGCGTTGGGTCGCCGGGGGCAGGCGGAACCGCGCGCGGCGGCAAACGGGCGACACCTAGTGCCGCGCCAACCGTGGGTCGCAAGGCACGATCGGCAACGCTGACGATCTCGGGCAGAGGCGCTCCACTGCCCGGTGAGAGTGACCCGATCGCGGCCACCGCCGCGATCTGCGCTAGCAGTCCGTGGCCCAGGCCGTCAGCGATCATCACGGTGAAGCCTTCAACGCCCTGTGTGCATGCCCATGCGTCGCCGCTGAGGACCTGGCCGCGCAGTGCCAGGTTAATCACGCCATACTCGACCGGGACGCCACCCGGCATGACCGCTGCGGCGGCAGGACCGTGGGGCGGTGCATCGCTCCACAATACGACGCGCAGCACTGCGCCGGCGCCCGGCGCGCTCCAGACGTCGAACTCGTCTGAAAGTCGCCGCATCGCTGGCATACCGTCTTCGGAGATACCAACCGCCCAATCTGCGATCATAGAGTTGGACGTGGCCCCAGCCGTGTCAAAGCTCTTTGCAATCGACAGGATTTCGATACCGGCTCTGCCCACGCCCCCTGGATGCAATCGCGCGCTATCCGTCAACGGACACACCAGCAGTTCGCCGCGCGTCGCATACCGGAGCAGGTTTGCGCCCAACTCGGCAACGATGATCGAAACGTCGTCGATCCGCGCCTCGCTTAAACCGTGGAGCGCTGCGATTGCCCTGATACTCCGGTGCGCATACGAAACCTCGCTGGGGTCGCTGATCTCGAAACGTTGATGTGCGGGCATGGCCAGGCTCGGTAAAGATTGAAGCGGCTAGTAAAAGGGTGTGCCGCGCCGCGGAACGGTCAATAAATTGCTGTAAAGCCGCTACTGGTCGGCTGAAGTCAGCTTGTTGGCCGCTTCTCCGATCGCTACGCATCTTCAGCGTCCCATTATGCCCGGAGCCCTTTGCAATGGTCGGCATCCTATCTGCAAGCACGTCGGCGGCTAGCGGTAATTCTCTCGATCTGCATGTGTGGTGTGTATGTCGGCTTTCCGATCCCCTTCGGACAGTGTGACCGGCAACATCAACGTCTCAGAAGGGTCGGACAGCGACCGCCAACCAAAGCGCAGACTGGATTTCCGTCCAACTGGAAGGAGATCGACATGGAAACGCAGAATGCGAATGGAATGGGTTGTCGTGTGCCGTGGAATAAAGGCAAGCTCACGGGGCAGACGCCACCGTTGAAACTTCCTGAGATCTGGGCCATCCGGACCCGGCTGCAGATTGCATCGAACGTTCGGGAGCTAGCGATGTTCAATCTCGCGATTGATAGCAAGCTTCGCGCATGTGACCTGACTCGGCTGCGCGTGCAGGACATCTGTCACGGCAATCACGTCGGGTCGCGCGCAATAGTGATGCCGCAGAAGACGCAACGGTCAGTGCAGTTCGAAATAACGGAGCACACCCGTCAGAGCGTGGAGGCTTGGATCGCCGCACGTCACCTGAAATCTGCCGACTATCTTTTCCCGAGCCGGATACATACATCGCAGCATCTTTCGACTCGTCAATACGCACGGTTGGTACACCGGTGGGTTGCGTCGATAGGACTGGACGACACCGCGTAAAATCACGCTCGAGGACGTCGAGGAAGATCCCGAGCACGTGGCGATGGGCGATGTGGAATACGAGATTTCGACGACCGGCAACTACCCCGATGCAGGCTGCCAGCTGCTCGGCGACGCACACATACTGAAGCGCCACAACCGCTATATCCTCGAGGACCGCACCGCAGCGTACCTGCTCACCGACAACTGTAAGTTCGACGGATAACCACGACGAAGGTAACGACATGAAGCGAGCGAAAATCTTCACCGTAACTGAGACGGCGAAGATCAAAGGATGACCTTGCCCTCGTTTGACGAATCCCATAGCTGGGGGGAATTATGCGGCTTCGCCTCTTTGAGCTGCGAACCAGTTCTTTTCGAACGTCATGGGGCTGACGTAATCGAGC
>NZ_CADIKF010000092.1 GCF_902859875.1 Paraburkholderia solisilvae | reverse complement strand
CTGCGCGTCGAACATCGCGGGCTCGGGCAGCGCGCGCCCCGATGCTTCGAGTGCCGCCGCGACCGCGCGCGCCATATCGATTTGCGATGCGCGCGGCCGGTAGCCGTCGATCTGCCGTGCGAGCACGCCATCGGCGGCGAAGATATCGCTGAGTTCGGTCGCACGCCGCGGCGTCAACGATGCGGCGAGTGCAACGCCCGCGGCATGACGTTCGGCACGCGCGGCGTCTTTGCCGCTCGCGCCAGCTGCGGCGGAGACAGCCGAGGCCGACCTGCCGGACGCGGCGCCTGATGCCGCATCGGCGGCCGGCGTGCGGCGGGGGGAAGAATCGGCGGAAGAATCAAGCGGTGCGTTCAAGGCAAGCGGTTCCTGCAAAATCCGGCGCCCGCGTCGCGTAAGCGTGGTCGGCCCCGGCGCCTGCCAGGTTCCGCACTCAGCCGTGCGCGTCCGGTTCGAGCTGCAATTGCAGCAGGATGATGGTGTCCTTCAGCTTGAGCTTGCGTTTCTTCAGGCGCTGCAGTTCAAGGTCGTCGACGCCGGGCTCTTCCGACATCCGGTCGATCAGCCGATCGAGCCCACTGTGTTCCGATTCCAGTTGCAGAATCCGGTCGTGAAGTGTTTCCGCGTTGACGTGATGAGCGCGCATGCTCGCCTCCTCTCCAGAATGGGCGAAGCGCGCGCGGCGCGACGGGTCCGGACGCGTACCTGGCCTGTCCGGCCCGGCTGACCCTGTCGACCCTGCGGTGCGCGCGTTTCGCTCGAGGTTGCTGTCCGGCCTGAAACGCAATGCTGCTGTTGCTGGTCCTGTCTACTTCTGTTGTTGCTGCTGCTTTTGCTGCTGTTCGAGCTGCTGTTGCTGCTGCAGATCTTGCTGCTGTTTCTGCTGCGCTTTCTCGGCGGCCTGCTTCTGGCGCGCCTCGATATCCTTCTTGTGCTGCTCGGCGTCGATCTGCTTCTGCTGATAGCGCTGCTGTTTCTCGACGCGCTCCTGCGCCTTCTGCGCGGCCTGCTGATGCGCCTGATCGAGCTGACGCTGGAAGTCCGCCTGCTTCTGATCATAGGCCTGCTGGTTGGCCGCCGCTTGCGCCGGGCTCACACCGCGCTGCGCCTGATCGATTGCATGCTGGCGCTGCTTCTGCTGATACGCCTCTTCGTTGGCCGCGCGCTGCGGCGCTTCCGCCTGACGCTGCGCTTCGTCGAGCGCGTGCTGGCGCTGCTTGTCTTCGTACGCCTGCTCGTTGCGGGTATCCTGCGCGGCGCGCTGCGGCGCTTGCGCTTCATCGCGCGCCGCTTGCAGCGCCTGCTGCTCGTCGCGCTGCCGCGCGTGCTCGGCGCGCTTTTCGTCGTCGAGCGTGAGCTGTTCGCGGCGGATGTCCGCCTGCACCGCGCGCATCGCATCGCGCGCCTTGTTCACGCAATGATTGACGAAGAACGTGCTGTAGCAGTCGTGCCGCTCGACCGCGAAGTCGTAGTTGTTCTGTGCGCTGCGCGCGTCGAGCGCTTTCTGGCGCGCGGCGAACGCGTTGTCCGCCGGCGAGGCCATGACGCTATCCGCGTCGTCCGTGTCCTGCGATGCGTCGTCGTTGCCGATGGCGTCCGGGTGAACCGGCACGGCGGCGTCCGTGCCGTCGACGGCGTCTGCGCTGCCGGCTCGATCCGTCGACAGCGCCGCGGACGCGGCGTCGGTGCCCCGCAGCTGCTGCGCAACGGCGGGCAGCGGCATGACCAGCGTCGCGAATGCCACGACGCCCAGCGTCGTGGCCGCCATCATGCCCGCACGGCAGGCACGTACGACGGCGCCAAGCCGGTCTTTCGACGGGACGCGCAAGCATGCAGCGGAAATTCGCGCAAACGACGGTGGCACGGCGCTCGGCACACGCGCGGCAAGCGGAAAACGGGAGGTGGGCAACGTCGTAGAGGGGCAACGGAACATGCCCGAAATTCTAACATCCTGCGCTTGAGCGTCCCGGCATTTATGGCAAAATGCCCCGCTGCTTCATTTCGCTTCATCCGCTTCACCCGCGGCCTCAGCCATCGCGGCCTGCGCGCGCCGATGGCGGCATCGCATGCAGGCGCGCACTGTCGCACGCAGGCGTGTAACCTCGCCTGAGTAGCGGCCTGAGTAGCGGCCTGGTAGCGGGCCTGAGTAGCGGGCCTGGTAGCGGCCTGCGAACCAGCCTGCAGAACCGGCCTGTAAAACCAGCCGGTGCAACAGGCATGCGAAACCGCACGCAAACCGGCACGTGAAGCGGCCCCAGATCGAACCCGGCACGAACATCAAGTCCTTATGACGGAAACCGTAGCACTCAAGATCGTCCAGCGCATCGCCACCGAACTGTCTGTCCAGCCTCGCCAGGTGGCAGCGGCCGTGCAACTTCTCGATGAAGGTTCGACCGTTCCGTTCATCGCCCGATACCGGAAGGAAGTCACCGGCAATCTGGACGACACCCAGTTGCGCAATCTCGAAGAACGCCTGCTCTATCTGCGCGAGCTCGAAGACCGCCGCGCGACGATCGTCGCGAGCATCGACGAGCAGGGCAAGCTCACCGACGAACTGCGCGCGGCGATCGAAGCCGCCGACAGCAAACAGGTGCTCGAAGACCTCTATCTGCCTTACAAGCCGAAACGGCGCACGCGTGCGCAGATCGCGCGCGAAGCCGGGCTCGAGCCGCTTGCGCAGGCGCTGCTCGCCAATCCGCTGCTCGATCCGCAAACGGAAGCCGTGCAGTATGTGGACGCGGACAAGGGCGTCGCCGACATCAAAGCGGCGCTCGACGGCGCGCGCGACATCCTGTCCGAGCAGTTCGGCGAAACCGCGGAGCTGCTCGGCAAGCTGCGCGATTACCTGTTCAATCAGGGCGTCGTATCGTCCGCGGTGATCGAGGGCAAGGAAGGCGAAGAAGGCGAAAAATTTCGCGACTACTACGACTACGCGGAAACCATCAAGACCGTGCCGTCGCATCGCGCGCTCGCCCTCTTCCGCGGCCGCAATGCGGGCGTGCTGCTCGTGAAGCTCGGCCTCGGCGAAGAGCTCGACGCGCAGGTCCCGCATCCCGGCGAAGCGTTGATCGCGCGCCACTTCGGCATCGCGAATCAGGCGCGCCCGGCGGACAAATGGCTGGCCGACGTGTGCCGCTGGTGCTGGCGCGTGAAGGTGCAGCCGCATATCGAAACCGAGCTGCTGACGAACCTGCGCGAACAGGCCGAGCATGAGGCGATCCGCGTCTTCGCCCGCAATCTGAAAGACCTGCTGCTCGCGGCGCCGGCCGGCCCGAAAGCGGTGATCGGCCTCGACCCGGGCCTGCGCACGGGCGTGAAGGTAGCGGTCGTCGACCGCACCGGCAAGGTGCTCGCCACCGATACGATTTATCCGCACGAGCCGCGCCGCGACTGGGACGGTTCGCTCGCGAAGCTCGCGCGCCTTGCCGCGCAATGCCGGGCGGAGCTGATCAGCATCGGCAACGGCACCGCGTCGCGTGAAACGGACCGGCTCGCGAGCGAACTGATCGCACGTCATCCTGAGCTCAAGCTGCAGAAAATCGTGGTGTCCGAAGCAGGTGCGTCGGTTTATTCGGCATCCGAACTGGCGGCCAAGGAATTCCCGGAACTCGACGTGTCGCTGCGCGGCGCGGTATCGATCGCGCGCCGTCTGCAGGACCCGCTTGCCGAACTCGTGAAGATCGAGCCGAAGGCGATCGGCGTCGGGCAGTATCAGCATGACGTCAATCAGCGCGAACTCGCGCGTTCGCTCGATGCGGTCGTCGAAGATTGCGTGAACGCGGTCGGTGTCGATGCGAACACCGCATCGGTCGCGCTGCTTGCGCGCGTGTCCGGTCTCAATGCCACGCTCGCGCGCAATATCGTCGACTACCGCGATGCGAATGGCCCGTTCCCGTCGCGCGAGCAGTTGCGCAAGGTGCCGCGTCTCGGTGACAAAACCTTCGAGCAGGCCGCGGGCTTTCTGCGCATCAACGGCGGCGACAACCCGCTCGACCGTTCGTCCGTACACCCGGAAGCGTATCCGCTCGTCGAGCGCATGCTCGCGAAAATCAACAAGCAGGTCGCCGATGTGCTCGGCAGTCGTGAAGCGCTCGGCGGTCTGTCGCCGGCCGAGTTCGTCGACGAGCGCTTTGGCCTGCCGACCGTGCGTGACATCCTCGCCGAACTCGAAAAGCCGGGGCGCGATCCGCGTCCCGAGTTCAAGACCGCGACCTTCCGCGACGGCGTCGAAAAGATTTCGGATCTGTCGCCGGGCATGGTGCTCGAAGGCGTCGTCACGAACGTCGCGGCGTTCGGTGCGTTTATCGACGTCGGCGTGCATCAGGACGGCCTCGTGCACGTCTCCGCGATGTCGACGAAGTTCATCAAGGACCCGCATGAGGTCGTGAAGGCCGGCCAGATCGTCAAGGTCAAGGTGCTCGAGGTCGATGTGAAGCGTCAGCGCATTTCACTCACGATGCGCCTCGACGACGATTTCGCTGCCGCCGCCGGCAATGCGGGCTCACGCAGCGGCGGCGCGCCGAACGATCGCGGCGGCGCGGGTCGCGCAGGCGGCGGTGCACGCGGACCGCAGCGCTCGCGCGAACCGGAACCGGCCGGCGCGATGGCCGCGGCGTTCGCGAAACTGAAGCAGCGTTAGGCAGGCGCGGCGGCGAGGGTGAAATGCGCGGCACGGCTGCGCGTTTCCCTCATCAGACTCAGCCCGTCAGGCCTTTCAGGCAAAAAGCCCATGCACAACGTTGTTGTGCATGGGCTTTTTTTTGCTTCGGCGGCGGCTCGCACGAGCACGACTTAGCCGGTGCTCCGGAAAATCCGCGCTGCGCAATGCGTCACGTCAAATCTCGATCTTCGTCCCCAGTTCGACGACACGATTGGCGGGAATACTAAAGAAATCGGTCGGCTTCGCGGCATTCTGATGCATCCACGCGAACACGCGCTCGCGCCACACCGACATGCCCGGCAACTGTGTCGGCACAACCGTTTCACGCGCGAGGAAGAACGAGGTGTCCATCAGTTCGAACGTGATGTCGTGCGAGCGCCCCACCGCTTCCAGCACCGCCTTCACGTCCGGCGTTTCGTTGAAGCCGTACAACGCCTTCACCAGAAACAGCCCGCCGCCGACATCCTTCACCGTCATCCGGTCGGCTTCGTCGACGTACGGAATGTCGCGCGTGATGAAGGTGAGGAAAATGGTGCGCTCGTGCAGCACCTTGTTGTGCTTCAGGTTATGCAGCAGGCTCACCGGCACGAGCGTCGAACTGCCCGTCAGGTAGATCGCGGTGCCCGATACGCGATGCGGTGGGTGCGCGAGCAGCCCCTGCACGAACGGCATCAGCGGAATACCGTCGGCGGCCGTGCGCTCTTTCACGATCATGCGGCCTTTGAACCATGTCATCAGCAGGAAGAACAGCAGCGCGCCGATGCCGATCGGCAGCCAGCCGCCGTCGGCCACCTTCAGCAGGTTCGCGCCGAAAAAGCCCAGATCGACGATCAACAGCCCGCTGATGATCAGCGCGACGACGAGCTTGTTCCAGTTCCACACCTTCACCATCACGACGCACGCCAGTATGGTGGTGATCACCATCGTCGCGGTCACCGCGATACCGTATGCGGCCGCGAGATTGTCCGAGCTCTTGAAGCCGATCACGATGCACAGAATGATAAACAGCAGCATCCAGTTGACCACCGGCACATAGATCTGCCCGATCGCAAGCTCCGACGTATGCAGGATCTTCATGCGCGGTACATAACCGAGCTGGATTGCCTGGCTCGTCAGCGAATAGGCGCCGGAGATGACCGCCTGCGATGCGATCACGGTCGCGACCGTCGACAGCACGACGAGCGGCAGCAGCGCCCATTCAGGCGCGAGCAGGTAGAACGGGTTTTCGATGGCTTTCGGGTCGTGCATCAGCAGCGCGCCCTGCCCGAAGTAGTTCAGCACCAGCGACGGCATGACGAGCACGTACCACGCGCAGCGGATCGGCTGCGCGCCGAAGTGCCCCATATCCGCATAGAGCGCTTCGGCGCCGGTCAGCACCAGCACCACCGAGCCCAGCACGACGTAAGCCTGCAGCAGGTGCGCAGACATGAATGAAACCGCGTAGTAAGGATTGAGCGCCGCGATCACTTCGGGCGACTGCACGATATGCGACAGCCCGAGCACCGCGAGTGTGATGAACCACAGCACCATGATCGGCCCGAACAGACGGCCGACCGCCGCGGTGCCGTGCCGCTGGATCCAGAACAGCAGCAGCAGGATGACCATCGTGAGCGGCAGCACCAGATGCGCGAGCTTCGGCGCCGCGATTTCCAGACCTTCGACGGCCGACATCACCGAAATGGCCGGTGTGATTACCGCGTCGCCGTAGAACATGCAGGCGCCGAAAATACCGAGCATCGTGATGAGGCCCGCCGCTCTCGTACGCGGATTGAATGAACGCAGCGCCAGCGCCATCAGCGCGAGCACGCCGCCCTCGCCGTTATTCGACGCACGCATCACAAACAGCACGTACTTGATGCTCACCACCACGACGATCGCCCAGAACAGCAGCGAAATCACGCCGAGAATCGAATCCTGAGTGAGCGGAATGCCATGCGACGGGCTGAACGCTTCTTTCAGCGAATATAGCGGGCTGGTGCCGATGTCGCCGAAGACGACCCCGATCGCAGCGACCGCAAGCGCGGGCAAGGGTTGCCTCGGCGCGTGATGATTGTCTGTCATAAGCGCGAAAAGAATCCGTTCCTCAGCGGCAAAAATGAGCGGTATTCTAAACTGGGCCTGAAAGTAGACCGTTTGGCCTGTTGTGCAAATGCCACGTGAGGCTTGGAACGTCCGAAGTTTAGCATCGCGCCTTGACCAAGTCTGCGACAAACATCGCGTTTGCGACGCTCACCCTGTGTATTCCCTGTGTATTCGCATCTAAATGCCGCGCCATCGGGTACTGGCAGGCGCCGGCCGCGATTGTGCGTGATTCGCGCACACAAAAGAAAACGGAGCCCAGTATAGGTACTTGGGGCTCCGTTTCATCGTGATGCGACGTTTTCAAACCAGGTTATTCGCATTTCGCCGCACACCGTCATGGTTTCGTCACGCTTCGTGCGGTGTTCCGCGCTTGATCCATGCGCCGAGATTATGCGGCCGCACCGTGTCCCACTCTTCGAACGGTTGATGAATCCACGGATTGGTCGACAGATGCTGCACGTAGAAGTCCGGCTTCACCGTCGAGCAGGCCTTGTACCACAGCACCGCCGAGCGCACCGATGCAATCGCCGGGTAGCGGTCTTTCAGATGCTGCTGCACACGCGCGAGCGTCACGCCCGAATCGACCAGGTCGTCGACCAGCAACACGTTGCCTGACAGTTCGCCGCGCGTCATCGTGATGTACTGCGCAATATCAAGTTCGCCTTGCTGCGTGCCGGCTGCTTCGCGGTACGAACTGGTTGCGAGAATGGCCAGCGGCAGATCGTAGATGCGCGACAACTGATCGCCGACGCGCAAGCCGCCCCGCGCAAGACAGAGGATCTTGTCGAACTTCCAGCCCGACTCGTGAACCGCGAGCGCAAGCAGTTCGATCAGCCGGTGGTATTCGTCCCAGCCGACCCAAAGATTCTTGTCGTCGTTGCGCGGGTCTTTCATCGTGATCATCGGCACACCCTGGATCATCGATTACACCTTGAACGGGTGACGCAGCAGAATTGTTTCATCGCGATCCGGACCAGTCGACACCATGTCGATCGGCACACCCGCGACTTCCTGCACGCGCGTCAGGTACGCACGCGCATTGGCCGGCAGCTTGTCCCATTCCTTGATGCCGATCGTGCTTTCCTTCCAGCCCGCGAAGGTTTCGTACACCGGCTCGCAGCGCGCGACTTCCGAGGCGCCGCGCGGCAGGATGTCCGCCGCCTTGCCGTCCATCTTGTAGCCGATACACAGGTTCACTTCGTCCAGCCCGTCGAGCACGTCGAGCTTCGTGATGCACAGGCCCGACACGCCGTTGATCTGGATCGAGCGGCGCAGCGCGGCCGCATCGAGCCAGCCGGTGCGGCGCGGACGGCCGGTGACCGAGCCGAACTCCTTGCCGACCGTGGCGAGCGTCAGGCCGATCGGCGCCTGGCGCGCGGCATTGTCCGCGTCGTACAGTTCGCTCGGGAACGGGCCCGAACCGACGCGCGTGCAATACGCCTTCGTGATGCCGAGGATGTAATCGAGCTTCTGCGGACCGACGCCCGCGCCCGCCGAGGCCGCGCCCGCGACGCAGTTGCTCGACGTGACGAACGGGTAGGTGCCGTGGTCGATATCGAGCAGCGTGCCTTGCGCGCCTTCGAACAGCAGGTTGCGGCCCGCGTGGTTTTCGTCGTAGAGACGGCGCGACACGTCGGCGATCATCGGCTTCAGACGATCCGCATAGCCGAGCATCATGTCGAGCGTCTGCTGATAGTCGACCGCGGCGGCGCCGAGGTATTGCGTGAGCACGAAATTGTGGAAGTCGAGATTCGCGCGCAGGCGTTCCGCGAAGGCCTGCGGTTCGAACAGGTCCTGCACGCGCAGGCCGCGGCGCGCAACCTTGTCTTCATACGCGGGACCGATGCCGCGGCCGGTCGTGCCGATCTTGCCCGCGCCGCTCTTCGCTTCGCGCGCCTGGTCGATCGCGACGTGATACGGCAGGATCAGCGTGGTCGCTTCGGAGATGAAAAGACGCTTCTGCACGTCGAGGCCGACCGCTTCGAGCTCTTCGATTTCCTTGAAGAGCGCCTCCGGCGACAACACGACGCCATTGCCGATATAGCACGCGACTTCCGGGCGCATGATGCCCGACGGAATGAGGCGCAAGATGGTTTTCTTGCCGCCGATGATGAGTGTATGGCCGGCATTGTGACCGCCCTGGAAACGAACGACGCCTTGCGCGTGATCCGTCAGCCAGTCAACGATCTTGCCCTTGCCCTCGTCACCCCACTGGGTCCCAACCACCACGACATTGCGCCCGGGGTTCACATTCACTGCGCTGGCAGACATGTTGTTTCTTGAGCTGGTTAAAAACGTATTTTACCTGGGTTCACCGCAGGTTCCGAATTTTTGTCGCAAATTTTCCTTTGCGCTCAAGGGCATGGGTACTTTCTAGCGCGGCCGCACCAGCCACGCGCCGCCCTCTTCGACGAGCACGCGATCGAACGCGAATTCGTCGGGCGCGTGGTCGTGCCCCGGCAACGCCTGGATCACCACTTCGCCCGCGTCGCGCAGCGCGGCGACGCTCGCGCGCAAAGCGTCGTCGTGCTGCCACGGTGCGAGAATCGCGCTGCTGCGCGCCTCGATCGGCGAAATGCGCGCGATTTCGCGCAGGTCCAGCGAAAAGCCGGTGGCCGCGCGCGCACGACCGTACGCCTCGCCGACATAATCGTAACGGCCGCCGCGCGCGACCGCGTTCGGCACGCCGTCGACATACGCGCAGAACATCACGCCGCTGTGGTACGCATAGCCGCGCAGATCGGCGAGATCGATCATCACTTCGGCGCCTTCGACCTGTGCGGCGAGGAACGCCAGATCGTCGAGCGCGCGCGCGATTTCCGGCGCAGCAGGCAGACGCGCGCGCGCTTCGTCGAGCACGTCCGCGTGGCCGTACAGCGTCGGCAGCGTGCGCAGCGCGTCGCGCACGGCCGGCTGCAGGTGCGCGGTGAGTTCGACGAGGCGCGGCACGTCCTTGCCGGCGAGCGCGTCATACAGCGCCTCGCCGAGCGTCGCCGCGGCCGGCTCCATGTCGATCAGCGCGGCCAGCACGCCCGCGTGACACAGATCGAGCCGCACTTTCGCGAGACCGGCGAGACGCAGTGCGTCGAGCATCAGCTGCTGGATTTCGAGGTCGGCTTCGAGCCCCGCATGGCCGTAGATTTCCGCGCCGATCTGGATTAGCTCGCGCGTCGCATGCAGGCCGCGCGGCCGCGTATGCAGCACCACGCCCGCATAGCACAGGCGCGTCACGCCTTGGCGATTGAGCAGATGCGCGTCGATGCGCGCGACCTGCGGCGTGATATCGGCGCGCAGCCCGAGGGTGCGGCCCGACAACTGATCGACCAGTTTGAAGGTGCGCAGATTCAGATCGCTGCCGCCGCTCGTCAGCAGCGACTCGAGATACTCGAGCATGGGCGGCATCACCATCTCGTAGCCGTATGCGCGAAAACGATCCAGCAAGCGGCGCCGCAACTCTTCGATCTTGCGCGCCTCCGACGGCAATACGTCGGCAATATTCTCGGGAAGTAACCAGGTCGACATCGATAGGTCCTGCGACGTTGTGCAAGGCGCGCGATGCGCGCCGGCGAATGAGATGAGTAATGGTGTGGCCAAGCGGCAGCCCAAGCGGCGACCGGGCGGGGCATCCGGCGCGCGGGCTTTCGGCTGGCGCGGCACGCGCTGTATCCGAAAGCGCGTCGCAGGGTTGCCGGTGCGCATTGCCGCAATACGGTTCGCTGTGCGCCGCGCGACCCGCTTGCCGCGCATCCGCTGCCGGCGCATTCTGCCGCCCCGCTCCGTGCGCCCGCTCAGTGCGTCGGCTGTACACCCGGTCAGCGCCCGCTTCGGCGCGTCAGGTCGCGATCAGCAGCAGCACGAGGCCGAGCCCCATTACGATCAGCCCGCCGATCCGGATATGGTGCGGCGGGCGCTCCGCTATTCTACGAAACGTGTCCCGCCACGCGACCGGAAACACGAAGGGGAACATCCCTTCGATGATCAGCATCAGGGCGATCGCGAGCAATAACGATCCGGCTATGTCCATTCGAATGAGGCCGCCGCGATCCGATTGCCGCGGCGTTTCCGATTATTGATGTTTGCGCGGCGCGGCGGCGTCGTTCGGCGTCGTCTCCCCGCCGTTCGGGCCGCGCATGAAGCGGAAGAAGTCGCTGCTCGAATCGACCACCACCACGTCGTTCGGCTTGAAGCTGTTCCGGTACGCCTGCATGCTCTGATAGAACTGATAGAACTGCGGGTCGCGACCGTACGCGTCGGCGGCGATCGATGCGGCCTTGCCGTCGCCATCGCCCTTGATCGCCTGCGCCTGCCTGTACGCGTCCGCGAGCAGCGCCTGCTGTTGCTGCGCCGCGTCCGCCTTGATCTTGTCCGCTTCGGCGGTACCCTGCGCGCGCTCCTGATTCGCGATCTGTTCGCGCGCGGCAATCATCCGCTTGTACACGGTGTCCGCCATCGACGCGGGGAAGTCGACGCGCGTGAGCTGCACGCCGACGATTTCGACGCCGAGCGATCCCGCCGCTTTTTCCATGCCCGCGCGTGCGTCGTCGCCGACCGTCTGCAGTTTCGACAGCAGGTCGGGCACGTTGTACTTCGCGAACGCATCCGCGAGCGCGCCGCGCGAGATCAGCGCAAGCCGGTCCGGCAGGCTCTGCACGTCGCCCTTCGTTTCGATGACGAGCTTGACCGGGTCCGTCACGCGGAACTTGATGACCGGGTTCACGAGCATGTCGGTCCGGTCGGCGGCGGCGTAGTGATCTTCGTCAGGCGTGTCGAGTGTCTGGATGCGCGTGTCGACCGGCGTCACCGTTTGCAGCGGCGGCGGCAGCTTCACATGCAGACCGGGGCCGGCAAGCGTCGGCTCCGCGTCGCCGCGTGCGGACAGCACGGCCATATGCCGCTGATCGACGGTAAACACCATCGACGACGCGACGAACAACACGATAACGACCGCGATGACGAGCGCAATGATTCGGTTCATGTTCGCGCTCCTTATTGCAGGTCGTCTTCGCGGCCGCGGCTGCGGAACGAATCCCGCGAACGCAGTGCGTCGCTTGCGCCGGCCGGCTGGCTCGCTGGCGTCGCGGACGCGGCGCTGGCTGGCGCAAGCGCCGTCTGCGGCACGGCTTGCGGCGTCGGCGGCGTGACGATGATCGTGCCCGGCATGCCTTGCGGCGACGCCTGTGCGCCCGCCGCGCT
>NZ_CADIKF010000091.1 GCF_902859875.1 Paraburkholderia solisilvae | reverse complement strand
CGTGCCGTGCCGACCGCACCGCGCGCTGCAAGGCGTGCGCCGGCCGCGACTGCCGCACCGCCGGTGGCCACGGCTGCGCCGCCAGCGACAGCAAGGCCCGCTACGCCCAGCGCCGTACCGGCGGCAGTTCCAGCACGTCGTCGATGTCGTCGAACGGAATGGCCGACAGGACCGGCCCGAAGATCTCTTCGCGAGCAATGGTCATGTCGTCGGTGACGCCGGCGAAGACCGTGGGCGGCACAAAATAGCCGTCGCCAAGGTTGCCCTCGGTGGCGCGGCTGCCGCCTACAAGCGTCTTCGCCCCTTCTCGGGCACCTGCGTTCAGGTACCCGAAGGATCAGATGCTGGCGTTGAAGGTTCAGGCACAGGCCGCCGATGCCGCAGCGCCCGCCGCTTCGGGCCTGTCGCTCGACCAGTTGCATTTCCGCTATGCGATCACGGGCGACAGCCCGCCGTGGAAGCCGGTGCGCGCGTTCGACGATGGGCAGCATGTCTATATCCAGTTTCCCGCCGGCATCGCACAGGGCGAATTGCCGCCGCTGTTCGTGGTCGGGCCGGATGGCAAGGGCGAGCTAGTGAACTATCGTTTCCACGCCCCTTACGACATCGTGGATCGCCTGTTCGGTGCGGCCGAGCTGCGCCTCGGTGGTGACAAGGCGGCGGTGGTACGCATCGAGCGTACCGATGGCGTCGCTGCGGGAGCTGGTCATGGGCACGACTGACCACGAAGCCCAGCCCGCTCCGAAGGTCGCCCCGGAGGGCATTGCGTTGCGTGCAGCACCGCGCGCGGTAACGCGGCTCAACCGCCGCACGCTGGCCGTCTCCGCCTCGCTGCTCGCGGTGGCCGTGGCCGGCGCGTCGATGTGGGCGCTGCAATCGAAGGGCCGGCGTGGTTCGGGCGATCAGACGAACCTCTACAACGTCGATCGGATCGCCAAAGTCGACGACCTCGACCAGTTGCCGGCTGACTACTCGAAGCTGCCGGCGAAACCCGCTCTGGCATCGCCGGCCAGCGTGCCGCAGCTCGGGCCGCCGTTGCCCGGCGACTGGGGTGCAGCGTCGGCGATGCCGCCGCTACCGGGTGGCAACGTCAATCCGCGGCCATCGGCTGAGAACATCGACCGGCAGCGCCAGGCCGACGAGACTGCACGCTCGGCGGTGTTCTTCCACACCGGCAGCGATGCCGGCAAGCCGGATGTGGGTTCCACGTCTGCGGGCACCACGCCGACGGCCAATGCCGCGGCCGGCGCGTTCAATCCGATGGGTGCCGGGCCGGCATCCACGGCCGCGCAGCCCAACGACCCGACGGCAATCCAGAACCGGCAGGACCAGAAAGAAGCGTTCATGACAAAAGGCGGTGATGCTGCGACCAGTAACACCGGCAGCTTGCAGGCACCGGCCTTGCCGTACACGGTGATGGCCGGCACGATCATTCCTGCCGCGTTGGTGACGGGTATCAATTCCGACCTGCCGGGAGAGATCATCGCCGAGGTCACGCAGCCCGTGTACGACACGGCAACCGGCCACTATCTGCTGATCCCGCAGGGTTCGCGCCTGATCGGCCGCTACGACAGCCAGGTTGCGTTCGGGCAGCAGCGAGTGCTGCTGCTATGGCTGCGTCTGGTGCTACCCGATACCTCGTCGATCGCCCTCGATAAGCTGCCCGGTATCGACCCGGCCGGTTACGCGGGTCGGGAGGACGGTGTTGACTGGCACTGGGGCCGCATTCTGACGGGGGCTGTGCTGTCTACGATGCTCGGCGTCGGCTCCGAGCTGGCCGTCTCGAATCAGGGCAGCGCCAACGGCAATACGGTCATCGCGCTGCGAGATAGCTCGCAGGACACGGCCAATCAGGTCGGACAGGAAATCACGCGCCGCGACCTGAGCATCCAACCAACGCTGACTGTGCGGCCGGGGTTTCAGGTCAACGTGATGGTGAACAAGGATATGGTGCTGCGGCCGTATCAGCCGCTCTTTGTACAGCGGGGGCCCATGCCATGAGCACGACGCGCAAGCTGCGGCTGGGACCGCTACCGAAAACCGAGAACGTCAAGCTAGCGTTCACATGCTCGGTTGGCTTGAAAGCCGATTTGGACCGCTACGCCGCATTGCACGCGCAGACCTACGGCGAAGCGGTTGATGCGACGACTCTGATACCGTACATGCTGGAAACGTTCATGGCACGAGACCGGGGATTCAGACAGAAAGTGACGGGGTGAGGGATTGGCGTAAGGCCCTCGCCGACGCCGTTTCATCTAAAATCTTGCAAGAAGAAGGAGCGCAAACCAAGCGGAAGACAAGGATTTCGAGCACATGGTGACCAATTCCTCAGAGCGCATCACGATCAGCACGATTGATTGGTCAAAGCCCGTTGTCGAGTGGAAATCGACCTTGGCGGATTTTGGTCGTCGTCGGCACCTGAGCTATACGATGGACTTTGACTCTCGGGCTCATGTTTTTGATGAGCCCGGTGAGGGGTGGACGGAGGAGGCCAAGCGTCTCCATATGGAGAATCGGGAACGGACAAAGATTGGTCTTGTTCGGGAGTTCGGGGAGATTTTTTCCGAGAAAAATATCGAGAACTTTGTTGCCATAGGTACCAAGCCGTTCTCCGTCCTTGCCTATCATAATCACTTCTTCGACCAAGTACGACGCGCATTTGTCATTGGCGCGTACTACCCGGCGCTTGTAGGCGCCTGCGCGCTTGGCGAGCGAATCTTGAATCACCTCGTTCTAGATTTGAGAGACTTCTACAAGAGCACGCCGGAATACAGAAAGGTTTTCCGGAAAGGCTCCTTCGATAATTGGCAGGTGCCAATCGACACATTGGAAGCATGGAACGTCCTGCAACCGAAAGCTGTAACGGAGTTTCGCGCGCTCATGGAACTCAGGCACAGGTCGATCCACTTCAATGTTGGAACCTACGCCACATTGAAAGAAGACGCGCTCTCTGCGATCCATCACATGCGAGAAATAATCGATCAGCAATTCACGGCATTCGGCGACAGGCCGTGGTTCATCACGGGGACGAGAGGTCATCTTTTCATCAAGCGTGAGTGGGAGGAGAACCCTTTCATCAAGACCTACTACTTGCCGAGCTGTCCGTTTGTTGGGCCTTACTTTGCGATCTCTTTTGACCAAGGGCTGCAATTCCATGACCACCATGACTATGGTGACGGTCATTGGTCGGATGACGAGTTCGCAGCGGTGTTTGAGGCTAGATCGTTGGACCAGTTAGCCAAGGCAGAATAGGGGACTTCTAACAGCTTTGCGGGTGGGCTGTTCCAGTACTGAAGACGCCGCCTGGCTTTTTCCTACTACCCAACCGGGTGTTCGAAGGTTGCGATGCTATTCGCGAGAGACCGTCGAGCGCGAAGAACTGCAACTCTAGGCCGACAGGGAAAGATGACTATGGAAAAGACGCAACCCGAGGGTGATGACCCTGGCGTCCGTGATCAACAGGGAACGAGTACGGCGTCTAGCGGGCCCGCTGGAGCACACTTTGAAGGGCAGGTTGCCGCATTTTATCTGCTTGCAATGCTCTGTGGCGCACCGCCACGCGGCCTTCCCGGCACAACGATCGATCGAATTGCCCTTCAACAAGCAAACACCGGGCGACCTCTCGACGACGTGATCGTCCATGCAATCGATGGTTTCGGCAAACCTGCTGTACTGGAGATACAGGTCAAACGGACGATCACGTTTACCCCGGCGGACCCGGTGTTCCGAAAAGTTGTAGGTCAGATTGTGGAGGCCGTGCGCCGCCCGGACTTTTGGTCAACTCAGTATGGCTTGGCAATCGCTACGACCAAAGGGTCGCGAAAGATAGATGGTCCGTATCAGGACGTGCTCGCACTGGCGCGACAAATCGGAAATTCGGAGACATTCACCGCGCAACTCAAGCTTCCTGGTGTCGCAAACGACGACATGCGAACTTTTGTCCAGACGTTCCAGGGGCACCTCAAGGAAGAGGGTGCATCTCACGATGACGAAACGACCTGGAAGTTGTTACGCCGACTTGAGATTCTAACGTTTGACTTCACAGCACCTGGCTCCATATCGGAGGATCTTGTTCGGGAGCGAGCACTCCGGACGTTGCATGCCGACGATGCCTCGCGAGTGGATGCGTTTTGGGGGAATCTTGTCGAGCTGGCGATCAATGTAGCCAAGAACGGAGGGGACAGAAATCGCACGACGCTTTTGGAGTCCCTGCATCCTCGCGGATTGCGCTTCGCCGCAGACCGGCGGCACATAAGCGCCCGGGCGGCTCTCGTTGAACATGCCCGCCAAGCGCTCGCTGACATCGACAACCGTGTAGGCAAGGTCGTACTTGCGCGCCATGAACGTGTGGCAGCGGTGCACGAAGCCTTCGATGTTGGACGTTATGTCGAGCTTCACGGCGACGCTGGCGTAGGTAAGTCCGGGGTGTTGCGTCAGGTGGCGGAGTCCTTGCAGACCGAGGGGCAAGTTCTTGTCCTGAGCCCAGGTCGTTGCGTTCCGCGCGGCTGGACAGCCATGCGCGCGCAGATCGGCTTTGACGGTACCGCTCATGAGCTTTTGGTTGAGCTTGCCAATGACGGCGGCGCCATCCTGTTTGTGGACAACCTTGACTCTTTCAGCGACGAGGAGCGTCTCACCGTTGTGGACATGCTCCGAGCCGCCGCAGATGTTTCCGGTGTATCGGTTCTCGCCACCGCTCGAACTGAATTTGGCGTGGAGGAGCCCAGTTGGTTGCCCGAGGACGCGCTCGATAGATTGAAGCGGGCGTCGCCTGTGATGATCGATGCGTTGAGCGAGGCGGAGATCGAACAGCTTGCAACCAGTGATCGCGCATTGAGTCCATTGCTCAGCGACAATCATCCGGCCAGACGGGTGACAAGGAATTTGTTTCGACTCGCTCGCGTCGCAAGTAAGTCTTCTGCCGACCCTTTGCCACATACAGAAGCTGAGATGGCCAGCCAGTGGTGGTCCACAGCCGACGGCAAGCGTGACACGGGATGGAGGGACCGGGCCCGCCTATTAAATGACTTAGCCCGGCAGACTCTAACAGCAACCGATGGTCTTGATGTCAGTACCCAGCCGGCACAGCCTATTGACGCATTGGTCAAGAGCGGCACACTGCGCAATCTGGGCCCGAACCACGTCTCCTTCCGCCACGATGTGCTGCGCGAATGGGCTATTGCCTGCGCACTGCTTGATGATGGCAGCCTGATCGACCGGCTGGACCTGAAGCGCCCCGCAGTCGCGACGCAGGCACGCGGCATCGAGCTGGCTGCCAGGGTGATGGTTGAGCGTGCTACAGACGGTTCAGAGTGGAACAGCTTTCTGGACCGCTTGAGCGGTGATGGCGTGCACAAGTCTTGGCGGCGTGCGGCCATGCTTGCGCTGGCTCGCTCTGAAGGGGCCGAGGCCGTACTACCACGCGTCCAGCCCCTCTTGTTTGCCAATCAGGCGTTGCAGCTCCGTGAACTCCTGCGCACGGTCATGGCCGTCGAAGTTGTGCCAGCGTCGGCAGTCTTCGCCACCGACGGTGTCGATCCCCAGCTCATACCACCAGGCATGACGATACCGAAAGGTCCTGTCTGGCTCGCCCTCGTGCTGTGGCTTCTGAGTATCGGCGACGACGTTCCGACCGCGGCTATTCCAGATGTAGTTGACATGTATACAAGCTTCTCAATCGGGACGCTTGGTTTCACAGCCATCACACCGCTGATAACGCGACAGCTGTACCGATGGCTTAGATTGATGGAGCCGAGGAACAGGTCACCCAGCCCGAATGAAGGCCTCCGATTCTGGGAGAGCCTTGAACGCAGTCAAGTGCAGTCCGTCCGGCGAGATCTGCACAACGGATTCGTCATGTTCGCGCGCACCACCCCCGATCTGGCTGCCGAATATCTTCAGGCTGTCACGCAAGGCGAGCACAACGATGACTTGATCCGAAGCATCCTGAAGATGCGTGGGACTTTGGCGTCCGCGGCGCCCGCTGAACTGGCCACGCTGACCGAACAAGCATTGATTGAAAAATCACGCCCCCGCCATCGCCGGTTCCGTGACGAGCGCGAAGAAGCCTTCACCTTCATCGATCACGAGTTTATTCCAGCCTCTCCAGCGCAAGGCCCGTTCTTCGAACTGCTGCTGCACTCGCCAGCAGACGGGCTCCCGCTGATTCATCGTCTGGTGGACGATGCCATCGTCCACGGCACTCGTGGTCGTGACGCGGGCGCCAACGCAATCAGGTTGGCGTATGCAGATGGCACGCGCGTCTTTCCTTGGACAGGCACCTATTTCTGGTCCAGGAACAGCGACTACTACGCCATAACGTCGGCGCTTATGGCCTTGGAAGCGTGGGCTCATCGACGTATCGAGGCCGGCGAAGCCTTCGATGCCGTTCTGAAAGACGTACTCGGACCACCGGGGTCATGCGCAGCCTATCTGCTTGTTGCGGTGGACCTGATTATCTCGCATTGGCCAAAGTCGGCCGCGTCTGCGGCAGAGTTTCTTGGATGCCCCGAACTCCTGTGCCTGGACCATACGCGGCAGGTTCATGATCAGGTGGAGACCTCAGATTTCTTCGGGCTGAAAGCGATGCAGGCCGAACCGCACGGTACGGTCAGTGCAGCCGAGCTGAAAAATCGATTGTCCAGGCGCATGACGCTCGATGGGCTGATCGGCAGCTGTGCTCTGTCAACTGACCCGGAGCAACTGCAAAAGCTAACGGGATTGCTACGCGATGCGGCTGATCGGTTGGGACCAGCCGGAGTCCAAGCCAATCTGGGCAATCCGGAGTTCATGGTTCTGCATGCGTTGAACCTCGCCGATCCAGCAAACTGGCATGAGGTCGATGTGGTGCGCAAGGATGGTTCGACAGGGAAGGCACGCCAGTACATATCTCCGGCTGCAGAACAAAATCACCTGCAGGCGTTACGGGACGCTGCGGCAGCCAAATCGTCCGACTTCGCGATGCAGAGCGCGATCACTCTCGGGATCGACGATCCTTCCCGCTTCTCGCCAGATCAACTTCAAGCCGCGGTCGCCTGGGCCAGCGGAGCTGCACCGAAAACTGCGGCGTCGACTGATGATGATAACGATGACACTTCGCTAAACATGCTGCGGGAGGCTGTTCTTGCCGCTGCGATGATGGTCATGCGAGACGGGGATACCAACTTGCGGGATGCATATGGCGACTGGGCACGTGCCCGGTTGCAGGACGCGCTTGCGTCCGATAGCCATGATCCCGTGCATCAAGTTCGAGCTGGCCTTCGCTTTAACCCGGTCGCGATCGCTTATGCCGGGCTGATCAACGCCGCAGCGCTCGGGAATACGCAAGAAAACGTAAGGGCCTTGCTCGCTGTGGCCGCAGAAGGTCATCACGCGGCTGCTCACGGCTTCGGCGCGGCAATTGAAGCGCTATTGCGAGTTGATGAGCGCCTGCCTCGGGCACTTCTTCGCTGTGCGTTCCATGCGTGCGTCGTCCCCGTTCGCAGGTGGGACATTTCCGAGAAGGAGAAGGTGACTCGTGGCGAGCAGAGGAAGGCGGGCGCATTAAATGCCGTTGACGCGGAAATGGTCTGGCTGGAAGGGGCTGGGCCCGAGCCTGCGTGGCCCGTTTTTCCTAAGGAGCACATTCGTCCCAGGCGACGTATTCGATTGCCTGTGTCTTCCACGCAGTTTGACGATCCCCCCGAAGCTGAAGAGCCGCCGCCGGAAGAAGAGGTCTACCACCAAACGGCGGCACTTTGGCTCCGCCAAGTCCAAGAGCTGGGCAACGCAGACAAGTTCCCATGGCTTCGCGACGTAGTCAATACCTACATGTCGTGGACGGTTGCCGCGAATGGCGGCGACCTCGTTGACGGAGAGGAAGCTGACAGCACACCGTCGGAATGGAATAGCGTTTTCTTCGCGCTAACGGCTCGCTGCACGGTCGGTCTCGGCGTGACCGAGCTCACAGATCTCGTGAGACCGATTGCCGCGCTACCGGAGCAGAACTTCTTCGACGTTCTCGCCGATTTTTTGCGGAGCTTTGACGCGGTCTACTTCGGCGGTGGAGATATGGACGCTCCTGTTGCTGTTGCCGTTCGATCGGAGTTCGCTGACCGCATGATGGAAAGCTGGGGGTGGAAGCGTCTAAAGGGCACCAAGGAAACGTCCATTGAGTGGCACATTGCCCCGGCGATCGCCACGTTATTCTTTAACGACTACAACCTCGTCTCACCCACAAAGAGCTATCTCCTCGAAAAGGGCGTGGAGCGGCTTGGGCCGTTTCTGCCAGTATTGGTTCGACTTACTCTTTCCGGACCTTCGCCCTTTGTCGCCCTCGTCCTTTTAAACCTTTTAGAAGTTGTGCCACGCGCGGATCATCTCAGTCTGCTCGTTCAAGCAGGGAAGATCTGGCTCAAAACGTATCCCGACTTCCGGTTATTCTGGGTCGATCACAGTTTCGGCAAGCGATGGTGCGAGATCGTCGAAAGGATTCGTATTCTGGACCCTGTGTCGATCGACGCCGACGCGGTAATTCGTGCGGACGTGGCCAATATCGTGGCAGAGTTAGTGGGTCTTGGTATTCCCGAAGCGAGCCGACTGGAGGAGCTGCTTGACGGCACAGTGGGGCGCTAGTGGTGGTTTCGCGATTGGCATGAACTGATGCGGCTGCGGGGCGGATTGCGAGGCGAAAGAGCAGAAGGGCGATTGGTCGATACTTCGCTTTCCAAGCGTTATGAAAGATCAGAAGACCACGGGGGAACAGTGGAATCGGACGTGCAGTTTCAAGCTATTGCGATTGCGACAATGGCAAGTGATCGAGATGAAGGCGAGACGACACTCTTGACGCCTAGTTTGGACAACGAATCGATGGTCTTGTTTTCACTCGACGATCCTTTTGGTATTCGAAAGGCGGTCGTTCCATTATTTTGGATGGAGTCAAATGGTGATCTTCAAGGACTGGGAACCGCATTTGTGATCGATCCCTGGGGCGGTCTCACGACTGCTGACCACGTCATTGCAGATGCACGGTTGCGCGGGATCATGCAGCATGATCGAAGCGGCGATTTCAGGATAAATCTGCCCTCGGATACCGGCTTGGTCGCGTTGCATGGATACGGAGTTGTCTTCGGGACAGTAGGGCTACCGCCTGCAGCACTTCGGCTAGTCAGTAGAATTTGGTCCCCGGCTTTGCCCGGCAGTGATCCTATTGCTGCGCTGCAGGGTCGACCCGACTATCAGGCGATCGATCTTGCGTTCCTGACTACGCAGACGCCATCGTTGAGCGCCGTTCGGAATCTACGCTTGCGATCTAACCCTCCTCAACCGAAGCCTGGGGATGTCGTTGTAGCGATTGGATATCCTCGGATCGAGACGTTCAAGGGTAGTCAGGATGAAGCACGGACGACGATTTCCGAAGGCATGAAAGCAGCATATGGTCGTGTAGTTCAACTTCATCCACATGGCCGCGACCGTTCAAACCCTACGCCTGTTTTTGAAATCGAAGCAAACTGGCCGTCGGGGATGAGCGGTGGTCCCGTGTTTAACTCCGAAGGCGAAGTAATCGGCTTGGTAAGTCGCTCGATCGCGCCGGAGACAGAAGATGGCTTAGGTACTGCTTGGGCAACTTGGCTACAGGCATTTCCGGAGTTGCCAGATTGGGCACCCACACTTGATCGAAATAACAGTGACTGGCGACGGGGGTGGGCTGTTGTTCGTAAGCTGCCTTGGCACCTTGCCGGGGTTTTTGGCTCGGAAGAAAGGGCCAGGGAAGTTGCTGAGTGTGCGGGCGCTGACTATGTGGTGAGTGCTGGCGCATGGCGCCTTGGCAGCGACGATTTCGTCGAAGTCTGCTGACGCGGGCGGGCCGGAAATAAGCGGATGTGCAGGTCGATGCCGTTGTGTGTTCGCGTTGGGTAGACGAAATAATCAGTATGATGGTTGCTAGTTAGCGATGACGTTAGCCGTCCGAGGTGGGCGTCACGTAGCAAACAATACGCGACTAGCTCACTGTCCTCACCTATCGGAGAACACGAACATGGACCCGCTTTCGTCCGGCCCCCTCGACATCGACATGCTCCTCGTGTCAAAGCGGTCGGAACCGCTCTCGGCCGAGGAGATTGAAGTTCTGAGACATATCCAGGACTATCCGGACGTCGAGAGATTCAATGAGGCGGAGGTACGCTCGTACATTATTGATCCCATGTTGCGCGTGCTGGGGTATGACAAGGGGACTCCTTTCTCGACGAGCCTCGAAAACCACCTGACGTTTTTGGGGCAGCGGCGTCGATCTGATTATCACGTTCACATGTGGGAAGAAAATTTCTGGCTACTGGAGGCGAAGAAGCCTCAGGTCGGCACGACGTCCTTTGGCTACGAAGATTTTTCCCAAGCGCTGGAATACTCGGTGCATCCGAGCGTCAATGCAGCTTTGATCGTCCTATGTGATGGACTAAAGCTTGAGATATTCGACCGTGAGGTGAACGTCGAGAGTCCAGTTCTGCATGTTGAGATAAAGACTCTGGTGGCCGACTTCGATAAGGTGCGCGCGATGTTGGAGCCAATGCAGGTCTGGTTCTTTCAGAAGCGGCGTATCATCCGACTACTCGACCGGGTGTTCGACAAAGAATTCGTTATGAGTCGCGTCGAAGAATTCTCAGATATTCTGCAAAGAAGGCTTCGTAGCAAGCGAAATACAGTGGTCGAAAACTTTCGGATGATGGTGAAACCCGACTCCGAACAGCAACGCGCACAGGCTGCGTCGGCTTCACTGCCAGAGCTCGCCGGGTTGTACATGATGTTCGATTTTCCTATTCCCATCAGCAATGCGGTGAATAGGCGGCTCATAGAGCTTAGTGTGCCGAACAGCTTCAACGTCATGTACAAGCTATTACCCGACCACCCAAGATCGGCCAACGACTCATTCATGTCGCAGACGGCGGCATATCTTGTCGGTTTAGCTGAGAAGCGCTCTACCGTGGAGTGGCTTCCTGCATGGCTAGCTTCAGGGCGGCAGGGAGGGGCAGACCTCGATACAGCCATCAGGCATTTCCTTGACCAGTGCCTTACCTACTTTAAAGATTATGAACCGTATCGGCTTGTGCTGCTAGCTGCCTGCGCCGTTCAGCGTATCGCAAAGATCAACGTCATCTCGAATGATGCAATACAGAAGCTCGGCGCAGATTTGCATGCGCTTGCCCGTTTTACGCTACCGGAGATTTCATGGACCCAGGTTGTGGCCACTCCCGAGGGACAACTCATTGGACTCGTTGACGCTCAGGCCACCGCGGCGCTGGACGACTTTGTAACGAAGAACAAGAAGGAAGACGGCACCTTCCAGGCAGAATCAGCGAAGCTTCAGCTAAGACGCTATTGGGAATTGGAGAGAAAGCTTCTTTCGGCTATTCCGAACTACAGGACTTTGCTCAAAGAGAGAGCGTTAGGTGAAATGCGCATGACCGAGTGGTCCAGCGTCACATATGACAACCTTGGGCACTCCACGATTGCTAGGCTGCATGGATTTCCGAAATGGAAAGATTACCTTGTGACAGAGCGACGCGAGCTGGTGGAACAAGTGGCCTCCACAGGCTCTTGGGCAGCTAGGGACTTGCTAGGTCTCAAGAGGGAAGATGACTTCAGAGTAATGTCCGATGAGGACTTGGCTGATAGATTGTTCCTTGGGGATATCGAAACGCTGCGCGCTCTCCGCAAGGCGTATGGAGGTCCCTGAAGGACCGCTGTTGGGGAATACCGACATCGCCTTATGCATTTCGGCACGCCAAAAAATTCCTCACGGCCGCACATCTTGATATGTCGATAGCGCGCATGGACGATGAAAGCGCATGAGAGTTTCCAGATCAGTGCTCACCACTTACATTGATCTGAAAAGCTTCTGCAAGGCGGTCGATCTTATCTTCGACGTGACTAAGCTAGCTGGATCACGTGCCATCAGCGGGAAGTTATGATGGGCTAGACTCTGAAGGGCAGCGCTTAGATTTCGCGACGGAGAATGTTTCAATATTCGTATCGTGGGAAGGAGCGACGGCCCGATGGTCGTCGGCCCGCCACCGGGGGGAGACATTGGAAACCAGGGAGCAGTTGCCGCGCATCTTCCAAGCCAATCTTGCCAGGCTGTTTGAGCGGGTCATTCAGCCCTCAATGGAGATGCTCCAAGTCCACTCGTTGCTCGAAAGCGGCGAGGCCGCGACAATTGAACAGTTTCTCGATCGCGCTGCGGCTCAGGTCGACAACTATACAGCTAATGAGGCGGCGAAGGCATTCGCGCTGACGCTCGCGGCAGTCTTTGAGCGTCAGTTGAGCATTTGGGCGCGAGCCGCATATGTCGATATGCCGAAGTCGCGTGGATTTGAGGACTTCCTAGCGCTTTGTGCCGATCGCGCCGGGATCGACATTGCGCAAACCAAGTTGGGCGACGATCTCACTGAGATGTTCATTGTCGCCAACGTCGTTCGTCATGGCGAAGGTTCATCGTGCGAGAAGCTGAGGGTGGTCGCTCCCGCGCTGTGGGACGATTCGAGCAACGACTACCACGATCTGTTGGCTGGACCGCGCATACCGAGCGAGCACCTCAGAATCCGGATGCGCGACCTCATTCGTTACATACGAGCAACCACGCGGTTCTGAACCGCCCCGGATTTGGTGGAGGCTCCAACTTTTGAGAGAATGGAGCCATGAACAAGTCGAACAAGTTTTCTGCTGAAGTCCGCGAACGTGCAGTGCGCATGGTGCA
>NZ_CADIKF010000090.1 GCF_902859875.1 Paraburkholderia solisilvae | reverse complement strand
CGGCCGCGCATCCGGCCGGCGGCGCGCAACCGGCCGCGGCGCAGGCGCCGCTTTTCAACAACCCGCTCGTCAGTACCGAAAAGCTGATCATCGTCGGCGCGTCCACCGGCGGCACCGAGGCGATTCGCGAAGTGCTGGTGCCGCTGCCGCCCGATGCGCCCGCGGTGCTGATCGCGCAGCATATGCCGCCGGGCTTCACGAAGTCTTTCGCGCAGCGCCTGAACGGCCTGTGCCGCATCACGGTGAAAGAAGCGGAGCACGGCGAACGCGTGCTGCCCGGCCATGCGTATATCGCGCCGGGTCACGCGCACCTGTTGCTTGCGCGCAGCGGCGCGAACTATATTGCGCATCTGTCGGATGAGCCGCCGGTAAATCGCCACCGTCCGTCGGTCGACGTGCTGTTCCGTTCGGCCGCGCAGCACGCGGGCAAGAACGCGGTCGGCGTGATCCTGACCGGCATGGGCCGCGACGGCGCCGCGGGTCTGCTCGATATGCGCCGCGCCGGCGCGTACACGCTCGCGCAGGACGAAGCGAGCTGCATCGTGTTCGGCATGCCGCGCGAGGCGATCGCGCTGGGCGCCGCCGACGACATCTCTCCGCTGGCCGATATGAGCCGCCGCGTGATGACGCGACTCAACGCGATGGGCGAACGGGTGCAGCGTGTGTAATCATGCCGGTCGCGGCGCGCTTGCCGACAGGCAGCGCGCGGCGGCGGCGTCGATGTGGGGCACCTGGGTTACAGAGTAACCGCGGCGCAGCCGTTAACGTGCCTGTACGGCGCGTTCTATAGGGCGGAAACGATGCGGCTGGCTGCGGCCTGGTCGCATGCCGGCTTCCCGCATGGACCGGAACTGAATGACGAACGGGCGGCAGCGCCGCCCGGCTGGATCAGGAAATACAGGGGAATGAGATGGACAAGGGAATGAAGATTCTGGTGGTGGACGACTTTCCGACGATGCGCCGGATCGTCCGCAACCTGCTGAAGGAGCTCGGCTACTCGAATGTCGACGAGGCGGAAGACGGCGCGGCGGGTCTTGCACGGCTGCGCAGCGGCACCTACGAATTCGTGATCTCCGACTGGAACATGCCGAACCTCGACGGTCTCGCGATGCTGAAGGAAATCCGCGCGGACGCGAACCTGACCCATCTGCCGGTGCTGATGGTGACCGCCGAATCGAAGAAAGAGAACATCATCGCGGCCGCACAGGCAGGCGCGAGCGGGTATGTCGTGAAGCCGTTCACCGCGGCGACGCTCGACGAGAAGCTCAACAAGATCCTCGAAAAGATGGGCAAAACCGGGAGCTGATGTGGACCAGCCGACCAACGCGCAGGACGCGGTCGCGCGCGACGACAGCGATCACACCACCGACCGGATTCTCGCCCGGATCGGCCAGTTGACACGCACGCTGCGCGATTCGATGCGCGAGCTCGGCATCGACAAGCATGTCGAGCGTGCGGCGGAAGCAGTGCCGGACGCGCGCGACCGTTTGCGATATGTCGCGACGATGACCGAGCAGGCGGCCGAAAAAGTGCTGACCGCGATCGAAGTCGCCAAGCCGATCCAGGAGCAGTTGCAGCAGGACGCGGGCGAGCTCGATGCGCGCTGGGCGCAGTGGTATGCGGCGCCGCTCGAGCGCGACCAGGTGCGCACGCTGATGGACGACACGCACACGTTTCTCGGCAAGCTGCCCGACGCGACGGCGGCGACCAACCAGCAACTGCTCGAGATCATGCTCGCGCAGGACTTCCAGGACCTGACCGGCCAGGTGATCAAGAAGATCACCGAGATCGTCTACGTGATCGAGCAGCAGCTGCTCGGCGTGCTGGTCGAGAACATCGCGCCGGAGCGGCGCGAGCAGTTCGCGGCGACCGCCGCCGCGCTCGCCGCCGAGACCTCGTCGACCGGCAGTCCGGAAGGCTTGCTGAACGGACCGCAGATCAACCCCGAAGGCAAGGCCGACGTGGTGCAGGATCAATCGCAGGTCGATGATCTGCTGGCGAGCCTCGGGTTCTAACTCCATTGTTCCCCCGTTGTTGAAGGTCCGCAGCCGCCGAAACGGCTGCGGACTCTGTCCCTCTGCGGCGTCCGCAGGCATACTAACCACCACGCAACGCGACCGGCGGTCGTGCGCTTCAGGCCCGTCGGCATGAGGCTTGCGGCGCGCTGTCGGATGCTTGCCAGCCAGCTTTCCGTGGGTGCGCGCGTTGCGGGGAATGCCAGTCAACGGCATGCGCCGTTCGGCGGGTAGGCCAGCCGGCGGGTTTGGCTGCGAGCGGCGGGGAGGCCGCCGCGGTCTTCGAACGGGGAGAGTTCTGATGTGCAATTCGAATCAGTCGCGGCGCCTCGCGCGTGCACGTGCGCGCGCGGCCGCCGTTGCCGCGTGCTGCGCGGCCGGCTTGCTGGCAGCCGCGCCGTCGGTCCATGCCGCGTTGAGTGACAGTCCGATGACGACGCCGGACGGCGCGACTGTCACGACGTCTACACCTCCAGCCACGGCGCCCGTCGCGACCATGCGCAATGCGATTGCGTCGGGTGCATCGGGGGCGTCGGCGGATGTGTCGGGCGCATCGGGCGCAGCGGGTGCATCAGGTGCCTCGGCCGCCGCGCCGTACACCGTGCGCGAGACGACGCTGAAGACCGGCACCGTCGTGCGCGAATACATCTCGACCAGCACCCAGCACGTGTTCGGCGTCGCGTGGAACGGCCCGTTTCAGCCGCGGCTCAGCAACCTCTTCGGCGGCCAGTACTACCAGCAATACGCGCTCGGCGCGAGCGCAGCGCAAGCCAGCCGGGGCGCCGCACGCGGCCAGCTGTCTGTCCAGCAGGGCGGTCTCGTCGTCCATTCGGGCGGCCATATGGGCCACTTCGTCGGCGCTGCGTGGTTGCCGGCGGAACTTCCGGCCGGCGTGACCGGCGACGACATCCGCTAACCGACCGACGACGGGAGAATCCACGTGCAACGAACAACCAGAATGATGCGCTGGCTGAAAGCCGCCGCCGCTGTGCTTGCCGTTTCGCTGATCGCCGGTTGCGGCGGCGGGGGCGGCGGCGGCAGCAGCAGCAACACCCAGAACTCGCCGAGCAGCCCGGCGCCGAGCGGCTCGAATCAGATCGCGGTGGTGGTCAACCAGGGCGTGTCGAGCGTGCCGAACATTCCGACCGTGACCGTCACGGTCTGCGCGCCCGGTTCCGCGTCGGCATGCCAGACCATCGACAACGTGCTGCTCGATTCCAAGTCCTTCGGCTTGCGGATTACCAACACGTCGCTCAGTTCGGTGCTCCCGAACCTGCCGGTCCTGACGTCGGGTTCCGGCAATCTCGCTGAATGCGCGCTGTTCGCGGACGGCCTCACGTGGGGTACGGTGCGCTCGGCGGACGTGCATATCGGCGGCGAGGTCGCCACCAGCATTCCAGTCCAGGTGATCGGCGACCTGCCCGCCGCGACCGTCCCGAGCGACAACTGCACGGATACCATGCCGGCGCCGCTGGTCAAGGACACGGCGAGCGCGATGGGGGCGAACGGCATTCTCGGTGTCGGCGTGGCGGTCAACGATTGCGGGACGCAGTGCTCGCAGCCGATCTCCTCGAATAATCCGAGCAGCTATTTCTCCTGCCCGCCCAACACGACAAGCGCGAACTGCACCCGGGTGTCCGTACCGGGCAACCAGCAGGTCACGAACCCGATCGCGCACTTCCCTGCCGACAACAACGGCGTAATTGTGCAGTTTCCGGCGGTGCCGGACGGCGGGTCGCCAACCGTGACCGGTCTCGTCACCTTCGGGATCAACACGCAGACGAACAACGCGATGCCCACCACGGTCACGGTGCTCGCGAGCGGCCCGGCGGGCGACCTGGAGAAAAGCACGTTCAACGGCGCGAACAATGTGGACGCGTTCCTCGATACCGGCTCGAACGGTCTGTTCTTCAGCGCGTCTTTGCCGACCTGCGGCAGCAACGCGCCGGATTTCTATTGCCCGACGAGCAAGCAGACCTTCAGCGCGACGTTGCTGGGCGTGGGCTCGAGTGCGGCGACGGTGAGCTTTGCGGCGGATAACGCGACGAACCTGTTCAATAGCGGCAATTTCGCGCTGAGCAACCTCGCCGGCACCCCCGTCAGGACGACCCTCGACCTCGGTCTGCCGTTCTACTTCGGCCGCACCGTGTATCACGGCTTCGACCTGAGCTCGACCACCGGCCAGGCGCCGTTTATCGCGTTCTAGGCTCGCGTTCGAGCGGCGCACCTGCCGCAGGCAGCGGCCTCGCCCGGGGCCGCTGCGGCCGCCGACCCCACGCCGGCGCCGCTGCCACCGGCGCCACGCCTGCGATGCTCCCGCGCTGCGGCCACCAGGGCCACGCCTGCGATGCTCCCGCGCTGCGGCCACCAGGGCCACGCCTGCGATGCTCCCCACGCCATTGCCGCCGGCGTCACGGCCGCGACGCTCCCTGCACTGCCGCCGCCAACGCCACGCCCACGCCCACGCCCACGCCCACGCCGCTCCCACGTTCAACCCGTCGCCCGCCCATCCGGCGAAATACCCCGGTTTAACGCCCCTTATCCGGCGATCGTCCCTTTACATCTACGGGAATAATCGCTCTCAACCGGAAAACCGGCAGTGTGTGCCGTGACCGCCTGGAGAGCCCCGTGGCAGAGGACAGTGACCTCGAAAAGACCGAATCAGCCACTCCCCGCCGCCGTCAGAAGGCGCGCGAGGAGGGGCAGGTCGCGCGTTCGCGCGAGCTCGTGTCGTTCGCGTTGCTGTCGGCGGGCTTCTTCGGCGCGTGGGGGCTGTCCGATCAGATCGGCGGTCATCTGGAGGGCATGCTGCGCGGCGCGTTCAGGTTCGATCACGCGAGCGTCTTCGATACGAACCGGATGCTGATCGGCGCGGGCACCACGAGCATGGAAGGGCTGCGCGCGCTGCTGCCGATCCTGATTCTGACCGGCCTCGCCGCGCTGGTCGCGCCGATCGCGCTCGGCGGCTGGCTGCTGTCGTCCAAATCGCTTGAACCGAAGTGGAACCGGCTCAATCCGATCGAAGGCCTCGGCCGGGTCTTTTCGCTGAACGGGATTCTGCAGCTCGGCATGTCGCTCGCGAAGACGCTGGTGGTCGGCGTGATCGGTTCGCTCGCGTTCTGGAATCACAAGGACGACGTGCTCGCGCTCGTCACGCAGCCGGCCACGTTCGCGATCGCGAGCGGCGCCCATCTGATCGCGGTGTGCTGCGCGACGACCGTCGCCGGCATGTTCCTGATCGCGGCGCTCGATGTGCCGTACCAGATCTGGCAGTACGAGAAGAAGCTGCGCATGACCAAGGAAGAGGTTAAGCGCGAGCACCGCGAAAACGAAGGCGACCCGCACGTGAAGGGCCGCATTCGCGCGCAGCAGCGGGCGATTTCACGGCGCCGGATGATGTCGAAGGTGCCCAAGGCCGACGTCGTGGTGACCAACCCGACGCATTTCGCGGTCGCGCTGCAATACACGGACGGCAAGATGCGCGCGCCGAAGGTGGTCGCCAAGGGCGTCAACCTCGTCGCCGCGCGCATCCGCGAGCTCGCCGTTGAAAACAACGTGCCGATGCTCGAAGCACCGCCGCTCGCGCGCGCGCTCTATTACAACGTGCGCCTCGACGCGGAAGTACCGGGCGTGCTGTACAGCGCGGTCGCGGAAGTGCTCGCGTGGGTGTATCAGCTACGCCGCTTCAATACGCACGGCGGCGCCGAGCCGGTCAAGCCGGACGACCTCGACGTGCCGGCCGAACTCGACAAGCGCCGCCCGATCGCGGATGAAGACGACGACATCGAAGATATCGAAGACGTGGAAGAAGTGAATACGAACCCTCGCGCAGGCAACGACGCCCGCAATGACGGAGGCCGCGCATGAGCACGCCGCCTCGCGCCGGCTTCCTGTCGCGCCGTCCGGACGTGCTGCAGAGCGCGAACCTGCGCGCGCTCGCCGGGCCGATCCTGATCTGCATGATCCTCGGCATGATGATTCTGCCGTTGCCGCCGTTCCTGCTGGATCTGCTGTTCACGTTCAATATCGCGCTGTCCGTGATGGTGCTGCTGGTCAGCATGTACACGATGAAGCCGCTCGACTTCGCCGCGTTCCCGAGCGTGCTGCTGTTTTCGACGCTGCTGCGCCTGTCGCTGAACGTCGCGTCGACCCGTATCGTGCTGCTCGAAGGCCACACCGGCCCGGCCGCGGCCGGCAAGGTGATCGAAGCCTTCGGCCACTTCCTCGTGGGCGGCAATTTCGCGGTCGGTATCGTCGTGTTCGTGATCCTGATGGTGATCAACTTCATGGTGATCACGAAGGGCGCGGGCCGGATCGCCGAAGTGTCCGCGCGCTTCACGCTCGATGCGATGCCCGGCAAGCAGATGGCGATCGACGCCGATATGAACGCCGGCCTCATCAACGAGGATCAGGCCAGAAAGCGCCGCACCGAAGTCGCCCAGGAGGCCGAGTTCTACGGCTCGATGGACGGCGCGAGCAAGTTCGTGCGCGGCGACGCGGTCGCGGGCCTGCTGATCATGGTGATCAACATCCTCGGCGGGCTGATCGTCGGCGTTGCGCAGCACGGCATGAGCTTCGCGGACGCGGGCACGAACTACACGCTGCTGACGATCGGCGACGGCCTTGTCGCGCAGATCCCGTCGCTTGTCATTTCGACCGCGGCCGGCGTGATCGTGTCGCGCGTCGCGACCAACGAGGACATCGGCACGCAGCTCACTTCGCAGCTGTTCTCGAACCCGCGCGTATTGATGATTACCGGCTCGATCCTCGTGCTGATGGGCCTGATTCCGGACATGCCGCACTTCGCGTTTCTGCTGCTCGGCGGCGGCGCGATCCAGCTCGGCCGGGTGATCAGAAAGCGCACCGAGAAGCGCAACACGGCCGCCGCGCTGGTCGACGCAGTGCCGGCCGCGCTCGTCGCGCCGGAGAACACCGAAGCGACGTGGGACGACGTGACGATGATCGACACGCTCGGCCTCGAAGTCGGCTACCGGCTGATTCCGCTCGTCGACCGCAACTCGGACGGCGAACTGCTCAAGCGGATCAAGAGCATCCGCAAGAAGTTCGCGCAGGAAATCGGCTTTCTGCCGCCCGTTTTTCATATTCGCGACAACCTCGAGCTGCGGCCCAACGGTTACCGGGTCACGCTGAAAGGCGTCGAGATCGGCGTCGGCGATGCGTATCCGGGCCAGTGGCTGGCGATCAACCCGGGTCAGGTCAGCGCGCCGCTGCCGGGCGCACCGACCACCGATCCGGCGTTCGGTCTGCCGGCCGTGTGGATCGACACCAACCTGCGCGAGCAGGCGCAGGTGTACGGCTACACGGTGGTCGATTCGAGCACCGTGGTCGCGACGCACCTGAACCATCTGGTCGTGACGCACGCGTCGGAGCTGCTCGGCCGCCAGGAAGTGCAGGCGCTGCTCGAGCGGACCACGAAGAGTTCGCCGTCGCTCGTCGAGGAGCTGGTGCCGAAGCAGGTGTCGATCACGGCGCTACAGAAGATCCTGCAGAACCTGCTCGAGGAAGGCGTGCCGATTCGCGACATGCGCACGATTCTCGAAGCGATCGCCGAGCACACGCCGAAGATCAGCGACGCGCACGACCTCACCGCGGTGGTGCGCCTCGCGCTCGGCCGGGCGATCACGCAGCAATGGTTCCCGGGCAGCGGCGAATTGCAGGTAATGGGCCTCGACACGAATCTCGAACGCGTGCTCGCGCAGGCGCTGACGACCGGGCCGAATCCGGGCCTCGAACCCGGCCTCGCGAACACGCTGCTGACCGAAACGCAAAGGGCGATGACGCGCCAGCAAAATCTCGGCTTCGCGCCGGTGCTGCTCGTGCAGCACGCGCTGCGCGCAATGCTTGCGCGCTTCCTGCGCCGCAGCCTGCCGCAACTGAAGGTGCTTTCGTACGCGGAAGTGCCGGATACACGAAACATCAAGGTCGTTAACCTCATTGGGGGTCAAGGTTGAACATCCGTAAATTCACCGGCGCAACGAGCCGCGACGCGCTGCGCCTCGTTCGCGAAGCGCTCGGCGCCGACGCTGTCGTGCTGTCGAACCGGTCGATGGCCGACGGCAGCGTCGAGATCGTCGCGCTCGCCGACAGCGAACTCGCCACGATCGCGCCGGCCGCAGGCCAGAGCGCGGCCGGCGAAGGCGCGGCACGCGCGGGCGCGACGGGGTTCGCGAATCCGTATGCGAGCGGCCTGCCCGATGTGTTCTCGTCGGTGTTCGGCGCGAGCCCCGAAGCGGGCGCCGACAACGATCCCGCCGCGCACACGGCGCTCGCGTCCGTCGCGCTGGCAGCGGCGGAGCTCGAGCCGGCGAGGCCGCGCATCGACAAGCGCGCCGACAAGCGTGAGCCGGCGCCGGTCACGAAACCCGCCGTGCCCGCCGCGTCCGTGATGAAGCCGGTGGTGGACCGTCAACCGGCGCCGCCGCAGCGCACGATGGCCGACACGAACCCGTGGCTGATCGATCACGCGCAGGAGATCGCGGGCCAGCCGGACAGCAAGCCGGGCATGTACAGCTCGAAGCAGCCGCCGCTCACGCCTGCCGCCGCGGTCGCGAAGGGTCTCGGCATGCCGACCGACACGCCGCCGCTCGTGCTGCCGCGCGGCGATCTGCATGCCGCGCCGCTCGCCGCGACGGCGTTGCCGCAGGGCGAGTCGCCGGACTGGGCGCGCGAAGCCGCGCAGCTCGCGGCGCGGCGCGCCACGCAGCGCGCGACGGCGTCCGGCGGATTCCCGGAGAACGTGACGGCTGCGGTGACCGACGCGATCAATGCGCGCATGTCGCAGATCGTCAACGAAACGGTGATGAACGAGCTCGCATCGCTGCGCGGCATGATGGAAGAGCACTTCGCCGGGCTGCTGTGGGCTGACAGCCAGCGCCGCAACCCGATCCAGTCGGCGTTGACGCGCCATCTGTTCGCCGCCGGTTTTTCCGCGCAGCTCGTGCGGATGATGGTCGACAACCTGCCCGCGGTGGGGAGCTTCGACGCGGGCATGGAATGGGTGAAGTCGGTGCTCGAGTCGAACCTGCCAGTGATGGAGAACGAAGACGCGCTGATGGAACGCGGCGGCGTGTTCGCGCTGATGGGCCCGACCGGCGTCGGCAAGACGACGACCACCGCGAAGCTCGCCGCGCGCTGCGTGATGCGCTACGGCGCAAGCAAGGTGTCGCTGCTCACCACCGACAGCTACCGGATCGGCGGCCACGAGCAGCTGCGCATCTTCGGCAAGATTCTCGGCGTGTCGGTGCATGCGGTGAAGGACGGCGCGGACCTGCAACTCGCGCTCTCCGAGCTGCGCAACAAGCACATCGTGCTGATCGATACGATCGGCATGAGCCAGCGCGACCGCCTCGTGTCGGACCAGATCGCGATGCTGTGCCGCGCCGGCCAGCCGGTGCAGCGTCTGTTGCTGCTCAACGCGACGAGCCACGGCGACACGCTCAATGAAGTGGTGCAGGCCTATCAAAGCTCGCCGGACAAGCAACCGCTCGCCGGCTGCATCCTGACCAAGCTCGACGAGGCAACCAACCTCGGCAGCACGCTCGACACGGTGCTGCGCTACCGCCTGCCGGTGCATTACGTGTCGACCGGCCAGAAGGTGCCGGAGAACCTGTACGTCGCGACGAAGAAATTCCTGATTCGCAGTGCGTTCTGCATCCCGCGCGACCATTCGCCGTTCGTTCCGCAGGAAGACGACGTGCCGGGCCTGTTGTCCTCGCTGTCCGTACGCTCGACTGCCGAGCAGCACGAGGTCCGATTTGGCTAACAAGTTCGTGTCCGATCAGGCTGAAGGACTGCGGCGCCTGCTGGCGCGTCACGGCTCGCGCGCGATCGCCGTCACCGGCGGCTCGGCCGGCGTCGGCTGCTCGACGATGGTGGTGAATCTCGCAGCCGCGCTCGCCGCGCAGGGCAAGGACGTGCTGGTCGTCGACGAGCATGCGGGCGAGCCGGACGCAATCGTCGCGCAGCCCGATGGCGTGGCCGCGGGGCGCTTCGTCGCGTTCGCGCGCGGCGAGATCGCGCTCGACGCGGCGACCGAGCGTCACAGCGCGGGCTTCGCGGTGCTTGCCGCGCCGCGCAGCCATCGCGAACTGTGCAAGCCGTCGCAGCTCGCGGCGGTGTTCGACAGCCCGGCCGACGTGGTGCTGATCGACGTGCAGTTCGAGCGCGACGGCATGCTGTCGGACCTCGCGCTGCAGGCGCACGACCTGATGATGGTCACGCGCGTGGCCGCCCAGGCGATCACCGACACGTATGCGTGCATGAAACGTTTGCACTACGCGTACGCCATTGCGCAGTTCCGCGTGCTCGTCAATCACGTGCATAGCGTCGCCGATGCGCAGCTCGCGCTCGACAACCTCGCGGACGTCGCGGGGCGTTATCTGACCGTGGCGCTGGAAGGCGCCGGCTGCGTTGCGGCGGACCCGCTGATCGCGCGTTCCGGCGAACTGTCGCGCTGCATCGTCGAAGCGTTTCCTTCGGCGCCTGCCGCGCGCGACTTCCGGCATCTCGCGGCGGAACTGCAGTACTGGCCGATGCGGCCAGCGATGTCGTCGCGCGCGCCCTGGGCGGCGGGCGCGGCTGTCACGTCGGCGTCACACGCCGAACAACCGTCCGCCCAGCACGCCTGACAGGCAGCGGACAAGGGGAGCTCGATGTACAACGCTCAAGGAAAGATTTCTCAGGCCGACGTGCTGACGAAATACACGCCGCTCGTGCGGCGGCTCGGCTTGCAGCTGGTGGCGAAAATGCCGGCGAGCGTGGACCTCGACGATCTGATTCAGGCCGGCATGATCGGCCTGCTCGATGCCGCGAGCCGCTACAAGGAAGACCAGGGCGCGCAGTTCGAAACGTACGCGAGCCAGCGGATTCGCGGCGCGATGCTCGACGAGCTGCGCAGCAACGACTGGCTGCCGCGCAGCGTGCGGCGCACCTCGCGCGAGCTCGAGATGGCGGTGCATCAGGTCGAGCAGCAGCTCGGCCGCGCGGCGAGCGAAGCGGAGATCGCGAAGCACCTGAAGATGCCGCTCGAAGAGTATCAGTCGATGCTGCAGGACCTGCATGGCAGCCAGCTGATCTATTACGAAGACTTCGACCGCTCCGCGGACGACGAACCGTTTCTCGACCGCTATTGCGTCGATCATTCGGACCCGCTGTCCGCGCTGCTCGACGAGAACCTGCGCGGTGCGTTGATCGAGGCGATCGAACGGCTGCCGGAGCGCGAGAAGCTGCTGATGTCGCTGTACTACGAGCGTGGGATGAACCTGCGCGAGATCGGCGCGGTGATCGAAGTGAGCGAATCGCGCGTGTGCCAGCTGCATAGCCAGGCGGTTGCGCGGCTGCGCGCGCGCCTGCGGGAGATGGCCTGGGCGGCCGAGGAAAATTGAGCAGGTCCGCCCGACAAGGGCTTGGCCGGAATTCATACCCTACGATCGGATCGTGGGGTATGAATTTTGGCGGGCGCGGCTCGATGCATTGAATGTCGAACTGGATCTGTCGCACCGCGACCGCGCGCGACTATCTGTCGGATCCGGCGGCGTAAGCAGCTGACTTTAAGCGGTTGGCTCAAGCCGGCGATATGGGCCGGACACCGAACCCGAGGCGCCGGAAACACCGCGCGCCCCCAGGCTCCCTTCGCTTATACGCCGAACTGCGACGGCACCTTGCCGTCCGGCCCGTAAAACGTGACCGCCTTTTCCGGCACGCCGCGAATCACCGCCAGAATGCGGCGGTTGAAGTCCATCCGCGTGCGCACCATCAGGCCGTTGTTGAAGTTCAGGCGCGCCGCCCGTTGCGCCGATTTCTGCAGCGCATCCCAGTGTTCGCTCAGGCGCGCGTCCTTCGCGGCGGCCAGATCCATGCCGCGCTTGCCGCCCGGCAGGCCGCGTTCGCGCAACTGCGCGTCGCGCGTGCGTTCGAACAGCGCGAGCTTGTCGGTCATCGCGGTTTTCTGCTCGATGACCGGCTTGAGCACGTCGCCCGGCCATGCGGTCGATAGCGCCTGTTGTTCGTAGACGAGCAGGGAGGCAAAGGCTTCGACGGTGGCGTACTCGTCGATGATGGTCTCAAGCAGGGCGTCTTTCATCACTCACTCGGAACGTTGCCTCACCCCGCAAAGGCGTGGGTGGGACAGGTTTGACATGCCGTCCGGCAGTGAGCGCGCCCCCGAGGGAAGAAACGGAGGACGCTCAGTCGCCGGCCGGCGGGGTACCTTGCAGCACGCTGCGCGCGGTTTCCAGCACGCCGTCGGCAATCTTCGACGCATCGATCGACAGCGTGCCGCTACGGATCGCGCTCCTGATCGATTCGACGTGCGCGGTATCGATATCGTGCGAGCCCGATGCCGCGAGGCTGCGCAACTGGTCCGCGAGGCCCGACAGGTTGACGTCCGCGTCCGCGCCGCCGCTCGTCGACGGCGCCGGGGTACGCGCGCTGGCCGCGCCCGCAGCGGCGGTGTCGCCCTGCTGGCTGCGCTGCACGCCGCCGCTAAGCGGCGTCAGATTCGGATTGGTGCTGGAATCGACTTTCACGATGGGCTTCCTGAACGATTTGACCGTGATATCGGCAATCGCCGGGTGAAACTTTAGCTCAATCGGAACCTGCCGCTCTGCCGCCTCTTTCCCGACCTGGAACCATTTGACACCTGATGCCGCTTGTTCGTCGCTTGCTCGTTGCCTGCCGGCGTTTGCCTGCCGGGCGCCGCCTGCTGCTGTTTCGATTGCCACGGTGTTACGTGGTAACCGTGTCTACATCTGGATCTCGACCGTCGACCCGTCCTTCACCACGCCGGTGATGATCTGGCCGTTGGTGGTCTTGACCCGCACCTGCTGGCCCGGCGTCGCGTTGTTCATCGCGCTGCCCTCGGCCGAAATCGTGAACCCCTGGCCCGACGCGACGACGCGCACGGTCTGGCCGATCGCGACCGACGTCGCGCTTTTCAACGTGTCCTGACGCAGCGGCATCCCGGCGCCGATGCGCGCGAGCGCGATCGCACCGACCGCCTGCGACGGATCGGTGATGACCGCCTGCGGTAGCGTCGCGAGGTCGCCCTCATGCGCGACGAGATCGGCGGCCGTCAGCGCCTCGCCGGGCGCGATCTGGCGCGCGGCGGTGTAGTAGGTCGCTTGCAGCGAGATGCGCGCTTGCAGATAGAGCGTCCACGGACGCGCGCCTGCGCAGCGCACGCCGACCGATGTGCGTCCCCACAGGCGGGCGCCGACCGGCATGAACGGCTCGAGCGCGGTGCAGCCGGCGAGGCCGCGTGCAAACGCGGGCGCCACCGCGATCGTGATCTTGCCGGGCAGTCCGGCGGTCTGTTGTTCGAGGAATGCGGTCGCCACCGCGCGGATCGACTCGGGATCCTGCTGGCCCGCGGGCGTGGCCGCACTCGCGGCCAGCACCTGGTTGGCGTAGCCCGACACGGCCGGAACTGCGGCGCCCGCGGCGGTCGCGCGCGGCGGTGCATAGCGCACCGGTTGCATCTGCGCATTCTGCGCCGCTGGCATGGCCGCCTGATTCGGCTGGTTCGCCTGCGCGGCGGTGAGGCTGGCGGCTTGCGCGGCTGCCTGCGCCGCTGCCGGGCG
>NZ_CADIKF010000089.1 GCF_902859875.1 Paraburkholderia solisilvae | reverse complement strand
GAACCTTGCGCGGCGTTTCCCGGCAAAGCAGCAACAGGCGATCCTCGACGTGTCGCTGGATCAGGCAAAGCTCGAAGCGATGCCGGTCAATGAATACGTCGATCTGTACGTCATCTAGTTCAGAAACGTAGCAACGTCATTTCCTCGAAAACCCCAGGAAAAACACCATGGCCCACAACCTCCACAAAACGCTCAAGGAATTCGACAGCGGTTCCGGCAAAGGCAAGTACTACTCGCTGCCGCAGCTTGGCAAGGCACTGAACGTGAAGATCGAGCGACTGCCCGTCTCGATCCGTATCGTGCTGGAATCGGTGCTGCGTAACTATGACGGCAAGAAGATCGCCGAAGAACACATCGAGCAGCTCGCGAACTGGAAGCCGAACGCGGCCCGCGTCGACGAAATCCCGTTCGTCGTGTCGCGCGTCGTGCTGCAGGACTTTACCGGCGTGCCGCTGCTTGCCGACATCGCCGCGATGCGCGGCGTCGCGCAGCGTGCGGGCAAGAACCCGAAGTCGATCGAGCCGCTCGTGCCGGTCGACCTCGTCGTCGACCACTCGGTGCAGATCGACCACTTCCGCGAGAAGAACGCGCTCGACCTGAACATGAAGCTGGAATTCCAGCGCAACAACGAGCGCTACCAGTTCATGAAGTGGGGCATGCAGGCGTTCGACACGTTCAAGGTCGTGCCGCCGGGCGTCGGCATCGTGCACCAGGTGAACCTCGAGTACCTCGCGCGCGGCGTGCACAAGAAGTCCGATAACGGCGACACCGTGTACTACCCGGATTCGCTGGTCGGCACCGACAGCCACACGACGATGATCAACGGCATCGGCGTGGTCGGCTGGGGCGTCGGCGGCATCGAAGCGGAAGCCGGCATGCTCGGCCAGCCGGTGTACTTCCTGACGCCGGATGTGGTCGGCGTGCACCTGAGCGGCAAGCTGCGCGAAGGCGTGACGGCGACCGACCTCGTGCTGACCATCACCGAACTGCTGCGCAAGGAAAAAGTGGTCGGCAAGTTCGTCGAGTTCTTCGGCGAAGGCACGCGCTCGCTGTCGGTGCCGGACCGCGCGACGATCGGCAACATGGCGCCGGAATACGGCGCGACGATGGGCTTTTTCCCGGTCGACGAAAAGACGATCGCGTTCTTCAACGGCACCGGCCGCACCGATGCGGAAATCGCCGCGTTCGAAAACTACTTCAAGGCACAGGAGCTGTTCGGCGTCGCAAGTGAAGGCGACATCGACTACACCAAGGTCGTGAAGCTCGATCTCGGTTCGGTTGCGCCGTCGCTCGCCGGTCCGAAGCGCCCGCAAGACCGCATCGAAATCGGCAACGTGAAGTCGACGTTCAAGGACCTGTTCTCGAAGCCGGTCGGCGAAAACGGCTTTGCGAAGAAGGCCGCGGACCTCGACGCGCAATACACGACCAGCAACGGCGTGAACGTGAAGAACGGCGACATCCTGATCGCCGCGATCACGTCGTGCACGAACACGTCGAACCCGAGCGTGCTGCTCGCGGCCGGCCTGCTCGCGAAAAAGGCCGTCGAAGCCGGCCTGACCGTCGCACCGCATATCAAGACGTCGCTCGCGCCCGGCTCGCGCATCGTGACCGACTACCTGACCAAGACCGGCCTGCTGCCGTACCTCGACAAGCTCGGCTTCACGCTCGCCGCATACGGCTGCACGACCTGTATCGGCAACGCCGGCGACCTGACGCCGGAACTGAACGAAGCGATCACGAAGAACGACATCGTCGCGGCCGCGGTGCTGTCGGGCAACCGTAACTTCGAAGCGCGGATTCACCCGAACCTGCGCGCGAACTTCCTCGCTTCGCCGCCGCTCGTCGTCGCTTATGCGATCGCCGGCAACATCACGCGCGATCTGATGACCGAGCCGGTCGGCCAGGGCAAGGGCGGCAAGGACATCTACCTCGGCGACATCTGGCCGACGAGCGACGAAGTCAATGCGCTGCTGAAATTCGCGCTGGACGCCGAGACGTTCCGTACGAACTACGCGCAGCTCACGAAGAAGGGCGACCTGTGGAGCAAGATCGAGGGCGCCGAAGGCCAGGTCTACGACTGGCCGAAGTCGACCTACATCGCCGAGCCGCCGTTCTTCGGCGACGACTTCTCGATGGAGCCGTCGACCAGCATCGCCGCGGTCAAGGGCGGCCGTGCGCTCGGCGTGTTCGGTGATTCGGTGACGACCGACCACATCAGCCCGGCAGGCTCGATCAAGGAAGACTCGCCGGCCGGCAAATGGCTGAAGGAAAACGGCGTGCAGAAGGCCGACTTCAACAGCTACGGCTCGCGTCGCGGCAATCACGACGTGATGATGCGCGGCACCTTCGCGAACGTGCGGATCAAGAATTTCATGATCCCGATGAAGGCGGACGGCACACGCGTCGAAGGCGGCCTGACGATTCACCAGCCGGGCGGCGAACAGATGTTCATCTACGACGCCGCGATGAAGTACATCGGCGAAGGCACGCCGACCTTCGTGTTTGCCGGCGAAGAGTACGGCACGGGCTCGTCGCGCGACTGGGCGGCGAAGGGTACGCAACTGCTGGGCGTGAAGGTGGTCGTGGCGCGCAGCTTCGAGCGGATTCACCGTTCGAATCTGGTCGGCATGGGCGTGCTGCCGCTGCAGTTCAAGGGCTCGGACAGCATCCAGTCGCTCGGCATCACCGGCGACGAAACGTACGACGTCGAAGGTCTCGGCGACGACTTCAAGCCGCAACAGGAAGTCACGCTGGTGATCCACCGCAAGAACGGCGAAACGAAGCGCGTACCGGTGCTGCTGCGCATCGACACGCCGATCGAAGTCGACTACTACAAGCACGGCGGGATTCTGCCGTACGTGCTGCGCTCGCTGCTCGCCGCGTAACGTTACGTCGGCGCAAGCGCAAGCTAGCGTATCGCAAGTGCTGCGTCCCTCGAACGGGACGCAGCGGTTTTCGAAGCCCAGCATTCATTGCTGGGCTTTTTTATTGCTCGGCTATCGCGACGCCGGGCTCGGGCGTGATGCCGGTCGCCGCTGTGCCGCTTGCTGCGGAGGCAACGGCCTAGCGCTCGACGTCATCGCGTCGCAGTTGCGCGATCAGCGCGCGCATGCGAGCGACCAGACTGTCGAGCAATGCGGCCGGCGGTTCCGGCTGCGTGACGCTTGCCTCGCGCAGCGCATCCATCAGCCCGGCCGCGCCGACAAGCCCGACCGCGCCGCTCAGCCGATGCAGCAACGCACGCTGCTCCTCTCTCTCGCCCCGTTCCCGGCACGTGCGCAGGCATGCGAGGTCATCCTGCATCGCTTGCTGCCAGCCGTTCAATACTTCGCGGACGTCGACGCCCTGTCCGGCAAGCGCATCGAGATGCTGACGATCGAGCGGCTCCTCGTGTGGTGGCTCGACGGGTGGTGGCTCGACGGGTGGTGGCTCCGCGGGCGCCGCACCCGGCAACGGCCCGGAAAAGAGCGCGCGCAGGCAAGCAGCGAGCGCATCGAGACTGGTCGGCTTCGGCAGCACTGCCGCGAACAACCCGGGCGGCACGTCAGCGCGTTTGCCGGCATCCGTTTCGCCGGTTATCAGAACGACCGGCATGGTGCTCGACAAGCCGCGATTCATCGCGCGCACGCGCGCCGCGAGTTCGATGCCGCTCGCGCCAGGCATATGCAGATCGGTAATCAGCAAATCGAAGCACTGACGAGTCATTTCGGCCAGCGCCGCTTCGGCGTCCACCGCGGTGACGCAGCGATATCCGAGCACATCGAGTTGGCGCGCCACCACTTTGCGGTTGATTTCGTTATCGTCGACGACCAGCGCCGTGCGGGTCGCCTCAGCCGGCGCCGCTGTCCGCGTGTCCGGCGTGCGCGGGCGCCGCGCGCGCATCCGATGCTGACTGCCTCGCAGCGCGCAGACGCGCTGGACCGCGCTCCACAGGAGCGGATTCACCGATAACGTGAGCGCGCCGTTTGCATCGCGCAGACCACCTGGGATAAATGATTCGGTTAGCGAAACGACACGCGATGCACGTGCTGCGTCGGGAGGCGGTGCCTGCTCGTCGACAAACCAGAGATCGACATCCGCCGGTTCGGGCATACCCTCCGGCACGACCACGACGCCAAGCTTGTCGAGCAGATCGCACAACGCGAGGCGCTCGTCGCGAGCCGACAGTTCGACCACCGCGCGGCGCCGGCTGCCGTCCGATGGCAAACGGGCGAAGCGCTCCACCGTCAGCGGCGCATGAAATGCCACGCAGACGCCGAACGCCGCGCTATTGCCGACCTCGATATCCCCGCCCATACGCTGAGCCAGCACGCGGCACAGCGCGAGGTCCGGATCGTCCAACCCGACAAGGCCGGCCGGCACCGGCACCGCGCCCTCATCGCCGGGCACGCGGCGCGGGTCGGCCGGTTCCGCGCGCAGCGCGCCGCTGATACCGATGAACACGCGCTGCGAGCCCGCATTCAAAGTCTCGGTGCGAGCCGCAATCGTCAGCTGGCCGGCATCGGCCGATGCGATCGCCGCACCCAGCAGATTGAACACGATCTGACCGACCCGATCGCGATCGGCAAGCACGGACGCGGCCAGGGACCGGTCGATGCAGACGCGCAAGCGCAACCCTTTTGCGATTGCGCGCGGCGCGAGCAGCACCACCGCCGCGTCGATGACGTCGCGCAAATCGAGCGGTGTTTCGTCCAGCACGATCGCGCGCGTGTCGGGCGGCGACGGATCGAACCCGTCGCGCACGGTTTGCGCGAGCGTCGCCAGCGCCGCATGAATGATCTGAGTGAATGGCGCGCCGCCCTGTGGCGCGAGACGCCGCGCGGCCTGCGCATCGGTCTCGTTCAGCATCTCGACGATCGCTTGCGCCGGATCGCAAACGAGGCGTTGCGCGCGCTCGGCAACCTGTGCGCGTTCGCGTGCAGCGGCGCTGGACCGCCGCTGCACTTCGACGCGCAGATGCTCCGCGCGAGCATGTCGAGCCGCATCGTCGCGACGCAGTTTCGCGAGTTCGTCCTCGAATCCGCGCAGGCGATGCAGCGAACGCTCGAGCGCCGTGCGCGAACGCGACCACGCGATCAGGCTGGCGACCACCACGCCGGTCGCCGGTGCGCCGAGCAACGCGAACGCACACATCGACGCCAGCGCCGCTGGCTGCTGCACCGCGCCCGCAATCGCAACGTCGCGCAGACGACGCGTGTGCGGCAACGCACTCGCCGAAGGGGCCGTGTGAGTCATTGCTTGCAATTCCGGTGGCGGATCAGTCGATCAGCTTGTGATAGGTCGCGAATTCGATCATGCCGGCAAGCGACGACACGCCGAGTTTCTCGCGCAGCCGCGTTTTGTATGTGCTCACTGTTTTGTCACTGATGAAGAGCGCCTCGCCGATCGTCTTGTTCGACATGCCCTTCGCGAGCATCTGCAACACGACCAGTTCCTTGTCCGAGAGCAGATCGAGCCTGTCGCGCTCGCTGATCTCCCCGACGATCGGCGCGACGATCGTACCTGAGGTCATCGGAAACACGCTGTACCCGGACAGGATCGCCTCGACGCCGCGCACGATCTCGCGAATGTCCTGCGTCTTGCTCACGAACCCCTGCGCACCCGCGCGTACCGCCCGCTGCACGAACGTGGACGTATCGTGGCCGGACAGGATCATCACGCGGATGTCCGGATGGGCGAGCCGCAAGCGCGGAATGACGTCGAGCCCATTGATGCGCGGAATGTCGAGGTCGAGAATCGCGAGATCCGGCAAATGCTGGCGCGTCATTTCGACCGCTTCCTGGCCGTTGTCGGCCTCCACAATGTCGCCGATGTTCGAGACCTGCGCAAGGTGTGTCCGGATGACGAGGCGCAGTGCCGGGTGATCGTCAACGATCATGACGGTGGTCATGTTTTGTTCTCCAAATTTATTATTCATGCATGAGTCAATGAAAATTCATCGACGCTTGTCGACGTCGCTTTTTGCCGTGTTTAGCCGTTGTGCATGCTCCTGTCCTCGCCTGTTCGTCATGTCCGTGCGCCGGACCCGGATTTTTATCACGGTCGATCCGGCGGCCGGTCATGAAGATTCATTTCCGGCTGATGCCTTATGCATGACGTCCGGGTTCTCGACCCGTTTCATGCTTGCCTGCGTCAGCGCCTCTGCTTTCCCGCAGGATCGAGCATAAACAGGTTGGCGCGCGCAAAGTCCAGGAAATTTCCCGGCGCGTCGTCGGATTCGTCAGCAGTTGAAATTTCGCAAGGGAACGCCGCCGGTCATCAGGCGGGGAGAAAGCCGGGGCCTGATGCGACGCGATCGCCGTGATGGCGTACGAAGCGCTGATGGCGGCGCAGCGCAGGAGCGGCGCGAGAGCCCGGCGCAGTCAGTGCGGACGGGTGGCGCGCAGAGGAGAAGACATCACTTGCGCACTACGCGTGCCGCATTGCGGCCGCGCAGCCATTCGAGTGCGAGCAGCAGGCACGTCGAAAATATGATGAGAATGGTCGCGAGTGCCGCAATTGTCGGGCTGATGTTTTCGCGGATGCCGGTGAACATCTGACGCGGCAGCGTGGTCTGGTCGGCGCCCGCGAGAAAAAGCGTGACGACCACTTCATCGAACGACGTCGCAAACGCGAACAGCGCACCGGAAATCACGCCCGGCGCGATCACCGGCAGGGTGATGCGGAAGAAGGTTTGCAGCGGGTTCGCGCCGAGCGACAGGCTCGCGCGCACCAGGTTGTAGTTGAAGCCCTGCAGCGTGGCCGCGACCGTGGTCACGACGAACGGTACGCCGAGCGCCGCATGGGCCATGATCAGCCCGGCATAGGTATTGGCGAGACCGAGCGGCGCAAAGAACAGATACATGCCGACGCCGACCACCACCACCGGGACGATCATCGGCGAAATCAGCACGGCCATCAGCAGCGACTTGCCGCGAAAGTTCGCCTTCGTGAGGCCGATCGCGGCGAGCGTGCCGAGCACCGTCGCGAGCACGGTGGCCGATGGCGCAACGATAAAGCTGTTTTTCGCTGCCATGCGCCATTCGTCCGACCCGATCAGGTTCTGGTACCAGCGCAGCGACCAGCCCGGAATCGGATAAACGAGGAAGGTGCTCGACGAAAACGACAGCGGCACGATCGCCAGCACCGGCAGCACCAGATACAGCAGCGTGAGCAGCGCGAGGACGCGCAACGCGAAGTACCACACGCGCTCGGCGAGCGACGTGTGCGGCGCGAACATCGGTTTGGCGAATTTCATGGTCCGGGTCGCTCCTGGCGCCGCTTCTGAAACGTCAGCCAAGGCTGACTTGCGAGCGCGTGAAGCGCCCGTAGATCACATACAGCACGATCGTCGCCGCCAGCAGCAACGCGCCAAGCGCACAGGCCATGCCCCAGTTGATCGTCACGTTCGTGAAGTACGCGACGTAGTAGCTGACCATCTGGTCGTTCGGTCCGCCGAGTAGCGCGGGCGTGATGTAGTAGCCGATCGCCAGGATGAACACCAGCAACGCGCCCGCGCCGACACCCGGGTAGGTCTGCGGCACGTAGACGCGCCAGAACGCGGCGAACGGGTGACTGCCGAGCGAAATCGCCGCGCGCTGATATGACGGCGGAATCGACTTCATCACGCTGTACAGCGGCAGGATCATGAACGGCAGCAGAATATGCGTCATCGAGATATACACGCCGACCCGGTTGAACAGCAGCGCCAGCGGATCGTGAATCAGCCCGCTGCCGATCAGCGCCTTGTTGACGAGCCCTTCGTTCTGCAGAATCACGATCCACGCGGCGACGCGCACCAGAATCGATGTCCAGAACGGGATCAGCACGAGAATCATGACCAGATTCGCGCGGCGTTCCGAGAGCGTCGAAATCCAGTATGCGAGCGGATAGCCGAGCAGCAGTGCGCAGACGGTGACGACCGCGCCGATCAGAAACGTGCGCGCGAATACTGCGAGGTAGATCTGCTGTTCAGGGTCGGTCGGTGCGATGTTGCCAAACGCATCCTGCCGGTGATCGAGCGACGCGAGCAGGTAGAACGGCGAATACACGCCGCGGTTCTTTGCGATCGCGCGCCAGTATCTGGGGTCGCCCCAGCGTTCGTCGAGTTCGAGAATCTTCGCGCGCATCTGCGCGGGCGGGAGTGCGTGACCGGCGTCGTCGGCGAGCGGCATCGCGCGGGCGGTCTTTGCGACGAGCGAGCGATAGCCCGGAATTTCGGTGTTCAGCCGCCGCGCGAGGGCGCCCATCGCCTCGCCGTCGGCGACCGCGGTCAAGTCTGCGGCAAGCGCTGCGTAGACGGCATCGTCGGGCACGGACTTCAGATCCCAGTCGCGCAGCGCGGCGCCGGTACGCGGCAACGCCGTTGCGATTTCCGGATTTTGCACGGCGCGCGTCAACAGCGTGCCGATCGGCACGACGAAGATCAGCAGCAGGAAAATCGCAAGCGGCGCGATCAGCAGCAGCGCCATCACGCGTTTGCGCGACTCGGCCGCTTTGAGTTCACGCTTGAGCTTGCCCGCGGATTCGGGTGTTGCGTCTGCGGTGATTGTCGCTGTGGTCAACTCTGGTTTCTCCTGCGAGTGAAGCGGCGTCAGCGCTTTAGCGCTGACGCCGCTCCGCACTTCCCACCAATCCAATCCCCTACTTCGACGCCCACGAAGCAAACCGCTGCTCGAGTTCATCGCCATGGTCGGTCCAGAACGTCAGATTCTGCAGCACCGCGTTCTTCCCATTGGTCGGCGAGTTCGGCAGATTCGCCAGCGTCTTCGCATCAAGCGACTTGATCGCCGCCTCATTCACCGGCCCATACGCAATATGCTTCGCGTACTCCTGCTGCGGCTGCGATGAAATCGAGTATGAGATGTACTGCTCGGCCAGCGCCTTGTTCGGCGTGCCCTTCGGCATCGCCCAATAGTCGAGGTCGTAGATGCTGCCGTTCCACACCACTTTCAGGTTTTTGCCTTCTTTCTGCGCGGCGTCGATGCGGCCGTTATACGCAGTCGACATCACGACGTCGCCGGCCACCAGAAACTGCGGCGGCTGCGCGCCGGCTTCCCACCACTGGATGTTCGGCTTCAACTCGTCCAGTTTCCTGAACGCGCGGTCCTGGCCGTCCTTGGTTGCGAGCACCTTGTAGACATCCTTGGGCGGCACGCCGTCGGCCATCAACGCGAACTCGAGGTTGTAGCGCGCGCCTTTGCGCATGCCGCGTTTGCCCGGATACTTCTTCACGTCCCAGAAGTCGGCCCAGCTCGCCGGCGCCGTCTTCAGCTTGTCCGCGTTGTAGGCCATCGCGGTCGACCAGACGAAAATGCCGACGCCGCAAGTCTGCGGCGCTTCCGGAACCAGGTCGGACTTCTTGCCGATCTTCGACCAGTCGAGCTTTTCATAAAGACCTTCGTCGCAGCCGCGGCCGAGATCGCCCGATTCGACTTCGACGACATCCCAGTTCACATGCTTCGCTTCGACCATGGCCTTCACTTTGGCCTGCTCACCGTTGTACTCGACCGCCGTTACCTTCGCACCGCTCTTCGCTTCGAACGGCTGGTTGAAGGCGATCTTCTGCGCGTCGCCGTTCGCGCCGCCGAAGTTCACCACCGTCAATTCTGCCGCGCCAACCTGCGCCGCGGCGCCGAATACGGCGACTGCTGCACCGATTGCGATTGCACAGCGCGCTTGCCCGCTTCTTCTCATGATGACCTCCTCGTTTATTGATAGCTTGCCTGCCAGAGCCTGATACGCATGCGTGCCCGGTTCGATGCGCTCACGCGAACACACGCAGATGCTCCGGTGCGAATTCCAGCGCGACAGGTGCGCCCGGCGCGAATCGTTCGATTGCTTCGGTGCCGAGCGGCACCTTCACGAAACACTCGTCCTGCTGCGGCAGGCCGCAGCGCATTCTCACGTGATCGCCGAAATAAATCAGGCCGCGCGCTTCGCCCGCGAGCGCATTCGCGCCGGGCCGCGACCCATCCGCGGCAAGCTTCATCCGTTCGGGACGAATACACGCAACCGCGGCGGTTCCCGCCTGCGCGCCGCCGATATTGCGCCCGACGAGGCGCGTACCGTCGACCAGGTGAAACTCGCAGAAGTCGCCGTCGACCTGCGCGATGGTGCCGCGCAAGCGGTTGCTGTCGCCGATGAAGTTCGCGACGAACTCGTTGCATGGCGACTCGTATAGCCGGTCCACCGTGTCGAGCTGCTGCACGATGCCCTTGTCGAACACGGCCACGCGATCGGACATCGTCAATGCCTCGCCCTGGTCGTGCGTCACGTAGACGAAGGTCACGCCGAGCTTCTCGTGCAGCGATTTCAGTTCGTACTGCATGTGTTCGCGCAACTGCTTGTCGAGTGCCCCGAGCGGCTCGTCCATCAGCACCAGCTTCGGCTCGAACACGAGGGCGCGCGCCAGCGCGATGCGCTGCTGCTGGCCGCCGGAAAGCTGCGCCGGATAGCGCTTTGCGAAGCTCTCCATGCGCACCGTGGTCAATGCCTGATTGACGCGCTGGGCGCGCTCGGCAGCCGCGAGCTTGCGCACGCTCAGCGGATACGCGACATTCTGTTCGACCGTCAGATGCGGGAACAACGCGTAGTTCTGAAACACCATGCCGATGTTGCGCTTGTGCGGCGGCACCGTATTGAGCAGCGTGCCGTCGAGCCAGATATCGCCGCCGGTCGGAAATTCGAAACCCGCCAGCATCATCAGGCAAGTGGTCTTGCCCGAACCGGACGGCCCCAGCAGCGTGAGAAATTCGCCCTGGTAAATGTCGAGATCGAGATGCTTGACGACGAGCGTCTCGCCGTCATACGTCTTGCGCACGCCTCGAAAACTGACGATCACGTCTGCGGTTTTCATTGTGGGTGTCTCCTTTGCGCGCCGACCGCCTGGTTGTCCGTAGGGTTCGGCTCGAGGCTCTTCTGCGAGTCTAATCCCGGCGGTGGCTCCCTCGCCAGCAAGGGATTGCATTGATTGCGCGATCCAATATAGCCGGTTACGGTTCTACCTTATGGAACCATTTCATTATTCCGGATAGAACCACTTGGACACGGTCATCCTGTCGGACTGGCTTGCCGCGCGGCTCGATCGCGGCGATGCCGAACCGGTTTACCGTCAGTTGCTGCGGCTGTTGCAGCAAGCCGTCCTGACGAGTCAGTTGCCGCCCGGCACGAAGCTGCCAAGCTCGCGCATGCTGGCTGCCGATCTGCGGATCGCGCGCAACACGGTGCTGCATGTCTACGACCAGTTGACCGCCGAGGGTTACGTGCTGTCGACCACCGGCAGCGGTACGTATGTTGCCGATACGCGGCCCGACTGCCGCGCGGTCGACGCGCGAAAAGCGGCGCCCTCCAGCCATCAGGCTGGCGAACCCGCACTGGCGGATGCGGCACGCGCCGGCCGCCTCGCCGGCGCCGCCGCCGGCGCCAGTGACGCGCGGAATGCCGCGCACCCCGCCTCGCAGCCATTGCATCGCACCGAGACCCGCGACCTGTCCGTGCGCGGGAAGCGGCTCATCCGGCAGGCCGGCGTCTCGGCGAAACAGTGGGGCGCGTTCATGCCGGGTGTGCCGGACGTGTCGGAGTTTCCCGCACGCACATGGAGCCGCCTGCAGGCGAAGCTGTGGAAGCAGGCGAACCCGGACCTGTTGACCTACGCGCCCGGCGGCGGCTACCGGCCGCTGCGGCGCGCGCTATCGGACTATCTGCGGGTCGCCCGTTCGGTGAACTGCACACCGGATCAGATCATCATCACCACCGGCATTCATCAGTCGATCGACCTCGCGGTGCGCCTGCTCACCGACGTCGGCGATCGCGCATGGGTTGAAGAGCCGTGTTACTGGGGGGTGCGCAGCGTGCTGCAATCGTCGGGGCTCACGCTTGCGCCTGTGCCCGTCGACGACGAAGGGCTGAACCCGCGCGAGCCGGATTTGCGTACGCCGCCGCGGCTCGCGCTCGTCACGCCGTCGCATCAGTATCCGCTCGGCATGGTGATGAGCCTCGCACGGCGCCGCACGCTGCTCGAGTACGCGAAGCGCCACGGCGTATGGATCATTGAGGACGACTACGACAGCGAGTTCCGCTACGGCAGCCGGCCGCTTGCGTCGCTGCAGGGCCTCGACGATGCGGGCCGCGTGATCTATGTGGGCAGCCTCGGCAAGATGCTGTTTCCGGGGCTGCGGATCGGCTACATGATCGCGCCGGAGGAACTCGTCGATACGTTCAGGACCGGCGTGGCCGAGCTGTATCGCGAAGGTCAGCTGATGCAGCAGGCGGTGCTGACCGAATTCATTATGGATGGCTATCTGACTTCGCACGTGCGGCGCATGCGCGCGCTGTACGGCGAGCGTCGGCAGATGCTGATCGACGCGATCACCGCGCGTTTCGGCAACGCGCTGCCAGTGATGGGCGACGAGGCCGGCCTGCATTTCGTGCTCGGCCTGCCGGGCCATGCGAACGACCGCGCGGTGACCGCGGCCGCATACGCTGCTGGTGTGATCGTGCGACCGCTCGCCGCGTATTACAGCAGCGAGATGCCCGCGCGGCGCGGGCTGTTGCTTGGTTACGCGTGCGTGCCGAATGAGAGGATCGGGCCGGCGTTCGACACGCTTGCGCGAGTGATCGAAGAGACCGCGTTGCGCGTATCGCCGCACGCGGCGTAAGCGCCGCGCGACGCCTGCGCGCACGGCATCGGCTGAAAACGGACGCTATCTGTCGCTTGCCGAACCGCTGCCGGTCTTGCCGCCATGGAGGACATCATTTAGCGAAGCCGGCGGCGGCAGCGCGCCGTACTCGATGAGCCTCAGCCGATGCGGACCGCCTGCCGCCGCATCGATATGCGCCTCCCTGAATTCCAGCGCCCCTTCCGCGATATCGCGCGGCGGCATCGACTCGAGTGCCTCACGCGTATAGCCGAGGCGGCTTGCCATCACACGCGTGTTGAAATCGACGTTGTCCTGCAGCGATGCGCCGATGTATCCGCGGGCGTCGATCTCGTACAGATCGTAGCAGCCGGGACCATATTCGCCGTCGCCGAACACGCGCGCCCCATCGGCGGTCTCGGACACGATCAGCGCGTCGCCCGAAATCATTTTGTCGATGCCGCCGAAATGCGTCGACGGCAAAAAGCCGTACTGCTGAATGGCATCGCGTTCGGAAACCGGCGCAACGCGGTACACCGTCGAGAAAGCCTTCTTTTCCAGCATCCCCTGTCTGTTCAGGTACAAGCCCTGGGAAGCCGGCGTGTGCACTTCGATGTTCGCCCCCGCTGTCGCAGCGGCGGGTTTCGGTGCAGGAAAGTCGTGCGCCCGCGTCGATGCGCTCGTTGGCTTGCCCGATAACGCGTCGGATGACGGCGGCGGAATATCCATCGGTGTTTGCGCATTCGAATGCGGAGGCGATACCGTGTCCATCGGCGACTGCGCATTCGAACGCGGCGGCGATGCCGTATCCATCGGCGACTGCGCATTCGAACGCGGCGGCGATGCCGTATCCATCGGCGACTGTGCATTCGAACGCGGCTGCGATGCCGTATCCATCGGCGACTGCGCGTTCGAGCGCGGCGGCGACGTCGTATCCATCGGCGACTGTGTGGGCGCGCCTGTCCGTTCCGCTGCGGCGGCGGTTGCCGGCCGCGCACCAACCGGCCGTTCGCCGACAATCGTCAAGTCGAAGCGCAAGCCGCCGCCCGGGCGCGACAGGACAGCGACCGAGCCCGCTCCTGCGAACCGCCCGCCGATAACGGGGTTGAACGGGCCGCCGCTGACAAACGACAGTGCGACCTGAAGCGCGATGTCCGCGGGCCTGGCATCCGGCGTCCTACCCTCCCTGGGCGGAATCTTCGACCCGACGCAGGACGTACGCGCCGGCAAGCCCATGCGCCAGTTGTAATACCGGCATTGAAACTCTGCCCAGCTTTCCTTGTTCGACTGCCACCTGGGTTTGAACTGGGCGCGTTTCACTCGAACCGGGACATCGCGCGCCCCGGCATCCTGGCGATTCGATTCAATCCACGCCTGCCCCGTTGCCAGGCTGCCCATGCCAACCATGCTAACCATGCACACTCCGCCGATAGCCCCGGCGCCGGGCCGGTACGCAACCCATGATAGGCATCTGGATCGCTTGCCGGACCTGCATGGATAACACCACCGGCCCTCGACGACGCCGGCGTAGCGCGCCCCTCACTTCAAGCCGAAATCCACCCGCGTCGTCGCGCCTTTATCCTTGATGTCTTTCGCGTCGAGCTTCGGCGCGACGATAAACACGCGGCTGCCGTCGATCTTCCCGTCGAAGTATTGCTGCACCGCCTGCGCGCGCCGCTGCGCGAGATCGCGCAAGCTCGCTTCATTGATCGGCGCGTGTTCGGCGAGTGCGTTCTTCATATCGTCGTCGGGCAGCGTCTTCGTCAGGCCGACGAGGTTGCGCGGCTTCTTGAAGTCCGCGTCTTTATACGCCTTCGTCAAGTACTTCTGATATTCGTTCGAGTCGACCTTCACGCTCGACGTATCGACGCTCTCGCCGTTGCCGACCACATCTTTCAGCTTCTGCTGCTTGACGAGCCGATCGACATAACGCGTGCGCAGCGCCGGTTCGTCGATCGCCGGATCGACGCGCCCGATCAGGTCGATCCGCACCGACGGCTTGTCGGCCAGCGCCTTTGCGATCGTATCGAGCTTCTGGTCGGCCGCATCGGACAACTTCGCGGAACCCGGCTCGAATTCGACATAGCCGAAGTCCTCGCCGCTTCCGCCGCCGAACGCATGCGCGAGCAGCGAGAACGGCGCGGTCACGGCTTTTTCCAGCAGGTTCAGCACCGCGCGCCAGACCAGCCCGCCAATGCTGAACTCCGGATTGTCGAGCGACCCCGACACCGGAATGTCCACGTCGATCTCGCCGCGCGAGTTCTTCAGCAGCGAAATCGCGAGTTTCACCGGCAGCTTCGTTGCAGTGTCGTTGTCGACGTGGTCGCCGAAGGTCAGCTGATCGATGAACAGATGGTTGTTCGCGCTCAGTTGATTGTTCTCGAGCTTGTAGTGCAGATCGACGTTCAGCTTGCCCTTCGTGATCGGATAGCCCGCGTATTTCGCCGAATACGGCGTGAGATTGGTCAACTCGATGTCGTGCGCCGAGGCGGTCAGATCGAGCGCGGGCTTCGCGATCAGCGGATTGACCGTGCCGCGGATCGACAGCGGACCGTTCGCCGCGAGCTTGGCGGCGATATCCACCGGCGCGGACGTCGTCGATTGCGTACCGAACGCGCCGACCGTGCCGTGGATCGATACGAGGTTCGCCGTGTAGTTCGGTTTGACGAAGTTGTCGGTGTAGGTGACGCGGCCGTTTTGCAGCACCAGTTGGCCGAAGTGCAGTTTTACCGGCGCGCTCGGCGCGGTCTGTGTTTTTGTTTGCGCTGTGGTCTGTGCAGTCGTCTGCGTTTTTCCCGCAGCGGCAGTGGCCGTGCGCGGCGCCGAAGCGGGCGGCGGCGCGGTCGCGGTCGCCGCGCTAGCCGGGCCG
>NZ_CADIKF010000088.1 GCF_902859875.1 Paraburkholderia solisilvae | reverse complement strand
CCGCGCAGCTTGTCGGCGCCGCCCACTTTGGCGCGCTGCTCGTCGCTCAGCTGGTTCGCGAACGCGAGCGCTTCGTCGCCGCGCCCTTGTGCGGCGAGCGCGCCGACCAGTCCGCGAATCGCGTCGGGGTTGTCCGCCTGGCGCCGCAGCGCCATCCGGAACGCCGCTTCCGCGCCGCGCGGATCGCCGGTTTGCAGCAGCAGATCGCCGAGCGCCGCCTGCGCGGTCACATCGCCGGGACTTACCGTGATCGCACGCTCGAACGATGCGCGCGCCTGCGCGTAGTTGCCGTTGCTCTGCTCGCCCAGACCCTCGCTGGTGTACATCCAGTAGGTCGCGCTATTGAGCGCCTCGCGCCAGCGCGCGGCGCCGCCCGCCTGCGACGCACGCTGCAGATAATCGTGCGCTTCCTTGAACTGCTCCTGCTTCAGATACGCGACGCCCATGCCGCCCAACGCATCCGCATCGTTCGGTGACGACGCGAGCACCGACGAGAAACGCGCCTTCGCGGTAACGAGATCGTCGCGGTCGAGCGCGGCGAAACCTTCGGCGATCGTGCGGCTGCGCGCATCGCCCGCGGCATCCTGCTGCGCGCGTTCGCGCCCCCGGCGATCCTGATCGGCGATCGAATCGGCGCGCGCCTTCACCGGCGCATCGTCAGGCACGACCTGCAGATACGCCTGGAACAGCGGCGCATCGGACGCGCGCACGCCGAGCCACAACAGCGCCTGGCGCCAGCTCGCTTTGGCCTGCGCGCCGACCGTCGGATCGTTCGCCAGTTGCGCGAGCCGCGCGATGCCATCGCGCCGGTTCGCTTCGCGATACGTCAGATGCTGCGCGTAGGCGAGCGCAAAACGCGGATCTTCCGGATGCTCGCGCGCGAGCTGTTCGAGGCCGCGGCGCGCTTCCTCCCAGCCTTGCGCCGTGCCGCCGAGCGTCTGGTAGTACTCCAGCGCGAGTTGCGGATCGGCCGGCTTCGTGCCGAGCGCCTGCCGATAGGCTTGCGCGGCGGACGCGGCCTGGCCGCTTTGCGCAAGCTGGCGCGCCTGCCTGACCGCCTGATCGGTCGGACTCGTCTCGCCGAGGCGACGCGCGAGCTCATCGGTCGACGCGTAGTTCGGCGCCGCTTCGCGCAGACGCGTCAGGTATTGCTGCGCGCCGTTGCGGTCCTTGCGGTCGGCGAGCACGAGGCCCATGCCGTACAGCGCGTCGGGCTGTTTCGGATCGATGCGCAGCACCTTCTGCCACGCCTGCTCGGCCAGATCGCCGCGCCGGCGCGCCTGCCAGTACTTGCCCTGATCGATCAGCACTTTCAGCGGATCGTTCGCGGACGGCGGCGGTGGCGGCTGCCCCTGCGCGGCGACGGGCACGGCCGCAGCCGCGCCGAACGCGACGAGGACGCCGATTACGAGCGCGCGTGGGCGGACGGGCATAGGTTCTCCCAACGCGGCGCGAGCCGGCCGGTTGCGTCGAAGCGGTAGCGGCCATCGGCGGCGCCGGTGCCGAACAGCATCAGGACCTCGTCGTAGTAAACGGGTGGATGGTCAGGCGCCGCCGCATTGTGCTGCGTGGTGTCCAGCGCGGCGAGATGGGTCTGCGCGAGATTGACCGCGCGCGTGTCGTTGAGCGCGCGCAGGTACGGCAGCAGCGCGCCCCAGAAGCCGAGCGGCGCTTCGCCTTGCGCCGCGCCGGTGGTGGTCGCGACGCGTTCGGGCGGCACGCCGGTTTGCGCGATCCGCTCGCGCATGCCGCCGATCGCATCGAGCCACGGTTTGGCGAGCGGATCGGCGGCGTCGGTCAGGCCTGCCCACAGATACACGCGAATCGCGTCGTAACTGCCGACGTCGCCGTTTTTCGGATCGACGATAAAGCGGCCGTCGCGCCATGCGGCCCAGTCGGGCGAAAAGCCGAGCGGCGCGGTGGACTTCACGAGCGTGTATGCGTTCTGCGCGACGCTCGTCCACGGCGCGGACGGCGCCTCGGCGGCGAGCGCGCGCAGCACCGGCAACGGCAGATAGCTCGGATTCAGGCGCGTCGTGCCGTTCGTCTGAAAACCGTGCGGACCGGGCAGCAGCATCGGCCCGAGGCCCGCGAGCGTCACGACTTCCTGTTTTTCGATCTGCGTGACGAGCGCCCACGCAAACTTCGCATACGATGGCGCCCGCCACAGCCGCGCGGCCTCGAACAGGTCGTAGGCAATCCACACATCGGCGTCGGATGCGGCGTTCGCGTCGAGCACGCCATACGAGCCGTCGGGTTTGCGGCCCCACTGCCACGCGGGCAGCGTCACATCGTCGGCATCGAAGCGGCCGCCGGACAGGTTCGCGCGCGTCCAGCCGAGCAGCCGGTCGAAGGTCGCGCGGTCGTTGGCGACCAGCGCGAAGAACATCGCGTACGACTGCCCTTCGGAGGTGGTCTGCTGGACCGCTGTCGAGAAGTCGACGATGCGGCCGTCCTGCTGCATGAAGTGCGCGATGAACTGCCGGTAAGCGGACCAGTCGTCGCACGCCGCGGGCGGCGCGGCGTGCGCGATCGCGGGCGCTGCGAGCGCGAGCGCGATCATCAATCGCGCGGCGGCCCGGGGCGCACGATAACGGAGCGCGCGCATATCAATCCTGCAGCCGGCGTGCCGCGATCGAACGCAGCAACCGGTAGAAGACCGCCGCGATGATCAGCGCCGCCAGCACGCCGCCGAACAGCAGCAGCAAAGGATGCACGGACAACACCCATTGCATGTACTCGATCGGCGACAAATGGCCGACGTAATACACGTTGCCGTTCGATATGACCTCGAGCGAGCGGCCGCGCACGACCGTCAGCGCGCCCTGGATCTGACTCACGAGATCGGGCTCGAGCAGCGCGCTCGTCAGGTCGTCATCCGACTGGCCCGCCGCGCCGATCAGCGCGACCACGCTGCGGCCGTCGCGCAGCGGCGACTGGAAACCGGTCAGAATCGCATCGCCGGAAGCGCTGACGAGCGACAGGTCCGCACGACCGGCGGTGCGCACGCCGCCGCGGTCGCCGTACCACCAGCTGGTGATGCGGAACGACGCGTTCGACAGCTGCCAGCGGCGCGCGTCGTCGTCGGACGAGAACGGCATCGACTTTTCCCATGTGCCGAGCAGCGGCTGCCGGCCCGGCGCGCCGAGCACGAGCAGATCCTTGTCGGCATAGTGCTGGGCATCGCCCGGCGCGCCGACCGTCACGCCGGTCACCGGATAGCCGGTGGACGCGCCCATGCGCCCCATCACCATCAGATACAGGCTGTAGTCGCTCGCGCTCGGCTGCGTCGGCAGAATCACCGCGGTTTGCGACAGGTCAGCCATGCGCGTGAACGGAAAGCCGCTATTGGCGAACGCCGCGAGGTCCGGCAGCGCCATATAGTGCGGAAACGACGACAGGTCGATAGTCGAATTCGGATCGATCTCGCCGCGCACGTTGTCGATGACCTGCCCCTGGCATTCGCCGGTCTTCGGCATGTCGTAGAAGAAGTGGAAACGCAGTTGCGCCTGCGAGGCGAGCAGATGCGCCGGGATATAGATCTCGCGCTGCGCGGGCCCGGTGCGGTCCGGCAGCAGGCGATTCAGATAACGGCCGAGGTCGAGCATCGATGCCGATTGCGCCGGGATACGCAGCGACTGCACGAAGGTGTTGTCGACGTTGATATTGAGCGTCGAGCGGTCGGGCGCGGGCCGCGCCGTGTAGCGGTAGCGCAGATCGATCGGCACGCCCTTCGAGCGCCACGTAAACAGGTCCGGCGCGACGCGCAGGTTCACGCGTATCACGTCCGGGTCGTAGCCGCGCACCGAGAGTTCATTGGCCGGCGTCAGCTCGCCGAAGCGCACCGGGCGGTCGGTCGGCAGCCAGCGCGGCGCGTCGTACGGCTCGCGGGCGCGCGGCGTATCGACGTGCGTGATGGTCTGCAGCGAGCCGGCCAGCGCCGCCTCGCCGAGCGTCAGCACGTTCGCGGCCACCTTCAGTTCGCGCGCATCGCGGCCGAGCACGAGCAGCAGCTTGCCGTGCGCGGGCGCTTCGCGATCGACTACCGCCAGCGTCGGGCCGTTGATGGCCGGCAGCTTCACGCCGGCCGGATGTGCGTCGCTGGTGGCAAATACCACCGCATTGCCGGATGGCGGCGGGCTGTCGAGTTGCGCGGGAAAGAGCGCGCCGCGATAGCGCGCGAACGCGCCGAACCACGATGCGACGATGCCCGCCGCTTCGAGCGTGTCCTCGTCCGGTTGCGCGGCGAACACGAACGGCAGTTCGAGCCGCCGGATATCGCGGCGATCGAAGAACGGCAGCGGCAGCAGGCCGAGTTCGGGTCTGGTCGACAGCGCGCCGAACGTCAGATCGAGCGTGCTCGCGTTGCTGACGGTCGCCCAAAGCGCACTGCTCGCCGGGTCTTCACAGCCCTGCGTGTAGTGGCCGATCAGTTGCACGTTCAGATTGTTGAACTCGGTGATGAGGCGCGGTTCGATCGGAATGTCCCGCGCGACCAGCAGGCCAGCCTGCTCGCGCGGCAATGGCAGCGTCGCCGCGACTTCGCCGTTGACCAGCACCTTCAGATGCGACAGGTTCGCGAGCAACGACGGCGAGTAGCTGTAGATCAGACGCAGTGTCGCGCCGGTCACGACTTCGTCGGCGCGTACCGAGAACGGCACGCCGTTCTGGCTGTCGACGCCGCGCAGTTGCAGCGGATCGCGCGCGCCCAGTTGCTCGAACGTGAACACCTGGCGGCGGCCGCCGGACATCGGCGTGCCGTTGTCGGCGGTGGTCGGCATCGTGTCGCGGCCCGTGCGGACCGCGGCGAACGTCTGCGCGACCGGGTCGGCCAGCGGCGCCTGCGCGGCCGCGTGCGGATCGAGCATGCGCGCCGGTCCGAGCGGTGCACCGGCGTCGGCCGGCGCGAGCGGCGCGGCGGCATTGGCTGCAGCCGATCGCATCGACGATTGCGGCACGGGCGATGTCGCACCGGCAATTGAACCCGCTGTTGCTGAACCCGTCGCAGTTGCCCCCGCCGCATTTGAACCCGCTGACTTGCCAGACTGCGCGGCGGCCTGGGTGTTGGCTTGCGCGGAGAGTGCCGCGTCAGCTTCAGCGCCGCGCGGCATCGCTGCCGCTTGCGGCTCCTGTGCCGTTGCCGTCGGCAACGCAACACCGCCAAGGCCGAGCATCACGCACCCGGCCAGGAGCAACACGCGCAACACGCGCACCACCCGCAGCACACACGACGCGCGCCGCGTACCGCGCGCCGCGCGCGCTTGGCTGCGTAACGTGCACACTGCAATCAGCCTGCACGCCACGCCATCCCTGGTCGCGCATGCTCCGCGTGCGCGCGAGCCTGTCTGTGCCGATTCGAACGAGTCACTGCGCACGCCGCCACGTCGCATGTTCCTCATGGGGTTATTTTCCGTTATTGGAGTCGTTTTTAACCGTCTTGCGCTTGCCTCCGACTGCACGCAAATCGGCATAAAGATGTTCGAAGAGTCCCGTGATGCCGCTCACACCAACGCTCATCACGTGCCCAAGGCTGCGCAGCGGCGTATCGGCCGCGCGTCCTTCGGCCCAGCCGGTCCACGCATCGGCGCGCGAAAACGTGCTCTGCACGAACTCGAGTTCCTGCTCGTGTGTGAGCGGCGCAAAGTGCAGGCCGACCCGGCCCGGCACCGAATAGGTGACGTCCGCCGGAAACACGAATTCATCATCGCCGCGAAACAGCGACACCACGACGCTCTCGTGCAACGGCACATGCACGTTGCCGGGCAGCGCCAGGGCGACGCCGCCTTCCGCGTAGTCGACGGTTTCACAGGCGAGCGTGCGGCCGGTCGTGAAGCGCAGCGACGCCGAAAAGCGCATCGCGACACGCGGCGTGCTGCGCACCTGGCGCTGCTCGCGCGCGGCGGCGACGCTCGCCCCGAGAATCAGCATGTTGTAGCCGGTCCACGCGAGGTTGAGGAGGGTCGTCTGCACTTCGCTGCGCGAGTGCCAGTTCAACCCGATGTGCACGCCGCCGGCGAGAAAGCCGAGCAGGTTCAGCAGCAGCAGGAACAGATACGGCCGCGAGATGCTCCAGTCGAAGTACTGGTCTTCGATGCGCCCGCCCTTCGCGGTCACGTTGAACTTGCCGAGCTTCGGGTTGATCAGCGCGAGCAGCGTCGGCGCGGTGATGTACGACGCGAGCACCGACTCGTACACCTCCGACCAGAACGAATGGCGAAACTGCCGCTGCATGCGCGAGTTCGTGATGTTCGCGTGGAACATGTGCGGCAGCGCGTAGATTGCGATCGTGCCGGCTGCCGCCTCGATGATGTGCGCGTTGAAAAACAGGTACGACAGCGGCGCGGTCAGAAACACGAGCCGCGGCACGCCGTAGAAGAAATGCAGCATCGCGTTCAGATAGCAGAGTCGCTGCCCGAACTTCAGCCCGCTGCCGAAGAGCGGATTGTCGATGCGGAAAATCTGTGTCATGCCGCGCGCCCAGCGGATGCGCTGGCCGATATGGCCGCCGAGGTTCTCCGTCGCGAGGCCCGCTGCCTGCGGAATCGCGAGGTATGCGGTCGTATAGCCGCGCCGGTGCAACTTCAATGCGGTGTGCGCGTCCTCGGTCACGGTTTCCACCGCAATGCCGCCGATCTCTTCCACCATCGAGCGGCGCAGCAACGCGCACGAACCGCAGAAGAACGTCGCGTTCCACAGGTCGTTGCCGTCCTGCACGAGTCCGTAGAACAGTTCGCCTTCATTGGGCACCTTGCGGAACGTGCCGAGATTTTTTTCGAACGGATCCGCCGAGAAGAAATGGTGCGGCGTCTGCAGCATCGACAGCCGTTTGTCGCGCAGGAACCAGCCGAGTCCGATCTGCAGGAACGAGCGCGTCGGAATGTGATCGCAGTCGAAGATCGCGAAGTATTCGCCGTCGGTCGTCTTCAACGCTTCGTTGATGTTGCCGGCCTTCGCGTGGCGGTTGTGCGAGCGGATCGTCCATGCGACGCCCACTTCCTCGCAGAAGGCCTTGAATTCCGCGCGGCGGCCGTCGTCGAGCACGTGGATCGACAGCTTGTCCTTCGGGTAATCGAGCGCGATCGCCGCATAGACGGTCGGCTTCACCACCGACAGCGGCTCGTTGTAGGTCGGAATAAAGATGTCGACGGTCGGCCACTGGCTGCGCTCCGCGGGCAGCGGCAACGGCTTGCGCTTCAATGGCCAGGCGGTCTGGAAGTAGCCGAGCAGCAGCACTAGCGCCGCGTACACTTCGGCGCCGACCAGCAGCAGCCCCCAGATCGCGTCGAGCGGATGTTCCCAATGCGTCGACTCGGTCAGACGCCAGTACATATAGCGTCCGGTCACGATCACCGACAGCATGATCATCACGAGCGTCGCGAAGTGCCCTTGCGCGCGGCGAAACAGCAGCGCGCAGACGAAACAGCAAACCGCGAAGGTCAACTGCTCGCCGAAGTCGAGCGGCACCGTGAAGACGAAGTACAGCGTCACGATCGCGCAGACCGCGAGCACCGTGCTGACGATTCTGCTGCCGAGAATGCGTCCGTCGATGAGCCGCGACGCGAGACGGTCGAAGCGCGAGCGACGCGGCGGCTCGGCGTCGAGCGCGGCGAGAATCTCCTCCGGCGTGGCGCTCATGCGACGCTCCTTGGCAGCGCGGTCTGCCCGTTCACCTGCGTATCGAGCCAGTCGCCGCACGCGCGCAGATCGGCCGTGGCCTGGGACAGCGGATCGTAGTGCATCACCGTGGTGTCGTATGCGAGTGCTTCGCTCACGCCCTGGTCCAGATGCACGACACCCGGAAACAGGTTGGGCGCGAGCGCGTCGCGCAACACCTTGAGCACGTCCCGGGTCAGATTGCGACCGACGTCGACCTGGTTGATCACGTAGCCGTAGCCGAGAAAATCTTCGCGCGGCAACGCATAGGTGTGGATGAGCCGTTCCATATGCGGGATCGCCGCGTACGATGCGGCATCCGCGATCACCACGTTGAGCACGAAGCGCGCGGCGACGAGCGCCGCGCGCGTATAGACGGTCGCGCCCGGCGGCGTGTCGATCAGCACGATGTCGTCGGGCTCGAGGCCCAGCGCATCGAGCGCGGTGCGCACGAGCAGCGGGTCGCTGTCCAGATGCGCTTCGAACGCGCGGCGATCGTCCTCGTTCAACGCGCCATGCGGCAGCACGCTGACACCGTCGATGCCGTCGAACATCACGCTGCGCCACGACGCGCCGCTCACCGTGGCGCGCGCGATGCCGTCGAAATGATCGACAGGAAGCGCGAAGTGCAGGCGCAACGCGTTTTGCGGATCGAAGTCGACTGCGATTACGCGCCGTCCTTTCGCGCCGAGCACCGACGCAAGATTTGCCGCGAGCGTCGTCTTGCCGACGCCTCCCTTGGCGGACACCACCGCGATGACTTTCATGACCGCCCGCCGCCCGGCTTGATGCGGTCGCGGCCCGGCTTGCCGGCCAGTCTGTCGAACACGCTCGTGAGCGCGCGCGATACAGGTTTCGCATTGGGCTCATGCGCGGGCGCGGCGAACAGGCCGGAGAGGATTGTCGACGAAGTGTTGGCGGCAGTGGCCGCGGGTCGCGGCATCGACGGCGCCGCGGGCCGCGACTCAGCCGGCCCGGCAGGCGCGCTTGCCGTTGCCGGCGTTATTGGGGTGGGAGCAAACGTTTGCTGATGGTTGCTGAAAAGCGTGGGCTGTGGCTGACGCGACGCGTCTCGTGTCGTACTCATGCTTGCGGCCGGCGCGGTGGTGCGTGAGGTGGCAGTGGTGGTCGAAGTCGCCTCGTGCGGCGCACGCGCAGTGGGTGCCCCTGTTGCGGGCGTCGCACGTGATGCGGCCGTCGCATCCAATACGGATGGCGCCGCTGAAGTGGTCGCTGCCGATGCCTCGGGCAAACCCGACGATGCCGGACCGGGGACGCTCACCGACTCGTTCGCCGCGGCCGCGGGCTCAGGCGGCGGACTGAAGCGCGCGGCTGCCTGCCGTGCGAAATCGGCAGGCGGCGGCATCGTCGCGTGTCGATGACCGCGCGCAAAAAGCGGCGCGCGCGGCATGCCGGATGCCGCAGCATGTTGACGAGCATCGTGCTCGGCCATGGCGCGCGGGATGGTCGTCCCGGCGGCTGCGGCAGCGGCCGCCGTAACCGCCGTTGCCGTGGCAAGCGGCTGCACCGCTGCACCGATGGGTGTCGTCGCGGCCGACGTGCCTGCGTCCGGCACCGGCTCCGGGTGCGCGATGTCGAGCGCGGTCAACAACGGCCAGCGCGATATGGCCTGCTTCGTATCGTCGTCGCGCGCGACTTCCTGATAGCGCTCGGGGTCGCCACCGAACCGCTGGAACAGGTTGCCGATGTCGTTTGAAACGCTCATGTCCGCTTACCTCCAGGTCCTGCCAGACCTGCTGTCTCTCTCACGCTCGTCCGTCGCCCGATGGTTGCCGTGCTTCCGATACATGCGGATTTCGTCACGCGCCGCGCGTCGTTCAGGCGGCCTTCGCAAGCCGGAATTCAAGTGCGTGACGTTCGTCGGTGTCGACCTGATGCAAAGCAAGCGCGCTTGCGCCGAGTTCGTGCAGCCACTGCCGGTATGCGCCCTCGAGAAACGCCGGCGTCCAACGGGCGGCCGGCTCGCCGAACGCGGCAAGCGGCGCGCAGAAATGCGCGATGGCGAGGTACTCCTCCTGCTCGACGAGATGCACGAAGCCCCAGTCGAGCGACGACCACGTTGCGTTGAAGAAGGACGCGAGATCGTCGAGCGTCGCGCATGGACCAGGCGGATGTGCATCGGCGAATCTGACGCCGATGCGCGACATCAGCTCACGCAGTTGCGCCGTTTCCAGCTGGGTTTCGAATTCCTCGGCGAGCGCAGTCAGAAAAGCGCGCCATTGTGTTGAAGCCTGATGTCTCGTGTAATAGTCGAGCAAGGTAGCCGTGTGTTCGTCTTGCATGTCCGGAAATTTTTTCAGGTTTCGTGGGCTGCACTGGCACCGGCAGACGCCGGTTTGACGGGGCATTGAACGGCATTTGCGAACCTCGCTAACGGCGTTAGCCAGCATAGCATCGTCCGCTGCGCACAAAAAAGCAAACCTCGATGCGAACCGCATCTCGACCCGCGCGACGTTGGTAATGAGCGACGTTTTGCGCAGCACGCACGACGCCTCTTGACTTTGGCTTTACCTTTTCACTTTGACTCAGCTTTTCACGTAGCGCGCCGGCACACGCGCGCGCTTGCTGACTGAACCCGATGACGGAGCTGCATCATGAACGATCACGAAGCCACGCAATTTCTGACCGGCGTTCGCAAGCCGCTGCTCGCGTTGCACAAGACGATCCTCGAGCATGAGCGAGCCAGCTATGAGAGGGAATTCGGCGCGGTCACGCCCGCTGCGTTTCTGCAAGTGTTGATCAACCATCCGGGCTTGCGCTGGTTGTCGGCGTTATCGACGGTGATTGCAAACGTCGACGAAATGCTCGATGCCGACGATGCCACGACGCAGGAGCGCATCGGCGCCGTGCAAAGCGTGGTCGCCTTGTTCACGCAAGAACGACCGGACAATGCGTTCCTGCCGCGTTATCGGCAACTTTTACAGACGAGTCCCGAGATCCTGCATCAGCATGGACGGGTTGCGCAGCTGTTGCGGCAAGAGGGAACGTAATCGGCCGATGCGGGGTTCAACGGGTTGCACTTCGGCTCCTGTTCGCTGTTGCGGATGGTCGGGTTTGGCTCGACGTCGGGCTCCGCAAAGGCCTGTGTATAGCGCCGTTCCCGCCGACAGCTGATTACCTGGCAATGCTTTCTATCGATTCACACGTCAATCGAAGAACAGCCGCTGCGAAGCACCTTCGTCATCGTGCATACAAAGCCGATGCGCGACATGTTCAACCCGCCGCATTCAGCTTGCGCCATAACGTCGTCTTGCTGATTCCAAGCATGCGGCATACGCGATCGCGATCGCCACCGCACGCGTCGAGCGCCGCGCGAATCTCGTCGGCCTCGACGCGGCGGCTGCGCTGACGCAGCGTCATCGCGCCCGCGGCATCCGCCGCGTCGTCGAACACTTCCGGCGCGATGGCCCGCAGCGTATCGACGCTTAGCATCGGCACGCCGCCCTCGCGGCCCTCGCCGCCCTCGCCGCCCTCGTCGCCCTCGCCGCTCTCCGCCAGTTCGACCGCGATTCGCTCGATCACGTTCTGCAACTCGCGCACATTGCCCGGCCACGCGTGCCGGGTGAAGGGCTCGCGCACGGCTTCCAGCACGCGCGCCGCCCGCGCGGCACTGCCGAGCCGTGCGGCAAGCCGCGGCTCGCGACGCGCGGCCTGAACCAGCAGTTCCGCGGCGAGCGGCGCGATATCCGCTGGCCGCTCGCGCAGCGGCGGCAACGCGATATTCAGAATGTTGAGCCGGTAGAACAGATCCGCGCGAAACTCGCCCGCCTCGACCGCATCGGTCAACGCGCGGTGCGTCGCCGCGACGATCCGCACATCGATGCGGGTCGGCTCGGTCGAACCCAGCCGCACCACCTCGCGTTCCTGCAATACGCGCAGCAAACGGCTTTGCAGCGGCAATGGCATTTCGCCGATTTCGTCGAGAAACAGTGTGCCGCGATGCGCGGCTTCGATCAGCCCGGTCTTGCCGCCACGCCGCGCGCCGGTAAACGCGCCTTCTTCGTAGCCGAACAGTTCGCTCTCGAGCAGCGTCTCGGGAAACGCGCCGCAGTTGATCGCGACAAACGGGAAATCGCGCCGGGCGCTCAACCCGTGCAGGCTCTGCGCGATCATCTCCTTGCCGGTGCCGCTCTCGCCGCGAATCAGCACGGTTGCGTCGGATTTCGCGTAGCGGCGCACGAGCGTGCGCACGTTGTCGATTGCAGGCGATGCGCCGATCAGATCGTCGAGCCGGTAGCGCGCGACGAACTGCTGCGCGCGCGGGCGCGAACGCCACGTGCGATCGAGCCGCTCGACCGCGCGCGACTCCTGAAACGTCAGCACCATGCCGCTCGCGCCGCCCTGCCCGGCAAGCGGCCCGCGATGCACGACATAACTGACGCCGCGCACGCTTTCGAGCGATTCGCCTTCGGTGTCGGGTGCGCTTGCCGCGAGCTCCGGCGCGAGTTCCGCGAGCGGTTTACCGACCGCCGCGGCCGCGTCGATGCCGAAGGCCGCCGCGAGACGCTGATTGATCGCTTCGACACGCCCCTGGGCGTCGAGCGCCGCGACACCGTCGCGCAGATGCTGCAGCACATTGTCGAGCCGCTGCCGCCGCGTCGCCTCGTTCCAGGTGGCCTGCGCGACTTCGAGCGCCGTGTCGAACGCCGCGCGCACCGATGCGCGCGAATACAGGAATACGGCTTCCATGCCGGCGCGTGTCGCGAGGTCGGTCACGAGCCCGGGTCCGACTACCGCGTCGACACCGCGCTCGCGCAGATCGAGCACGCAGGCTTGCGCATCCTGCGCGGACCGGTACGACGCGAACTGCAGGTCGAGACCAAACGCGGTCGCAAAACGGCGCGCCTCGGGCGGCGTCTCGCCGTACGTGACGAGCGCAACCGATGCGCCGTCGCGCCGGGCACGCGCGAGCGCGAGCATCACATCGAAGCCGGTCGGGTTGACGAGCACCACCGGCACATCCACACGCGCCTTCAGATATGTGCCGTTCGAACCCGCAGCGACGATGACGTCCGGCCGCTCTGCACCGGCCGCCTCGATTTCATGGACGGCCTCTGCGTAGCCGCGCGAGACGAGTTGCAGTTCCGCGCGGCCGTCGTATTCGGCGGCGATGTCGTGAAACAGGTCGCGCAACCTGCTGATGCCGATAGCCCAGATGCGCGGGCGGGAAAGCGGATCGGATAAACGGTTCATGATGCTAGCGGGTGCGATCGGGTGCAAGCGGGCGGCGGCCGGACAGACAGGTTCAATTATGCGCCCGATTTCCATTTTGAAATCACCCATTTCAAAAGTGAAACCCCATCCGGGCGACCATCAGCCCAGCAAAAGTCGCAAACTTCATGAAATCAGCGGGTTAAACGCGACCCGCCAGATTGGTCCGGTCCTTGCTCAAAGGCAGCGCGTTACAGGAGAAAATCAAATGAACCCAGCTACCCCGATTCAAGCCAGCGCCAGCGCCGGCGCCCGATTCCGCGCCGCGGTCGCGGCCGAAAAACCGCTGCAGGTGGTCGGCGCGATCAACGCGAACCATGCTTTGCTCGCGCAGCACGCGGGCTTCAAGGCGATTTATGTATCGGGCGGCGGCGTCGCGGCCGGCTCGCTCGGCCTGCCCGATCTCGGCATCTCGACGCTCGACGACGTGCTCACCGACGTGCGCCGCATCACCGATGTGTGCGACCTGCCGCTGCTGGTCGACGTCGATACCGGCTTCGGGCCGTCCGCATTCAATATCGCGCGCACGGTGAAGGCGCTGACCAAAGCCGGCGCGGGCGCGATGCATATCGAGGATCAAGTCGGCGCGAAGCGCTGCGGCCACCGTCCCGGCAAGGCGATCGTCTCGCAGGACGAGATGGTCGACCGGATCAAGGCCGCAGTCGATGCACGCACCGACCCCGACTTCGTGATCATGGCGCGCACCGATGCGCTCGCGGTCGACGGCCTGCAGGCCGCGATCGATCGCGCCGCCGCCTGCGTCGAAGCCGGCGCGGACATGATCTTTCCCGAAGCGATGACCGAGCTGGATATGTATCGCCAGTTCGTGAAGGCCGTGAAGGTGCCGGTGCTCGCGAACATCACCGAGTTCGGTTCGACGCCGCTGTTCACAGTCGATGAACTGCGCGGCGCGGATGTGTCGCTGGTGCTGTATCCGCTGTCCGCGTTCCGCGCGATGAACAAGGCCGCGGAAAACGTGTACCGCACGATCCGCCGCGACGGCACACAGCAAGCGGTGGTCGACACGATGCAAACGCGCGCCGAACTGTACGACAGCATCGGTTACTACGCATATGAACAGAAGCTCGATGAACTGTTCAGCGGCAACAAGTGAATGTCCAGCAGCCAGAGGAAGAGAAGATGAGTGAAGCAGACAACGCGTCCGCTCCGGGCGCATTCAAACCGAAGAAATCCGTCGCGCTCTCCGGCGTAACGGCGGGCAACACCGCGCTGTGCACGGTGGGTCGCACCGGCAACGACCTGCACTACCGCGGCTATGACATTCTCGAACTCGCCGGCGCCTGCGAGTTCGAGGAAATCGCCTACCTGCTGGTGCACGGCAAGCTGCCGAACCTTGCCGAACTGACCGCCTACAAGACGAAGCTCAAGGCGCTGCGCGGCCTGCCGGCCAACGTGAAGGCGGTGCTCGAATGGATTCCCGCGGCCGCGCATCCGATGGACGTGATGCGCACCGGCGTGTCCGCGCTCGGCACCGTGCTGCCCGAGAAGGACGACCACAACGTGGCCGGCGCACGCGACATCGCCGATCGCCTGATGGCCTCGCTCGGCTCGATGCTGCTCTACTGGTACCACTACTCGCACAACGGCAAGCGCATCGAGGTCGAAACCGACGACGACTCGATCGGCGGCCACTTCCTGCATCTGCTGCACGGTGTTCCGCCGTCGAAGTCGTGGGTCGACGCGATGCACATTTCGCTGAACCTGTACGCGGAGCACGAATTCAACGCATCGACCTTCACCGGCCGCGTGATCGCGGGCACGGGCGCGGACCTGTACTCGGCGATCACCGGCGCGATCGGCGCGCTGCGCGGCCCGAAGCACGGCGGCGCGAACGAGGCCGCGTTCGAGATCCAGTCGCGCTATCAGAACCCGGATGAGGCGGAAGCCGATATCCGCAGGCGTGTGGAGAACAAGGAAGTGGTGATCGGCTTCGGCCACCCGGTGTACACGATTTCCGACCCGCGCAACAAGGTGATCAAGGACGTCGCGAAGAAGCTGTCGAAGGAAGCCGGCAACACGAAGCTGTTCGACATCGCCGAGCGTCTCGAGACGGTGATGGCGGATATGAAGAAGATGTTCCCGAACCTCGACTGGTTCAGCGCAGTGTCGTATCACATGATGGGCGTGCCGACCGCGATGTTCACACCGCTCTTCGTGATCTCGCGCACCAGCGGCTGGAGCGCGCACATCATCGAGCAACGCATCGACAACAAGATCATCCGGCCGAGCGCAAATTACACCGGACCGGAAGATCTGCCGTTCGTGCCGCTTGCGAAGCGCGCCTGAACCGGCAGCCGTCTGAGTCACCACGCGCCGCGCACGCGCTTAGGGTGCGCGGCGCGCTCGAATGACGCGCTCCGCAGCGACCACGGCCGTGCCTCGACGCAATTTCGTCGACGACCGTCGATCCATTTTTTGGCGCTCCGATTACGGAGCGCCACGCCCATTTAATCGCATCGAACCAACCATGAGTCATATCTCCAACGTCCGCCCCGAACCGGACAAAGTCCTCACCGACCTAGTCGACTACGTGCTGAACCATAAGATCGACAGCGCACTCGCGCTCGAAACGGCACGCAACTGTCTG
>NZ_CADIKF010000087.1 GCF_902859875.1 Paraburkholderia solisilvae | reverse complement strand
CATGGCGACGCTCTCCGCCGCTGCCGCGCCGCTCGCCGACGACGCCGCGAACGACGGCGCGCCGCTGCCGGTTTCGCATGCGCTCGCGGCCGACGCGCATCAAACCGCGCGCGTGGCCGAAGCGAGCCACGCGACTCAAGCAACCCAAGCGACTCAAGCAGCAACCGAGGCAACCCACGCGACGCTAGCAGCCGAGGCGTCCCCGCCCTCCCCATTCGCCGCGGTATCCGCACCGGCCCCGGTGCGCAGCGCGGCCGCGCACCCGAACCTGTCGACCGATAGCGGCCACGCCGGCAACATGCACTGTCTGGTCGTGCCGTCAGGCCCCGCCGACAAGCAGGAAACCTGTTCGCTATTCTTTGTCGAGGCGATCAGCGCGGCACGCGAGCGGGTCTGGATCACGACGCCCTACCTCGTGCCCGACGAAGCGGTATTCTCGGCGCTGCGGCTCGCGGCGCTGCGCGGCGTGGACGTACGCATTCTGATTCCGAGCCGGCGCGATCACATCGTCGTATTCGAGGCCTCGCGGCTCTATGCATACGACTCGGTACGCGCGGGCGTGCGCGTGTTCCGCTATCGCCCGGGCTTTCTGCACCAGAAGGTCGTGCTGATCGACGACGAGGCCGCCGCGGTGGGCAGCGCGAATCTCGACAACCGGTCGTTCCGGCTGAACTTCGAGATCATGGTGTTGACCGTCGACCGCGGGTTTGCCGCCGAAGTCGAAGCGATGCTATTGCGCGATTTTGCCGAATCGTTTGAGATAGACCGCAGCGAATATCGCGATTCGCCCGCATGGCGGCGCATGGCGATGCATGTCGCGCGGCTGTTTGCACCGATTCTGTAGCACGGGCCCAGCCAGCCCCACGCAAAGAAAACGCCCCGCCGCCCGCGTCAGAGCAGCGCCTCGATATCGTCGACGATCGCCTCAGGCTTCGTGCCCGGCGCGTAGCGCTTCACGACGCGGCCGTCGCGGTCGACCAGAAACTTGGTGAAATTCCATTTGATCTTCTCGAACCCGAGCAGCCCCGGCGCGGCATGGGTCAGAAACCTGAAGAGCGGATGCGCGTTCGGGCCCTTCACGTCGATTTTCTCGAACAGCTGGAACGACACGCCGAAGTTCCGCTCGCAAAAGCTGCCGATTTGTTGCGCGTCGCCCGGCTCCTGCTTGCCGAACTGGTTGCACGGAAAGCCGAGCACCTCGAGCCCGCGTGCCGCGTACTGCTGGTGGAGGGTCTGCAGACCCGCATACTGCGGCGTGAACCCGCACTCGCTCGCGGTATTGACGATCAGCATCGGCCTGCCGCGATAGCGCTCGAGGCTGATCGTCTCGCCGTTCAATGTGCGGGCCGAAAAAGAATAGACGGATGGGTTTGCCGATGTCTTTGCCATACGCAACGCTCCAGGATGAAAGTTATCAGTTTACGTACGTGAGGCTTTCGTCACCAGTCGGCCGAACGGATGATGCATGCCGACGGGCCGCCCAGTCTAAAATAGCGTTTTCCTCAAGCCCGGCCCTGCTGTGATCCGCTTCAACCAGTTCAGTCTCGCGCGCGGCACCAAGCCGCTCTTCGAACAGACATCGTTCACGCTGAACCCCGGCGAAAAAGCCGGCCTCGTCGGCGCAAACGGCGCGGGCAAGTCGACGCTCTTCTCCGTGCTGCGCGGCGAACTGCATGCGGACGCGGGCGACTTCTCGCTGCCGCCGTCCTGGCAAATCGCGCATGTCGCCCAGGAAACGCCGGCCGCCGACAGAAGCGCGCTCGACTATACGCTCGATGGCGACGCGGCCTTGCGCGCGATCGAAGCGCGCATCGCCGCCGCTTCCGCCGCGCATGACGGCGCCGCCGAAGCCGACGCGCATACCGCGTTCGCGGATGCCGATGGCTACACCGCGCCCGCACGCGCGCAGGCGCTGCTGCTCGGCCTCGGCTTCACGCTCGAACAAACGCGCGCGAGCGTCAGCAGCTTCTCGGGCGGCTGGCGCATGCGGCTCAATCTCGCGCAGGCGCTGATGTGCCGCTCCGACCTGCTGCTGCTCGATGAACCGACGAACCACCTCGACCTCGATGCGATCGTCTGGCTCGAAGACTGGCTGCACCGCTACTCCGGCACGCTGATCGTCATTTCGCACGACCGCGAGTTTCTCGATTCGGTGTGCAATGTAACGCTGCATCTGGAGAACCAGCAAATCCGGCGTTACGGCGGCAACTACTCGCAGTTCGAGATTCTGCGCGCACAGCAGCTCGCGCTGCAGCAAAGCGCGTACGAGAAGCAGCAGAAGACAGTCGAGCATCTGCAAAGTTTTATCGACCGCTTCAAGGCGAAGGCCACCAAGGCGCGGCAGGCGCAAAGCCGCATGAAAGCGCTCGAGAAGATGGAGCTGATCGCGCCGGCGCATGTCGCGTCGCCGTTTACATTCGAGTTCCGCACGCCGGATGCCGCGCCGAACCCGATGCTGGTGATGGACGGCGTGCGCTGCGGCTATCGCGCCGACGATGGCGGCGAGACGCCGATCGTCGAACACGTCACGCTGTCCATCCAGAACGGCCAGCGCATCGGCCTGCTCGGCGCGAATGGCCAGGGCAAGTCGACGCTCATCAAGACGCTCGCCGGCACGCTCGATGCGCTGGGCGGCCACCTGCATCAGGGCAAGGGGCTGCGCATCGGCTACTTCGCGCAGCATCAGCTCGAAACGCTGCGCATCGACGACTCCCCGTTGCAGCATCTTGCGCGGCTTGCGCCGGACACCCGCGAGCAGGAACTGCGCGACTTCCTCGGCGGCTTCAACTTTTCGGGCGAGATGGCCACCGCCGCGATTGCGCCGTTTTCAGGCGGCGAGAAAGCGCGCCTCGCGCTGGCGCTGATCATCTGGCAAAAGCCCAACCTGCTGCTGCTCGACGAGCCGACCAACCACCTCGATCTCGAAACGCGTCATGCGCTGACCATGGCGCTCGCGCAGTTCGACGGCACGCTGATCCTCGTGTCGCATGACCGGCATCTGTTGCGCGCGACGACGGATCAGTTCATGCTCGTCGCGAAACACCGGCTGCAGCCGTTCGACGGCGACCTCGACGACTATCGCGACTGGCTGCTGCAGCACGCCGCCGGGCAGCGCGCCGCGCTGAAGGCGGGCGACGCGGCTGCGGCGGGTGGCGACGGCAACGGCGCGGCCGGCCTGTCCGGCGATGGCGCAGTCAATCGCAAGGAACAGCGCCGGCAGGAAGCGGAAACGCGTCAGAAGCTCGCGCACCTGAAAAAGCCGCTGCAAACGCGCATTACGAAGATCGAACGGGAAATGGACGCGCTGAACGCCGAGAAGGCCACGCTCGATACATTTGTCGCCGATCCGGCCAGCTACAGCGTCGAACTCAAGTCGAAGCTGACCGACGCGCTGCGCCGGCAGGCGGATGTCGCGGCGCAGCTCGAGACGCTCGAAGCGCAATGGCTCGAAGCGCACGAGGAACTCGAACAGATCGGCTAATGGATCGGCCCACGGCGCGCGTGCTCACGCCAGGCGCCCTCAACGACCGGAGCATGACATTGTCTTCTGCTGATGCACTGAATGGCCTGCGCGTAATCGACCTGACGCGCCTTTTGCCGGGGCCGGTCGCGACGCTGCGGCTCGCCGAACTGGGCGCCGACGTGCTCAAGATCGAGCCGCCCGGCGCCGGCGACGCGACGCGCGTCATGATGCAAAGCGCGACGGACCAGCTCGAAGGACGGCCCGGCGTGTTCTATCAGCTTGTCAATCGCGGCAAGCGCGTGACGCGGCTCGATCTGAAAACCGAAGCCGGCCATACGGTATTGCGGGCGCTCGCGCGCGAAGCGGATGTGGTCGTCGAGAGCTACCGGCCCGGTGTGATGGAGCGGCTCGGCCTCGGCTACGAAGCGTTGCGCGAACTGAACCCGAAGCTCGTGTACTGCGCGATCACCGGTTACGGGTCGAGCGGCGTGTACGCGCAGTTCGCCGGGCACGATCTGAACTATGTCAGTTACGCGGGCGTGCTCGATCAACTCGCATCGCGCGACGGTACACCGGTCCTGCCGAACTTCCAGATTGCCGATCTGCTGGGCGGCGCATTGAGCGCGGTCACGCAGATTCTCGCTGCGCTGTGGCATGTCGCGCGCGGCGGCGAAGGGCGCTTCGTCGATGTGTCGATGACGCATGCGACGCATGCGCACAATGTGGTCGCGCATGTCGGGCTCGTCAACGACGGCGCCGCGCCCGCGCCGGGCGTCGGGCTGATGAATGGCGGCGCACCCTGCTACAACCTGTATCGCTCGCGCGATGGCCGGTGGCTCGCCATCGCGGCGCTCGAACTCAAATTCTGGGAAACGTTGTGTACGGCGCTCGAGCGCCCAGACTGGGCCAAGCGCCACTGGAGCCTCGGCCAGGCCACCGGCGGCCCTGATGCGGTCGCGCTGACTCAGGAGCTGACGGCGTTGATCGCCACGCGAACGCTTGCCGAATGGGTCGAGTTGCTCGAGCCGTTGAATTGTTGTGCATCGCCGGTGCTGACGCCGGCCGAAGCGGCGCAGCATCCGCTTTTCAATCCCGACGCATATATAGGCGCGGCGAAGGACAACGCAGACGACGCGAATAACGCCGGCAATTACAACAGCAATGTCGGGAACTGGGGCAATGCGAAAGCTTAAAGCGGCGCAATGCCATCGTGCGATGGGATGCAGCGTGCAGCGGATCTGTAAAACGGATTTGTGAAGCGGATCTGTGAAGCGGATCTGTGAAGCGGATTTGCGAAACCGACCTGTGAAGCCGACCTGCAAGACGGACCTGTGAAGCGGATGTGCGAAACAGATTTGTGAAGCGGCGCGCGCGAACCGGCCGGTGAAGCGAATTGCCTGAAAAACGGATTACCCGAAAAGCGGCTTGCCCGAGCAGCGGATAACCAGAGAAGCGGATTGCCAGCAGAACGACCGGCCCGCCCTTACCGTCTTGGCAACGTCTGCCTCGGTTGCCGCTCGTCGTCGACGAGCACGTGCTTGCGACCCTGGACATGCCGGCGAATGGTCGCCCGCACTTCGTCGGGCGTCACATCTTCGGCCACGACGCGGCGCGAAATCTGTCCACCCCGGTCGATCCATTCGACGATCCGGCAGCTACCGCCCCAAGGCTGGGGGATCGGCGCCGATACGCGGCAGCCGCGCAGGTTCGCGAGCCGGTCCGCTCCGGGTTCATGAGACTGTTTCAAGACGCATCCTTTTTCCGGTCGTGGCGGATTGCCTATTCGCGAAAGAATAGGGAAATCGTGTGCATCCTGGGTTACAGCCGCCGGCGGGAAATTTACAGCGGATTACGTGACGCACCATCCGCGTGCGCCATGATGGCGAGGGCGTAGACAGGCGTGACGCGACGCAAAACGCGGTCACAGACGCAATGACAGACGCGGCGCCGAACTCGGCGCCAACCGCGGCGCGCAACGCGCCCAACCCGGCGCACGCCTGACCGCTCATTCGAGCGTGCGCACCCGGTCGATCGCCTGCTCGATGCGCTCGACCGCGATCACCTGCAGGCCGTCGATCGGCTGTTTCGGCGCATTCGCCTTCGGAATCAGCGCGATCGAAAACCCGAGTTTCGCGGCTTCCTTCAAGCGCTCCTGGCCGCGCGGCGACGGCCGGATCTCCCCGGCGAGGCCGACTTCGCCGAACACGATCAGCCCCTTCGGCAGCGGCTTGTTACGCATCGACGAGTGGATCGCGAGCAGCACCGCGAGGTCGGCGGCGGGCTCCGTGATCTTCACGCCGCCCACCGCATTCAGAAAGACATCCTGATCGAAACACGCGATGCCCGCATGGCGGTGCAGCACCGCCAGCAGCATTGCCAGCCGGTTCTGCTCGAGGCCGACCGCGAGACGCCGCGGATTCGGCACGTTCGCGGTATCGACGAGCGCCTGCACTTCGACGAGCAGCGGCCGCGTGCCCTCCTGCGTGACGAGCACGCACGAGCCCGGCACGATCTGTTCGTGCTGCGACAGAAAAAGCGCCGATGGATTGGCGACGCCGCGCAGCCCGCGCTCGGTCATCGCGAACACGCCGAGCTCGTTGACCGCGCCGAAGCGGTTCTTGAACGCGCGCACGAGGCGAAACGACGAGTGCGTATCGCCTTCGAAGTACAGCACCGTATCGACGATATGTTCGAGCACGCGCGGGCCGGCGAGATTGCCCTCCTTCGTCACGTGTCCGACCATGATGATCGCGGTGCCCGTCTGTTTCGCGATACGCGTGAGCTGCGCCGCGCATTCGCGCACCTGCGCGACCGAGCCGGGCGCCGAGGTCAGCGCTTCCGAATAGATGGTCTGGATCGAGTCGATGACTGCGACGTCGGGCCGCTCTTCGGCGAGCGTCGCCTGGATTTTCTCGAGCTGGATCTCGGCCAGCAGCTTCAGCTCGTTGGCATGCGAGCCGGGTTCGAGCAGCGCGAGGCGCTGCGCGCGCAACGCGATCTGCGCGGCCGACTCCTCGCCGCTCACATAGAGTGCCGGCCGCTCGCTGGCAATCTGCGCGAGCGACTGCAGCAGCAAGGTCGACTTGCCGATGCCCGGGTCGCCGCCGATCAGCACGACGCCGCCCGCCACCAGCCCGCCGCCGAGCACCCGGTCGAATTCGCCGACGCCGGTCGAAAAGCGCGGCACGTCGGACGCTTCGATATCGGCAAGCCGCCTGACCGGCGCGCTCTTCGCGAGCGACTGGAAGCGGTGCCCGCCCGCCGGCTCCGCGACCGTTTCGACCAGCGTATTCCATGCACTGCAGGACGGGCATTGCCCTTGCCATTTCGGCGACGACGCGCCGCATTCGGTGCAGGTGTACAACGTTTTCTGTTTAGCCACGCAGCTCGAGCCCTTGCCTGTTTTGTATCGTGATCGGTAGGAAAAGCGGGCCGCGGCTTATTCGGCGCGCACGGGCACGCGCATCGCGACCGAGCACATCAGCTCGTAGCCGATCGTGCCGCACGCCTGCGCGACGTCGTCGATCGGCAGCGCGTTGCCCCACAGCTCGACGCGCGAGCCGATGCCCGCCTGCGGGCACGGCGACAGATCGACGGTGATCATGTCCATCGACACGCGCCCGACGATTCGCGTGCGGATGCCGTCGACGATGATCGGCGTGCCTTCCGGCGCGATGCGCGGATAACCATCCGCATAGCCGCACGCGACGACGCCGACGCGCATACCCGCGCGCGCCTTGAAAATCGAGCCGTAACCGATCGTCTCGCCCTCGGGCAGCGTCTGCACCGCGATCAGTTCGGATGCGAACGTCATGGCAGGCTGCAGGCCGGTGCCGCGTATGTCCGCATGCACGCCGGACGGCGATGCACCATACAGCATCACGCCGGGCCGCACCCAGTCGAAATGCGACTTCGGATGCCACAGCGTGGCCGCCGAGTTCGCGAGGCTGCGCGTGCCCGCAATGCCCTTCGCGCCGCGCTCGAACGCTTCCATCTGATGGTCGATGCCGCGCTCGCCGTCCGCGTCCGAAAAATGGGTCATCAGCGTGATCTGGCCGACGCCCTGACAGGCGCGCGCCCGCTCCCACGCGGCACGGTATTTGTCCGGCGTGTAGCCGAGGCGATTCATGCCGCTGTTCATCTTCAGCTGGATATTCACCGGCTTGGAGAGCCGCGCCATTTCCAGCATGCGCAACTGCTCGTCCGAGTGCAGCGCCGTCGTCAGGCTGTAACGGTCGACCAGATCGATATCGGTCGGACGAAAAAAGCCCTCGAGCAATAAAATCGGACCCGCCCACCCCAATTCGCGCAACTTCACCGCTTCTTCGAGGTCCAGCAATCCGAAGCCGTCGGTTGCGCGCAATCCGGGAAATGCGCGCGCAAGCCCATGCCCATATGCATTTGCCTTGACGATGGCCCAGATTTTGGACTTGGACGCATAACGGCGAACGACAGCGAGATTGTTGGCGAGTGCGGCGGTATGAATCGTGGCAAGGAGCGGGCGCGGCATGGGATATTTGCGTAAAGACACTTTCGAATCAGCGGTTTACAGCGCGTGTTCAGCGCTTCGAAGCCCGCTGCGGCGGTGCACACAAGGACCAGTCAAGGATTTTGCTAGTCAGGATGCAGCTATTTTCATGATATAAAGCCGTGCGCACAACCCATTTCGAACGGAATAAGCCGGAAGGTCATACCCACGGTCCGTTTCGCCGGACCGCCGCGAGGACAGCATCGCATCAGATGAAAAAAGGTTTTTACACGATCATGGCCGCGCAGTTCTTTTCGTCGCTGGCCGACAATGCGTTGCTGATCGCTGCTATCGCACTGCTGAAAGACCTTCATGCCCCCAATTGGATGACGCCGCTGCTCAAGCTGTTCTTTGTGCTGTCGTACGTCGTGCTGGCCGCCTTCGTCGGTGCGTTCGCCGACTCGCGGCCCAAAGGGCGCGTGATGTTCGTCACCAACACGATCAAGGTGGTCGGCTGCGTCACGATGCTGGTCGGCGCCCATCCGCTGTTTGCGTACGGCATCGTCGGCTTCGGCGCGGCGGCCTACTCGCCGGCCAAGTACGGCATACTCACCGAGCTGCTGCCGCCTGACCGCCTCGTCGCCGCGAACGGCTGGATCGAAGGCACCACGGTCGGCTCGATCATCCTCGGCACCGTGCTCGGCGGCGCGCTGATCAGCCCGCATATCGCATCGCACATCATCAAGCACACGCCGTCCTACGTCAGCACCCCCGCTGAGGCCGCGATGCTGGTGATCATCCTGATCTACATCGTCGCCGCGCTGTTCAACCTGCGCATTCCCGATACCGGCGCGCGCTATCCCAAGCAGGTGCATGGCCCGATCAAACTCATCACCGACTTTGCCGACTGTTTCACAACGCTCTGGCACGACAAGCTCGGCCAGATCTCGCTTGCGGTCACGACGCTGTTCTGGGGCGCGGGCGCGACGCTGCAGTTCATCGTGCTGAAATGGGCGGAGGTATCGCTCGGCATGTCGCTCTCCGAAGGCGCGATCCTGCAGGCGGTGGTCGCGGTCGGCGTCGCGGCGGGCGCGATGATCGCCGCCGCGCGCGTGCCGCTGAAGAAATCGTTGTCGGTGCTGCCAGTCGGTATCGTGATGGGTATCGCGGTGATGCTGATGGCGTTCTACACGCGGCATCTGTTTCCGCCGCACTGGGGCCTCTACTTCGGCCGCATGCACATCTCGGGCTACCTGATCTTCGCGTATGTGTTCCTGATGGTGGTCGGCGCGCTGTCCGGCTTTTTTGTCGTGCCGATGAACGCGCTGCTGCAGCATCGCGGCCACGTGCTGCTGTCGGCCGGGCACTCGATCGCGGTGCAGAACTTCAACGAAAACCTGTCCGTGCTCGTGATGCTGTGCCTGTATGCGGTGCTGGTGTGGCTCGACGTGCCGGTCGCCATCGTGATCGTGCTGTTCGGCACCTTCGTCTGCGTGATGATGTGGCTCGTGATGCGGCGTCACCAGGCGAACCAGCGCGCATTCGATTCGGTCGCGCTGATCGGCGAAGCCCGGCATTGACGAACCGTCCGCTGTATCTTTCATGAGCCCACCCGTTCCCAACGTCCTGACCATCGCCGGGTCCGATTCCGGCGGCGGCGCGGGCATCCAGGCCGACCTGAAAACGTTCTCCGCGCTCGGCGCCTATGGCGCAAGCGTGATCACCGCGTTGACCGCGCAAAACACGCGCGGCGTCACCGCGATTCACACGCCCGACGCCGGCTTCGTCACCGCGCAGCTCGACGCGGTGTTCGACGATATCCGCATCGACGCGGTGAAGATCGGCATGCTCGCGAACGCATCGATCGTGCGCGCCGTTGCCGACGCGCTGCGGCGTCACCGTCCGGCGCACGTGGTGCTCGATACCGTGATGATCTCGAAGAGCAACCATGCGCTGCTCGCCGCCGACGCGGTCGCCGCGGTGCGCGACGAACTGCTGCCGCTCGCCGGTCTGCTGACGCCGAATCTGCCCGAAGCGGCCGCGCTGCTCGGCATGCCGCCGGCCGCCGACGAAAGCGCGATGATCACGCAGGGCGAAGCGCTGCGCGCGCTCGGCGTGCCGGCGGTGCTGATGAAAGGCGGCCATCTCGCATCGGCCGACAGCCCCGACTGGCTGATCGAAGCGGGTGGCACGCTGCGCGTGGGCGGACCGCGCGTGCCGGTGAAGAATACGCATGGCACCGGCTGCACGCTGTCATCGGCAATCGCGGCGCTGATTCCGCAGCGGCCCGACCTCGCGAGCGCGGTGGTCGACGCGAAACGCTATCTGACCGGCGCGCTCGAACAGAGCGCGCGCCTCGATGTCGGCGGTGGCGTCGGACCGGTGCATCACTTTTATCGCTGGTGGTGAGTGGCGGTGCGGTGCGTGCCTGGTGCGCACCGCATGGGCGCGGTCGCGGCGGCGGCTTTGCCGTTGTCGCCTCGCTGTCTATCGGCGCCGCGGCACCATGCTCCATCCCCGGTGCGGCCGTCTTCGCGCGCTCTTCGCGGACCGCTCGCGCGCCTGGCGCAAGCGCCCTTCGCTCAATTAACCGCGAGCAAATTCGAGCGCCTGCGCGGGCCACGCATCCGGCACCACGAAGCCTCGCGACGTCTCGCGCCAACCGCCCGCGTCGTCATCGGATGCAAACGCCGCGACCATGGTCGGACCGCTATGCAGCGCGAGCTGCGCGCTGAGCGTGGGGATATCGAAGAGACCCGCGGCCGCTTCATCGCCGCTGCGGCGCCGGCGCGATAGCCATTGCAGACGCGGCAACACGGCCCACGCGCGTGCGCCGTCGAGCGCCGCGGACGTTGCGGCAAATCCCGGCCAGTCGGCGCGCGTCGTCCACCAGCCGCGCGCATGCGCGGGATCGATCCCGGACGGCTCGGCCGGCGTGCCGCCGTCGCGATAGAACAGCCACCCTTTGACGAACATTTGCGCGTCCCATGGGCCGCCGTGGCCGAGCGACGCAAATTCGGCGCGCGCGCTCAACGGCAACTGATGATCGAGCAGTCGCCGCTGCTTCACGTCGAACCGGTCCTGCAGGTTCGGGCCGACATAGTCCGCGAGTTGCGCGCGGCCGTCGCCCGCATGCAGATAGCATTTGACCGCGAGTTCCCAATGCAGCCGGCGGCCGGTTTGCGTCTCTACGAGGAAATCGCATTCGCCGATCGTCACGCCGCTGCGCCGCAACGCGATGTTCGCGGCGATCAGGCGCGCGGCCGGTCCATGCCGCAGATACCACGCCAGCAGGCACTCCGCATAGCGGCCGAGGCGCGTCACCTGCGCGGCCGCGATATGCCGATGCAGCGCGTCGGGCTGCGCGTCTTCGGCGCGCAGCCAGTCGAGCGTCGCACGCGCTTCGGCGGCCGACTCGAACGGCTCGGCCAGCACACCGGCAGGCGGTTGCGCGCGCAACAGGTTCGGGCTGAACAGCAGCCACGCGAGGTCGCGCACCGCCGGGTCCGACAGATGCTCGAGCTGCGCGGCTTCGCGCGGCGTCAATCCGGCTGACGGACCGTCGGCAGCCATCAGTCGGCCGCGGGATCGGCGGTGGAAGCGCCGGGAGAACCGGCGGCCGATGCGGCGGCGGAACCACTGGCCGATGTGGCCGGGTGATCGGCTGCCGGGCCGGTCGCTTGGGTCGCTTGGGTCGCTTGGGTCGCTTGGGTCGCTTGGGTCGCTTGAGCCGCATGAGCCGCTTGAGCCGCTTGAGCCGCTTGAGCCGCTTGAGCCGCTTGAGCCGCTTGAGCCGCTTGAGCCGCTTGAGCCGCTTGAGCCGCTTGAGCCGCCTGGATCGCTTGACCATCCGGTGCGCGATCCGGTTGACGGCCATCATCCTGCCCGGCGCTCGCCTCCGCCTTGCGCCACGTATCGCGCGCGAGGCACAGGTCCTGCCAGGCTTTCGCCTTGTCGTGAAGACTGCGCAGCAGATACGCGGGGTGATAGGTGACGATTACCGGCACGCCTTCGTATGCATGCACACGACCGCGCAGCGACGAGATGCTCGCGTCGGTCTTCAGCAGGCTTTGCGCGGCGAAGCGGCCGAGCGCGACGATCAGCTTCGGCTTCACGAGCGCGACCTGGCGCTGCAGATACGGCTCGCAACGTGCGACTTCATCCGCCTCCGGGTTGCGGTTGCCGGGCGGTCGGCACTTCAGCACATTCGCGATATAGACGTTCGTGCCGCGCGCAAGCGACAGCGAACGCAGCATATTGTCGAGCAGCTTGCCGGCCTGGCCGACGAACGGCTCGCCCTGGCGGTCCTCGTTTTCGCCCGGCGCTTCGCCGATCAGCATCCAGTCCGCGTCGCGGTCGCCGACGCCGAACACGGTCTGCGTGCGTTTTTCGCACAACCGGCAGCGTTCGCAGTTCGCGACGCGCGCGGCAAGCGCGTCCCAATCGAGCGACGCGATCGCGGGCGTGGCTGGGCCGTCGGTTGCGCCGTCGGCTGCGCTTTCGGCTGTATCGCCGGCTGCGGAATCAGCGGCCACCGCCGCGCGCGATGACGGATGCATGGGCTGCTCGTCGAACCACGCGAAGTCGTCGTCGGGCGGCATGGCGTCCATCGACGGCTGCGAACGCGCCGCGGCCGCATCACGTCCGGCGCCGGGTTCGCCTCGCACGATATCGCGCGGTGCGCGTTGCGAATCCTCGGCCGCCGGTGCATCGGCGAATGCACGTTGGGCGGCATGCGCGGCCGCGTCCTCGCCCGCATCCAAAACCGCGCGTGCGTCGTCCTGGTCCGCGCGGGCGGCGCGACGCGCCGCGGCCACGTCCGACACCGCGCCCGCTCGCGCGACAGCCGGCGGTGCGTGCGCACCCTGCGTCACATCCGCGTTGCTTGCGCCGGCCAGGTCCACCTCGTCCTCGCCAGCCCGCAGCGCAGCCGTCGCGCTGCCGCGCCTCACCCACCGCGGCGCGAGGCCGAGCTCTTCCAGTGCGGACTCATGCAACGCCATCGGCGCCCTCCTTCAAAAAAGAAAATCGCATCACGATCGCGTCCTCCCGGCCGCGATGCCGCGCCGGATAGTAATGCTTGCGCCGGCCGATCGACGCGAAGCCGAAACGCTCGTAAAGCCGGATCGCGCGATGGTTCGACGGCCGCACTTCGAGCAGCAGCCCCGTCAGTTTTTCCGCGTGCGTGATGCGCACCGCTTCACGCAACAGCGCGAGCCCGGCGCCCGCATGTTGCGCCGGCGGCGCGACGCACAGATTCAGCAGATGCATCTCGTCGACCACCGGCATCAGCACGCAGTAACCGATCAACGTGCCGGTCACGTGCCGCAGGCACACGCCGAAATAACCATTGCGCAGCGAATCTTCGAAATTGCCGCGGCTCCACGGAAATTCGTATGCGAGCCGTTCGACTGTGGCGACCTCGTCGAGGTCGCTCTCGGTCATCGGCGACATATAGCGGTCCGCGAGCAGCACGCCGCTCATCGCACCCGTCCGCCCGGATGATGATCGCTCGCCGCGCGGGGTGCGCCCGGCGCATCAGCCGCGGGCTGCGCCGCGGCCTTTACCGCGAGCCGCTCGGCGGTGGTCAACGCGACCTTGTCGCGCACGTATTCCGGCGCCGCCTGATCGGCCGGCAGCGCACGTCCCGCGCGCCATGCGCGCAGCGCGGCGAACGCGAGCGGCAGCGCATGCGGCAACGCTTCATGGTCGATCGACCGGGCGCCGGCCGCAACCGCCAGCCGCGCGCCGAAAACCGCCGCCGCGTTGCCGGCGAGCGTGTACGGCGCATCGGGCGCCACCAGCCGCTCAGGCGCGTCGAGCGCCGCTGCGCGAACCGTGCGCCAGTCCTGCAGCGCGTCGTCCCATGCATAGTCGGCCCAGTAGACCTCGTCCATCCGCGCATCGAGCGCGGCGAGCACGCGCGTCGCCGCCGGGTCGCGCCGCCGTGCGCTCTCCGCACACGCGGCAAGCGTACCGATCGGCACGACCGGGCAGCCGAGCCCGAAGGCGAGCCCTTGCGCCACGCCCGTCGCGGTGCGCAAGCCGGTGAACGAGCCCGGGCCCGCACCGAATGCGATCGCGTTGCACGCATGCAGATCAAGACCGGCCTCGTCGAACAGTTCGCGGATCGCCGGCAACAGGCGCGTGCTGGATACCGCGCCGGTCGCTTCATGGCGCACCCAGACACGCGGTTCGCGTGACCCGTCGCACGCTGGCGACGCGCTGACCGACGCTGCCGCAAGCGAACGAGGCGCGGCAGCAACGCGAGGAGAATATCCGGATGAAGGCGAGGACAAAGATGCGGACGACTGCGCGGACGCCGGCGCGCACGAAGCGCCGCCCGCACCGGCGGAAGATGGCACGGACCCACCCGCGGGCGAATCCGCAACGGCAAGCAACGCGACCGAGCAGAATTCGGTCGATGTATCGAGGGCAAGCAGTACTGTTTCGGTCATGTCCGCCATTGTAATGCGCGACCCTCGATTGCCGGTCGCGAGGCGAGCCACACCGCGCGGTGCTTCGCGCTGCCTTTCGGCCGCTGCATTTCCTTCACGCGCCGTTTCGAGCCGTCGCTCCACTCAGGTCGCGCTCACGCCGCGGCAGCGGTTGTTATGATCGTCAGCCGTCCCTCGATCTTCCATGGAGTTTTGCATGAGCGACATCGACACACGCTTCACCCAGGCCATCGACGACGTGAAGCAATTGAGCGAACGGCCCGGCGACCTGACGCTGCTGCGTCTCTATGCGCTGTACAAGCAGGCCACCGCCGGCGATGCGCCTGATGACCGGCCGGGCGGCCTCGATATCGTCGGCAGGTATAAGCACGATGCATGGGCCGCGCTCAAAGGCGTCGCGCCGGATACCGCCAAACAGGATTACATCGACCTCGTCGCACAACTGCAGAACGACGCGCAGTCCTGACTGACTAACGCGCAGCGCACATTCTCATGTGCATCACGCCCACGTACCGACGTTATTTGTCTGACGGATGACGGCAACATGTCAGAAAAGTGGCGCAGTGCAGCAAATTGCGTTAGAATCACGCCCTGCATCGCCGATGTCGTCCGACACATACGCTGACAAAGGCACCGTGCAGTAAAGCGTTTTGCTCCAATCCAGTTTAGAACCTGTCACCCTCCTGCCACGGGCCCTGCCTCTCTCTACGGGCCGTCAAGTAAGGCTGGCGGCAAGCCCTCCCCGGCGCGCCGCATCCGATACAGCTTCTAACGAAAGCTCGCCTTCATTGTTGCGAGTTGCCCCCGTTTTACGGTTTGCTCGCTGAATCCGACAACATGGGTATGCCGATTGGCGCCGACGTTTCTTTCCCTGGTTCCATCCATGGGGTTCGTTCCCATGCTTCAAGGATTTTCATGACTTCGAGCAATACCATCAGCCCGTTGAACGCCATCGCCGACGCCGCCCTCGGTCTCGACACGCCCGCCGCTGCAGAACCGGCGCCGCCTGCCGACGCAACCGATGTCGAACAAGGCCCGACGTTCGCGTCGCTGGGGCTTTCCCCGGAAATTCTTTCCGCGTTGATCGCCGCCGGCTACAAGTCGCCGACACCGGTTCAGCAGCACGCGATTCCGGCCGGCATCGCCGGGCGCGATCTGCTGGTGTCGAGCCCGACCGGCTCGGGCAAAACCGCCGCTTTCATGCTGCCCGCGATCGAACGCTTCGCGCAGCTGCAAAAAACCCAGGGCCAGGCGCCGCGCGAGCCGCGCGATGCGCAGGGCGACCGTCGCACGCGCCGGCCGCAGCAGCCGGTTGCGCGCCCGGGCCTGCTCGTGCTGACGCCGACCCGCGAACTCGCGATGCAGGTCACCACCGCCGCGTCGACGTACGGCAAGCACCTGCGCAAGCTGCGCACGGTCAGCATTCTCGGCGGCGTCGCGTACGGCCAGCAGTTGATGCTGCTCGCGAAGAACCCCGAAATTCTGGTCGCCACGCCGGGCCGTCTGCTCGACCATCTCGAACGCGGCCGTATCGATCTGTCGGAACTGCAGATGCTCGTGCTCGATGAAGCCGACCGCATGCTCGACATGGGCTTTATCGACGACATCGAAACGATCGTCGCCGCGACGCCCGCTTCGCGCCAGACGATGCTGTTCTCCGCGACGCTCGACGGCAAGATCGGTTCGCTCACCGGCCGTCTGCTGAAGAACCCGGAGCGCATCGAGATCAAGCAGCGCATCGAGCAGGCCGCCAACATCGCGCAAACGGTGCATTACGTCGACGATCGCGACCACAAAGACCGTCTGCTCGACCATCTGCTGCGCGACGCGGGCCTCGACCAGGCGATCGTGTTCACCGCGACGAAAAGCGATGCGGACCAGCTCGCCGGGCGTCTCGCCGATGCGGGCTTCCAGTCCGCCGCGCTGCACGGCGATCTGCCGCAGGGCGCGCGCAACCGCACGATCCGTGCGCTGCGCGAGCGCCGCGTGCGCGTGCTGGTCGCGACCGACGTCGCTGCGCGCGGCATCGATATCCCCGGCATCACGCACGTGTTCAACTACGACCTGCCGAAGTTTGCCGAAGACTACGTGCACCGCATCGGCCGGACCGGCCGCGCCGGACGCTCGGGTATCGCGGTGAGCCTCGTGCACCACGCGGAGCAAGGCGCATTGAAGCGCATCGAGCGCTTCGTGCGCGCGCCGCTGCCGGTCAACGTGATTGCCGGCTTCGAGCCGCGCAAGGCGCCGCCGGCCGGCGGCCGCGGCGGTTTCGGCGGCGGC
>NZ_CADIKF010000086.1 GCF_902859875.1 Paraburkholderia solisilvae | reverse complement strand
CCGACGCCGCGACACCCGACGCCGCGACCCTCGACACGACGGCACACGGCGCACGGGCGCCCGACGCAGCGGCGCGCCGGGCAGCGCGCCGCTGCCGTTTCAGGCATCCGCGTCTCCCACCTCCTCGGCGCGGTGACACGAGACCTGACGGCCGTCCACTTCACGCAGCTTCGGTTCCTCCTGACGGCACCGGTCGATCGCATACGGACAACGTTGATGGAAAGTGCATCCCGATGGCGGATTCAGCGGCGACGGCATTTCGCCTTGCAGCTTGATCCGGATTCGTCGGTCCGCTTCGAAGATCGACGGCGTGGCAGACATCAACGCCCGCGTGTACGGATGCCGCGGACGTTCGAAGATGGTCTTATTGTCGCCGAGTTCGGCCACACCACCGAAATACATCACCATCACATCGTCGGCGATATGCTCAACCACAGCCAGATTGTGTGAGATGAACACGTAGCTCGTCTTAAATTCCTCTTGCAGATCCATAAATAAATTAAGAATCTGCGCCTGGATCGACACGTCGAGTGCGGACACCGGTTCATCGGCGACGACGATTTGCGGATCGAGGATCATCGCGCGCGCAATCGCGACACGCTGCCGCTGGCCGCCGGAGAACATATGCGGGTAGCGTTTCGCGTGCTCGGGCCTGAGGCCGACGGTGCGCATCATCTGTGCGATCCGTTCGGCGCGCTCGGTCGCGGTGAGCGGCGTGTTGATCGCGAGCGGCTCGCCGAGCGTCTGCTCGACGGTCTTGCGCGGATTGAGCGATGCGAACGGGTTCTGAAACACCATCTGCACACGCCGGCGCAAAGCGGCGACCTTCGCGTGATCGGCGCCCGCGACGTCCTGACCGTCGATCAACAGACGCCCGGCAGTCGGCGGTTCGATCATGGTCAGCTGGCGCGCGAGCGTCGATTTGCCACAGCCGGACTCGCCGACCACCGCGAGCGTGCGGCCGCGCGTCAGCGCAAAGGACACGCCGTTCAATGCCTTCACCGTGCCGCGGCCGAACATGCCGCGCTTCACGTCGTAATGCTTTGTCAGCTGATCGGCAACCAGCACGGGGTCGCTGCCGGCTGGCGCGGTCGGGCGCTGCACTTCCGGTACGGCATTCATCGTGCGCCTCCCTGTTCAATCGCATCGGCGGCGAGGTTCAGCGGCTTGATGCAGCGAACGCGCACCGCGTCATCGTGATCCGGCAAGCGCTCGAGCGGCGGGCGCGCCTTCCTGCAGTCGTCGACCACATACTTGCAGCGTGGCGCAAACAGGCATCCGCGCGGACGATCGTCGCGCCCCGGCACGAGGCCGGGCAGCGCAGCCAGCCGCACCGCGCCGGCGTTGTGCTCCGGAATCGCCGCGAGCAGCGCTTCGGTGTACGGATGATGCGGCGCCGAGAAGATATCGGGCACGCGGTTCGTCTCGATGATCTCGCCCGCGTACATCACCGCGACCCGCTGCGCGACTTCCGACACGACCGCGAGATCGTGCGAGATCAGCACGAGCGCCATGCCGCGCTCCTTCTGCAACTGCACGAGCAGCTGCATGATCTGCGCCTGGATCGTCACATCGAGCGCGGTGGTCGGTTCGTCGGCAATCAGCAGCTTCGGATTGCACGCGACCGCCATCGCGATCATCACGCGCTGGTTCATGCCGCCGGACATCTGATGCGGAAACGACGCGATGCGGTTCTTCGCATCGGGAATGCCGACCTGATCGAGCAGTTCGAGCGCGCGCCGGTTCAGCGCGTCGCCGCGCAGCCCTTCGTGCAGCTTCAGCACTTCCTTGATCTGATAGCCGACCGTATAACTCGGGTTCAGGCTCGTCAGCGCGTCCTGAAACACCATCGCGATGTCCTTGCCGATAATCTTGCGGCGTTGCTTCGGCGTGGCATCGAGCAGGTTCTTGCCGTCGAACGTGATCTCGTCGGCGCTCACCTTGCCGGGCGCGTCGATGAGGCCCATCAGCGCCATCATCGTCACGCTCTTGCCCGAGCCCGATTCGCCGACCACGCCGACCACTTCGCCGGGCGCGACGCTCAGGTTCACGCGATCGACCGCGGCGAGGCCGCCGAAGTCCACCGCGAGATTGCGCAGGGTCAACAGATCGCTCATCGAATTGCTCATGTCAGGCCATCCGTTTCAGTTTGGGATCGAGCGCATCGCGCAAGCCGTCGCCGAGCAGGTTGATCGCGAGCACCGAGACCAGAATCGAAAGACCGGGCATCGTGACGATCCACCATGCGCTGTCGATATAGTCGCGCGCGGAGGCGAGCATCGCGCCCCACTCCGCCAACGGCGGCTGCACGCCGAGGCCGAGAAAGCCGAGCGCCGCAGCGTCCAGAATGGCCGACGAAAAGCCGAGCGTGGCCTGCACGATCAGCGGCGCGGTGCAGTTCGGCAGCACTTGCGAGAACATCAGCCGCAACGTGCCCGCACCCGCGACGCGCGATGCCATCACGTATTCCTTGTGCAGTTCGCCGAGCGCCGATGCGCGCGTGAGACGCACATAGCCGGGCAGCGCGACGATGGCAATTGCCAGCATCGTGTTGATCAGCCCCGGACCGATGATCGCGACCACGGCGACCGCGAGCAGCAGCGACGGCAGCGCGAGCAGCACGTCCATCACGCGCATGATCGGCGTGTCGGCCCACTTCTCGAAGAACGCCGCGACGAGGCCAAGCACGATGCCGGGCAGCAGCGCGAGCACCACCGACACGCAACCGATCCAGAACGACAGCCGCGCGCCGTACATGAGCCGCGAAAGAATGTCGCGGCCGGCTTCATCGGTGCCGAGGATGAACTTCCAGTTGCCGCCGTCGAGCCATGCGGGCGGAATCTTCACGAAGTCGCGGTACTGCTCGATCGGGCTGTGCGGCGCGATCAACGGCGCGAAGATCGCGACGAAGACCAGCGCCAGCACGACGGTGCCGGCGCCGACCGCGCCGCGGTTGCGCGAGAAATTCGCCCAGAATTCGCGTGCGGCCAGCGCGCGACCGCCTGGTGGGGTGACCGCCTGGGGGACGGTATTTTGTAAATCGGCCATCATGCCTCCCGCCGAGCCGCCTCAAGGGAGGCATGCGCCCCCTCGGGGGGCAGCGAACGAATGTGAGCGTGGGGGTCCATTCTTTTTTACCTCGTATGGCGAATGCGCGGATTCAACACGCCGTACAACAGATCGACGACAAGGTTCACCACGATAACCAGCGTCGCGATCATCAGGATGCCGCCCTGCACAACCGGATAATCGCGCCGGCTGATCGCATCGATCAGCCACTTGCCGATGCCGGGCCATGAAAACAGCGTCTCGGTCAGCACCGCGCCCGCAAGCAGCGTACCGACCTGCAGGCCGATCACGGTCACCACCGGAATCAGCGCATTGCGCAACGCATGCACGACAATCACGCGCGCCGGCGACAAGCCCTTTGCGCGCGCGGTGCGGATATAGTCTTCGCGCAGCACTTCGAGCATCGACGAGCGCGTCATTCGCGCGACCACCGCGAGCGGAATCGTGCCGAGCACGATCGCCGGCAGAATAAGGTGGCTCAGCGCGGAGCGGAACGAGCCTTCGTCCGTGCCGGGCAGCAGCGAATCGATCAGCATGAAGCCGGTCACGTGCGGGATGTCGTATTCGACCGCGATGCGGCCCGACACCGGCGTCCAGCCGAGCTTCGACGAAAACACCATGATGAGGATCAAGCCCCACCAGAAGATCGGCATCGAATAGCCGGTCAGCGCGGTGCCCATCACGCCGTGATCGACTACGGTGCCGCGCCGCAGTGCGGCGAACACGCCGGCCGGCAGGCCGATCACCAGCGCGAACAGCATCGCGCAGATCGACAGTTCGATGGTGGCCGGAAAGCGCGCAAGGAACTCGTCCATCACGCTGGTGTTCGTGATGATCGACGTGCCCAGGTTACCCGACAGCGCGCGGCCGACGTAATGCAGGTATTGGAGCGGCAGCGGCTCGTCGAGTCCGAGACGGTGCAGTGCGGCGGCGTGCATCGCCGGGTCGACGCCGCGCTCGCCCATCATCACCTCGATCGGGTCGCCCGGAATCAGGTGGATCAGCGCGAACGCAAGGATCGTAATGCCGATGAAAGTCGGAATCACCATCCCGATGCGGCGCAAAACGAATCGGAACATGGATCGTCCCTATGGTCTGGGTGGGGAAAAACGCAACCGGCGACAAGGGCTCGTGACCCCGTCGCCGGACCATTTCGACCAGTCTTCTTAACCGTGCGAAAAACTGACTGCGGCTGGTTGCGTATCGTGTTGCCGCGGCTTACTGCATGCCGACGCCATCGAAGCGCAGATACCCGAGCGATTCGATGCGCATGTCCGTCACCTTTCTGCTCATCGGCTGATAAACCGTCGAGTGTGCGATCGGCGAGAACGGCAGTTGTTCCGCGAAAATCTGCTGCGCCTGCACATAGAGCTTCGTGCGCGCATCCTGACCGTTGGTTTCGCGGCCCTTCTTCACGAGTTCGTCGAATGGCTTGTAGCACCACTTCGAGAAGTTATTGCCATTCACCGCTTCGCAGCCGAGCAGCGTGCCGAGCCAGTTGTCCGGGTCGCCATTGTCGCCGGTCCAGCCGATCAGCATCGTGTCGTCTTCGCCCGCGTGCGCGCGCTTGATGTACTCGCCCCATTCGTACGTGACGATCTTCGCCTTCACGCCGATCTTCGCCCAGTCCGATTGAATCATTTCGGCCATCAAACGGCCATTGGGGTTGTACGGACGCTGCACCGGCATCGCCCACAGCGTGATCTCGAAGCCATTCGCGAGACCCGCCTTCGCGAGCAACGCCTTCGCCTTGTCCGGATCGTACGACGCGGACTTCAGCGATGTGTCGTACGACCATTGCGTCGGCGGCATCGGGTTCGTCGCGAGCTGACCCGCGCCCTGGTAGACCGAATCGATGATCGCTTTCTTGTTGATCGCCATATCGAGCGCCTCGCGCACTTCGACCTTGTCGAGCGGCTTGTGCGTGACGTTGAACGCGAGGTAGCCGAGGTTGAAGCCCGCCTGCGACGGCATCGCGATATTGTTGTCCGCTTTCAGCGGCGCGATGTCGGCCGGACGCGGATAGCTCATCACCTGGCATTCGTCGCGCTTCAGTTTCTGCACGCGCACACCCGGGTCGGGCGTGATCGAGAAGATCAGCTTCGAGACCTTCACGGTGTTCGGCTTCCAGTAATCAGGATTGCCATCGAAGCGGATCGTCGCGTCCTTCGTATAGCTCCTGAAAATAAACGGGCCTGTGCCGACCGGCTTCTGGTTGATATCGGCGGCCTTGCCGTCTTTCAGCAACTGGTCCGCGTATTCGGCCGACAGGATCGACGCATATTCCATCGCGAGATTCTGGATGAACGGCGCGTTCACTTCGGCCAGCGTGAATTTCACGGTGTACGGGTCGACCTTTTCGATCTTTGTGATCAGCTTGTCCAGACCCATGTCGGTGAAGTACGGGAACTGCACCGGGTATGCCTTGCGAAACGGCTGGTTCGGATCGAGCATGCGCTGGAACGAGAACACCACGTCGTCCGCGTTGAATTCGCGCGTCGGCTTGAAAAAGGATGTGGTCTGGAACTTCACGCCGTGACGCAGATGGAACGTGTACGTCTTGCCGTCCGGCGACACATCCCACTTCTCGGCGAGGCCCGGTTCGACCTTCGTGCCGCCGCGCTCGAATTCGACAAGGCGGTTGTACACGGTGAACGTGTTCGCGGTGAAGTCGACGCCGGTGGTGTATTGCGCGGGATCGAAGCCCGCAGGGCTGCCTTCGGAACAGTAAACGAGGGTTTTGTTCGGAATATCGGCAGCGTTCGCCAGTTGGGCTCCGGCCATCGACGCCGTTGCGACCGCACCCAGCGTTGTGAGCCGCAGCGCGCGCAACAGTTTGTTTTGGTTCATGTTTCCTCCACGTTTTGTAACCGGTCGAAACCAGCGTAGCGCGATATTACTGAGCTTTGCGGGCCCCCACAAGCGGACAAAATCCGCGTGGCGCAAACGTAAAAACATGTATAGGAAACGGGTCGAACGAGCCGTTTTGCGCGGCCGAACGCCACGCGCGGCGAGCGCGCATGGCGTTGACCTGCAGGATGCGGTATGCGTGCCGGGTTAGAGCCCGAGACGTTCGCAGATCGACTTCGTCGCGGCCGAACCGTTGAGCGTATAGAAATGCAGGCCCGGCACGCCCGCGGCGACGAGCCGCTCGCACAGCGCGGTCACCACGTCGAGGCCGAATGCGCGAATCGCGTCGCGATCGTCGCCGAAACCCTCGAGCCGGCGCGCGACCCAGCGCGGCACTTCAGCGCCGCACATCTCGGAGAAACGCATCAGCTGCGAGTAGTTCGTGATCGGCATGATGCCGGGCACGATCGGCACATCGACGCCGAGCTTGCGCGCATCGTCGACGAAATGAAAATACGCATCCGCATTGAAGAAGTACTGCGTGATCGCGGAATCGGCGCCGGCCTTCACTTTGCGCGCGAAGTTCTCGAGATCGTGACGCGGCGAGCGCGACTGCGGATGGCACTCCGGATACGCGGCGACTTCGATATGAAACGTGTTGCCGAACTCGGCGCGGATAAAGCTGACCAGTTCCGACGCATAGCGCAGCTCGCCGACCGCGCCCATGCCCGAAGGCAAATCGCCGCGCAGCGCGACGATATGGCGAATGCCATGCGAGCGGTACTCGTTCAGGATCGCGCGCAAATCGTCTTTCGACGAGCCGATGCACGACAGATGCGGCGCCGCTTCGAGGCCGCTCTTCGCCATCTCGACGACCGTATCGAGCGTGCCCTGCTGCGTCGAGCCGCCGGCGCCGAACGTGACCGATACAAACTTCGGCTTGAGCGGCATCAGCTGATCACGCGTCGCGCGCAGCTTGTCGACGGCTTCCGGCGTCTTCGGCGGGAAGAATTCGAATGAAAGTTCGATGGAGTTCATATTCGGATTCATGGTCCGGGTTCATAGCGCGGCTTCACGGTCCGGCATCGCAGTCCGGCTTTACGGATCTGCTTCACAGCCTGCTTCAAAGCCTGCTTCACAGCCCGCTTCACAGCCCGTTTCAAAGCCTGGCTCTACAGCTCCGCCACAGCCCGATACGCAACCGCAGCGCCCGGGCAAGTCGCATCGCGACCGCTAGCCGAAACTGCGATTGCCGAGAATAACCGCGGACAGCAGCCACGACACGATGCTGTACAGAATCGACCCGAAGAACGCCGCCCAGAACCCCGACACCTCGAACCCTTTCAGCAGCGACGCGCACAGCCAGAAACACAGCGCGTTGACGACGAGGATAAAGAGTCCGAGCGTGAGGATCGTGACCGGCAGCGTCAGCAGGATCAACACTGGCCGCAATATCGTGTTGATGAGCCCGAGCACCAGCGCGACGATCAATGCGGTGCCGAAGCTGCGGATATGAATCGACGGCACGATATACGTGATGATCAACAACGCGAGCGCATTGATCAGCCAGGTCAACAGCACGGTCATGTAAAGCTCCTTCGTGGCAAGCGGTCCGCATGGAACGTGAATTCGCGCAGTGCGGCCCGCCGGTTATGCGAACGGGCGCTGCACTGCGCGACGCGCTACGTGCTTAGTAGCGGTAGTGGTTCGGCTTGAACGGACCGTTCTTGTCCACGCCGATATAGCCGGCCTGTTCCGTGGACAACACCGTCAGGTTCACGCCGATGCGCGCCAGATGCAGGCGCGCGACCTTCTCGTCCAGTTGCTTCGGCAACACGTAGACCTTGTTCTCGTACTTGTTGCCTTGCGTGAACAGTTCGATCTGCGCGAGCGTCTGGTTCGTGAACGAGTTCGACATCACGAACGACGGGTGACCGGTCGCGCAACCGAGGTTCACGAGGCGGCCTTCAGCCAGCAGGATGACGCGCTTGCCGTCCGGGAAAATGATGTGGTCGACTTGCGGCTTGATGTTGTCCCACTTGTACTGACGCGTCGATGCGACGTCGATTTCCGAATCGAAGTGGCCGATGTTGCAGACAATCGCGTTGTGGCGCATCGCCTTCATGTGATCGTGGTTGATCACGTGGTAGTTGCCGGTCGCCGTCACGAAAATGTCGGCTTTGTCCGCTGCGTACTCCATCGTCACGACGCGGTAGCCTTCCATCGCCGCCTGCAGCGCGCAGATCGGATCGATTTCGGTCACCCACACGGTCGCGCCGAGGCCGCGCAGCGATTGCGCGCAGCCCTTGCCCACGTCGCCATAGCCGGCCACGACCGCGATCTTGCCGGCGATCATCACGTCGGTGGCGCGCTTGATGCCGTCGACGAGCGACTCGCGGCAGCCATACAGGTTGTCGAACTTCGACTTCGTGACCGAATCGTTCACGTTGATCGCCGGGAACGGCAGACGGCCTTCCTTTTCCATCTGATACAGACGGTGCACGCCGGTCGTCGTTTCTTCGGTGACGCCCTTGATATGCGCAAGACGTGTGGAATACCAGGTCGGGTCCACATCCAGATGTTGCGCGATCGACTTGTAGAGCGCGGTTTCTTCTTCATTGGTCGGCTTCGCGATAACCGAGCGATCCTTCTCGGCCTTCGAGCCGAGAATGAGCAGCAGCGTGGCGTCGCCGCCATCGTCGAGGATCATGTTCGCGAACTGGCCGTTCGGCCATTCGAAGATGCGGTGCGTGTACTGCCAGTATTCGTCGAGCGTTTCGCCCTTGTACGCGAACACCGGCGTGCCGCCATGCGCGATGGCCGCAGCCGCGTGGTCCTGGGTCGAGAAGATGTTGCACGAGGCCCAGCGCACGTCGGCGCCGAGCGCCTTCAGCGTCTCGATCAGCACGCCGGTCTGGATGGTCATGTGCAGCGAACCGGCGATGCGCGCGCCTTTCAGCGGCTGCTGCGCCTTGTATTCGTCACGGATCTGCACGAGGCCCGGCATTTCCGTTTCGGCGATGTCGAGTTCCTTGCGGCCCCACGCGGCAAGCGCGAGGTCAGCGACGACGAAATCTTTCGAGTCTTTGGAATCGTAAACTGCGGCGTTCATCACGCCCTCCTTTCTAAGAGATTAGAAGATTGACGTGAGCGCCGTTCGATGCAAAAAGCAAGCCGTGATACGTGCATGCTCTTCGAATTGACCACCTTCAAGCCTGGCGGGCGGGAACCCGTCGCAACGCTCCTCAAAGGCGAGCGCAGATTGTAGCAAATCAGGCTGGCGTGCGCGACGGGCGTTTACTGTGAGGGGCGTCCGCACGGCCGGCGCCGTTGGCTCACGTGCAGAGAATACGAATAAAAGAGTACAGCGTGGCTGGTGAAACCGGAAGAACCGAAAAGATCCGACTGCCGGGAACAACGGCGCTTCGCAGTCACGGCTCGTGAGTCAACTGCTTTCGAGCAGATCCACGCACTCCAGCGGGGCCTCGCGACTGACCAATGCGAGAGCCAGGTTAGCCTTCGCAACCAGTTCCAGTGGCCTCAAATTTTGAACGTGATGCCCGTGCACGATCCGGTCCATTCCAGCGCCGGCAAGCTTCGCCACCGTGCGCAAACTCGCCGTTAGCGCCACGCTATCAAGGCGGCCTCCATGAAGTATGAGGTTGCGCTGCCGATACAACCGGTGAAACGAGTCGCCGATCGTTTCCCGGATGGTTTGCAACTCACGCGCGGGGTTCGCGAACAACTTCTTCAGCCGGGCGATTGCCGCCTGGTCTGCCACGCTGGTCATCTCCGGCAAGCGTCCATCGATGATCATCCTGGCCAGGATGCGGCAGCGCTCGCGGTTTGTCTCCACGCCTTCAAGCTCGGTGCATTGCTCCGGATGCGTGCGCTGCGCACGATAGGACAATGCCGTCAGTTCCGCACGTGGAAACGAACAGGTGACCAGCGTGGCCAGATTGTCCGCGGCAGTGGCGCGATCACTCGGATCCGCGAGCAAACCTTCAATCGCTCCCCAGCCGCCGGCCACCGCCGCCGGCGCAGAGCTTCCATCCAGGTGAGCCAGTAGCTCCAGCGCTGCGTCCACACTCTGACTCACATCGGCAGAGAAAACGCGGTCCCCGCGAAACAGCTCCTTCACGCCGACGCCTCGCGAGTCCTCTTTCATGGGCGCAGGCGCAGCACCACCTTTGACCCACAGCATGGGCACACGATTAAGCGGCGCGCCAGTGGCAATCAGCGCGCGAGCGGCATAGCGATCGGACTCGCTTCTTGCCACTTGCGCCGCACCGATTGCATCTCTGGCTTGCACCCTCAGGACGATGGCGACAGGGGAGCGTACGCCGGCCGTGTCGAAGCCGTTTTCCTTCAGCCACGCGATGATGGCCGCGCCCCGCAGCCACGAAGGGGGCACTCCGTTAGGCAGTGCCGGGATGGTGGTGAATGCCAGTAACACCTCGAATTCACGGCGCGGGCTCGCCGACATCTCGGCCTGAATTGCGTCGCAAAGTTGCGGCAAAGTGATCGGCTCCGGCGCATCGAGTCTGGCCTTGATGAAGTCGTGCAGATACTGACCTGCGAAGCCCGCATCGAGTAAGTAAGCGGCAACGCTGCGGGCGAAGTGCTCGACAGTGAACCTTCCGGCGGCGAATGCTCTGCCCCAGCGGGTCAGATAGTCCGATGAGACGCGAGCAGAAAGTTCTCTAATCCCGAAGTGGGCCGCTCCGTCAGCCCGCGGAACCTGGTGCACCTGCTGACGAAGGAACTGTTTTTCCGCTTCGGTGAAGGCAGGATGCACCCCGACCCGCTTTTGCAGGGAAGACGCCATCCGTTTGATCGCGGCTTCGCTGAGATGCCCTTGTCTCAACGCGGCGCATGCCTCGTACAATTCTTCCATCGCCAACACGACGCCAATGCCCCATAAGGACCGGAACCACGGTTTTCTCTCCGAAAGAAACTCAAGGAGCCTTACGACGGCGGACTTCTCTAGAGAATTGACGGAGATAAGCATGCGGAGTATTCTGATGATTCGGCCAACCAAGGTTGGCTCACCATCTACGTGGGGCGCGACCCGAAAGGAAGCGGCAGCTTAGCTGCTCAATCTGATTGGCTCAAGCCCCCAGTTCTGAAAGGCCCCGCGTTTGCGGGGCCTTTTTTTGCGCCAGACGAAACCCATAGATCTCGCAGTCGATTTTTCTGACAGCTATCTTTGAATTGTTGTGGCAGGCCCACCGCATCATCACTATCGATGATGAGCGACGCCTACGTTTCCTGGATGTCGCGTCCATGGCGAAACCCGGTCGGAATTTTCCTTCGAGGCGTTCGATGACGAGCATGCTGCGCCAGCGAGATTTTGCAGAGCGACCATTTCCCGTCGATCGCCGAACCGGGCACGCATCGAATTCGTTAGCGGGTCGTCTTGTCTCGACACCTCGCGCCTTCTAACGCATTCGAGACGAGTACGTCGTCATCCTGCCAGTCAAATCGGCAGCATCGAAAACATCGGCGCGAGCAGCACCATCACCACCCCCGCGATCATCATCGTCAGGCTCGCGACCACGCCCTCCTCGCTGCCGAGTTCACGCGCTTTCGCCGTGCCGACGCCGTGCGCGGCCGCGCCGAACAGCGCGCCGCGCGCAAGCCGCGAACGCAGCGGCAGCAGCGCGAGCACGAGTTCGCCGAACAGCATCCCGCACACGCCGGTCGCGATCACAAAGAGCGCGGTGAGATCCCGCGGCGCATGAATCCGGTCGCTGACCGCGAGCGCGAACGGCGTCGAGATCGAACGCGTCATCAGGCTGCGCTGCAATTCGGGCGACAGGTGCAGCAGTTTGGCGAGCGCGAGCGACCCGCCCACCGCGACGACAATGCCGACCGCCACGCCAACAGCCAGCGACAGCCAGTGCCGTTTCATCAGCTCGCGATACTCGTAGATCGGCACCGCGAATGCGACCGTCGCGGGCCCGAGCAACCACATCAGCCAGCGCGTGTCCCGGAAGTAGACCGGATACGGAATATGCAGGAACGCGACGAACGCGACCAGCACGATCGGCACCGCGACGAGCGGCGTGAACCACATCGTCTTTACGCGCGCGTACAGCACCTTCGACAGGAAGTAGAGCGCGATGGTCAGCGCGAAACAGCCGGCGGCAATCAACCGCGACTGGTGGTCGGCGAAGAGGGACGCGTAGAGCGTGCTCATGGGGAAAACGCGATGGCGTGATGGGCGTCGTTGCGCGCGCGGCGGCAACGGCGCTCAGCGGACCGGCCGGCGCGCGGCCGGCATCGGCACGGGCACCGCGACCGGTACTGGCACGCGCCGCAGCGCGAACCGGCGTTCGAGACGCGACGTCTGTTCAACCGCGAACGCCACCGCGACCATCACCATCAGCGTGCCGCCCACGACGACCAGCGCGAGCCGCCAGCCGTCCTCGCGCAGCAGGCCGCCGTACTGGACCGCCGCCACCGCCGCCGGAATAAAGAACAGCAGCAGTTCCGACAGCAGCCAGTCGGCGCCCGCCTTCACCCAGCGCGGCGCGATGCCGCCGCACAGCAGCGCCGCGAGCAGCGCAAGCAGCCCGACCACGCCGCCCGGCACCGGCAGCCCGAGATGCCGCACCGCGAAGTCGGCGACGAACCACACACCCGCGAGCGCCGCACATTGGGCGACGATCCGCAACGCACGGACACCTGATGCGAGCGCGCCCGATCGCGCGCGGGCGGCAAACCTCGTGACGGAAACGCTCATCGTGGTAACTCCCTGGTGCTTTTCTGTTCGGACGAGTATAGGGTTTCTACCAATATAAATATAATGACTTAGACTTATTCAATTCATTCCTGAATGGAATCCCAGCGGGTCGCGGGGTGCTGGGTTCGAAACCCCGGGTTTGACGCCCGGGTGTGACATTTATCGGAGCTTCATCGTGGAACTGCGCGCGCTTCGCTATTTCATCGAGGTGGTCCGGCAGCGAAGCTTTACGGTCGCCGCCGGGCAACTATTCGTCACGCAGCCGACCATCAGCAAGATGGTGAAGGCGCTCGAAGACGAGATCGGCTCGCCGCTGCTGCTGCGCGACGGCCGCCAGATGGTGCTGACCGATGCCGGCCGGATCGTCTTTCAGCGCGGCCAGGACGTGCTCGCCGCGCATGCGCAGCTGCAAAAAGAGCTCGACGACCTCGGCACGCTCGGCCGCGGCCAGTTGACCATCGGCATTCCGCCGATGGGCGGCGCGCTGTTCACGCCGGCCATCGCCGCCTTCCGCCAGCGCTACCCGAAGGTCGAGATGAAGCTGATCGAGCAAGGCTCGCGCGCGGTCGAGGCGGCGCTGATCGACGGCGAACTCGAGCTCGGCGGCGTGTTGCTGCCGGTCGACCCCGACGCGGTCGACACACTGCCGATGACGCGCCAGCGCCTGTGGCTCGTCGCGCGCACCGGGTCGCGCTGGGACGGCGTGCAGCAGGTGCCGCTGGCCGATCTGGCCAACGAGCCGTTCGTGTTCTACGGCGAGAGCCTCGCACTCAACGACATCGTGCTGCAGGCGTGCCGCAGCGCCGGCTTCGCGCCGACCGTCGTGAGCCGCAGCGAGCATTGGGATTTCATGGTCGCGCTGGTGCTGGCGGGCGTCGGGATCGCGCTATTGCCGGCGCCGTATTGCCGGCGGCTCGATGCGGAACAGTTCACGTGCCGGCCGGTCGTCGAGCCGGAAATTCTGTGGGAAATCGCGATCGGCTGGCGGCGCGACGGCTATCTGTCGCATGCGGCGCGCGCGTGGCTCGACGTCGCACGCGAGACGCTGCGCGGCCAGTCCGGCGACGATTTCATGCACGCGCCGGCATTGGGTATCGTGATGAGCGGCGCAGCGGCGGTGCCGGCCGGCAAGAGCGGCGCCCACGAGTAGCCGCGGCCCGGCGCGGTTGCGCGGCCTCGCGAGGCGCCGCGCGGCGGATACGCCGCTCATCCCGTCCGGCGCATCATGCAGGGGCGATCCCGCGACAGGACCGACTGAACCTCGGCGAGAGTCGGAGCGAGTGCGTCGCGCAGCCACGCGACGAGCCGCGTGCAACGGCGAACGCACGGCCTCGCGATGATTGAGCGGCTGAGCGTGCGTGCTTGCGTCCGAAACACCCATCGGCGCATGCCGTGCGCGACAATGTCCGAACGGCCCATGTCGCAGACGGGAGAGCTCAGATGGACACCTTCGGCCCCGGCAACACGCACGACGTCACCAATCAGGTTCCGCCCCTCACCGGCTACAACCTGTTCACCCGCGACGCGGCGCTCGTCGCGGCCGTCGAACGCGAAGGCGCCGGCTGGCATCGCGCGGTACTCGAGCGCGACGGCGCGGCGCTGTCGGCGCCCGACATACTGGCGCTCGCCGAACTGGCGAACCGCCACACACCCGAGCTGTTCACGCACAGCCCGCGCGGCGAACGCATCGATGCGCTCGAGTTTCATCCGGCATGGCACAGCTTGCTCGCGCAACTGCGCGGCGCGGGACTGCACGCGTTGCCGTTCGCCGATCCGCGTCCGGGCGCCATGGTCGCGCGCTGTGCGTCCTATCTGCTGCACGCGCAGATCGAAGCGGGCGCGCTGTGCCCGATCACGATGACCTTTGCGAGCATTCCGGTGCTGCAGCGCGAACCCCACCTCTTCGCCGCACTGCACGACAAGCTGTACACGCGCGACCACGATCCGCGCGACCTGCCGCTCGCACAGAAGACGTCGATGCTGATCGGCATGGGCATGACCGAAAAGCAGGGCGGCTCCGATGTGCGCAGCAACCGCACGCGCGCGGTCGCGGCACAAGGTTCGGGCGGCGCCGGACGCGGCGGCGAGTATCGCCTCACCGGTCACAAATGGTTCTTCTCGGCGCCGCAATGCGACGCGCATCTCGTGCTCGCGCGCACCGAAGATGACGCAGGCGTGTCGTGTTTTTTCGTGCCGCGCTTTTCGCCCGACGGCAGCAAGAACGCGGTGCGCGTGCAGCGGCTCAAGAACAAGCTCGGCAACCGCTCGAATGCGAGCAGCGAAGTCGAGTTCTTCGACGCGTACGGCGTGATGGTGGGCGACGAGGGCCGCGGCGTGCCGACCATCATCGAAATGGCGAATTACACGCGTCTCGATTGCGCGCTCGGCAGCACGGCGCTGATGCGCGCGGCGCTTGTGCAGGCGATTCACCATGCGCGGCAGCGCAGCGCATTCGGCCGGCTGCTCGCCGAACAGCCGCTGATGCGCAACGTGCTCGCCGACCTCGCGCTCGAATCGGAAGCGGCCACGCTGCTCGTCATGCGCCTCGCGCGCGCGTTCGAGGACACCACAGGCACGCTCGAAGAACGCGCGTGGCGGCGGCTCGTCACGCCGGCCGCGAAGTACTGGATCTGCAAACGCGCACTCGAATTCACCGGCGAAGCGATGGAAGTCTGGGGCGGCAACGGCTACGTCGAAGAAGGGCCGATGGCGCGTTTCTATCGCGAGGCGCCGGTCAACTCGATCTGGGAAGGGTCGGGCAATGTGATGTGCCTCGATGTGTTGCGCGCGCTGGAACGCGAACCGGAAGCCGCGCAGGCATTGCTCACCGCGTGGCGCGGCGTGGCGCAGGATTACGCGCCGCTTGCGGCCGCGCTCGACCGGCTGCTCGCGGCGCTGGCCGCGTCGCCCGATACGCGCGAGGCATCCGCGCGCCGCATTGCGCAGCAACTTATCCTGATCGCGCAGGCGGTGCTGCTCGTGCAGCACGCCCCGCCGCCGGTCGCCGACGCATTCGTCGCGACGCGCATCGCCGATGGTTGCGGGGACAACGGCCGCGTCTACGGCACGTTGCCGCCGGGGGTCGATCATGCGGCGCTGGTCGAGCGCGCGTTTGCGCGGTGAAGGTGCTGAGCGCGCGATAGCGCGCGTGACGGATCGTGCAGCAGGAAGCTGCACGCGACGCGCCGCACGATCGTTCCGAAATGAAGGCGGTCGAGTCGTTGAAGCCCGCAAAAAACCAAGCCGTGCTGTCTGCCCCGGCTTTCGTCAAGCCTGTTTGATTGTCGCTACCGGCAGAAATAGCCTGCGCGGCGTGTCGGTGAACGGCTCGAACCCATATTTCCGGTAGAACCCGGCCGCGCCGCTGTCGATCGCATCGACAACAACACACTGCACGCCGATTGCCTCGGCAGTAGTCAGCACGGTGTCGAGCGCATGCGCAAGAAGGTGTTCGCCGAGGCCCTGGCCTTTGTACTTCGTATCGACGGCCAGCCGTGCCAGCAACACCGCAGATACATTCCCGGGAAGTCGCGCGCCTGACATCCCATCGGTTTCTACCGACGTGGCTGCGAGCGCGTAATGCCCGACGATTACCCGGTCATCATCAGGCGAAGTCGCGACATACGGTTAGGGGGCGGCGGCTGACTCCCGGGCCTCGACGCTGCAATCACGGGCAACGGCAAGCACGGAAAGAGCGACGACCTGGATCGAACCGCCTGAATTGGCGCTGGATCGCGAGCGGGAACGCTGGAAACTCAGGCCGTGGCGGCACGCAGAAGGGCGTGCCGAAGTGAAATGCGCGTTGAGCGCAGGCTAACGTGCCGTGTGAGACCGCGCCCGATATAGCGCGCGCCGCCGCGCCCTACTTCAACCAGCGCGTCGGCGGCACGTCGCCGCGCGGCAGGCGCGCCGCCTCGGCATCCTCAGCCGGGTCGCCCGGTACCGGTTCGACCGTCACGGTGCTCTCGTCGCTTTGCTCGTCCGCCGGATCGGCTGCACCGCTTTCGAGCCGGTGCAGCCATGCGAGCAGTTCCGCGACCGCCTGATAAAGCTGCGGCGGAATCCGCGAATCGAGATCGACCTGCATCAGCAGCGACACCATCTCGGGCGCCTCGTGCACGTAGAGGCCGGCCTCTTTCGCGCGCTGGATGATCATCTCCGCGACGAGCCCATAGCCCTTCGCGACGACGCGTGGCGCATCGCCTGGAAGTTGACCGTCGTATGAGAGCGCCGCGGCGCTTTTGCGATGCGACCGGCTCAAAGCAGCACGTCTCCATCGAACAGATCGACCGGCGGGGTATAACGGCCGGTGTGCGTGTCGTTCGCGGCATGGGCCGCATCGGCCGCCGATGCCGAGCGCGCATAGGCTTGCGCGGCCTCGGTCGCCGCGGCGCCACCCAGCGGACCAAAGCCGGGCCCGACGCCGCCACTCGGGCCGCCGCCGACGATCTCGCGAATCGCCAGCGCATTGAGCGCGATGCCGACGGCCGCGAGCCCCCGCCTGAACGATTCGCCTTGCGCCGCAAGCCGCGCGGCGCCCGACGGACTCGCCTGCACGCGCGCGGTGAGCTGCGTGCCGACCAGCGTCAGATCCGCGTCGACCGTACCCAGCACCGGCAACGACAGCGTGAGCCGCGTGCGCCATGGCCGCTGCGCCTCTTCTTCGGGCGAATCGGTAGCGCCGCCGCGCGACCAGCGGTCGCCGCGCTCCTCGATGGTCCAGTCAAGACGCGCACCCGGCCACGCTTCGCCGCTCCAGCGAAATTCGCCGGTTGCCAGCAGATCCAGTTGCTGACGCACGAGCGTGACCGTCGCCGGATGCACGGACGCGGCCATCGCCTGCGTCGACATCTGCGCCTGCGGCGCACTGGCCTGGGCGCTGCCCGCGTTGCTGTTCGCGACGCCGGCAGTCGTGCCGCCGCCACGCACGGCCGGATTCGATGAACCCGCGCCGAACGCGTCTTCCGCGAATTCCTGCACGGCGGCCGCAAAGCGCGCCGCCATCGGCATCGGCCCGGACGGCCCCTGCTGCGCCGCGCCGGTCTGCTGCGGCGCGCCGCCAGGCTGCGCGGGCGACCCGCCGTGCCACCACGACGCGAGGCCCTCGCCGTCCGCGCCGGTATCGCCCCCGAGCGCCCAGTCGAGCGGCAGTTGCGCCGCTTGCGCAAAAAGGCGGTTCTGCGGCTCGTCGGCGAGTGTTGAGGGCGAGCGTTGTCCGCTTAGCCACTGCGCAAGATGCGATTCATAGAAGAGTCCGCTTTCGCTGACGGTCTGGCGCAGCGCCGCGGCAAGCGCGCCGACCGGCACGGTGACGGCCGCGAGCGTGACGCCGGATGCGCCCGTCGCGCTTTGCGCATCGGCGCTGTCCGGCGCAGTCGCAGCCGGCGCGG
>NZ_CADIKF010000085.1 GCF_902859875.1 Paraburkholderia solisilvae | reverse complement strand
ATCGCGGCGACGCAGGCAGGCGCCGCGCCGGGCACAGCCGCGACCGGCGGGTCCGGCGCCGCGCAGTCGGCGAAATCGGGCTCCGCAGACTCGGCGGCCGATGCGCTCGCGCCGGAAGTCGGCACGACGGATTGGGACGAAGCGCTCAGCCAGAAGGTCGTGTTCATGTCGAACGTGCGTCAGCAGAGTGCGGAGCTGACGCTGAACCCGGCGGGTCTCGGACCGTTGCAGGTCGTGCTGCAGGTCGCGGACAACCACGCGCATGCGCTCTTCATGTCGCAGCACCCGCAGGTCCGCGAGGCGGTGGAAGCCGCGCTGCCGAAACTGCGCGAAGCGATGGAACAGAACGGCATCAGCCTCGGCAGCACCAGCGTGAGCGACGGCTTCGCGCGGCAGGGCGGCCAGCAGCAGGCGCAGGACGGCGGCCGCAGCGGCGGCACGGGCGGCCGCTACGGCGACGTGGCGGACAACGGCGCGGCCACGACGGTCGCCGCGGCTGTGCCGACGCGTCGCACGGTCGGACTCGTCGATACGTTCGCCTGAGAGGAGACGGGCGCGGGCAAACGCGCCGGCCATGAGCCGGCGCATGCGCGGACAGGCTCGCGGGCGGGACGCGGTCGTCAGGGACGACGAACCCACGAGCTAACCGCGAATCCCCCCTCTTTTCGACCCATTACAGCGCGTGCATTTAACGAACAATGCACGCTAGCCAACTGACTTCACGCTGACTCCGGACAGCCGGCGCACTCACCAACACGACACATGGCCACCACGACCGCAAACCCGCAAGCCGCCGCGCAGCCGCGCGCGCCAGGGCTGATCAAACGCACGCTCTTGATCGCGCTGATCGCGCTCCTTGCGGCTGCGCTCGCAGGCGGCGGCACCTGGTTTTACATGAGCCGTCACGAGAGCGCGCCGGCGCAAGCCGCGCAGCCCGCGAAGCCGGCGCCCGCGCCGATCCCGGTGTTCTTCGCGCTCGATCCGATGACCGTCAACCTGCAATCGGACGACGGCGAGCAGCACTATCTGCGCATCGGCCTCACGCTCAAGCTCAACGACCAGAAGACGCAGGATCATCTGACCGCGCATATGCCGGAGATCCGCAGCCGCGTGCTGCTCGCGCTGTCGAACAAGCACCCGGAAGATCTCGCGCCGCTCGAAGGCAAGCAGGCGCTCGCGAAAGAACTCGCCGCGCTGATCGAAAAGCCGACCGAAGCCGGCAGCGAGCCGGTGCACGTCGACGACGTGCTGTTCACCGAATTCGTCGTGCAGTGACGCTGCGTCGCGCCAGAGCGCGTCTTCCCCAATCGCGAACCGACGCACAAGGAATCTAGATGGGCCACGAAGAGTTCATGTCCCAGGAGGAGGTCGATGCCCTCCTGAAAGGCGTCACCGGAGAGCGCGACGACTCGGCCGATCAGGCCGAGCGCACGGGTGTCCGCCCGTACAACATCGCAACCCAGGAGCGCATCGTCCGCGGCCGGATGCCCGGCCTCGAAATCATCAACGAGCGCTTTGCGCGCCTGATGCGCGTCGGCATTTTCAACTTCATGCGGCGCACCGCCGAGATTTCGGTCGGCCCGGTGAAGGTGCAGAAGTACAGCGAGTTCACGCGCAACCTGCCGATCCCGACCAACCTGAATCTGGTGCACGTGAAGCCGCTGCGCGGCACGTCGCTGTTCGTGTTCGATCCGAACCTCGTGTTTTTCGTGGTCGACAACCTGTTCGGCGGCGACGGGCGCTTCCATACGCGCGTCGAAGGGCGCGACTTCACGCAGACCGAGCAGCGCATCATCAGCAAGCTGCTCGGCCTTGTGTTCGAGCATTACACGACGGCCTGGAAAAGCGTGCGCCCGTTGCTGTTCGAATTCGTGCGCTCGGAGATGCACACGCAGTTCGCGAACGTCGCGACCCCGAACGAAGTCGTGGTCGTCACGCAGTTCTCGATCGAATTCGGCTCGACCGGCGGCACGCTGCACATCTGCATGCCGTACTCGATGATCGAGCCGATCCGCGACGTGCTGTCCTCGCCGATTCAGGGCGAAGCGCTCGAAGTGGACCGCCGCTGGGTGCGCGTGCTGTCGCAGCAGGTGCAGGCAGCCGAAGTCGAGCTGACGGCCGATCTCGCGCAGATCCCGATCACGTTCGAGAAGATCCTCAACATGAAGGCGGGCGATGTACTGCCGATCAACATCCCCGAATTCATCACCGCGAAGGTCGACGGCGTGCCGGTGATGGAATGCGGTTACGGAATTTTCAATGGTCAATACGCGCTGCGGGTCCTGAAGATGATCAGCGCTGCGGATACGATGAAGGAAGGCGGATATGAGTGACCTGAACGCGACTCCCACCCCGAACCCGGCGCCGGCCATGCCGCTGCCGGAACTCGCCCCCGACGCTGAAGCCGCGGCGGCAGCCGCCGGCGGCGAAGCGGCCGAGCCGGCGCTCGACGATTGGGCAGCCGCGCTTGCCGAGCAGAACGGCAACGACGTGACGCCAGCCGCTACGGCGGGCGTATTCCAGCCGCTCTCGAAGGTCACCTCGACCGCGACGCGCAACGATATCGACATGATCCTGGACATCCCTGTCCAGATGACGGTCGAACTCGGCCGCACGAAGATTGCGATTCGCAACCTGCTGCAGCTCGCGCAGGGTTCGGTCGTCGAACTCGACGGGCTCGCCGGCGAACCGATGGACGTGCTCGTCAATGGCTGCCTGATCGCACAGGGCGAAGTGGTGGTCGTCAACGACAAGTTCGGCATTCGCCTGACCGACATCATCACGCCGTCCGAGCGGATCCGGAAACTGAACCGATGAAACCCGCAGTGATCGCGGCCGGGCCTTCGGCGTCCGTGCGCGATGTGTCACGGCGCGTCATGCCGCGCGCCCTCGTCGTGAATCGCGTCGCGGGTGCGCTGGCCGCACTCGCCGCGTTCGCCGCGCCGCCCGCACGGGCAGCGGATATCAACGCAGTCAATCACGCCGCACAGATCGCATCCGGTGTCGGCGCGGGCTCCGCGGTGCCGGCGCTCGGCGCGGCCGCGGTGCTGCAAACCGTCCTCGGCCTCGTGTTCGTGATCGCGCTGGTGTTCGGCTGCGCGTGGCTCGCGCGGCGGCTCGGCCTGCAACCCGGGCGGCACGGCGGTCTGGTGAAAACCGTCGGCGGCACGTCGCTCGGCGGCAAGGAGCGTGTCGCGGTCGTCGAGATCGGCGATCGCTGGCTCGTGCTCGGCGCGGCGCCCGGCAACGTGCGGCTGCTGTATGACATGCCGGCCGGCACGACGCACGCGGGCTTTCCCGGCGAGCCGGCCACCGACGGCTCGCCAGCCGCAAGCGGGGGCCTACCCGGCAGCTTCGGCCAACGCTTTCGCGACGCGCTGAAAAGCGAAGCGGCGAAACGCCTGCAGCGGCATACCGGCGGAGATCGATAGATGCAAGCGAATCGTTCCGCCGCGCGCCGTGACGGCGCGGCCCGTTCATTGAGCGCGGCATTGACCGCGGCATTGCCCCGCGCATTGAAGTCTTTCGCGCGATTCATTGCTTCAGCCGCTATGCGCCGGACCCTCGCCGCCCTTCTGTTGCCCGCGCTGCTGCTGGCGCTGCCGACCCTGTCGTTCGCGCAGGTGGCGGGTCTGCCGGCTCTGAACGCGACGCCGGGCCCGAACGGCAGCACGACGTACTCGTTGAGCGTGCAGACGATGCTCGTGCTCACGATGCTGACGTTCCTGCCGGCAATGGTGCTGATGATGACGAGCTTCACGCGCATCATCATCGTGCTGTCGCTGATGCGCCAGGCGCTGGGCACGACGACCACGCCGCCCAACCAGGTGCTGGTCGGTCTCGCGCTGTTTCTGACGCTGTTCGTGATGTCGCCGGTACTCGACAAGGCCTATAACGACGGCTACAAGCCGTTCGCGGCCGGCACGCTGTCGATGGACGACGCCGTGCAGCGCGGCGTCGCACCGTTCAAGACGTTCATGCTGCGCCAGACGCGCGAAACCGATCTCGCGCTGTTCGCGAAGATCGCGCATACGCCGCCGATGCAGGGACCGGAAGACGTGCCGCTCTCGCTGCTGGTGCCGTCGTTCGTGACGAGCGAGCTGAAAACCGCGTTCCAGATCGGCTTCACGATCTACATTCCGTTCGCCATCATCGACCTCGTGGTCGCCAGCGTGCTGATGTCGATGGGCATGATGATGGTGTCGCCGGTGACGATTTCGCTGCCGTTCAAGCTGATGCTGTTCGTGCTGGTCGACGGCTGGCAGCTGCTGATCAGCTCGCTCGCGCAAAGCTTTACCTAGCGCGCTCTTCACGGCGTTTTTCAACCCAGGCACCGGAGCCGAACCGCGATGACTCCAGAATCCGTCATGACCCTGTCGCACGACGCGATGCGCGTGGTGCTGCTGCTCAGCTCGCCGCTGCTGCTCGTCGCGCTCGTCGTGGGTCTCATCGTGAGTCTTTTCCAGGCGGCCACGCAGATCAACGAAAGCACGCTGACGTTCATTCCGAAGCTCGCCGCCGTCGCACTCACGCTGGTGATCGCCGGCCCGTGGATGCTGACGACGATGACCGACTACATGCGGCAGGTGCTGTTAAACATTCCGAACGTCGCGAACTGACAAAGACGCGCGGCACGGCGCTCGAGGGCAAAGGCAGTCCGGCATGTTCACCGTCACCTATGCACAACTGAACGCGTGGCTCACCGCGTTCCTCTGGCCGTTCGTGCGCATTCTCGCGCTGGTGGCGACCGCGCCCGTATTCGGCAATACGGTGGTGCAGATACCGACGAAAATCGGCCTCGCCGGCTTTATGGCCATGATCGTCGCGCCGACGCTCGGGCCAATGCCGCCGGTGACCGTGTTCTCGGCTGCCGGTATGGGAATCCTCGTCAACCAGTTTCTGATCGGCGCCGCGCTCGGGTTCACGATGCAGGTCGTGTTCGGCGCCGTCGAGTTGGCCGGCGGCCTGATCAGCCTCGGCATGGGTCTCGGTTTCGCCACACTCTTCGACCCGCAGTCGAACGCCTCGACCGACGTGCTGTCGACCCTGCTGAACATGATCGCGACACTCGTGTTCCTCGCGATCGATGGCCACCTGCAGGTGATCAGCGCGCTCGTGATGACGTTTCAGTCGGTGCCGGTCGACGCGAATCTGCTGAATGCGCCGGGCTGGCGCACGCTCGCCGAATGGGGCACGACGCTGTTCGCGGCCGCCCTGCTGCTGGCGCTGCCGGTGGTCGTCGCGCTGCTGATCGCCAACCTGTGCCTCGGTATCCTGAACCGCGCAGCGCCGCAGATCGGCATCTTCCAGGTCGGCTTTCCGCTCACGATGCTGGTCGGCCTGGTGCTGATCCAGCTGATGCTGCCGAACATGATTCCGTTCTTCGCGCGCCTGTTCGACAACGGCATCGACGAAATGGGCCGCGTCGCGCTCGCGTTGCGGCCTGCGCCGTAGCGCGGCGAGCGCTTCGCGCCGGCACAAAAAAAGCGCAGCGCCTGCTTGCAGGCGCCGCGCTTTTGCGTGGTTTCCGTTCAGCCCTGTGCGGCAGGCTCAGGTATTGAGGACCGAGAACAGCGACAGTTGCGAAACCGACGCGAACGACTTTTCAGTGGCGTTGAGCATCGTTTCCGCCAGCGACAGACTGCTCAATATCGACGGCTGGTTGGCCTCCACGAGGTCATTCAGGGTGGTCTGGTTCTGCAACGACTGCGCCCCGTTGATCGACTGCAGCGCCGTGACCTGCTGCGCGCGCCCCCCGACCGACGCCTGCACGGTCGTCACGTTCGTCAGCGTGTTGTTGATCTGGGTTTGCGCGGTGGAAAGCGCGTTCTCGATGTTCGCCAGGCCCGTCGGATTGTCGTCCGCCGGGTTCTGCAGCGCCGACATCACGGCGTCGATCGCGGCGAACACGTCGGTATCGCCCTGCGCCGCCGGCGTAACCGTGAACGAGTCGCCCGCCTCCGGTGTGCCCGAGATCGTCACGGTCTGGCCGCCGCCGAGGTCGATCGTCTGCGGGCTGGTGCCGGTGCCGGTGTACTGCTGAGCCGCGCCGACCGGCGTGGGCGGGGTGGTCGACGTGTTGTCCACCTGGTAGGTCAGATTGCCCGTGGCCGGATCGGTGGCGAACGTAATCGAATACGGCACGTTGTTGCTCGTCGCACCCGGTGTCGTGATCGTGACCGCGCCGATCACGCCCGTGCCCGTATTGGTGGACGCGCCCTCGGCAACCGGATCGGAAATGTTCGGCAGCACGCTCAGGAACACGCTCGAGCCATTGTCGGCAGTCGCGACCGACGTCGAATTCGAGATTTGCAGCGTGCGCGTCCCAAAGTCGCCGTTGTACGTCACGCCGCCGTTCGACGCATTCGAAAACGGTGCGACGTTGCCCTGAAAACCGGAGAAAACGAAGCTGCCATCGGGTTCGGTGGTGTTCGCCTCGGTCATCAACTGGTCGCGCAACCCCTGAAGCGCCTTCACGGCAGCCTGCCGGTTGCTGTCATTGATGCCGGCCGAGGTCAACCCGCCCAGCTGGGTCAGAATGCTTTGCAGCGTGTTTCCAACGCTGGACAGCGCCGAACTCTCCGTGTTCAGCATGGTCGACGCCGTCGACTGGTTCGTCGCGAACTGCGCGAGCATCGCACCGTTCGCCGACAGCTGCACCGCCTGGGCGGCGCCGAGCGGGTTGTCAGCGGGCGTCGCGATGGCGATGCCGGTCGATGCCTCCTGCTCCAGCTCCGCGAGCACCGACTGCTGGTTATCCATGTTCTGGATGGTGTTCTGGTAAATCTGTGCGGTAGTGATACGCATCGTTCAAGGCCTCAGTTGACTGCTTGCAGCAGTGTCGTGAATAGCGACTGGGCGGTCGTAATCACCTTGCTGGCCGCCTGGTAGAGTTGCTGGTATTCGACCAGGTTGGTGGCCTCCTCGTCGAGGTTCACGCCCGATACCGATTGCTGCTGCTGCTGGATCTGCGAAAGCGTGCTGCCCGTCGACAGCGCCAGAGATGTCGCGCCGGACGCCGCGCTGCCGACGTTGTTCACGAAGTCCGCGTAGCCCGTGGTCAGCGTCGTGCCCTGGAACGCGGTGCTGGCGGAAAGCTGGGAGATCGCGTTCGCATTGCTGCCGTCGTCGACGCCGCCGGTGTTCGGTCCGATCGTGAAGGTGTCCTGGTCTTTCGGCGTGCCCGTCAGGGTGAACGAAATGCCATTGGGCGATGCCACCGGCGGGCCGGGGTTGGTGATCGTGTACGTGTCGCCGTTCGTGGGATCGTACGGCACCGGCGTGTTCGCCGACGTGATCGTGATCGGTTGCGGCGGGTTGCCGAAGGTCACGGTCGAGCCGACCGGGAAGCCGGTGAGCGTACCGGCCGTGGCGTTGTAGGTCAGCGTAAACGGTGAACTGATCAGGAAACCCTGACTCGCCGCGCCGATCGCAATCTTCGCCGAGCCCTGGTTGGCGCTCGCAGCCGACGCGACGGCCGGCGACGCGGCCGCGATCGTCGAGCCGTCGCCGCCCGGCGTCACGAGACCGAAGCCGTCGAGCGCACCTTCGGTCGGCTGGATCGTGTACGAATCGCCGGCTGCCATCGTGCCGTTGATCGTCAACGAGACCCCGCCGATCGTGATCGGGTTTCCGGCACTAGCCGGCGACTGGCCGAGCACCTGACCCGTCGTTGTGTCGGTCAGCGTGTAGTTGGTGCCGTCGAACGTCAGCTTCATGTCGTCCGAGGGCGGCGAAGCCGGATTCGTCAGCGTCGCCGACACCGTCGCGCTGCCGGTATTGTTCAGATTGGCAATCACGTTCGGCGCCGGGACCTTGAACAGGGCCGCACCGGGATTGCCGGTCTCGTCCTGACCCAGTTCGTTTTGCGCGTTCACCTGCGCCGCGAAGCTCGTGGCGAGCGCGCCGAGCTGCTGCGCGGCGGGAATCAGCGTCTGGTCGCGAAACTGCAGCGTGCCGCCGAGCGTGCCGCCGGTCACCGCGGAATCAGGCAGCACCGTCGTGACGAACGAGCCCGGCTTGGTCGAATCAGGCTGCTGGTAAGTAATCGCCAATTGGGACGGATTGCTCGGCGACGGGGTCGTTCCGAGCTGGAAGCTCTGGTTGCCCTGCACCAGCGCCATCCCGTTCGACAGCGAGACCGAATAGCTGCCGTCCGCGGCCTGGGTCACATTGACGCCGACCAGTTGCGACAACTGCGCGACCGCCGCGTCGCGCGCGTCGAGCAGCTGGTTCGGCGGCTGGCCGCTGGTGCCGGCGGCGGCGATCTGCGTATTCAGTTGCGCGATCTGCTTGGTCAGATTGTTGATCTGCGGGACCGTGCCGGTGAGCGTCGTGTTGACGCCCTGCTGCATCTGGTCGATCTGCTGACCCAGCTCGTTGAGCTGGGTGGCGATCGATTGCGCGTCGCTCATCACCGTCTGACGGTCCGGTCCGCTGCTCGCGGCACCCGAAAGGGTCTGCAGGTCCGCGAAGAATGTCGAGAACGCGGCGCCTACCCCACCGGTCGGATCGCCGATCTCATTCGACAGGCCGGTGACCAGTTGCGAATACGTGTTGATCGACGAGCTCTGTGACTGTACGGAATTGAGTTCGGTGGTCAGCGTGTTGCTGAACTGGCGCTGGATCGTCACGGTCGTGACACCGCCGCCGATATAGCCGGAGCCGGTAAACGTTTCGTTCCCTTCGGCAAACATCGCGATCTCGCGCGAATAGCCGGGCGTCGTCGTGTTGCTGATGTTGTTGCTGGTCGTCGAAATGGCTTGCTGTGCTGCGTTCAGCCCGCTCAATCCAATGGCAAAAAGATTCGACATGCGTGCTCCAGAAAGACGCGCCGTGCGACGCCGCGCCAATTGCGTGAACAGGCGGTATATCGGCCTCGTGCGCCGAAAATTTAGGGTTTGCGTGGCCGCCGTGCCAGATTTCCAGGCTGGCGGCCGGGCGTGCGACCGGCGGTACGCGAAACACGCGCCGACATTTCATTATCGGCAGCCGCGGCGCAAGTCAAAACGAAGAGAAAGGGGGAAAGGAGGGGCTATATCGGCCGCGTACGGAGGGATCGGCGCGCGGCCGATCGCGCCGATTGCGCTGATCGCGCCCGAAGATGCCGGCGCAATCGGGTTCAGCGTGACGTCGTCACGCCCGCACGAGCGAGCGGCGCTTCATCTCGAGCTGCGTAATCAGCCGCTGCAGCGTGTTCTCGGCGCTGCCCGGCAGCGACATGAAGCGCAGGCCGAGCAGGTAACGCGTGCCGCCGCCATGCGGCAGCGGCGTGGCCCGCAGCGACACGATCTGCAGGTCGAGCGACAGCGTGCCGACGCCGTTCAGGTTCACTTCGACGTCGGGCAGGACCGTGCTCAACGGCAGCATGGCCACGCGGTCGTCATTGGTGCGCAACCCGATGCCGCCCAGCGACAGGTCGTGAATCTCGAAGCGGAACGTATCGCCTTCGGGCAGCTTGCCCGAGCAGTAGTACGGGTTGAGGATCGGCGTTTCGACGCGAAAATACTCGCGCCGCTGGATGTAGTACAGCACCTCGGGAAACGCGGCCTCGAATGCCGGGCGGCCTTCGAACGACGTTTCACGCGGCGTGCCGGTGCCGAACTCGACGCGCACGCCTTCCGGCGCCGCGAGGAAATGGCAGTGGGGCGCGGCAAGCAGGCCGCGGTTCTGCTCGGGCAGCGCGCCCCAGTCGAACACGAAGGTCTGGGTGCGCACGTCGACGTCGAGAATACGCGTCACCAGCTGGCCGCCCTTGTACTGCACGGTCAAGAAGTCGCCCCGGTTGAACAGGTTGCGCAGCTGAACGCCGATTTCCAGCGGATTTCGCCGGCCGAAGTGCTCGGTCGGTTCGATGTCCTCCGCCTGGGCGGTCGACAGATTGGGTTCCATGATGTCGTAGTCTCGCGATGCGAACCGCCGGCCCCGCCGGCGACACGCGTATTCTATGACCGGCTCGCCGGCATCCTCCGGCAATCGATCTTTACGCTATAGCGGCAATTATCCGGCGAAGTTTAGTGTTCGATCGCAAATAATTTCGGCGCGCGCGCACCGGCCGGCCGCACCAGGCGATCGGCGGCTCGCGAGGTATGCGAAGCGGGTAGCGGGGAACCGCGGCAAACGGATGCGCGGGTGTCGCTCAGCCCATCTGCTGCATGATCGACATCAGCTTGCGCGCGTAGTGCGGATCGGTCGCGTAGCCGGCGCGCTGCATGCCGGCGGCGAAGCCCGCCGCATTCTTTCCGTGCGACGCGTTCAGCACCGCCGCATAGCGCGGATTGCTCGTCAGCATGCTCGCATAGTCCTTCATCGCCTCGTCGTACGACGCGTACGAGCGGAACTTCTCGACCTTGCGCTGCGGCTGGCCGTCGACATACTCGGTCGTCACGGTCGACACCGTGTCGCCGGTCCAATCCTTGGTCGCCTTGATGCCGAACACGTTGTGGCTCGTCGAGCCGTCCGGCTTCCTGATTTCGCTCTTGCCCCAGCCCGATTCGAGCGCGGCCTGGCCGACGATAAAGCGCGCGGGGATGCCCGTGGCGGCGCTCGCCGCCTGAGCCGGCGCGGCCAGCTTGTTGACGAACGCATCGACTTTCGGCGACTGGCCATTGCCGCGCAACGGCGGCGTCAACGCGCTATTGGCCGAGTAACCGCCGCCCGACGCGAGTGCGCCGTTGGCCGCCGGATTCGCATACATGCGCGCGAGCGAGTTCAGCGTCGTGAGCGGGCTGGCGCCGCCGGCGCCGCCCGCATCGCTGCCGTCGAGCGGAATATTCGCCTGACGCGCGAGCTGCTTGATCATCATGTTGGCGACGCCGATGCCCTTCGACGCCATCTGCTGCGACAACTGCTCATCGAGCATCGACATGAACTGCTCGCCCTCGCGCGAATCGAGCGGGCTGTCCTGCGGCGTCGCATCGCGCATGCTTTTCAGCATCATCTGCGTGAATACCGCGTCGAACTGACGCGCGGCGACCTTCAGGCCGGCCTGCGGCGATGCCTTGGTCTGCGCGCGCAGCGCGTCGAACCCCTGCACGTCGAGGGCAAAGCGCTGGTCGAGATCCGTTGCGGGCTTCGGGGAATCGGCATTCATCGGTCGTGCTTCCTGCTTAAATGATTTCCAGGTCGGCGCGCAACGCGCCGGCTGCCTTCATGGCCTGCAAGATCGACATCAGGTCGGCCGGCGTCGCGCCGAGCGCGTTCAGCGCCTTCACGACGTCTGCGAGGTTCGGGCCGGCCGTCACATAGCGCAGCGCGCCGTTGTCCTGCTTCAACTGGATCTGCGACTGCCGCGCGACCACCGTCTGGCCGTTCGAGAATGCATTGGGCTGGCTGACCACCGGCTGCGTATTGACGACCACCGACAGATTGCCGTGCGCGACCGCGCAGCTGTCGAGCGTGACCATCTGGTTCATCACGATCGAACCGGTGCGCGCGTTCAGGATCACCTTCGCGGCGGACTTCGCCGGCTTGATCTCGAGGTTCTGCAACTGGGCGAGGAACGACACCTGCGAGGCGGTGTCGCCCGGCGCGCGCAACTGGATCGTGCGGCCGTCGAGCGCGGTCGCGGTGCCCATGCCGAACGCATTGTTGACAGCCGCGACAATCTTCTGCGCGTTGTCGTAATCCATATCGTTCAGGTCCATTTCCATCAGACCGCCCGCCTGCGCGACATTGACCGGCAACGCGCGCTCGACGATCGCGCCGTCCGTGATGCGTCCGGCCGCAAGCTGGTTCACCTGCACGCGGCTGCCGTTCGCGCTCGCGCCCGCGCCGCCGACCGCCATGTTGCCCTGCGCGAGTGCATAGACCTGACCGTCCGCGCCCTTGAGCGGCGTGAGCAGCAGCGTGCCGCCGCGCAAGCTCTTGGCGTTGCCGAGCGACGAGACGGTCACGTCGATCGCTTCGCCGGGGCGCGCGAACGGCGGCAGCGTCGCGGTCACCATCACCGCGGCGACGTTCTTCAGTTGCAGGTTCGCGAGCGGCGACACGCCGCCGTTGGTCGCACCGGCCTGCTGGTTGTTGATGCCGATCCCGAGGTTCGCGAGCATGTTCGCGAGCGTCTGCGTCGTGAACGGCGTTTGCGTGGTCTGGTCGCCCGTGCCGTCGAGACCGACCACGAGCCCGTAGCCGATCAGCGGGTTGTCGCGCACGCCCTGAATCGAGACGAGATCTTTGAGCCGCTCCGCGTGCGCGGCCGGCGCCGCCGCCACGAACAGTGCGAGCAGCGACACCGCGCAAAGCGCCGCACGCGCCGCGGTCCGCGCCGCCCGCGCGGCACGGAGCGCGCGCATCGAGGCTTGACGAAGAGTGAAGGCGTTCATCGTCATCACCACGGCGAAATATTCAGGAAGAAGCGTTGCAGCCAGCCCATCTGCTCGGCTTCGTCGATATAGCCCTTCGCCGAGTATTCGATCTTGGCGTCGGCGACTTCCGTCGAGAACACCGAGTTGTCGCCCGCGACCGTATTCGGATTCACGACGCCGGAAAAGCGCACCCACTCGTTGCCCTGGTTGATCAGCATCTGCTTCTGGCCGCTCACGACGAGATTGCCGTTCGGCAGCACGTTCGTGACCGTCACGGTGAGCACACCGTTGAACGTGTTCGACGCGTTCGCGCCGCCGCTTGCCTGGAACTGGTTCTGCCCGTTCGCGGCGAGATTCGCCTTGTTGAAGAGGCCGGACAGGAAGTTCGCCTGCGTGACCGCGACATTGGTGCTGCCATTGCGGTTCGCGTTGGCGCCCGACGCCTTGGTCGCATTGACGTTTTCGGCGATGACGATCGTCAGAATGTCGCCGACGTTACGCGGGCGCTGGTCTTCGAAGAGCGGATGCCCGGCGGTGCCCGGATTGAAGATCGAGCCCGGCGGCTGCAGCTGCGGCGGAACCGGCGGCAGCGCCGTCATCGGCTGTTGCACGATCGGATCCTTCGGCTGGAGCGCGCAGCCGGCCAGCGTGCCGGCGAACGCACCCGCGGCCGCGAGCCGCAGCGCCGCGCGCGCGACACCGGTGCGAACCATGGGACTGGTGAGGTGCGACATCTTCGTAACCGTCTGCCTGGTAGACATCTATTCGACGCGACGAACGCCGTTCAAATCTGCATCTGACTGAGCGTCTGCAGCATCTGATCGGACGTGGTCACGGCCTTACTGTTGATTTCATACGAGCGCTGGGTCTGGATCATGTTCACCAGTTCCTGCACCACATTCACGTTCGACGTTTCGACGAAGCCCTGCTGCAGCGAGCCGATGCCGTTCAGGCTCGGCTGGCCGACATTCGGCGCGCCCGACGACTGCGTTTCCTGCACGAGGTTCTGACCGATCGAGTCGAGGCCGGCCGGGTTGATGAACGTCGCGAGCTGGATCGAGCCGATGTTCACCGTGTTCTGCGAGTTGCCCTGCGTGATCGATACGGTGCCGTCCTGGCCGATCGTCAGGCCGGTCGCGTTTTGCGGCAGCGTGATGGCCGGCACCAGCGGAAAGCCGCTCGTCGTGACGAGCCGGCCTTGCTGGTCGATCTGGAACTCGCCGTCACGCGTGTACGCGAGCGTGCCGTCCGGCATCTGCACCTGGAAGAAGCCGTTGCCGTTGATCGCGAGGTCCTTCGTGTTGCCGGTCTGCGTCAGGTTGCCCTGCGTGTACAGACGCTCGGTCGCGACCTGCTGCACGCCGGTGCCGACCTGGCTGCCCGACGGAATCTGCGTGTCCTGCGTCGAATTCGCACCCGGCTGACGCAGGGTCTGATACATCAGGTCCTCGAACACCGCGCGTGAGGCCTTGAAGCCGTTCGTACTGACGTTCGCGAGATTGTTCGCGGTCACGTCCATCTGCGCCTGCTGCGCGTTCATGCCGGTCGCGGCAATGTAGAGGGAGCGGTTCACAGTCGTTATTCTCCTGGTGTTACACCATGGGTTCCAGCGGCGAGCGCGACCAGCCCGTGCCCTCGCTGCTGAAACTTAGCTGCTGAAACTCAGCAACTGATTGGCCGCCTGCTCGTTGGTGTTGGCGGTCTGCATCATCTTCGTCTGCATCTGGAACTGGCGCGCGTTGGTGATCATCGACACCATCGCGGCGACCGGATTCACGTTGCTGCCTTCGAGCGCGCCGGCCACGACCTGCACGTTCGGATCCTGATCGGCCGGATTGCCGTCGCCGGTGCGAAACAGTCCGTCGTCGCCGCGCGTCATCGAGTTCGGATCCGGATTCACGAGCTTGATCTGGTCGACCAGCGCGATCGCATTCGGCGGATCGCCGGGGGCCAGCACCGAGATGCTGCCGTCCTTGCCGATCGTCACCTGGGACTCCGGCGGCACCGCGATCGGGCCGCCGTTGCCGATCACCGGCAGATTGTTCGCGGTGACGATCTGGCCGTTCTCGTCGACGTGCATATTGCCGCCGCGCGTGTAGGCCTCGTTGCCGTCCTGCGTCTGCACAGCGATCCAGCCGCTCCCCTCAACCGCGATGTCGAGCGGGTTGCCGGTCTGCGAGATCGGGCCGGGCGTGTAGTCCGAGCCCGGCGTCGCCGACAGCACGAAGGTGCGCGTCGTCTGGTCGTTGACCTGCGAGCCGTCGCCGAAGCTCATCGGCACGGAACGGAAGTTCGCAAGCTGCGCGCGAAAACCCGTGGTCGACGTATTGGCGAGGTTGTTCGCGACGACGGCCTGCTGATCGAGCGCTTGCGTCGCGCCCGTCATCGCGGTGTAGATCATTCGGTCCATGGCTCGTTCCCTTGTCAGGATGCGCGCGGCAGCATCGTCTGCCGCGCCTGCCGCATTACAGGTTGATCAGCGTCTGGTCGAGCGTCTGCTGCGTCTTGATCGTCTGCGCGTTCGCCTGATAGTTGCGCTGCGCGGTAATCAGGTCGACGAGCGAGCCGGTCAGATCGACGTTCGAGCTCTCGATCGCGCTGCCCTCCACTGAACCCAGGTTCGACGAGCCCGGCACGCCGACTTGCGGCTGGCCCGAATCGGACGTCTGCGCAAACTGGTTGTTGCCGAGGTTCTGCAGACCGTTCGGATTCTCGAAGTTCGCGACCAGCACCTGGCCGAGCGTCGCGGTGCGGCCATCGGTGTAGGTGCCGGTGATCGTGCCGTCCGAGCCGATCGAGAAGTTCGACAGTTGCGACGTGCCGAAACCGTCCTGTGTCGGTGCGGAAGTCGTCCCGCTGTCATTGGTGGTGCCCGAACTTGCGTCGCTGTTGCCGAACTGGGTCGTGCCCGTCAGGTTGAGCGTGATGGTCTGAGCCGCGGCGCCGTCGGAGGGAGTCAGGTTCAGCGAGAAATCGCCAGCCGGAGTAAGCGGCGCACCCGCCCCGCCGCCCGTGGGCGCAGGACCGGCTGCCGAGGCCAGCGCGCCCGACTGGTTGAAGGTCATGCTGCCGAGGTCGGTCGGCGTCTGGCCCGACGGGCCCGCAAACACTTCCCATTGGCCTGCGGTCGCGCTTTTCACGAAGTACAGGTTGACGGTGGTCTGGTTGCCCAGCGAGTCGAAGGTCTGGACCGACGTGGTGAAAGAGTAGCTGGTCGGATCCGATGCGCTGAAGGTGGCGGTGGTCGGCTGCGGCGCGGAGGCGTCCAGATTGACGCCGAATGTCGCTTCTGTGGTCGCGATAGGCGGCAGCAGGCTCGCGTTCGGAATCTGGATCGGCACGACCTGGCCGGTCTGCAGCTGGCCCTGCGCATTCGCCTCGAAGCCCATCAGCTCGTTGCCTTCGGCGTCGACGATGAAGCCGTTCTGGTTCTTCGTGAACTGGCCGTTACGCGAATACGTCACCGTGCCGTTCGGGTTCTGCATCTGGAAGAAGCCATTGCCGTTGATCGCCATGTTCGTGGCGACGTCGGTCGTCGTGATCTGGCCTTGCGAGAAGTCCTGCTGCACACCGGCGAGGGTGGTGCCGATGCCGATCTGGTTGTTGACCGAGGTCGCGATCGAATTCGCGTACAGATCCGCGAATACCGCGGCGCTCTGCTTGAAGCCAACCGTCTGCACGTTGGCGATGTTGTTGCCGACTACGTCGAGGTCGTTGCTGGCTGCCGCCAGACCACTCAAGGCTGAGTTGTAACCCATGTTGCGCTCCGCATGTAATCAGGTTCAAAGGATGCCCGAAGGGCCGCCGTTCAATGGGACGGTTGTACCGTTGACAAGTGTGAGACCCGTGGTGCCGTCCGCCTGCGTGACGATGCCTCCCACCACGATGCCGGTCAGTGCGACCGGCGCGTTGCTGCCGGTCGCGGTGCCGCCCGCGTCCGTCACCGAGAATGTGTAACTGCCCACCGGCAGCGGGTTGCCCGTGTCGTCGACCGGGTTGAAGCCAGGAGCCGGAATCACGCCGGCCGGCTGGGCGCCGAGATCGACCGTGCGCACCACCTGACCCGACGAGTTCATGACCTTCACCTGCAGGTCCGACGCCGCGGCCGGCAGCTTGATGCCGAACGGCGACGCGGCCTCCGTAGTGCTGGTCGTGCCGTCGGCATTTGTCGGAAAATTGACCGTAATCCCGTCGCCCGGCACGAGCACGGTGCGCCCGATCAGCGACGCAGCCTGGCCGGTCTCGCTTGCCGACAGTTGCGCCGACAACGAGCCGAGCGACGAATTGAGCTGCGCGATGCCGCTGACCGTATCGATCTGCGCGAGCTGCGACGTCATCTGCGAGCTGTCCATCGGCGAGGTCGGGTCCTGATTCTGCAATTGCGTGACGAGCAGCTTCAGGAACGTCTGCTGCAAATCCGCCGCGGACGTGCCCGCCGCGTTCGGGCCCATCGTGTCGGTGGGCGTGTTGTTGGTGTTCGTACCGTTGTTTCCGATTGGCGTACTCAAGACATGCTCCTCAGGTGCCGATGGTCAGCGTTTTCAGCATCAGGTTCTTCGCGGTGTTCAGCGTCTCGATGTCGGCCTGGTACGATTGCGACGCCGAGATCATGTTCACCATTTCCTGCACCGGGTCGACGTTCGGCTGCGTCACGTAGCCGTCCGCATTCGCCGCCGGGTTGCTCGGGTCGTAAGTGGTCTTCATCGGCGTCGGGTCGTCGATCACGCCCGTCACCTGGACACCGCCGACCTGCTGCCCGGAAGCCGAGCGCGCGCCGCCCAGCGGATCGACCGCGAACACGACCTGCTTCGCGCGATACGGCTGGCCGTCCGGCCCGGTCGTGCTGTCCGCGTTCGCCAGATTCGACGCGGTCACGTTCAGGCGCTGCGACTCGGCGCTCATCGCCGAACCCGCCACCTTGAAGATGTTCATCAATGACATGGCTTTGCAAGCCTCCTCGTTACTTCAACCCGTAGCGTAAATTTTTGGTGCTGCCTGTGTGCTGCTGCGCCGCCGCGCCGCCGCGACGCGCGCGCCGCCTAGCTGCCCGACGTGATCGCCGACAGCAGACCCTTGATCTGCGCCGACACCAGCGTCATCCCCGATTCGAGATGCAGCGTGTTGTCGGCGAACTGCACGCGCTCCGCGTCGAGGTCGACCGTGTTGCCGTCGAGCGAGGCCTGCGCGGGAATCCGGTACTTCAACTGGCCGTAGTCTTCGACCGGACCGCCGGTGGCGATCAGCTTCGCCTTGCCTGCCATATGGCCGGCCTCGGTGGTCGCCATCGTCATGCCGTCGGTCACGCCGGCCGGCTGCGTCATCGCCAGCCGCGCCGCGCCTGAACCGGACCCGCCATTGGCCTTGTGCAACGCGCCGGCGAGCGACGACGAAAAGTCGATGTCGCGCGCCTTGTAGTTCGGCGTGTCGGTGTTCGCGATATTCGACGACAGCAACTCCTGCCGGTACGCGCGCACGTCGAGCGCTTCCTTGTTGAACGCAAAGTCCTGATCGAGCCTGTCAAGCATGGGGCGTATCTCCGTCTGAACGGTCCGCAATCTTTGTCCGCCTGGCGCCTCGCGTCGCCTGCCGCCGCAGGTGAGCAGCGGCGAAAGCACGGCGCGAAGGCTTTTTCGCATGGACTGCATCTTAGGGTCGCCGCGCAAGGGCCAATTGAACGAATAGCCGGGGAAGCCCCCCTCTATTCGACGTTTGCCGGCAGGGGCCGCTCTCTAGAATGCCCTTCGTACCGTTATGTACTCTTGCGTGCCGTTTGCCCGTCTGTGCGGCACGTGCGTCATCGAATCTGGAGAATTGCCATGGCCCTGCCCGCTTTCGCTGCCCTGCCCGGCGTGTCTCGCGCCGCGCGGCTGCACGGCGCGGCGCGGCTCGCACGGCGCGCTTGCGCCG
>NZ_CADIKF010000084.1 GCF_902859875.1 Paraburkholderia solisilvae | reverse complement strand
CGCGCGGCCGGTGCGGCGCAGCGAGCGCCGCGCGTTGCGCGGGACGGGGACGACCGGAAACCCGGGGCAGCGGCTGGGCGGCGTGCCGAAGGGGCGAAACCGGGCGCGACGGCTGGGCGGTACGCTGAGGGTGCAAAGCCGGGCGCGGCGGCTGGGCGGTACGCCAAGGATGCGAAGCCAGGTACGGCGGCGGGACGATACGCCAAGGATGCGAAGCCAGGTACGACGGCGGGACGATACGCCAAGGATGCGAAGCCAGGTACGGCGGCTGGGCGGCGTGCTGAGGATGCGAAGTCCGGCGCAAGGACCGGGCGATACGCTGAAGGCGCGAAGCCGGGTGCTGCGGCTGGGCGGTATGCCGAGGGTGCGAAACCCGGCGCGAGGACCGGGCGGTACGCTGAAGGAGAGAGACCCGCTCCAGCACCGGGCCGGCGCGCCGAGGGTGGCGCCGGACGCGCATTCGGGAGCAGCAGCGAGCGCGGCGAGCGGACGAGCAAGCCGACGTTCGATCGTCCCCGCGGAACCGGCACGCGTTCAGACGACGCACGTGAGAACAAGCCAGCGGCCGCAGGCGGCCGCAACCGCGCGACGGGCGATGCATCCGGCGAACGCAGGTCTGCCGGAGCCGCACTACGGCGCGGCTCCGATGACGCGCGCGCACCGCGGGGCGCGGCTTCGGCATCAGAACGCGGTACGACACGCGCCGCGCCACGCACGCGCGGCGACGCAGAACGCTTCCAACGCACGCCAGGCGCCGAACGAACGACTCGCGGTTCATCGGCAGGCGCCGCTTCGCCGCGACGCGGCGAAGTCGGCCCGGGCACCGGCAAGCGCGATTCGCGCGGCCGCGACAGCGATCGCCCGCCGCGTTCGTCCGGCGACGCGCCGCAGCGGCGGTCGTACGGCGACGCGCGCGGCAGCGCCAACGAGATCAAACGCACGACGCGCGGTGCCGGCGCTGAGTCCCGATCGTCCACCGACAGGGATACGCCACCGCGCGCCCGCGCTTCGCGCGATCTCGAACGACCGGCCGCCGCGCGCGAGCGGCAGGCGCCGCGCGCCGGTGAATCGGCGAGCCGCGGCGAGCGAACGGTCGCGCGTCCTGTCAAAGGCGCCTATGCGGACCGGCAGGAGCACTTCACGCGCGACGACCATGCGCCGCGCGCGGCAGCCGGAACGCCGCGAAGCGGCAAAGCCGGTAAGCCCGGCAAGTCCAGCAAGCCCGCCGGCGCGGTCCGCCCGGCAGCGGCCGATGCCGGCGAGCGCTCACCGCGCCGCGACTACGAAGACGCACCCGGCATGCTGCGCCTGTCGAAGCTGATGTCCGAACTGGGCCTGTGCTCGCGCCGCGAAGCGGACGAATGGATCGAAAAGGGCTGGGTATCCGTCGACGGCGAACGGATCGATACGCTCGGTACGCGCGTGCGGCCTGACGTGCGGATCGACATCGACCCGGCCGCCGAAGCGGTGCAGGCCAGCCGGGTGACGGTCCTGCTGCATAAGCCGATCGGTTACGTGTCCGGTCAGGCCGAGGACGGCTACCAGCCGGCCATCACGCTGGTGACGCCGGAAAACCGCTGGGACGGCGACCGCACGGATATCCGTTACTCCGTCGCGCATCTGCGCCAGCTGGCGCCGGCCGGACGCCTCGACATCGATTCGACCGGCCTGCTCGTGCTGACGCAGGACGGCCGCATCGCAAAACAGCTGATCGGCGGTCACTCGGAAGTCGACAAGGAGTACCTCGTGCGCGTCACGTACGGCGACGTGCAAACCGACGTCGAACAGCACTTTCCGCCCGAGAGTCTTGCGCAGTTGCGGCACGGTCTGGAACTGGACGGCGTCCCGCTCAAGGTTGCGCAGGTCAGCTGGCAGAATGGCGAGCAGTTGCGTTTCGTGCTGCGCGAAGGGAAGAAGCGCCAGATTCGCCGGATGTGCGAGCTGGTCGGCTTGCAGGTGGTCGGCCTGAAACGCGTGCGGATGGGCCATGTGACGCTCGGCGCGTTGCCGCAGGGCCAATGGCGATATCTTTCCGCCGACGAGATGTTCTAGGCGGCGGGATCATGACGCGCAGCGGTGCGTTGCGCTTTTCGCGTCATGCTTCTGTGTCGTGGCTTCCGTGTCCCGCTTGCTGCAGCCGCTTCTGTCGCCCGGCCACTTCCGGCGGCGTTTCTATCGCCAGTCACTCATTAGAAGGCCCATGCGCTGTGTCCAACCGCATGGGCTTTTTGACTTTTCCGACATCGAATACCCGCGACTAGCGGCAATGCGCCAACGGCCACCGCGGTACCGAAACGGCTCGACGCACAGCCGACGCCGACCGCTCAGTCGTCGCTGCGCGGATCGAGGTCCGGAAACAGCACTTCCGTGAAGCCGAACTTCGAGAAGTCGGTGATCCGCATCGGGTACAGCTTGCCGATCAGGTGGTCGCATTCGTGCTGGACGACCCGCGCATGAAAGCCCTCCGCGACACGGTCGATCGGTTTGCCGAACTGGTCGAAGCCGTGATAGCGGATCATCGAGAAGCGGTTCACGACCCCGCGCAGGCCCGGCACCGACAGACAACCTTCCCAGCCCTCCTCCATATCCTGCGACACCGGCGTAATGGTCGGATTGATCAGCACCGTTTCCGGCACCGGCGGCGCGTCCGGGTAACGTTCGTTATGCCCGAAGCCGAAAATGACGAGCTGCAGATCGACGCCGATCTGCGGCGCAGCGAGACCCGCGCCGTTCGCATCGTGCATCGTCTCGAACATGTCCTTGATCAGCTCGTGCAGTTCGGGCGTATCGAAGTGATCGACGGGTTGGGCAATCCGCAAGAGGCGTGGGTCGCCCATCTTCAGAATTTCGCGAATCATGTTGTCTGCCTCTCCAGAAGCTTGCGCATACCTTCTTCGTCGAGCACGGGAACGCCGAGTTCCTCAGCTTTCGCGAGTTTGCTGCCCGCTTCCGTGCCCGCGACCACGTAATCCGTCTTTTTCGATACGGAACCGGCGACTTTCGCGCCGGCCGCCTCGAGCATGGCCTTCGCGTCTTCGCGCGCGAGCGTCGGCAGCGTGCCGGTCAGCACGATCGTCTTGCCGGCCAGCACGCCTTGCGGCGCCTTCGGCGCAGGCGGTCCTTCGGTCCACGTTACCCGACCCGGCGCGCGAAGTTGCTCGATAACCGTAAGGTTGTGCTCTTCAGCGAAGAACTGATGGATCGCTTCAGCGACGATCGGCCCGACGTCGTTGACTTCGAGCAATTCGTCGACGCTCGCGCGGATGATCGGATCGAGCGAGCCGAAATGCTTCGCGAGATCTTTCGCCGTCGATTCTCCGACGTGCCGGATACCGAGCGCATAGATGAAGCGTGCAAGCGTCGTGTGCCTCGCCTTATCCAGCGAGTCGAGCAGATTCTGCGCGGACTTGTCCGCGAAGCGGTCGAGCGCGGCGAGCGTCGCGAAACCGAGATTGAACAGGTCCGCCGGCGTGCGCACGAGGTTCTGCTCGACTAACTGGTCGATGATCTTTTCGCCGAGCCCGTCGATATCGAGCGCGCGGCGCTGCGCGAAATGCCAGAGCGCCTGCTTGCGCTGCGCGGGGCAAAAGAGGCCGCCGCTGCAACGCGCGATCGCTTCGTCGGGCAGTCGCTCGATGGCCGAGCCGCACACCGGGCAGGCTGTCGGCATCACGAATTCTTTCGCGTCGGCCGGGCGCCGCTCGATCAGCGCGCCGACCACTTCCGGAATCACGTCGCCCGCGCGGCGCACGATCACCGTGTCGCCGATCCGGATGTCCTTGCGCCGCACTTCGTCTTCGTTGTGCAGCGTGGCGTTGGTGACCGTCGCGCCACCCACGAACACCGGCTCGAGCCGCGCGACCGGCGTGATCGCGCCGGTGCGGCCGACCTGCACGTCGATCGCGACGAGTGTGGTCAGCGCCTCCTGCGCCGGGAACTTGTGCGCGAGCGCAAAACGCGGCGCGCGCGACACAAAGCCGAGCGCCTCCTGCTGGTCGCGGCGATTGACCTTGTAGACCACACCGTCGATATCGTACGGCAGCGCATCGCGCTTGCCGCCGACCTTGCCGAAGAACCCGAGCAACCCGTCCGCCCCTTGCACGACGGCGCGCTGACTGTTCACCGGCAAACCCATTTCGTGATACCAGTCGAGCAGGCCGCTATGCGTATCCGGCATCGGCTCGCCTTCCAGCACACCGATTCCGTACGCGAAAAACGACAGCGGCCGTTGCGCGGTGATCTTCGGATCGAGCTGCCGCAGGCTGCCCGCCGCCGCATTGCGCGGGTTCGCGAACTCGCGATGACCGGCCTCACGCTGCCGTTCGTTCAAACGCTCGAAGTCGCGCTTGAACATCAGCACTTCGCCGCGCACGTCTAGCACTTTCGGCACACGGCGGCCCTTGAGCGTGAGCGGAATCGAACGGATCGTGCGGACGTTTTCGGTCACATTCTCGCCGGTCGCGCCGTCGCCTCGGGTGGCCGCCTGCATGAACCTGCCGTCCACATAGCGCAGCGAAATAGCGAGGCCGTCGAACTTCAGTTCGCACGCATAGTCGACCGGCGCGTGGCCAAGCGCGTCGGACACACGCTTGTCGAATGCGGCGATGTCTTCGTCGCTAAAGCCGTTGTTCAGCGACAGCATCGGCATGTCGTGCGTGACCGGTTCGAAGCCGCTCGCGACTTCGCCACCGACGCGCTGGGTCGGCGAATCGGGTGTGATCAGATCCGGATGCGCGGCCTCGACCTGCTCCAGTTCCTTGAACAGCTTGTCGTACTCCGCATCGGGCAACTCCGGCTGGTCGAGCACGTAGTACGCGTAGTTCGCGCGTTCGAGCTGCTCGCGCAGCCACCGCGCACGCTCGGCGGGAGCATTCGCCGCGGCGCGGCTGGCGGAATGGGAGGACGGAGTTCGGGCCATGCTGTCAGCAGATTCGCAGATGAAGTTCAGACGCCAGATTATCTCAGGAAGCGTGTCGCGTGACATCGGCCAAACGGCCAGTTCCGTGCGGGCCCAGACACGCGCGGACACGCTTGCGCGCGACAGGTTCCCGTCCCCTGGCCATTCGGCCAGCGCCTCGCCAGCACGATTGACACTGCATGGCGGCGATGCGACCTTGGCAACCCTGAACATGCATCGCGCCTTGTGAAGGCGCATCGCGAGGAACGTCCGTGAAGCCTTTTGAATCTGTATGCCCGTGTGCCGCAAGCCTGAACCGCGCGATGGTCCGCCGTGCCGCGTGGTCGGTCTGGAGCATGGGGTTGGCAGCCGCGCTGCTATGGGTTGGGCCCGCTCATCCGGCGCAGGCACGCGAGCCGATCGTGCGGCTGGCGCTCGCCGGCAATGCGTCGACCAGCCATCGGCTCACGCGGCATGACGGCGGCAGGCAGCAATGGATGCCGGCGAAGGCGTGCATCGGCGACGGCAGGTGGCCGAAGGAGGTCGAATGAAGCCCGGGCTCGCGGGAAATCGCATCCGCAACCGAAAGCGGAAACGGATGACCGACACCGTGCGAGCAAAGCGGCTGCGTAGGTACAACCAAATGGCGGCGGCCGCTTTCATCTTCGGCGAGCCGTTAAGCCTGCACGGGCGCGCGATACGCAAGCATGGCGCATTGCGGCGCGCGCGGCGTGTGGCGGCGATGCGCGCGACAAATCACGGCAGGCGCTGAGCCGCGGTGGCCCGCGCGCCTGCTGGCGCTAGCCTGTTCGCCGGCCTTGTTCGCCGGTCTTGTTGGCCGACCCGGCCGGGATGAACTACTGCGATGAACTGCAGTGATGAACTTACCAGGACGAACTACCAGAACCAACTAACCAGAACCAACCACCAGGACGAACCACCGCGATGACCTACTGACTGAACAGCCGCCGCGTAACCGGTGAGCCTGCCGGAATCCCCGCCTGCTCGAGTTTCGCGTAGAGCGTCATCAGCTGCTTTTCGATCGCGAGCAGCGCGGCTTCGGGCAACGGCCGGCGCTGATCGTCGACGACCCGTCCGCCGATGCGCTCGGACAGCGATTTCGCGTAGTCGCACATCAGGCGGAACGGCAGGATGTCCTCGTCGGCAACCGGTACATCGAGCACCAGCGTGATCATCTGGCCACCCTTGTAGGTGAGGTCGTCGCGCAGGAAGTTAGTGTCGCCGAACTGCAGCATGAAAACCGGGCTCTGCTTCGCATCGAGCTTCACGAAGCGCGTGCCGTCGCGCGAGAGCAGCAGGCCGTCTTGCGACGCGACCGCCTGCACGTAGTTCGCGGACCACGGCGCACCGTCCGACAGCACGTTGATCGACAGTTGCGCGTCGCACTGCGCGGCAAAGCCGTCCAGTTCGCGCGCCATCGATACGGTTTCCATCATGTCGGGGAATTCGGGTGCGCCATCGAGCGCGTCGGCGAACTGCTGCACGCCGCTCACGAACTCCGAGAACTCGAGCTCGTTTAACGGGCCATTGCGGTTCGCGAGCTGCGCGGCCGCGCGCAGTTCCTCGTAGCGCACGCCGTTTTGCAGCAGCTCCCATGCGCCGCCGCCATCCGGCTTGCCTTCGATATGCACCGGCTTGCTGCCCGCGCGGCGCAGGCGCTGCGCGAGCGGCAGCACCTTGTCGCCGGCCACCGGCGCGCCAAGGCGAATCGGCACGATGCAGTCGATACGCCGATCGACCACCGCCGGCGGCGCCGCCGAGATGGTGGTCGCGGCCGGCATGACCGGTTCGACCAGCTCGTCGGGTTGGCCGGGTTGGCCGGGTTGGCCCGACTGCGCGGACTGTATCGACGCGCGCGCGCGGGGCTCCGCCGCGGCGTCTTCCCCTTCGGGAAAGCCGTTCGGCGAGGTCGTCTCGGCCTGGATATCCGCCGGCGTATCGAGCGGCGGCGCCGCACCGAAGGTCGGCTCGACGCGCTGCGACGCATCGCCGTCGCCGCCGGGCACGCCTTCGCGGCGGGGCGCGGGCCGCGCCGGCGCGATGAACGGGCTCTGCTCTTCGTGATCGTCGCGCGACAGCGGGTCGGCGGCGTCGCTCGGCATCGGCCGCGGCATCCGGCGGCGCACCTTCGCGCTCTGCCACGCGTTATAGACCACCACGCCCCCGACCACTACGGCGCCCGCGCCGATTAACCCGAGTGTCAACTCGTCCATGCACGCTCCATCAGCAATTCTTTTCTATGCGACGCGCCATCGCCGTCCGGCACCGCCCGACCTTCACCGCCGTCCCGCGCGCCGCCGGTGTGTCGGCAGCCCGCCTGCGCAGCAAAGGTTCCGCGTCCGGTTATCCCGGACGCCGCGGCGCGCGACGCTACGACACGCGCACCGCGGATTCAAACGATATTCTGGGCAAATCCGGCAGCAGTTTCCATGTCGACCGCGACGATTCGCGATACCCCTTGCTCCTGCATCGTCACGCCGATCAGTTGCTGCGCCATTTCCATCGCAATCTTGTTGTGCGAAATAAAGAGGAACTGCGTCTTACCCGACATCGCCCGCACGAGGTTCGCGAACCGTTCGGTGTTCGCATCGTCGAGCGGCGCGTCCACCTCGTCGAGCAGACAGAACGGCGCCGGGTTCAGCTGGAACATCGCGAACACGAGCGCGGTCGCGGTGAGCGCCTTCTCGCCGCCCGACAGCAGGTGAATGGTCGAATTTTTCTTGCCCGGCGGCTGGGCCATCACCTGTACGCCGGCGTCGAGAATTTCGTCGCCGGTCATGATCAGCTTCGCCTGGCCGCCGCCGAACAGACGCGGGAACAGCTCGCCGAAATGGTGATTCACCTCGTCGAACGTGCCCTGCAGCAGCGTGCGCGTTTCCTGGTCGATCTTGCGGATCGCGTCTTCGAGGGTCTCGATCGCGTTGTTCAAGTCCAGCGACTGCGCGTCGAGGAAGGTCTTGCGCTCGCTCGCGGCCTTCAGCTCGTCGAGCGCGGCCATGTTCACAGGCCCAAGCGCGGTGATCGCGTTGTTGATGCGCGTGACCTCGCCTTGCAGGTACGACGGCTTCAGGTCCGGCGTGAGCTTCGCCTGCAGTTGCGCCTCGTCGACGCCCGCCGCGGCCAGTTGCTCGATGAACTGCTCGGCGTTCAGACGCGCCGCCTGTTCCTTCAGTTGCAGTTCGGTGATCCGGTCGCGCAGCGGCTGCAATGCGCGCTCCGCGGTCAGTCGCGCTTCGTCCGCCGCACGCAGCTTGGCGCTCAGGTCGTCGAGGTCGAGACGCGCGGCATGCAGCGCCTCTTCCTTGACCGCACGCACCGCGAGCGCATCCTGCAGACCGGTGTGCGCGGTCTGCTCGTTGATTGTCTCGAGTTCGGCGCGCGCGTCTTCGAGCGAGCCGTCGACCCGCTCGCTCTGCTCGTGCGCGACCTGAATGCTGCGCTTCAACTCTTCGATGCGGTTTGCCATGTTGCGCGCCGCAAAGCGCGAATCGGTGGCGGCGCGGTCGAGATCGCGCGTTTCGGCGCGCGCATTCGTCAATTCCTCATCGAGCGATTCGAACGCGAGCTGATGGTCTTCGAAACGCGCCTGCAGTTCGGCCAGCTCGCCATCGTGCCGCTCGAAGTTCGCTTCGGACTCGGCACGCAATGCGCGCTGCTCGTCGATCTGCGCGGTGATCTCTTCGAGTTCCTCGCGAATCTGCGTGCTGCGCTGCATGTAGCGCTCGTGCGCCTGGGTGAGCTTGAGCACGTCCATCTGCAGCGCGTGCACGCGCTGCGTCGCGCGCTCGGCCTGCTGGCGCGCGTCGTTCAACGTTTGCGAAGCCTGCGTGTGCGCGGCCTCGGCGCGAATCGCCGCGGCCTTGGCTTCGTCGGCGAGCAGCGCCTGCGCGCGCACCTGACGCGTCAGGTTTTCGATTTCCTGCTGACGCGCGAGCATGCCGGCCTGTTCCGAATCGGCCGCATACAGTTGCACGCCGACGCGCGTCACCACATGCCCGGCCTTCACGACGAACGCGCCGCCTTCGGGCAGTTGCGCGCGCATCTGCAGCGCCTGCGCGAGATCGTCGGCGACAAACGCGCTGCTGAGCCAGTCGTTCAATACCGCGCGCAAGCCGGCGTCGTCGATGCGCACGAGCGACAGCAACGGCCGCAGCGTGCCCGGCGCCGCGGCCGGCTGGCCCGCGAGCGGCGGCGAATAGAACGCGAGCTTGGCCGGCGGCGCGTCGGACGCGAACGCCTTGACCCAGTCGAGATTCGACACCTCGAGTGCCGCGAGCCGCTCGCGCAGCAGCGACTCGAGCGCCGTTTCCCAGCCGGCTTCGACATGCAGCTTTTTCCACAGACGCGGCAGCGCGCCCAGCTCGTGCTTGTCGAGCCACGGCTGGATCTTGCCTTCGGTCTGCACGTTCTCCTGCAACTGCTTCAACGCCGCAAGGCGCGCTTCGAGCTGATGGATCTGCGCGCTTTCCGCCTGCACCCGCTCCTGCGCTTCACGGCGCTCCGCGTCGAGGCGCGGCAGCGTCTCCTGCGCGTCGGCGAGGCGCGTCTGCGCGTCCGCGAGTATCGCTTCGTGCTCGGCGAGCTGCATCCGCGATTCTTCGAGCTGCGTCTCGTCCGGCGCATCGAGCCCGCCGGCTTCGGTCTTCAGCCGCTCGTGGCGCTGCTGCAACTGCTGCAACTGCTGATCCGCATTGCGCTGGTGCGCAGCTTCGAGCTTCAGCGCCTGCTCGGTCTGCGCGATGTTCGCACGCTCGTCGTTCAACTGCGTCTGCGCATCGCGCCAGCGCGCTTCGAGCGCGGGCAGCGCGTCGTGTCGGGCCGCGGCGGCTTCCTCGGCGATCGCCGCTTTCTCTTCGCCGACCGCCAGTTGTTCTTCCGCGTCCGCGACGTCGCCGCGCGCCTTTTCCGCTTGCGACTGCCACTGCTCGCGCTGCGCGCTCAACGCGGCAATCTGCGCCTGCACGCGGTTGCGCGATTCGACGATAAATTTGATTTCCGCCTCGAGGCGGCTCACTTCCGCATTCGCTTCGTAAAGCGCGCCTTGCGCGCCCTGCATCGCGTCGCTTGCCGAATAGTGCGCAACGCGCAGCGTCTCGAGTTGCGCTTCGACTTCGCGCAGCTTCGCGGTATGCGCTTCGAGGTCGATCTGCGCCTGTTCGATCGCGCGCTGCTGACGCTCGCGCTCGCCGCCCGCCTCGTTCTTGCGCAACAGCCACAGAAGCCGCTGCTTCTCTTCGCCTTCGGCCTGCAATTCGTTGAACTTCGTCGCGACGACGGCCTGCGCTTCGAGCTTCTCGAGATTCGCGGAAAGTTCGCGAACGATGTCCTCGACGCGCGTCAGGTTCTCGCGCGTATCGTGCAGGCGGTTTTCGGTTTCGCGGCGGCGCTCCTTGTACTTCGACACGCCCGCGGCTTCTTCGAGGAACACGCGCAGCTCTTCGGGCTTCGCTTCGATGATCCGCGCGATCATGCCCTGCCCGATGATCGCGTACGCGCGCGGCCCGAGGCCGGTGCCGAGGAAGATGTCCTGGATGTCGCGCCGGCGGGCCGGCAGATTGTTGATGTAGTAGCTCGACGTGCCGTCGCGCGTCAGCACGCGCTTGACGGCAATCTCCGCGTATTGCCCCCACTGGCCGGCCGCGCGGCCGTCCGCGTTGTCGAACACCAGTTCGACGCTCGCGCGGCTGCCGGGCTTGCGCGCAGTGGAACCGTTGAAGATCACGTCCTGCATCGATTCGCCGCGCAACTCGGACGCGCGCGATTCGCCGAGCACCCAGCGCACGGCATCGATGATGTTGGATTTGCCGCATCCATTCGGACCGACCACGCCGACCAGCTGGCCCGGAACCTGGAAATGCGTGGGATCGACGAATGATTTGAAGCCAGCGAGTTTGATCGATGTCAGACGCACGGCGAGATCGCTGATTGAAAAAAGAGAATGAACACGGATCGCTCAGGTGTTTGCTCATCTGACCGCCCCGGATGCCGCGGGCGGATAAGTCCGCGCGGCCAGCCGGCCGGAGGACACCGTGACGCATCTCGATTCAGGTTCGGGCCGCCCGGATCACGGTGCGCCGACCACCTGGCGAGGCGTCAGATAAGCGCGCAACAAAGCGTACCGCCTGAATGGCCTGCTCCCTGTACCACCGGAACAGGCAGGGGCAATCATACCATCGCGCGCGCGCGGTTCCGGCGCTCCGGGTCGCTGTCGTCGCCCGCTTGCGACGCGGGTTTGCCCCGATGCACCCAGCTCGACAACGCGGACGCGAGCACGATGCACGCGCCGCCCGCCCATTCGCGCGGCCCCGGCGTCTCGCCGGCGAGCAGCCACGCGGACAGCGCGGTCACGACGAGCTCGAACAGCATGATGATCGACGCACGGTTGGCCGGCACACGCGCGAGCCCATACTGCACCAGCATGTTGTTTGTGCCCAACACGCTGCCGAGCAGGACGACCAGCCACGCCGCGGTCGCCAGATGCGCGCCGGTGGGCGGCGCGGGCGTCGCCTCGAACAGCGCCGCGCACGCACTGACCAGCGCGGCGCCGCCGAACACCGTCACGGTGCGCATCTCGGCCTTCATGCCGGGCAGCTCGCGCACCATCTTCAGCGTCAGCACATTGTTCATCGCAAAGCCCATGCCGCCCGCGAGTCCCGCCCATTCCGCGAGATTGCCGGGCACCGGCAGGCCGAGGCGCGGCGACCACAGCATCAGCATCGCGCCGGCGAGCGACAGCGCCGCGAGCGCGGCGCCCGGCCAGGTGAGCCGTTCGCGCAGCAGACAATGCGCGAACAGCGCGGTCCAGGCGGGCGTCAGATAGAACAGCAGCAGCACCCGCATCACTTCGCCGTGAATCGCGCCCCATACGAAGCCGAGGTTCGTGACGCCGGCGGCCAGCGCGAGCGCCGGCAGCAGCCAGTGCCAGCGCAGCGTCGCGAGCGAGCGGTGCCTGACCAGCAGCACGAAGAGGCAACCGGCGGCGCTCGTCAGCGCGCTCGCCGCGCTGCCCGACACGCCGAGCGCCGCGAGCGTACGCAACGGATACCAGACCACGCCCCAGATCGACGCGCCGAGCAGGATCGCGAGTGTCGGGGCGCCATTGAATTGAACGATGGGCCGTGGGTTCATTGCGCGGCGTCCTGCGCTGGCGTGGCGTCTGTCGGGTCAGTCCGGCCCGTCCGGTCTTTCCGGCCCGTCCCTTCTGCTGGCCGGACCGCGTCCGCCGCTCGTGTCGATCGAGCGAAAAATGCTCGCATTGTTTCTCACTCCATTTACGTTCGTCCGCCCGAGGCGTCGCGTCGGCCGTCACGCGCGTCCAGCCGTTTGCGCAGCGCGCCGCCAAGCTATAATCATCCGCTTGCCCGCCAGCCGCCTCGCGCTGCGCTGCGCCGCGCCGCCCGCCGTCGCTTCACCGCGCGGCCCATCCGGCGCGATCGTCAGGTCGTCCAGCGCCGCGCGGCGGCCGTCCGTCATCGCCGTTTCCACTCCGCCCGGTCCGTCACGTGAATCCGCTACTCGACTCGCTCCAGCCCTACCCGTTCGAAAAGCTGCGTCTGCTCTTAAAGGACGTGACACCGCCGGCCGGCGTCAAGCCGATCAGCTTCGGCATCGGCGAGCCGAAACACCCGACGCCCGCGCTCATTCGCGAGGCGGTCGTGGCGTCGCTCGGCGGCCTTGCCGCGTATCCGGCCACGCTCGGCGCGCCGCCGTTGCGCGAGGCGATCGCGCACTGGGCCGCGCAGCGCTACCACCTGCCGCCGCTCGATCCGGCCACCGAGGTGCTGCCGGTGGCGGGCTCGCGCGAAGCGCTCTTCGCACTTGCGCAAACCGTAATCGACCCGCGCCGCACCGCGGCCGGCGAGCCCGCGATCGTACTCTGTCCGAACCCGTTCTATCAAATCTACGAAGGCGCCGCGCTGCTGGCGGGCGCACAACCGTACTTCGCGAACAGCGACCCGGCGCGCAACTTCGCCTGCGACTACAGCGCGGTGCCCGCCGACGTCTGGGCGCGCACGCAACTGCTCTATGTCTGCTCGCCGGGCAACCCGACCGGCGCGGTGCTCAACCTCGACGACTGGCGCGAGCTGTTCGATCTGTCGGACCGCTACGGCTTCGTGATCGCGTCCGACGAGTGCTATTCCGAGATTTACTTCGACGAAACGAAACCGCCGCTCGGCTGCCTCGAAGCCGCGCACCGGCTCGGCCGCGGCTACGAACGGCTCGTCGTGCTGTCGAGCCTCTCGAAGCGCTCGAACGTGCCGGGCATGCGCTCGGGTTTCGTCGCGGGCGACGCGGCCATTCTCAAATCGTTCCTGCTCTATCGCACGTACCACGGCGCGGCGCTCTCGACGGTCTATCAGAGCGCGAGCATCGCCGCGTGGAACGACGAGACGCACGTGCGCGAGAACCGCGCGAAATACGCGCAGAAATTCGCGACCGTCACGCCGATGCTGGCCGATGTGCTCGACGTGCGGCTGCCCGACGCCGCGTTCTACCTGTGGGCGAACGTCGCACGCACCGGCCTGTCGGACACCGAGTTCGCCCAGCGCCTGTACGCCGACTATAATGTGACGGTTCTGCCGGGCTCGTATCTCGCGCGTACCGCGCACGGCACCAATCCGGGCCGCGACTTCGTACGCATCGCACTGGTCGCCGACGTCGACGAGTGCACCGAAGGCGCGCAGCGAGTCGTCGATTTTTGCCGCGGACTCAAGCGCTGATCGACCCGCGGACAAACTCGCTGGCCACCTGCATGAGCGCCTGCCCGATTGCCTGCCCGACTGCCAGCCCGATTGCCAGCATGAACGGGCCGCCCGGCTGGGCCGCTTGACGAGGCCGCTGACGCAGCCGGTTCATCATTCCACCCTTTCAACCCATCACGAACTTATGTCGCAACAACTTCAGCAGATCATCGACAACGCGTGGGACAACCGCGCGGACCTTTCGCCGAAGACGGCGCCCGCCGACGTGCGCGACGCGGTCGCGCATGCGCTCGAGCAGCTCGATAAAGGGCAGATGCGCGTCGCCGAAAAGAAAGACGGCGCGTGGGTCGTCAATCAATGGCTGAAGAAAGCGGTGCTGCTGTCGTTCCGTCTCGAAGACAACGCGCCGATCCCGGCCGGCGGGTTCTCCCAGTTCTACGACAAGGTGCCGAGCAAGTTCGCGAATTACACGGCCGCCGATTTCGCCGCCGGCGGCTTTCGCGTCGTGCCGCCGGCCGTCGCGCGCCGCGGCTCGTATATCGCGAAGAACGTCGTGCTGATGCCGTCGTATGTGAATATCGGCGCTTATGTCGACGAAGGCACGATGGTCGACACGTGGGCGACCGTCGGTTCGTGCGCGCAGATCGGCAAGAACGTGCACCTGTCGGGCGGCGTCGGCATCGGCGGCGTGCTCGAACCGCTGCAGGCGAACCCGGTCGTGATCGAAGACAACTGCTTTATCGGCGCGCGCTCGGAAGTGGTCGAAGGGGTGATCGTCGAGGAGAATTCGGTCATCTCGATGGGCGTGTACCTCGGCCAGAGCACGAAGATCTACGATCGCGAAACCGGCGAAGTCAGCTACGGCCGCATTCCGGCGGGCTCGGTGGTGGTCGCGGGCAACCTGCCGTCGAAGGATGGCACGCACAGCCTCTACTGCGCGGTGATCGTCAAGAAGGTGGACGCGAAAACGCGTGCGAAGGTCGGCCTCAACGAACTGCTGCGAGGCGACTGATGGCCTCGCGGGGAGCGGCGAAGACCGTCGTCGTATACGGCATTCCGAACTGCGACACCGTGAAGAAGGCCCGCGTGTGGCTCGACGAGCACGGCGTCGAGTTCGAGTTTCACGACTTCAAGAAAGCCGGCGTGTCCGAGCCGCTCGTGCGCGACTGGATGAAGGACGTGCCGCTCGAATCGCTGGTGAACCGGCGCGGCACGACATGGCGCGGCTTGTCCGACACCATGAAGGCCGAGGCGGACAGCGAAGCCGGCGCGATCGCGCTGATGATCCACAAGCCTTCGGTGATCAAGCGGCCGGTGGTCGTGGTCAACGGGCGGGTCAAGGCGCTCGGCTTTGCCGCCGATCAATACGACGCGCTGTTTGCCTGAGCGCCGTTGCGCGCGGCGCGATACGATGCGGCGCGATCGATGATCGGCAATCTCGGCATGGTTTCGACGCTCCGTCAGCGCGGTGCGGCTTTACCGCAATACGCTTGACCGCAGTAGTATGTTTCGATCATCGCTGCCGGCCCCGCCATCCTGTGGGCCGGCATTTTTTCATTCACCGTCTCGACGAGCAGTTCTGAATCCATGTCCGGCACCCTTGCCCTTACCGAAGCGCTGATCGCGCGTCCGTCCGTCACCCCCGACGATCAGCATTGCCAGCGCCTGATGATCGAGCGCCTCGCCGCACTCGGCTTCGCGTGCGAGACGATCGAATCGAACGGCGTGACGAATCTGTGGGCGGTGCGGCATGGCAGCGCCGGCGCCGACGGCAAGCTGCTCGCATTCGCGGGCCATACCGATGTCGTGCCGACCGGGCCGCTCGAGCAATGGTCGTCGCCGCCGTTCGAGCCGACCCATCGCGACGGCAAGCTATACGGTCGCGGCGCGGCCGATATGAAGACGTCGCTGGCCGCCTTCGTCGTGGCGAGCGAGGAATTCGTCGCGGCCCACCCGCGGCATCGCGGCTCGCTCGGTTTTCTGATTACGAGCGACGAAGAAGGCGTCGCGACCGACGGCACCGTCAAGGTGGTCGAAGCGCTGACCGCACGCGGCGTGCGCCTCGACTATTGCGTGGTGGGCGAGCCGACCTCGAGCGCGCGGTTCGGCGATATGGTGAAAAACGGCCGGCGCGGGTCGATGTCCGGCAAGCTGATCGTCAAAGGCGTGCAGGGGCACATCGCGTATCCGCATCTCGCGAAGAACCCGGTCCATCTGCTCGCGCCCGCGCTCGCGGAGCTGGTGCAAGAACGCTGGGACGACGGCAACGAGTACTTCCCGCCCACCACGTGGCAAGTGTCGAACCTGCACAGCGGCACCGGCGCGACCAATGTGATTCCGGGCCACGCGGAGCTGATGTTCAATTTCCGCTTCTCGACCGCGAGCACAGTGGACGGCCTGCAAAGCCGCGTGCACGCGATTCTCGCGCGGCACGGCCTCGACTACGAACTGACGTGGACCGTCAGCGGCCTGCCGTTTCTCACGCCGCGCGGCGACCTGTCCGATGCGCTGACGGAAGCGATCCGCGCCGAAACCGGCATCGTGCCCGAACTGTCGACCACCGGCGGTACGTCCGACGGCCGGTTTATCGCACGAATCTGCCCGCAGGTGGTCGAATTCGGACCACTGAACGCGAGCATCCACAAAATCGACGAGCACATCGAGCTGGCTTCTATCGAGCCGCTGAAGAACGTGTATCGGCGCGTGCTAGAACAACTGATCGCCTGAGCGAGGACCCGCTGCGATGACCACTTCGTCCCATCCGGATGCTCTGCCGTTCTCGACCGTGCGCGACCTGTTGCGTTACGCGGTGTCGCGCTTCAATCACGCACAACTGTCGTTCGGCCACGGTTCCGCGAACGCATATGACGAAGCCGCGTATCTGGTGCTGCACACGCTGCATCTGCCGCTCGATCTGCTCGACCCGTTCCTCGATGCACGCCTCACCGCCGACGAAATCGACGCGGTGCTGAAGGTGATCGAACGGCGCGCGGGCGAACGCGTGCCGGCCGCGTACATCACGCGGGAAGCGTGGATGCACGGCTACCGCTTTTATGTCGACGAACGCGTGATCGTGCCGCGCTCGTATATCGGCGAGTTGCTGCAGGACGGCTTGCAGCCGTACGTCGAAGACCCGGAAGAAGTCTCGGCCGTGCTCGAGTTGTGCACCGGCTCCGGGTGCCTCGCGATCCTCGCCGCGCATGCGTTTCCGAATGCGGACATCGACGCAGTCGATCTGTCGCCGGACGCACTCGAAGTCGCGACGCGCAACGTCACCGACTATCAACTGGACGAGCGCGTCGTGCTGTTCGAAGGCGACCTGTTTGCACCGCTGGCCGAGCGCCGCTACGACGTGATCATCGCGAATCCGCCGTATGTGAATGCGCAATCGATGCAAACGCTGCCCGCCGAGTACCGCAACGAGCCCGATATGGCGCTCGCCGGCGGCAGCGACGGCATGGATATCGTGCGCCGCATCATCGCCGGCGCGCACAACTGGCTGACCGATGACGGCGTGCTTGTGGTCGAGATCGGCAACGAGCGTGCCAATGCCGAAGCGTCGTTCGGCGGCCTCAACCTCGTATGGCTGTCGACCAGCGCCGGCGACGACAATGTCTTTCTGTTGCAGGCGTGCGATTTGCCCGCCTGAGTCTTGCGCGGCAACGGTGCGCGACGTGCGCGATGGGGCGCTGCGATGCAACGCGGTGAGGGCTCGTTGACCACAAACTTCAACGAGCCGGATAGCAGAGGCCGCAGCAAGGTCGTTTGGCGGTGACGCGGCAGGCGCACGGAAGACGCACGCGCCTCGCCTCGCACGACCGATGCGCCGCACAATACGTTTGTTCACACGCGAAATCGGAGCGGGCCGCGCTTTGTCCGCGCACGGTTCGGTAAGATAGGTGCGGCTGTGCTCATGAGGTACTCTCGCCGGGCCGTTTTCTCATCTGAACGCGCCGGCAACGCTTCGAACAATCCTTCGCACGCTTATGCAATTCGATCTGCTTCACATCGGCACGCTGGTGTTTCTCTGCCACCTGTTGGGCGCCATCGCCGCATGCCATGCGATCCTGCATACCCGTACCTCGCAAGGTGCGATCGCATGGGCGGTATCGCTCGTCGCGATGCCGTATCTGACGCTCATTCCGTATCTGTTTCTCGGCCGCAGCAAATTCGCCGGCTATGTCGATGCGCGCCGCTTCGGCAACGAACTGCTGCGCACGCGCGCGCAGCCGCCCGAATGGGACACGCAGTCGTCGCATGAACGGCCCGCGCAGGCGCTCGGCGCGCACCTCGTGCGTTCGCTGACGCGCCTGTCGGGCATGCCTTTCCTGCCGGGCAACGCGGTGCGCACGCTGGTGAACGGCGAAGCCACCTTCTCCGCGATCCTCGAAGCGATTGAAAACGCACGCAGCTATGTGATCGTGCAGTTTTTCATCGTGCGCGCCGACGCGCTCGGTGAGTTGATCAAGGACACGTTGATCGCGAAAGTCGCGCAAGGTGTGCGCGCGTATGTGCTGTACGACAGCATCGGCAGCTTCGATCTGCCGCATCGCTATGTCGCCGCGATGCGCGCGGGCGGCGTCGAGATGCATCCGTTCGCGACCAACCAGCGCTTCGTCAACCGCTTCCAGCTCAATTTCCGCAATCACCGCAAGATCGTCGTGGTCGATGGCGAGTGCGCGTTCGTCGGCGGCCACAATATCGGCGTCGAGTATCTGGGCGGCAAGCCGCCGCTTTCCCCGTGGCGCGATACGCATATCGAAGTGCGCGGGCCGGCGGTCGCGAGCATCCAGTTCGTGTTCACCGAAGACTGGTACTGGGCGACGCAGCAACTGCCGCCGCTCGAAGCGCCGCCGCGCGTACCCGTTGCCGCGATACCGGCCGTGCCCGCCCGGGCGGCGGCCGCGGTCGCGGCTTCCGTGCCGGCCGCTGC
>NZ_CADIKF010000083.1 GCF_902859875.1 Paraburkholderia solisilvae | reverse complement strand
GCCGGCGCCGCTGCGCCGCGTGTCGGCCAGCGTGGCCGCGATGCCGAGCCATGCGCGGCGCGGCAGCATGATCTGCGCGTCGGCGCCGCGCGACGCAATGCCCGCGATGCTCGCGAGAAAATGCGCCTGACGCGTGTGTTGCGGCAGCGCGTCGTCCAGCGCGAATTCCTGGCCGGCCTTCAACCGATGACGCAGCACATGAAGCCGGTGATTGAACACATCCAGAAACGCGGCAAACGTGCCATCGTCGTCGCGCAGGCGGTCGCGCACCCATTCGAGGAACGGCTCCGGCAATGGCCCGAGTTCGCTCGCAACGCAATAGTTCGGTGTCCCGATCTCGACCATGCCGCGACCATCGTCCACACCGGACGCACCAGACGCACCAAACGCCCGAGGCACACCGTGCGCACCGACTTCCCCAAACGCCCCAGACGCTCCCGCAACCGGCTGGCAGCGCGTCACTTCCTCGCCCGGAAATCGCGCCGACAGGTCCGCGCGAAAGCGCAGATGCTCCGCAAAGCCCTGCCGCCGCGCGTGCGTGCCGGCCGCGCTGCGATCGCGCATGCGCAGCAGCCGGACCAGCTGGAATACGTCGATGCGTCCGGGTGCGCCGAAAATCAGCTCTTCTACAGAAGCGGCTGAGCGCCGACCATAAGCGGCCATTCGTGCAAGGCTCCCTTGACGTCATTGACGCTGATACGCAGCGCAACCCCCGCGTTGATCGCGGCATGCAACGCGAAGAAACGCCGCATCACCTCGCCGAACAGCACCACGCTGCTTTCGGCAAAACTGCTCCGGTCGAGCAGCAGATCGACCATCAGCCCGTCGACGAAGCCGCGCCACGCATCGTGTCCGCTGCGCCCGACGATGCGCGTCGCGCGCGCCTCGCGAATCCCGTCGATCTGCTTGAAGCCCTGTTCGCCGCGGCTGCCGACGTGCTGCTTCAACTGATCCTTCAGCGCCGCAAGCGCGTGCGGCCCTTCGGCAAGCGACAGGCGGTTCAGCGCCAGCTGCGAGGCGAGCGCCCACGGCCGCGCGCCGATCAGACGCGGCGTCTGATGCGCGGTCACCGGTGTCGCGACGCGCGCGCCGTTCAGCGGACCCGCCCCTTCGAGCCGCAGCATGTCGCCCACCCGCAATTGCTCGGGCAGGTTGCGGTTCGTGCACAGCGCGCTGCCGCCGATGGTTTCGTCCGCGGGACGCGCCAACGTAAAGGTCGCATCGAGAAACGACACATACAGGTCGGTTCCCTGCATGTGGCCCAACTGCACCTCTTCGCGCCGCGTCAGATAGAAATAGTCCTGTGCATGCAGCCGCCGGAAATCGTCCATCGAAAAGTACGGCGCAATCGCGCGCGGCGGCTCGCCGGGACGCGTCGAATAGAGCTCGGTCAGCGCATAGACCTCGCAGTAGCGATGATTGGCGGCATCGCCCTGCAGCCGGTATTCGTAGCGCGTGTGGTCGAGCGCAAGCGGCTCGAGCCGCTGCGAAAACAGGTTCACGAGCGGCACGCAGTTGAGCAGCAGCCGGTCGCTCGGCAGCGTGGTCACCGTGTCGACCGGTTGACGGCCGACGAACATCAGGTCGAACGCGGTCGCGTTCGGACACGGCGCGATACCTTCGACATCGAAAAAGAGGAATTTCTCGGGAAACGCGAAGTACTCCTGCAGCAGCCGGTAGCCCGGATGCGTCGTATCGTTCGCCACCAGCAGCGCTTCGTCTTCCGCAAAGCCGCGCCACTTCAACGCCTCGCGCGGCAACACCTGCTGCGCGCCGGCCGGGCAGCCCGCATCGTCGAGCGGCTGCACGACGATCTTGCCGAGCGAGATAGAAAGCGGCTCGTAGAACGTGCGGATCTCATGCGGCGCGCAATTCAGAAAGAAGCCGAGCCGCTCGAGCCGCAGACCTTGCAGCGTGCCCCCGCCGGCGCGGCGCAGTCTCACGCAGAGCACCGAGCGCAGGTCCGGATCGGACCACACCGCGTCGTCGAGCAGACCGTCGTCGGGCACGAACAGGCGAATCGAGTCGACCTGCAGCGGCACGAGCGGCGTGTCGTAGCCGCTCGTAAAGCGGCATACCACCGGATTGCCGCGCACGTCGCGCCCGTTCGCGGTGAACATGCGCCCGCGCTCGAGCACCTGGCGTTTCGCAAAGTTCGCGCCATCGGGTTTCACATCGAGCGCGGCCACCGTCATCGACGGAACCGGTGCGCTCAGATGCGGATAGAGATAATCCGTCAGCGCGTTCGGCATCGCCGCTTCGCCGAGGTCGAGCTGATAGCGCAGCCGGCCCGCGAGAAACGCGAACGATTGCACCAGCAGTTCGACCTGCGGATCGGTCGAGCGACCGCGGTTCAAGCCGAGCGCGCCGGCCGCCGCCGGAAAGCTTTGCGCGAACACCGCGGCGTCCGCGCGCAGCGCGGCAAGCTCGGTGTTGAAGTAATCCGCGAGCGTCGATTCGTGCGTCGTCGTCACAGCGGCTCCACGCTTTCGACGCCGGCCGCCGTATCGAGCACCACCGACAACGACTGCGGCCCGCCCGCATCCAGGCTATTGCGCAGCAACCCTGCGACGCGCAGCCGTGCCGGCATCAACGGATTGCGCCCCGGCACCAGCGTGATCTCGACATTCGCCAGACGCGGCTCGAAGCGCTCGATCATCTGCGTGAGCCGCGCCGCGTAGCGCTGCAGCGCGACCGTTCCATTGCCCGACACGTCGACCGCGTTGAGCATGCCGAACGCCAGCAGATCGTTCGGATCGCCCGGCGCGCGCGGCCGCGTCGCAACGATCCGCTGGATCTGCGAGGTCACCGCGTTCGCGAGCGCGCCGCGATCCGGCGCACCGTGCTCGAGCGGCGCGTGGTTGGTAAGACGTTCGAACAGAAAGCGCATGAACGGGTCCGCGAGGAAAAGCCTGAAAAAAACCGGTGCGGCGGCACGCGCCGCGCTCAGGTCGTGAATTGCCCGATCGGCCGGTTGCGCGCGATACTCCAGCCGGCGGCGAAGTTGCCCGCCTCGCCGAGCTGCGCGTTCTGCACCGTGTAGGTCCATAGAATCTCGGTGAAACTGAGCTTGAACTGTTCGGTCGGCATATCGTCCGGGTGCGACTGGAACTGGATCTCCGTGATCAGCGCATCGCGCAACTGCATGGTGACCACGTTGCCGGTGAAATCCCCCGAATTGCGCGCGATATAGATGCGCGTCGGCGACTTCGTGTCGCTGTCGAGCGTCTTCGCACGCAAGCAGTGGTCATAGAGCTTCACCGACGTCTTGTCGACGTACTTGACGCAGGTGAATTCCGTGATGATCGGCCGGCCGGAGGTGCGCGCCGAGTTGCTGACGTCGGTCGTCACCTGCTGCTTCATGCCGTGGTGCACCGACACGAGCTCCAGACACTGTCCGAGCTTGAGCACTTCGTCGCGCCATTCGCTGTCGATCAGACTTCCGCCGTTTTTCCAGTCGTTCGGGCTGCCGAAGATGTCGGAGTTTCCCGGTTGCAACAAAATCAGATCCATCGCTATTCCTTGTGATTGTCGAATGTCCGGTTATGACGCCGGCAGTTCCGCCACGAGACGGATCGATGTGGTCAGTTCCTCGAGCTGGAAGTGCGGCTTCAGGAACATCGTCGCCTTATAGGCGCCGGGACTTCCCGGCACGTCGGTCACGACGATCTGCGCGGAGCGCAGCGGATAACTGGCCTTCACTTCCTGGGTCGCGTTGTCGTCGAGCAGCACGTACTGCGTAATCCACGTGTTGAGCAGCGCCTCGACGTTGCCCCGCGTGAGGAAGCCGCCGATCTTCTTGCGCATGATCACCTTCACGTAGTGCGCGAAGCGCGACGCGGCGAGCATGTACGGCAGACGCGCGGAGAGTTGCGCATTCGCGTTCGCTTCGTCGGAGAGATACGTGATAGGACGGTTGACCGTCTGGCCGCCGAAGAACACCGCGCGCGACGAACCCTTGCAATGGCACAGCGAGATAAAGCCGAGGTCGCTCAGCTCCTTTTCGCGGCGGTCCGTAATCGCGACTTCGGTCGGGCAGAACAGCACTTCCGAGCCGCGGTCGGTGCGGTACTGGTAAAGCGGCAGGCCGTCGACCATGCCGCCGCCCTCTTCGCCGCGAATCGCCGCAGTCCAGCCGTATAGCGAAAACGCGTTGGTGATGCGTTGGGCAAGCGCATAAGCGGGGTTGCCCCACAGGAACTGCGCATCCCAATCGATATTGACGGTTTTCGAGCCGACTTCATCCGCCTCCGGATTGCCGGGGTCGGTCGACGGACGATGCTGGTCGGACGAGATGTCTTCGATGTAGTTGAAGCCGACCGGCGACACCGTGTAGTCGTACGGCAAGCGCAGCAGCAGCCGCGGCAGCACGAGCGTCGCGTAGCGCGAGTCTTCGGTCTGGCGGAATTCGTTGAACGGAATCCATGCGGCGCCTTCGAAGATTTTCTGCAGGTCGCGCGGTTTGGCCAGCTGCGAGAAGTCTTTCAGACCGAACATCGATGCATCGACCCCGGCGAGCAGCGGCGCATGGGCGGCCGCCGCAACCTGAGTCAGCTTGCCGAGGAACTCGATGTCCACCGCGCTGTTCGAGATCGGGAAGTCGACCAGCAGCACGCTGTACGGGTTGCCGCCATACGTGCCGTATTCGGCCTCGTAGATCAGCTTGAACATCGTGCTCTGATCGAACTCGACGGCGGTTTCCAGATCGTTCTGCAATTCCTCGCGGCGCGTGTTGAACACCTTGAGCTTGAGCATCGTGCCGGTCTCGCTGTTCGCGACGAGGCCCGACAAACTGCGCCACGTCGCCTCCAGCTTCTGGAACGACGGTGCATGCAGGATCGCATCGACATTCGTGCTCAGATACTGGTCGATCTTCACCACCGCGCCGTCTATCCACTGCGCGGCATGCTTGCGGGTCGCGGTCATATCCGCATCCGATACCGCCAGCACCGCGTTGCTGAAATGGCCGAGCGTCACACGCGCGTCCTGCCAGTCGGCAGGCGCCGCGGTCCCTTCGGCCGGCGCCGCTTCGCCGTCCGCCGGCTGCGTGATGACGAGGCGGCCGAGCAGTTGCGCGAGCACGTTGTCGGCGCTCAGCGCTTCGGCAACAACGAGTTGCGCAGCCGGCGCCGGCTGGATATCGAGTGCCGCCCATCGGTCCGGTTCGCTGTACGCACTGGCGTCGGCGCCGTCCCCGTAGCGCGCGACGATCGCGGCACGCAGCGCAGCCTGGTCCGGTTCGCAGATCCGGTCGAGCACGTTGGCGAGCGCATCGTCGATTTCGGCACGGGCCTGCAGGCCGCGCACCTTGGCGCGCGCATCGTTGCGCGCCAGCAGACGCGGCACACGGCGCACGACTGCGAGCGGCGAAAAATCGTCGAGCGTACCGAAGGTCAGCTTCGTCGCATCGCGCTGCGGCTTGCCGTCCGGTGTTTCGGGTGGCAGCGGCACCTTCGCCAGATCGACGCTCGCGCCGGATGCCTTCATCACATCCTGGATATTGTCGCGATCGATCTCGATCAGTTGCCGCTGCTTGTACGGCATCGGCATGTCCGCGGCGCCTGCGTCGCCGGCCAGGTTGGCAAAGATGCCGACGATAAACGGCAGCTCGACTGCACGCATCGCCCCGCCCGTTTCGACCTCGTAGGTGATCTTGACCCGCGGCGGTCGCACGCGGGTCAACTTCTGTTGAACCTTGTCGTCTTCGCTAAAACTCATTTGCATCGCCTCGCTTCATTCGGATTGGAAAGAGAAGACGGACGAGTTCAAGGCTCGCTCATGTGCTTCCCCGGTGCACTGCCTATTCAAGCTTTGTGCCAGGCACTCGCGATCGGCCCGCGATCATTGCGGCACAAGCGGTTCGGCGAGTGCGCGACGCACTCGAACGATATGCAGGCGGGTGGCTTTTGACTCAGCGCGGCAAGCGGGCGACGCGCCCGCCTGCGCTTATGCGGTCATGCGGTGCGCGGCTCGAAGCCTGGCTGATGGTGGGTGGGTGCAACTTGCCCCACTGGGTGTCTGAATGCTCGGGTGAAATCGGCGTCAGCCGTTGTGGTCCGCGGGCAAGCGCCACAGTTGCCTGTGCGCCGTGCGCACGCACGCGACCTTGCCGCGCGCGAGCAGGTATTCGAGCGCGGCCTGGGTGATGTCGATGGAGATGGCAAGCGCCGGGTCGCCGATCCAGACGTAGTGCACGCCTTCGACGGTATCCGCCGCGCCCGGGTGATCGTGCAGATAGCGCACGATACGCGCGGCAGCCGCGCTCACGATGTCGTCATTCATAGGATCGACCGGCTCGAAACCGGCATGCGGGCCGCACCGACGCTAGTTCGAGCGGTCTCTGACGAGCCCATGCCGGCGCACGAGCTTGCCGAATGCGCTGCGCTCCTGGCCGGCCATGCGCGCGGCAAGCGACAGATTGCCTTTGGATTCGGCGAGCAGCCGGCGCAGATAGTCGACTTCGAAGCGTGCGATGGCTTCGGCTCTCGCGGCCTTGAACGACCGGGCAGGAAGCGGATCTGTCGGGTTCGACGGATCGGGAGAGTGTGCGGCATCGCCCAGCCTGACCACATCGTCATCGCTCATCAAAAAGGCCCGGTGAACCGCGTTTTCCAGCTCGCGGACATTACCCGGCCAACTGTGGTTGCGCAGATAGGTAAGCGATGCGGAATGAAAATGCATCTCCGGCTTAGTGTAGCGAATTCTCAGGCGGTCGAGGAAAATCGATGCAAGCTCGATCGCGTCGTCGCCTCGTTCGCGCAACGACGGAATGCGCAGCGAGACCACATCGAGCCGGTACAGCAGATCGCGACGGAAGCGCCGTGCTTCCGTGAGTTCGAGCAGATTCGCATTGGTCGCGACGACCACGCGCACATCCGCGTGCCGGGTCGCCGAGCCGCCGACGCGGCGGTAGGTGCCGTCCTGCAGGAAGCGTAGCAACGCGGCTTGCGCTTTCAGGCCGAGCGCGTCGACTTCATCGAGAAAAAGCGTGCCGTTCGCGGCTTCCGCAATCAGCCCGCGGCTTTCCGATTTCGCGTCGGTAAACGCACCGCGCTCGTGGCCGAATAACTCGCTTTCGATCAGCGACTCGGGCAACGCGCCGCAGTTCACCGGCACGAACGGCTGCGCGCGCCGCGCGCTCAGATAGTGAATCGCTCGCACCGCGAGTTCCTTGCCGGTGCCGGTCTCGCCCAGCACCGTCACCGGCACATCGACGCCGGCGATCTTTTCGATTTGACGCTTCACCACGCTCAGCACCGCTGAGGATCCGAGCAGATTGAGACGGACGAACTGATCCATGAAAACCCCGATACTGGCCGGCGCCCCGCGCTGTGTGGCGGACGCCTGCCCTTGCATTTGACTTTCTTTAGACGCGCGCAAAGGAGCGTGCATTTCGTATGGTTCGATGCAGTGACAACGGAGAGAATCTGTATCGGCCGGACGACATCACGACTGCGACGATTTCTTGGGCTTCGATGCAATGACGGAATGTCGGAAGTCGCGGCGACGTTACGGGTTAACGGAGGGGCTCACGCTTTCTTGACCTTTCGATGCTGAATTTCATTCGGCGGTCTTTCAGGCATTTCGCATAAACGTCACGCCGGTCGACGCTTGCCCAACGCGGCGGGTCGAAATCGATGCCGCGACATGGGGCAATTGTCACCCACCGGTTCGGGTCTTAACTGTCAGTTTCTGACACGGCCTGAAAAGCTTCGCGAATGCGTGCGTCGATCCGCCCGGCGAATTCCATGAACTTGCGGTCAAGCGCTTCGGGCGCGTCGATGCCGTCGTCCAGCATCCGCAGATGCGTGAGCGCAATGCGCTCGAGTTCGTCCAGCATCTCGTCATAGCTGCTTCGAACCGTATGCCATCTGCGGCAGTTCAGCCACATCGCGCGAACCATCGCGAGCACGGCGGACGTATCGACGAGAAGCCACATGCATTGATCCCGACGAGCAGGCACTGGTGTGCAAACGACTGGCGAACGGCGAATCGCTCTCCGCGATTGCGCGCGAATTCAACACCACGCGACAGACCATCATGCGGGTGCGGGAACGGGGCAAGACGGAGCGCGTGCATGACCGGCAGCCATCGCCGCGCACGCATGCGTCTTACTAGCGGCCCGGCAAAGCGCGAGGCGACGCGCACCGATTCGCCAAACGTCCTATGCGCGTGCGCAAGCCGGATTTCCCGACGAACCTCTGCTAAGAAAACCGATACTTCGATGAGCAACGAACCTGAGCAAACCCGTGCGGACGACAACGCAGAAGCCTGCGCTGCCGTCGCCGCTGCGCGTCGGTTGTTGTTCGACTCGCCCGGCCTCGATCTCCGCGCGAGCGAGCCCGGCGGCGGGACGCACGGCCTCACGCTTGCGGATAAACCAGCGTGCCGTCACGCTGCGCTCGCGCGTGAGGTGTGAGCGTGACTGCGCCGACATCGGTCGCATCGATGATATGCATCACGGTCTCGCCGCGTGAGATCACCATCGCGTAGTCCGCGTAGTGGTGAAACGACTGGTTCGTCCAGCCTCATGGCAGCCCTGCGCTTGCGGGTTCACCCTACCTCCACGCCACCGCGCCCGGCGATGCGAGCACCCGACGGTTCACTTTTTCCGTAGACGAAACAAGAGCATCAGCAGGATTCCAGACTGACCGTTGCGTTAGTCACTGCGCATAGTGGCGCGCCAAGCTGACAAAGTGGATACTGCGAAATGTTAGGCAGCTTGCGTCGCGACCGCGACACGTTTCCTGTTGCAACAACGAATAGCCAACGATCCAGGATCCAGCATGACTGACAGCCGAATCGGGAAGCCGGCGTACGCGCCCGCACAACATCCGGCGCATAACCGCCGGCCGGCGAGCGTATGGCCATGTTGCGCTGCGATCGCGATCCTGCTGATATGCCGGCCAGCGCACGCGCAATCGAGTGTTCAGATGTACGGACGGGTGGATGGCGGCATCGAATACCTGAACCATATCGTCACCCCGACCAGCGTGAATGCGACGCGCTGGAGCGCGGAAGGCGGCGATTGGGGCACCAGCATGCTCGGGATGCGAGGAACCGAAGACCTCGGCGGCGGCCGAACGGCGCTCTTCGATCTCGAAACGGCCATACAGATCATGAACGGCACCACCGGCGGCGGCCGGCTCTTCTCGCGCCGTGCGTATGTCGGCCTTAGCGACACGAAACTGGGCCAGTTGCAGGCGGGCCGCAACCTGTTTATCGATAGCGACGGCGTGTGGGCGTACGATCCGTTCGTGCAGCAGGCGGTGTCGTCGGCATCGCTCGTGCGCGGGCGCAACTGGCAGCAAAGCAACAACAATATCGAGTATCACAGCCCGGTCATCGCCGGCTTCGACATACAAGGCCAGTACGCGTTCGGCAACCAGGCGAGCGGCTTCAATAACGGGCCGCCCGGCGATTTCGGCCGCTCGGACGGCATCATGCTGACGTGGCATTCATCCGCCGTCGCGTTGCGCGGCATCTACGATGAATTGCGCGACTCGAATGGCCGGATGGAAAACATCTTCGTGAGTTCGCGCGAATACTTTCTCGGCGCCAACGTGACCGTGAACCAGTTCAAGTTTCAAGGCACGTATACGCATTACGCCGCGCCCGACACTCCGGCGGGCCTCGCCGATAGCGCCGACCATTTCTGGCTAGGCGTCACCTGGCAGGCGAACGCACGCTGGGCAGTGACCGCCGCGGGCTTTTATATTCACGTGCGCGACGGCGAAGGCGATGCCACCCACGACCCCGCCGGACACGCGACGCTGTATGCGCTCGGCACGACCTACAACTTCAGCACGCGCACGTTTCTGTATGCGACGGTTGCCTATGTGCGCAATGCCGCGAATTCAAATTTCTCGGTGTTCGCCACGCCGCGCGATGCGCAGCCGGGTACGAGCCCGATGCCGGGCGAGTCGCAGACCGGCGCCTATGTCGGCATCATGCACAACTTCTGAAACGCGCTGCGCTGCGGCACAGTTGGCGGCATGTGCGGCGCCGCGCGCCGCGGTGTGCTGCGGCGCGCCGCAACGCGTGCGGGTCGTTGCAGTTGCAACCGCTACCGGTAACGATGCAAGAACGTCGTGCATTTTCATAACAACCCGATACGCGGCGCGGCATAAGCTGGAGGACATCGCGCATCCTCGCGAACGCGCCTGCTTGCGCGATACGATCAGCGTCAACGCGGTTCTCGCGAGCAAGCTGGGCTTCGGCACGGACCCGGGTCGAAGTCCGACAGCATTCGGCACACGAAATGCTACCTGTGCGTGGCTAAACAATCCCAACAGAGACTTCGAGCCATGGCGTCGACTATGCCCCCAACGCGCATCCTGCAGTGGTTGACCGTTCTTTTCGCCGGCCTCTCCGGCGTATACCTGCTGATCGGCGGCATCTGGCTGATCTCGCTGCACGGCTCGCCGTATTACTGCGTGGCCGGCATCGTGATGCTGATCGTCGCGTGGCTCATTCACCGTCGCAACCGGTGGGCGCTCGCGCTGTACGGGTTGCTGCTGATCGGCACACTGATCTGGGCGGTGGCCGAAGCCGGCTCCGACTTCTGGGCGTTGGCGCCGCGCGTCGACGTACTTGTCGTGTTCGGTATCTGGCTGCTGCTGCCGTTTATCTATCGCCAGTTCGCCGGGCCCGCGATGCCGGCCGCGCTCGTGCTGGTCGCCGGGCTCGTCGCGAGCGCGGCGGTGCTCGTTTATGCGTCGTTCAACGACCCGCAGCAAATCGACGGCACGCTCTCCGCACAAGCAACATCCGTAACACCCGCGACGCCCGCCTCCGATCCGCGCGCCGCGGACTGGCCCGCCTACGGCCGCACGCAGGGCGGCACACGTTATTCGCCGCTTGCGCAGATCAACGAGCAGAACGTGAAAAACCTGCAAGTCGCGTGGACCTTCGAAACCGGCGATCACAAAGGACCGAACGACCCGGTGGAAATCACCGACGAAGTGACGCCGATCAAGATCGGCGACACCCTTTATCTGTGTTCGCCGCACCAGATGCTGTTCGCGCTCGACGCGGCAAGCGGCAAGGAGAAGTGGCGCTTCGATCCCGGCCTCAAGGACGACCCGAGCTTTCAGCACGTAACCTGCCGCGGCGTGTCGTACTACGAGACCGCGGCGGCAAAAGCGGCCGCCACTGCGCAGGCGCAAGCCGCCCTGCCCGCTTGCGCGCGCCGCGTGATCCTGCCGGTAAACAATGGTCACCTGTTCGAACTCGACGCGGCGACCGGTCAGCGTTGCGCCGGTTTCGGCGACAACGGCGACCTCGATCTGCAACGCCTCGAGCCCGTCAAGACAGCGGGCCAATATGAACCGACCTCGCCGCCTGTCGTCACCGACAAGGTGATCGTCGTCGCCGGCTCGGTGACCGACAACTATTCGGTGCGGGAACCGTCGGGGGCGATCCGCGGTTTCGACGCCGAAACCGGCAAGCTCGTGTGGGCATTCGATCCGGGCGCCGCCGACCCGAACGCAATACCCGACGATCAGCACAGCTTCATGCCGAATTCGCCGAACTCGTGGGCGCCGGCCGCATACGATGCGCAGCTCGATATCGTCTATCTGCCGATGGGCGTCAGCACGCCGGATATCTGGGGCGGCAATCGCACGCCGCAGCAGGAGCGTTATGCAAGCGGCCTGCTCGCGCTGCATGCGTCGACCGGCAAGCTCGCATGGTTCTATCAGACCGTGCACCACGACCTGTGGGACATGGACCTGCCCGCGCAACCGACCATCGCCGACATCACCGATGCGCACGGCAACGTCGTGCCCGCGATCTACGCGCCGGCGAAGACCGGCAACCTGTTCGTGCTCGATCGCCGCACCGGCACGCCGATCGTGCCCGCGCCCGAGCAGCCTGTGCCGCAGGGGCCCGCGCCGGGCGACCGGCTGTCGGCGACGCAGCCGTTCTCGGAACTGACCTTCCGGCCCGCGCAAAATCTGCGGGACGCGGACATGTGGGGTGCGACGATGTACGACCAGCTGGTGTGTCGCGTGATGTTCCATCGCCTGCGCTACGAAGGCCCGTTCACGCCGCCTTCGGAGCAAGGCACGCTCGTGTTCCCGGGCAATCTCGGCATGTTCGAGTGGGGCGGCATCGCGGTCGATACCGACCGGCGCATTGCGATAGCGAACCCGATCGCACTGCCTTTCGTGTCGAGGCTCGTTGCGCGCGGTCCGCACAATCCGGCCGAACCGCCGGCTGCGGGTCAAAGCGGCACCGGCACCGAAGCGGGCATCCAGCCTCAGTACGGCGCGCCTTACGCCGTGACGCTCAACCCGTTCCTGTCGCCGCTCGGGCTGCCGTGCAAGGAGCCCGCATGGGGTTATGTGGCGGCGCTCGATCTGGGCACGAATCAGATTGTGTGGAAGAAGCGCATCGGCACCGTGCGCGACAGCTCGCCGCTGCCGCTGCGGTTCCGCATGGGAATGCCGATGCTCGGCGGTCCGATGACGACCGCGGGGCACGTGTTCTTTATCGGCGCGACCGCGGACAATTACCTGCGCGCGTACAGCACGGATACCGGCCGCGAGCTGTGGCGCGCGCGTCTGCCGGCAGGCGGCCAGGCTACGCCGATGACGTATGCGATAAACGGCAAGCAGTATGTCGTGATCGCCGCGGGTGGACACGGCTCGTTCGGCACCAGGCTTGGCGATTATGTGATCGCGTATGCATTGCCTGACCGGCAATAGCGTGGCGCGCGCGTCGGCCCGCCGCCGCGGGTCGCGCGAGGTCGTCCAGACAAAGCGCGCTTATCCCGCTTGCCGATGTGATAGCGGGAGCCGCGAATTGGCGGCTCGGCTGTCGAGGCAATCGAAACATCAAGGACGACATTGCCGGCCGCGGAAGCAGGAGGCTGCTGGAGCACACGTCGTTGGCGACTTTCACATGAAAGGAAGGCTGGAAAATGGTATTCGTAAGCGAGGGGCGGGTTCAGATATAGCCCGCTTCGATACCTTTCAGCACGGCGCGGACACGGTCGCGCACGCCTAATTTCGACAGGATGCTAGACACCTGGTTTTTGACCGTGCCTTCGGCGGTGCCTGACGCCGCGGCGATCTCGCGGTTGCTGAGTCCACCCGCCATCAGGCGCAGCAGTTCGATCTCGCGCGGCGTCAACTGATCCGGCTGACCAAGGCATTCGAAGTCGAGACCGATGTCGCGCACGCCGGCGGCCACCCGTTCCGTGATCGCGGGTCGCACCAGACTGCCACCGCTCGCCACCTGACGGATGGCGTCGACCAGCCGGTCAAGCGAGATGTCCTTCAGGAGGAATCCCTTGGCGCCGTGGCGAAGGCCGTCCAGCAGGACGTCGTCGTCGTCGAAGGTGGTCAGCAGGATGGTGGGCGGCAGACTGCCGGCCCCGTTGAGAGTCTTCAGAACCTCGATACCGGACCCGCCCGGCATGCGCACGTCCAGTAGCACGACATCCGGGCCGGCATCGCCGATCACGCGGAGCGCTTCCTCTGCGCTCGCCGCTTCGGCCACCACGTCTATCTCTGCCACCGTATCGAGCAATTGCCGGATGCCGCTGCGCACCAGTGTCTGGTCGTCAACCACTACGAGACGGATCACTTGCCACCTCCGTTCGACGGAAGCCAAAGGCGCAAGGCCATTCCCTGGCCGTGGCTGGTCACGATATCGAGACGACCGCCTTCCAGGGCCACTCGCTCCCCCATGCCGGTCAAGCCATTGCCTCGCTTGAGACCGGCACCGCCGCGGCCGTCGTCCTGGATGATCACCACCGTCCCCTGCCTGTCAGCGTCGACCTGCACGACGATTTCACGGGCCGCGGCATGCCGCACCGCATTGCTGACGCCCTCCTGCACGCTGCGGAAAATCAGGCAGGCCTGCGTCACATCGGGAATGCAGACGGTATCACCGTAGATCAGCCGTACCGGCGGCGCCGGGATACCCGCGCACAAGGTTTCCAGGGCGCTTCTGAGTTCGATCGGATGGACCCTGCGCATCATGCCGACCGCTTCGCGCAGTTCCTCGGTCAGGCGCCGGGATACCGCCCTGGCCACGGCGACAGCCTGCTCGCCCTGGCCCGCCACGGAGCGGGCAGCAATTTCGAGATGCAGGCTGAGGGCCATCAGGTGATGACCCATGGTGTCATGCAGATCGCGCGCGATGTTCAGCCGTTCGGCTGTTCGTACACCCTCGGCCAATAATTGCTGGGTCGCCTGCAATTCGGCATGGGCGCTGGCCAATCTGGCCCGTCCGCGCTGTTCCGAGGCCGCCAGCAATCCGGCACAGAAGGCAAAGGCGTGCCACGCGACGGCGGTCAGCGTGGAGAACGTCTGGATTGACATACTGCCGAGCCACGACAGATGCACGATCTCCGACGCATTGGCGATGGTCGTGGCCGACGCCGCGTGGACGGCCAACGAGAGCGAGACGACGCAGTACAGCGTTTCCTGGATGGCGAGCCAGATCGCGCCGATGCGGGCCGAGAAGAGGAACGGCAGTTCGATCGAGGTCAGCACCAGAAAATCCTTGTTGATGAAAAGGCCGAGGACGGCCTGCACGACCAGCGCGGCGGCGACCCGCTGCGACGGCCGCTTTCCCGGGCGCGTGATCCAGCGAAACATCCAGGCAAAACATCCGACACTCACCGCCGAAACGGCAAACCAGACGTCGATCGTGTCTCGCAGCGTATTGGCATCAAGGGGGCCGGCGATGGCGATCAGCATGTTGCCTGGAAAAATCTCCGCCAGATTTTCCGCTCCATTCCTCAGGAACCAGAACGTCGCGACGGTCGAGGCCCCGGAAACGACGCAGGTGACCAGTCCGGCCATGCGAAAGAGTGAATAGACGGTGAGGCTCATAGCCATGTCTTTTACCAGAGAGGCCGTTTCCGGTCATGGGCCGGACGTCATATCGGGGGACCGTGACCTTCGGCACATGCGCGCAAATGTGGAAGGGTAAAAGATCCGGACGAGGTCGCGTCGTGGAACGCGCGGTCGGAGCGCCTCCCGCAACCGGATATCTTTGGGTCGCAAACCGTGAGAAAACTTCTATTACTGCCTACCCAGCGAAAATACATCCTGACGGTCACCGTCGCGGTTTGCCTCGTCAGCTGCACGAATAAGACCAAAGTCGATGTCGTGCACGACACCACAGCCGACGTAAGAACGAAGCCGACTATCGTCTATGTCATGGATTTCGATCTCGATGCCAGTAAAATCAAACTCGATCCCCATCGAGGCCACGGCCTGAAGCTTGTCGAGGATACTAAAACACCCCAGGACGAGGCGCACGAGCTGGTCGACCTGACGGCAGAATCGATTGCCGAAGGATTGATCAAGGCTGGCTTGAAAGCGCTTCGCATCCCATCGGGTGCGCCTTTGGCTCAGGAAGGCTGGGTGGTCCGCGGTTCCTTCCGCCAGGTGGATGAAGGAAACCGGCTGCAGAGAGCGGTTGGGAACAAGGGCCAAACGGACATGCAGATTGCCGTCACCGTCGACGACCTGGCCGTCAATATCAAATCGGCCCCCTTGCTGCAATTCGATACCGATACGAATGCCGCGAGTTCGGGTGGCAACGGTACAGCGGGCAAAGGCACGAAGTCACCGAGCGCCAAGGGCAGCACGACTCTGGGCGACGTTGCCAGGACCATACCTGTGGGCCGCATGAGTGTGTACTCGATCGCCTTGAAATACGTATTGGCAGCGCACGCTCTGGAGGGCAACGCCAGGCAGACCGGGGCCAGGATCGCTGAGGAAGTGGCCAAACGGATAAAAGCGATCGGACTGAGCGCGCCCGCCGTTGCGCCGCCAAACGACCCGCCCAGGCAGAGTGACGGAATGTCGACCCAGCATGATGGTGCGCTTGTAGACGAGCGATGATGGGCACACCGCGTCCTCGTTCTGGTCACCGGTCTCTTCTATCTGGATCGGATGAGGAATCCTCTCGAAGCCGACGCATCGATCTCTTTCGACCGTTGATTGAACCGATGGACTGTATCGAAAGCGGTTCATGTTAATTGAATAGGACTCCGACTATCCACGAAGCGTCATTCGTCCGCGACGTCGTCCTGACGTTCAGATCTCGCCTCCGCCCAGGAAACTGCCGTTCAGGCCGCGAACCCGATTACCCGGTGATCGGTTCGCGAGGACACCCGATCAGTGAATGCGGAAGGTAAGGAGCTGGAGTCGGAAGTTACGCCGGACCACTTTTTCTCCGATCATCACCATTGTCCGGTTTCGGACGGGGAATAACCGCCTCCAGGCTCTGCGTTTCCGCGGGAGTCAGATATAGATTTCCAAACTCGTCGCCAACCTTTTCCCACATCAACTGACCGAACAGTAGAGCGGCGCCAATCGGGAAGTGATTGATTACCAGTGAATCCGCTTCGCCGTTGTCGTTCATGTGTACGAGCACCACGCACTCGACCGGCACTCCCCGGACGGTCGCCCGGTAAGATTCCATGAACAGATTCTTTGATATGTAATCCTTATAAATAAATTCCTGAAAGTCGTATAACGATTTCGCGTGTTTGAGTAATCCGACGATGTTATCCCGGCCCTGCACCGGGCGTTTGAGGACCGCACCCTCGAGGGTCGCGTCGTCCGCCATGTGTGACCACCAGACAGCAGGGACGGACGTCGGCGGTAAAGGTGCGGATGTGTCATTGAATTTCATCGTGAACCTATGGATGTGGATTGTCGAACGTTGCCGCCCTCCACACACCAAGGGCGGACGAAACGTTCTGGTTGCGCAATAGTGATGACCAACATTATTATGTTCGCTATGATGATGTCCATCACTATTGCAGTCAAGCACTGAGGGGCAATGAAGATCAGTCAAGATCGCCTTGTCGAGAACCGACGAAGGCTGCTGGCCGCGGCAACGCGCCTCATGCGCGAGTCCGGATGTCAGACCGTTGGCGTCGCGGACGTCACGCGCGCGGCGGGTCTCACGCACGGCGCGTTCTACAATCATTTCAGTTCAAAGGAAGATCTGATCGAGCAGGTGTTTGCGCATGCCATGCTTCAGTCAGGGGCCAGGGGATTCGTGCCGGATGACGGGATCGAAGCATTCGCGCGGGAATATTTGACGCCCGAGCATAGGGACGATACAGGCGGCGGCTGCTCGTACGCCGCGCTCGCGGCGGAGGCCAGCCGGTTGTCGCCCGGCGTGCGCGAGGCCGTCGGTACAGCGCTTGGCGGCCTGATCGAGCGACTCAGCCGCGCTGTACCGGGGCGGTCGAAAGTGGAACGGCGGCGCGTCGCGATTCACAGGTGGTCGGCAATGGTCGGGGCGCTGATTCTTGCCAGGGCCGTGGACGATGCTGCGTTATCAGATGAGATCCTGACCAGTGTGCTGATCTCACTGGACCATCCGAAGCGGGGCCGCCGCGCTGGGACGGACAATCGAAGGTAAATTGCCGGGTGTTTCGAGCAGCTTACGGAAAATCGGCGCTATCGGCCGCGCGAAGCCAGGCTGACGTCCCGCCATTTCTGCGGCCTTTCCAGCCTGCATCACTTCGCGGCGCGCAAGCGCGATGGCAATCGGCAGGCGAAGCGATCACGACGCAAACGCGTCGAGCGGCCAGCCGCTGTTAGACACCACTCCAGACCAGCGAACTATGATCGCTTTCCGCCGGAAAACGGTCGTGCGCCAATTCGGTAATGGACCGCATGTAAGTCGGCGTGAGCGTGCTATGAGGGGAGTGAAACGTTCGCTGCTTCGACCATATACCAATGCCCTTCGATCTTCCGCCATTTGATCTTATAGTTGCCCGCAATTTGTTTCTCTGCGCCCGCAATGCGTACGGTGCCTGACATCTTCCCCGTGGCAACTGCGACACCGGGTTCAAGCAACTCGATTGCTTCGTTATGAGACTCTACCAATACATAGCGGAGATCGCCCTCGCGCAATTTGCCCACATACGAACTCTTGCTGTCGACGTGACCGCTCGAATGCGTGTATTTCAACGATTCGTGCATCATTTCGCTCATTGCTGACACGTCGTTCCTGTTCATCGCCGCAGTACGTCTCTCTTCCATCCTCGCCACCTCTGCAAGAACTTCTTTTTTCGATTCCGCGTTTGCGGGGTCGGAAAAAATAGATCCATGGTCTTTCATTGAAATTTCCTTACTTGGGTAGTTTGGGGAAGTCAAAGATAACGTCCCATGGCTCTAAAACGCTTGCCCGTATGGTTAATTCCCTGACCTTTCCTGCTGCGGAGCAGACCAGTACCAACAGGTTCAATGCACCGTGAGGCTGAAACGTCAGCAGTTTTAAATCTTCCACACCGGCGGCATCAGTAGAACTTCCGTCTTGCTGGTCCACTACCGCGTACCCGACCGGCCACGGTGCTTTCGAGTCCAGCCAGCACGCGCGAATCGCAACGAACTCCGTTTCCTGACACACCGGCGCCAAAGAGCAGGCATTGCGCTTGCAACGACGTAGAGTCCCACCGCGAGCGATCAGTCGCGCGCGGATACCGAAACACCTCTTTCGCCGGCCCGAGATCATGTTCAATCCGCGCATCTCTGTCGTCGTCCTGACGCACAACCGCATCGCCCGATTACTCGATACGTTGAAGCGATTACGCGCGCTGCCGGAACGTCCGCGCATCATCGTCGCGGACAATGCGTCGGAGGATGGCACCGCCCTGCTGGTCGGCGTGATGTTTCCGGATGTGCTGCTCGTGCCGTGCAAAGCGAATCTCGGCGCGGCGGCACGCAACTGGGCCGTCGGCTGCGTGCAAACCGAATACGTCGCGTTCTGCGACGACGACACGCAGTGGACACCCGGTTCGCTCGATCAGGCAGTTCGCGTGCTCGACGCCTGTCCGCACATCGGCATTCTGAATGCGCGGATCGAAACCGGCGCAACGGACGTGACCGCGCCGGACGGCGAGGTCATGCTGCAGAGCAGATTCGATGGAACCGGCCTGCCGGGACCGTCCCTCGTCACGTATCGGGCGGGCGCATGCGTGATGCGAACATCCGTATTCCGCGAGACAGGCGGCTACGAACCGCGCTTCTTTATCGGCGGCGAAGAGGAACGGGTCGCGCTCGACGTGCTATCCGCCGGGTACGCGATCGTCCGCAGCCCGGCGGCGGTGGTCGCGCACCGTCCTTCCCCGGTGCGCGACCGGGCGCTGCAACGAAGAGTGCTGGCGCGCAACGCCGCATGGACCGCCTGGCAGAGACTGCCGCTCGCCGAAGCCTGGCGCGCGACCGCGCGTGCGATCCGCTGCTTTCGGCATGAACGGACGCTGCTTGCCGACAGCCTCGCGTTGCTGGGCGGGATGCCGTGGTGCGTGCACGAGCGCCGGCGCGTGCCGGATCGCGTGCTCGCGCTACGCGCCGCGGTCAATCGCAACCCGGCCGTTTGCGATCCGCTCTTTCACGACCCGGTCAATTGCGATGCCGACCGGCAAAAAACGTCCGACGTCGTCGCACGTCAGCCACTGCATGGTGATACGCGCGCCCGTCAGGCGGCCGCGCACGAGAACGCGCACAAGTAACCCGCACCACGGCTACGATATGGCTCCCTGAATAGCGTCGCAGCGGGTATAGCGATTGCGCGATACATACCGCTAACCGTTCCTTGGGAGGACATGATGAGCACACTAGACCCGCAACGCGCATCCGGATCAGGCGCACAAATCGTAGGTGGTGGAGTCGGCGAAGGCCCGGGCCCCGACGTGATGTCCGCGTCGACGCTCGACGGCGACAAGGTTATTTCCGCGGATGGAGAACATGTCGGCAAGATTTCCGACATCATGCTCGACGTGCGCGGCGGCCGCATCGCGTACGCGGTGCTGTCCGAGGGCGGCTTCCTCGGCATGGGTTCGACGCTGCACGCCATACCGTGGACCGCACTCACGCTCGATACCGCCGAGAAATGCTTCCGCGTCGACATTGCGGCGCAGCGCATCAAGGACGATCCGGGCTTCGACAAGGACCACTGGCCGTCGATGGCCGATTCAACGTGGGGCACGCGGCTTCACGAGTACTACAACCGCAGCCCTTACTGGGCCGATACGCGCGCCGGCGCCGGCAACCTCGCGCAACGTCCGGGGGACGACGCCACCGGTCTTTGATAACGCAACGGCGGCAGCGGCGGGCATCGTCATCCGGCGCGACGATGCCCGCCGCGCTCGACCCGATGGTACGCACTTGCGTGCATCACATTGATGCTCAGGCGTGCAATGACCGTCGTTCCGCGCGCCACATATGACGCGTTGGCAATCGAAAGGGCAACGCCGGGGTGATCTGAACCCAACGGCGCCCGCACGCGAATCGCGCGAGGTCGGGTTCCAGCGCGGCTTCGCGTTAATCGCCGACGGAGCGGCGCGAGTCAGATGGAAGTTGTCCGGTGATGGCGGGAATAACTTGCGAGCGGAAGCTGTTGTCTTCCATGCTTCGCCCAACCGCCTGCCGAGCCACTATGACGCCATCCGATCTCAGCCAATTGCTTGCCCCCATCGACGATGCCTCACCGGCCGGCCCCAACCTCGAATACGATCCGGACTTCGCGGAACTCGAGCGAATCGCGACGCCGACGGCCGAGCGTTCGGTCGGCGATAGCGTCAAGGCTGCACAAGAGCCCGACTGGGACGCGGTCGCGCACGCGGCGCAAGCGCTGTTTGCGCGCAGCAAGGACTTGCGCGTCGCCATGCATCTGCTTGCCGCATGGACGCGCCGTCAGGGTCTCGCGGGCTGGTGCGCAGGCCTCGCGGTCGTGCACGGTCTGCTCGAACGCTATTGGGACGACGTCCACCCGCAACTGGACACCGATGACGACAACGATCCCACCGCGCGCGCCAACGCGCTGATGCCGCTCGGCGATCCGCAAAGCGTACTCGGCTATTTCCGCGCTACGCCATTCGTGCAGTCGCCGCGGATCGGCCGCTTTTCGCTGCGCGACCTGCGCATCGCAACCGGCGGCTTGCCCGTCGCGCAAGCCGCCGCCGACGCGCCGCTCATCACCCTCGTCGAGCTCGAAGCCTGCTGCATGGACTGCCCGGAAGCGCAGTTGCACGCGACGGCGGCGGCGCTCGCGACCGCGCACGGCCATATACGCGCAATCGACGCGCTGCTGAGCGAACGGCTCGGCACCGCGAGTCCCGACCTGACCCAATTGCATGCCGATATCGGCGAATTGAAGAAGTTCGTCGAGAGCCAGGCGGCGAAGCGCTTTCCCGGGTTCACGCAAGCGCCTGCCGCCGACGCCGGCAAGCCGGCTGTCAGCAGCCCCGCGGTGCGGGCGGACTCCGGCAAGATCCAGGGAAACGACGACGTGATTCGGCGCCTCGATGAAATTTGCGAGTACTACGAGCGCACTGAACCGTCGAGCCCGGTGCCGATCCTGATGCGACGCGCGCGCGGGCTGATCGGCCGCAGTTTCCTCGACCTGTTGAAGAATGTCGCGCCGAACGGCTTGCCCGACCTGCAGATCCTGGCCGGCCCGGAAGAGGAAGAGTAGGAGTAAGAGTAACGTCCGGCCGGCCGCTCACATCGCGCTCACATCGCCCGCAGCACGAACCAGTAGAACAACGCGACACCGACCGCCGCACCGAGCATGCTGAGCGGCAGCGCGAGTTGCCGCCAGCGAGAAAGCGGCAGCACGCTGGCCGGCACGCGCGCCGGCGGCGCGCCCTCGGCGCCTG
>NZ_CADIKF010000082.1 GCF_902859875.1 Paraburkholderia solisilvae | reverse complement strand
GGAATTATAGCGATTCGCCGCGCGATGCCCGTAACCGTTCCGCGCGCGTTCGCTGCGGCGCCGCTACCGCTCGCGCGCGAGCCGCCTTGCGCCACGCGGATGCCGGGGCGACGCGCGCGTGCAACGAGCGCGCACGCACGGTCGGCGCCGCATAATTTCTTAATATTGAAGCAGGCACTTTCGGTATCATGGCGCGGTCGCGTTTCCCGGTACGGGCGCGTTTCGTCGTTTTGTGTTACGCGTCGTCGCGATTGCGGCTGCGCATGTCGCTGTGCGCTTGATGCCGCGTCCGCCGGCGCATTCCGTTGGACCACAACCGGTTGCGACGCGCCATCCGGTCCCGATCTCGATTCGCTATTGAGAGGATGTCTTTTTGGATACGCTGCTGCATTTCGTCAACCTCGTGCTGCATATCGACGCTTTCCTCGGCGACTTCATCCGCCAGTACGGTGCGTGGGTGTATGCGGTGCTCTTCCTGATCGTGTTTTGCGAGACGGGTCTCGTGGTGCTGCCGTTCCTGCCCGGCGATTCATTGCTGTTTATCGGCGGCGCGTTTTGCGCGAGCGGCGCGATGAACCTCGGCTTGCTGATTCTGTTGCTGGTCGTCGCGGCGGTGGCCGGCAACACGGTCAACTATCTGATCGGCCGCGCGATCGGCGCGAAAGTGTTCGAATCGCACATCCCGGTGCTCGAACGCTTCCTCGATCGCGAGGCGCTGCGCAAGACGCACAATTTCTACGAGAAGCACGGCGGCAAGACCATCGTGCTCGCGCGCTTCATTCCGGTCGTGCGCACCTTCGCGCCGTTCGTCGCGGGCGCATCGCAAATGACCGTGCGGCGCTTCCAGCTATTCAATATCGCCGGCGCGTTGTTCTGGGTGTTGCTGCTTGTGCTGCTCGGCTACTTCTTCGGCAACATTCCGTTTATTCGCCAGTATCTGAACGTGATCGTGCTGGTCGGCATCGCCGCGGCGGTCGTGCCGGTCGCGCTGGGCGCGCTGTGGAAGATGGTGCGTCGTCGCGCGCCCGCGGCCTCCGCGCGCAAGCCCGGCGGACAATGAATGCGGTGAGCGCGTTGTCAGTCTGACGGGCCTGCGCCGCGCGGTTCGCCGCGCATCTGACAAGAAGGGCATCGCGCCAATGCACTGAACCCCAAAGGTTGGAGGTCAAGCCAACCTTTGGGGTTTTTTCATGGCGGAATACGATGAGGCGGGCGCGATGCCTTTTTACCAACAGGCCTGAGTTTGCCGCGCGCGTGATTCGCGCCGGCCGCTACGCCGCCGTGCGCCGCACGAACGGCGTTTCCGGCGTCGGATAGCCGGCTTCCCTGAAGGTCTCGACAATCGCGCGATTCGTATCGAAATAGACCTGCCAGTAGTGATCGTTATGCGTGTAAGGCCGCACGCACAGCAGCGGTCCTTCCGGCGTAAACGACAGCACTTCGATATCCGGCGCCGGATTCTCGGCGACATTCGGAATGCGCACGACCGCTGCGCGCAGCCGGTTCGTCGCATCGACCGGATCGACGCCGTTGGCGATCTTCGCGGTCAGTTCGACGCGGCGCACCGGCAGCGCGGTGAAGTTCGAGATGGTGTCGGAGAAGATCTTGTTGTTGCCGACGATCGTCGTCACGTTGTCGGGCGTGACGATCGTCGTGCCGAACAGCCCGAGCTCGCGGACCGTGCCGGTGACGCCGCCGGCCGTCACGTAATCGCCGACCTTGAACGGGCGCAGCACCTGCATGAAGATGCCGGCCGCGAAGTGCGCGAGCAGGCCGCCCCATGCGGTGCCGATCGCGAGACCGAGGCCCGCGAGCAGCGCGGCGAACGACGTGGTCTGCACGCCGAACACCTGCAAGATCGCGAGGATCAGCAGCAGATTCAACAGCGCGCCGAGGATCGAGCCGAGGTAATGCGCGAGCGTCGGATCGATGCGGCCGTTGCGTTCGAGAACCGCGCGCAGCAAGCGTGTGATGAGTCCGATTACCCAGCGGCCGATGATCCACAGCACGATGGCCGCGAGTACTTTGGTGCCGAAGTCGATGCCTCGGGTCATCAGGAATGTGCGTACGGTTTCAAGATCCACGATGTTTCTCGCTCGAGTCGGTTGCGTTGTGCTTCGTTGGAGTTGGATCGACTGCAGCGCATGCCGCGCATGCGCGGTGTTGCGTGGCTGATGTTGCGTGACCGCTTGGGTGGCCGTCTGGCTGGCCGATTGTGTGACCAGTTGCGTGGCTGCTGTTGCGTGACCAATTGCGTGGATTGCATCGCGCTATCGCGAACAGCGCTGACGGGAGGGCAATCGAGCGTGTTGGCCATTCTGCCCGGTTGCCCGCAGTCTTCGGAAGTTATAGCCGACCGCGTGCGCGTTAGCAAGCCGTATTCCCGCATGGCGCCGGTACTGCGAGCGGCGTGCATGCGCGACGCTTGAAAGCATGCGAAAGACGCGCTACCGCGGTTGAAGGACCCGGCGTCGCGTATCGCGCCGGATGTCGCGACGGTCGAGCTACCGCGGCGCACCGGTCGCTGCGGCCGCGAGCGTTGCCGTGTGCGCCACGCGCCGGCGTGCACGCCATCGCGCGAACCCATGGCTCGCGAGCGCGGCGAGCCCATACGCGCACGCCCGTTCGGCGAACGCGCCGGTCGTGCTGAACTGACCATAGCGCCGTTGCGCATCGGCGAACACGAGGAACGTCAGCGTGGCATCGAAGACGAGCGCGCAGACGGCGACCCACGTGAAGAGGCGCACACCGTCGAGCGGTGCGTCCGGCCACAACCAGTTGAAGACGCAACAAACGGTTAGCACGGCCGTGAGCAACGCCAGATTCGATAGCAGGCCCAACAGGAATTCGAACATCGGTATCGGGAGCAAAGTGCGAGATCGTGGGCTTCGCGCGTGTGTTGCAAAGGCGTTGCAGCACAGCGTCGCGAAGCGGCGCGCGATCATTGCATGTCTTTCTCTCTCAATAAATAGCGATGTCTGGGTATCACGCTGAGCATGCTTCGGCGTGCAAAAAAGGCTCACCGGTTGCCCGGTGAGCCTTAGTTGTTTGAGACTTGTTGAAGCTTCAGTCGCGAGCTGGTCAGTGGTGCGTCAGCGGCGCTGTTGTCGTATTCGCTGCGGCAGCGGCGAAGTCTTCCGCGTCGACGTCGTAGCCCGACGGTTCCCAGCGAATCGCGAGCAACGCGATCAGTCCGCACAACGGCGCGGCCGCGATGATCCAGAATACGCGCGTGCCGAGCGCGGCGGCGAGCACCGGGAACAGGAACAGCGAGACGGTCGAGCTTGCGCGCATCAGCGTCTGGTTGAAGCCGACACCGACGCCGCGCAGCGAAGTCGGATAGCTGAGCGACGCGAACGTCATGCTGTGCGAGCCGGGACCGAAGCCCTGGCCGAGCAGGAATGCGCCGAGCAGCGCAACGGCGATCACGACCTGCGTGCCGCCGGCCGGCTTGCCGACCATCGCGAGGCCGATCAGCGCCGCGAGCTGGAACGCGTAGCCGAGCACGGTCGGTTTCCACGCGCCGGTCTTCGGCACCGTGCGCACCGCGATTACGCCGCCGACGAATGCAAACGCGAGATTCAGCGCGAGCGATGCGAGGATCGTCGTCAGCATCGACTGAGCGAGGAAGCTCGAGATGATCACCGGCAGACCGAATGCGACCGCGTTATACGCGAACGACGACGCAATCGCGATGACTGTCGCGAGCACGGTGCGTTTCAGATAGACGCCGCGCAGCAGCGCGCCGTAGTTCGACCACGCGGCGCGTCGCGGCGCACGCTGCGCGGCGGCGGCGTGCGGCGCATCCGGCGCGACGCTTGCGTCGACGCCGTACGAACGACTGAGGATGCGCGCGGCGCCGGCGAGGTCGCCCTGATTCGCGGCCCACACCGGCGACTCGCTGATATACCGGCTGCGGATTGCGATGATGATCAACGCCGGCACGGCGCCGAAGCCGAGAATCAGCCGCCACAGCAGCGCGGCATGGCTCGCGGGCAGCGTCGCATAGAACGCCAGCACAAGCAGATATGACACGCTGATCGCCGCATACCAGACGGGGCACCACATCGCGACGCGCGCCGCCTTGTTGCCGCGTCCGCGCAGCCGCGAAAACTCGGCGAGAAACGCCATCGCGACCGGCAGGTCGATGCCGACGCCGAGGCCCATCACGAAACGCGCGCCGCCGAGCACCCATGCGTTCGGCGCGAACGCGCACGCAAGCGCGGCGACGACGAAGAAGAACATATCGGCCATAAACACGCGATAACGGCCGATACGGTCCGTGAGAAAACCGCCGAGGCACGCGCCGACGATCGCGCCGAAGGTGATCGCGGACGCGACGAAGCCGGTGCCGGCCGGCGTCAATGAGAATTCGCGCGCGACGTCTTTCAGGCCGAACGCGAGCGCGCCGAGATCGTACGCATCGAGGAACACGCCGCCGAGCGCGATCGCGACGACGATGCGCGCGTCGCTGCCGGCCGCGGCGCCTTCGTTGACGAGCCGAGAGACATCCGCGGCCGAGCGGATCAGGGCGCGCGCGGGGGTGACCGATTGGGCCGGCGCGGCGTCGAGTTCAGGAGCGGTGGAGGTGGACATGCGGCGGGCGCGCAAAAAACGCGCGAAAGCGTGAAAAGGCGTGATCGTACCGGCGCTTTTCATCGCACAGCAAGGTTATTTTCGTTATGAGCTCATGCGCGGTGCGCCCGCCTGGGTGTACGAAACGTGCGGCGAGCCGGCGAGTGCCGGCCGTGCCGCCGGCGCTGATCAGGCCGCGCCGCCGCGGCCTTCAGCGGCGCCGCGCAATCACCGCGCTGGATTCGACCCATTCATCGAGCCAGCCGTCGCGCGCATGCGCGTCGAGCAGCGCCTTCACGCGGCTGATCAGTTCGTCGAGCCGGTCGCCCAGTTGGCCGCGCGACAGACTCGACATCGACTGCGGCCGCATCGTCAGCGCGTCGACCGACACGCGGCGCCGCTCGATGATCGACACGCGCTCGAGCGACGCGAACGGCGATTGCATCAACACCGTTTCGTGGGCGACCCAATCGTCCGACTTGCGGCGCGCGCGGACCGGATCGGCCTGCGCATATTCATCGAGCAGGTTTCGATATTCCGCCGTCCACGGCTCGGACGCGCCTGCGGGCTGCGACGTTGCGAACAGCGCGAGCGCGCCGCCCGGCTCGATCAGCGCATCGAGACGCCGCAGCGTATCGGCGCGGTCCATCCAGTGAAACGCGCGGCCGATCACCGCGAGCCGGAACGTTCCCATGTCGGCGCAGAGGTCGTACGAACTGCCCTGGCGGTACGCGATATTCGGCGCGATGCCGGCGCCGAGTTCCGTCGCGATGCGCAGCATTTCGGGCTCCGGATCAAGCGCGAGTCCGTCGGCGATCCATGTGGAGAACGCGATCGACAGTTGCCCCGGCCCGCAGCCGATATCGAGCAGGCGCTGCGTGCCGTCGAGTTCCATGCTCTGCGCGACGCGTCGGATCAGGCGCGACGAGTAGGCCGCGCGGCCTGTCAGATAGTGCGCGGCGGCGTGCCTGAAACGGTCGGGCACGAAGGGTATCGGTTCGGTCACGATGCGCATCCATGAAAGCGGCGCGTAGCGTGTGGCACGCACAGCAGCGTACGTGACGGCGCGCGTCGCGTGGTGGCCAGAAGAGGGGGGCGTCTGGAGGCGAGACCGATGTTAGCCGATGCGCCTTTCAGCCCGCGACGCTGCGCGTCAGATCGCGTCTCTTTGCCGCTCAGCCGCGCCGCCGCGGCGATACAGCACGAGCGTCGCGACCAGCCCGCACACGGCCGCAAAGCTCAGCCAGTAGCCGGGCGCGGCCTTGTCGTGCAGCACCTCGATCAGATACGTCGACACCGCCGGCGTGAAGCCGCCGAACAGCGCGGTCGCGAGACTGAACGCCAGCGAGAAGCCGGCGACGCGCACTTCGACCGGCATCACTTCGGTGAGCGCGGCGACCATCGCGCCGTTATACACGCCGAAGAAGAACGAGAACCACATCAGCACGATAAACATGCGGCCGAAGCTCGGCGCCGAGGCGAGCCACGACAGCGCCGGATACGCGGTGAAGATCGCCAGTACCGAGATCGCGATCAGCAACGGCTTGCGGCCGATGCGGTCCGACAGCGCGCCGCCGATCGGCAGCCAGATGAAGTTGCCGATACCGACGCACAGCGTGACGATCAGGCTGTCCGAGGTCGACAGCTTCAGCACCGACTTGCCGAAGGTCGGCGTATAGACGGTGATCAGATAGAACGTGGTGGTGGTCATCGCGGTGAGCAGCATGCCGGCGATTACCGTTCTCCAGTTCGCGAGCATCGCGCGGAACACCTCGCGTGCGCGCGGGTGGTGCGTGCGCGCCTTGAACGCTTCGGTTTCCTGCAATGAGCGGCGCAGCAGGAACAGAAACGGCACGATCATGCAGCCGATAAAGAACGGAATGCGCCAGCCCCATGCGTGCAGCGCGTCGGCGGACATCCACTTGTTCAGCGCGTAGCCGAGCAGCGCGGCGACGACGATCGCCACCTGCTGGCTCGCCGACTGCCAGCTCGTATAGAAGCCCTTGTTGCCCGGCGTGGCCATTTCAGCGAGGTAGACCGACACGCCGCCCAGTTCCGCCCCTGCCGAAAAGCCTTGCAGCAAACGGCCGACCAGCACGAGCACCGGCGCGACCAAGCCGATGGTTTCGTAGCCCGGCACGCACGCGATCAGGATCGTGCCGCTCGCCATCAGCGTCAGCGTGACGATCAGGCCTTTGCGGCGGCCCACTTCGTCGATGTATGCGCCGAGAAAGATCGCGCCGAGCGGGCGCATCAGGAAGCCGGCGCCGAATACCGCGAAGGTCAGCATCAGCGACGCGAATTCGCTGCCGGTCGGGAAGAAAACCTTCGAAATATAGGTTGCGTAGAAGCCGAACAGAAAAAAGTCGAACTGCTCGAGAAAATTGCCGCTGGTGACCCGCAGCACGGCGCCCGCTTTCGACCGGGCTGGCTGCGCCGCGAGGGGCGTGGTGGTCGAGGACACGATGTTTGTCTCCATGTGTTTCCGTCTTGCGTAGTTTGAACCTATGTCGCTTTCACTTCCTTTCATATCGAAAGGTTCGGCATCGCGAGCGAATGCGCCCCGTACGCTAACTCATTCCGAACCGAGCTTCAAACTATTCGCCTGTCTTTTTTCGATCGATGACTTGAGGAGTGCCGCACACCGGTAGATGCCGTGTGCGAACTTGCCGTACGGCAGCGTCGCGAAGAGCGCGAGCACGACGCCCAGGTGCACCGCGAGCAGCCACGCGAGCGCCGCGCTATCGCGCCATGCGAGGAGCGCGAGGCCCGTCGCGCTGGTGAGCAGCAGCAGGGCGATAAAGCCGCGGTCCATCGGTTTTTGCGCGGCGTCGCCGCGCGCCGGGTCGCGCCGGATATTCAGCCAGAGCAGGCCCGCCGGGCCGATCAGCAGGCCGATGCCGCCGAGTGTGCCGAGCAGCACCGGGACGCTCGCGAACGGATACGGCGCGTGCAGGTCGAGGAAATAGTGATAAAAGGTTGCCACTACGGTCGATGCGAAGCACAGCATAAAGCCGTAGAACGTGAAGTGGTGAAAGCGGCGCCGGATCAGCGTGAAGCGGTCGTCCGCCTCGTTGCAACCGTCGCCATGACCGCCGTCGAGATACTTCAGCGTCAGCGCGTTTCGGGTGGCTTCCGGAATGGCGCCGCTCGCTGCCGCGCCGGAAGCCGCGCCCGCCGACGCATCTTTCCAGAAGCGCGCGACCCCGATGCCAAGCGATACGACCGCGAGCACAAACACCACGCCGAACAGCAGCGCAAGCAGGTTGTGCGGGAAGATCGCGTAGAAATTGCCCGCGAGCGGCGTGCCGAAGAGCGGCCCCTTCAGCGCGATGCCGAGCACAAGGAACAGCGCGAGACCGAACGCGAGCGCAAGCGACAGCGTCAGGCCGTTGCGTCGGTACAGCGCGCCCATGAACGACGGCACCGCATACTCGGCGTACGTTTCGACGCGCACTTTCGCCATCGCTTGCGGCACGTTGACCGCGAACTCATGCGGCGGCGCGTACTGACACGCGTGATAGCACGCGCCGCAGTTGTGGCACAGGTTCGCGAGGTAGTTCACGTCGGCCTTGCCGAATTCGAGGCGGCGTGTCATGGCGGGAAAGACCGCGCAAAACCCTTCGCAATAGCGGCATGCGTTGCAGATCTGCATTTGCCGTGCGACTTCGGTTTCGTTCTCAGTCAGCGGCAGCACGCGGATCGCGCGCTGCAATGGCGCGCCGTTCGCCCCATGCGCGCCGTTGCCGCCGGACGCCAGCTGCTGCGCGTCGCGCGCGAGTGCTTCAAGCTTCTGCACGATGAGCTCCAGTCGATTCGCCTGCGGCATCGGCTGCCGGTGTGTTTGCGCTGTCTGCGGTATCGCCGCGCGCGGCGCGTGCGGCCTGCGTACCCGCGATGCGGCCGAAGGCGGTGCCGATCGACATGCCGACGCCCGCGGTGTAGCCCTTGCCGAGCACATTGCCGGCCATCATCTCGCCGGCAACGAACAGGTTGTCGCTTGGCTTGCCGCCGAAATGCACCTGCGCGCGGTCATTGACCTTCAGCCCGAGATACGTGAACGTAATGCCGGGCCGCAGCGCGTAACCGTAGAACGGCGGTTTATCGAGCGGCAGCGCCCAGTGTGTCTTCGGTGGCGCGAGGCCTTCGGTGCGGCAGTCGTCGAGTGTCGTGTGATCGAATGTGCCTGGTTGGCAAGCCGCGTTGTAAGCGTCGACGGTGCGCATGAATGCGTCGACCGGCAGGCCGAGCGCGCGCGCGAGGTCCGGTAGCGTATCGGCGCGGGTGCCTGGAAACACGGGCGGCATAAAGCGGCCGATTGCTTTGGAATCGATGATCGAATAGCCGATCTGTCCGGGCTGCTGCGCAACGAGCCGGCCCCAGATCGCATAGCGCTTCGGCCAGAAATCTTCGCCCTCGTCGTAGAAGCGCTCGGCGTCGCGATTGACCACCACGCCAAGCGATACGCAGTCGATGCGCGTGCAGATGCCGCCGTCATACAGCGGGGCGCGCGCGTCGATTGCCACGCAATGCGATTGCGACGGATCGCCGATCGGGTCGGCGCCCGCATCGATCATGAATTTGAGCAGCACGCCCTTGTTGAAGCGTGTGCCGCGAATCAGGAAGTTGTCGGCCGGCCATTCGCCGCGCTCGTTTTGTCCCCACGCTTCGCGCAGCCACTCGCGATTCGATTCGAAGCCGCCTGCGGCAAGCACGCACGTGCGCGCCTCGAAGCGCTGGTTGCCGCTGTGCGCGGCAACGAAGCGGCCGTTGTCGAGTTCGATGGCATCGACGGGCGTCTCGTAGCGGATCTGCACGCCGAGCGTTTCGGCGCTGCGGTAGTACGCGTTGACGAGCGCCTTGCCGCCGCCCATGAAAAACGCATTCGTGCGTGCGACGTGCAACGCGCCGGAGAGCGGCGGCTGGAAGCGCACGCCGTGCTTCTGCATCCACGGACGGCAGGTCGACGACGCGCGAATCGCCAGACGCGCGAGCGGTTCGTTCGTGATGCCGCCGGTCACCTTCAGCAGGTCCTGCCAGTACTCTTCTTCCGGGTACGCGTCGACGAGCACGTCTTGCGGCGCGTCATGCATACAGCGCAGATTGCGGGTGTGCTGGGAATTGCCGCCGCGCCATTCGCGCGGGGCGGACTCGAGGAGCAACACCGATGCGCCTGCTTCACGCGCCATCAGCGCGGCGCATAGCGCGGCATTGCCGCCCCCGATGACTAATACGTCGACCATGGTGGGGAGTCTCCTTATAGCGCGCAATGTAGTGGGCCGCGCGCATTGCCGCAACCGGGCGACGCGCAACGGGTCTTCACATTTCGTGAAGACCATCACGGCCGATGAAGACCGCCAGTCTCGCTCACCGGTCGAACCCGCCGTGACAGCACGGCGCCGCTAACGCAGCCGCGCGCCCAGCCAGCGGCCCTGACTCACCAGCTCACGCGCCGTATCGGCAAGCACCACGCGCGCGGCGAGTCCCGCGGGCGACAGCTCATCGTCGGAAACACTCACGAGCAGATTCGGCCGCACCGCGTCGGGGTCCGAAATCTGCACGCTCGCGAGCGCCGCGTTCTCCGCGCGCGCGAGTGCCGCGCCCGGCTGGATCGTCGCGCCGAGGCCGCCGCGCACCGCGTCCATCAGCATCGCCAGTCCGTCGACCTCGGCGACGATGCGCGGCTCGTATTTCGCACGCTTGAACGACGCGGCAAGCGATGTCCGCAAACCGTGCGAGCCGCTCGGCAGGATCAACGGCAGCGTGCCCAGCTTGGCGAGACGCACGTGTTTCGTTGTGGGCATGCCGGGCAGATCGCGTACGCCGATCAGAAACAGCCGCTCGTCCAGCAGCGGCATCACGCTCCAGCGCTGCGCGGGTTCTTCGTGAAAGAGCATTGCAAGGTCGATTTGCCGCGCGCCGAGCATCGACGCGAGGTAGCCGGACAGTGTTTCGACCATGCGCAGCCGCACGTCGGGGTAGCGTTCGCGCATCGCGCGCATGAATGCGAGGCCGAGCACGCCGCTCGTGCTCGGTGCAAGGCCGACCGTGACGTGGCCCGACAGGCGCGCCTGCCGTGCGGCGAGCGCGGCGTCGTCGACATGCCGTAGCGCGAGCTGCGCCTGGCGCCAGAACGCAAGCCCCGCATCGGTCGGCACGACGCCGCCGGACGTGCGCTGCAACAGACGCGTGGCCAGCTCGCTTTCGAGGCGGCTGATCTGCTGGCTCAGCGCGGATGTGACGACACCCAGCTCGAGCGCTGCCTTGCCCATGCTGCCGTGCTCGACGACGCTGACGAAATATCGCAACTGACGCAATTCCATTCGGTGTCCCCCCGCTCGGTGCCGTGAGCGGCATTGTCAGGAGTGGGGTCGGAAAACGCAAATGACGGGCGCACGCTGTACGCGACCGGCAGAACGGTGCGGTCGATGACCAGCGGATCACCAGCGCGAAGGATTGTATGACGGTAATATAGTCATTCGACAATGACCGGCGCTCTCGACCGGCGCGGCTTCGGCATCGTGGGGTAACGGCGCGCTTGCTGAAAGGAACGCGCTGACCGGCGCAGCGCTGCCGCCCGGACACGGACCCCGACACGTTGCTGACAGAACTCGCCACGCATCGCAAGTCCCAAGTCGCGTTGCAACGGTTGCCCGATACCGCGTGGAGGCTTGATACTGCCGGGGATGCAGCGATGCATGCGGCGCTGCCGATGTCCATCGCGCGCGTCGAGGCCGTTCAGGTGGCGGCCGGGCGCAACCGCGATACCGCGATGACTCATCGCGACGAGTCCATTGGGACCGTCGCGAGACGTCCCGATAAAAATGCGCCGCTTCGTGCACGCGGCATCGACTTCGCATTTTTCCATCACACCCATACGGAGAACTTTTAATGATCGTCGAGATGCGTATCTATCACTGCGCGCCGGGCCGCCTGCCGGCGCTGCAAGACCGTTTTGTAAACATCACGCTGGGCTTCTTTGAAAAGTATGGGATCAAGCAGATCGGTTTCTGGACCACGCTGGTCGGTCCGAGCAACCATGCGCTCACCTATATGATCCAGTGGGAAAGCCTTGCGGAGCGCGAAACCAAATGGAATGCGTTTCAGTCGGATCAGGAGTGGATCACGAAGCGCGCCGCGACCGAGGCGGAAAAGCCGATCGTCGAGCGCATCGAGAACCACTTTCTGACGCCGACCGCTTTCTCGGCGCTTCGGTAACCGCACGAAGCGCCGTCCGCTAGCCGGTCGCGCCGCGGCCCGGCTGGCTGGCACGCCGTGGACTCGCAGGCTTGCGAGCGACCACAGCCGGCGATTTCTCACTCTGGAGCCTGGAATGTCTCGCGTTGGACAGTTTTATATCGATGGAAAATGGGTCGCGCCGCTTGCGCCGGTCTGGTTCGATCTGATCGATCCGGCAACCGAGGTGCGTTTCGATCAGCTTGCACTCGGCAATGCGGCCGACGTCGACCGGGCGGTCGCGGCCGCGCGCCGCGCGTTTCACTCGTATTCGACCAGCACCGTCGCCGATCGCGTCGCGCTGTTAAAGCGCATCGTGCAGGTTTACGAGCGTCGCATTGACGAGTTCGCGGAAGCGATGCGCGCGGAAATGGGTGCGCCGATTGCTTTGGCGCGCAACAGTCAGGCTGCGCGCGGGCCGTCGCATCTGAATGCGCTGATCGATGTGCTCGATTACTTCGCGTTCGAAACGCAACGCGGCACGACGCGGCTGCGGCATGAAGCGATCGGCGTATGCGGGCTGATCACGCCGTGGAACTGGCCGATCAACCAGATTGTCGTGAAGATCGCTCCGGCGCTCGCGGCGGGTTGCACGATGGTGCTCAAGCCCAGCGAATATTCGGCGTTGAGCGCGCTGCTGTTCGCGGAAGTGCTCGACGAAGCGGGCGTGCCGCCCGGTGTGTTCAATCTCGTCAACGGCGACGGGCCGAGCGTGGGGTCGGCGATCGCATCGCATCCGGATATCGACATGGTGTCGTTTACCGGATCGACGCGTGCCGGCATCCAGGTCGCGAAGATGGCGGCCGACTCCGTGAAGCGCGTCGCGCAGGAACTCGGCGGCAAGTCGGCGAACATCCTGCTCGACGATGTGAACCTGAACGACGCGGTGACGCGCGGCGTGAACGCGTGCTTTGTGAACTCCGGGCAATCGTGTTCGAGCCCGACGCGCATGCTGGTGCCGCGCCGCATGATGGATGAAGCCGCGCAGATCGCGGCCCGTGCCGCGCAGGCGTTCCGGGTCGGTGCGACCGACAAGGTGACGACGCAACTGGGGCCGGTCGTGAATCGCAACCAGTTTGTGCGCGTGCAGTCGCTGATTCAGGCGGGCATCGACGAAGGCGCGCGGCTGGTGGCCGGCGGCACCGGCTTGCCTGAAGGCCTGTCGAAAGGCTGGTTCGTGAAGCCGACGGTATTCGCCGACGTGGCGCCCGACATGACGATCGCGCGCGAGGAAATTTTCGGGCCGGTGCTGTCGATGATCCCCTACGACAGCGACGAAGAGGCGATCGAGATCGCGAACGGCAGCGTGTACGGCCTTTCCGCTTACGTGCAATCGGCGAGTCTCGAGCGCGCGCGGACCGTCGGCCGGTCGTTGCGCGCGGGCGGCGTGCACCTGAACTATCCGACGCCCGATTTCAGCGCGCCGTTCGGCGGCTACAAGCGTTCGGGCAACGGACGCGAATGGGGCGAGGCGGGCTTGCGCGAGTATCTGGAGACGAAGGCAATGGTCGGCTACGGCGAAGCGTGATGCGTCACCGATAGAAGCGAACCCATCCCGCAGCAAACCGGGCACACGAAGCGCACGCAGAGGCGCATGCCCTAAAAAAATTTTGTAGCATTAGATTGTCGGACAATCCGACGGTAAGACGATATGTGAAGATGTGAATGATGTCGCATGCGAGATCGCAATCAATCAAGGAAAACGAAGATGGGAAACAACGACGAGTTTGACAAAGGCTTTGCGAACCGCAAGGCAGTGCTCGGCGCGAGTCATGTCGAAAAATCGTGGGCGAACGCTGACGACTTCAATCGCCCGATGCAAAAGCTCGTCACCGAGTATTGCTGGGGCGAGATATGGGGCGACCCGACGCTGCCGTTCAAGACGCGCAGCATGCTCAATCTCGCGATGCTGACCGCGATGAGCCAGCACCATGAACTGTCGGTGCACGTGAAAGGCGCGTTGAAAAACGGCGTGACGAAGGAGGAGATCCGGTCGATATTGATGCAGGCCGCGGTCTATTGCGGCGCGCCGCTCGCGCTCGCGGCGTTCCGCGTCGCGAGCGAAGCGATCAGCGCGTATGAGGCGCAAGCGCAGTCGTCATAGACGCTGGGCCACGGCGCTGCGCGCGACGGCCACAGCGGATTTTCGCGCATGAGTTGCCCTGTAACCGCGATGTCCGCTGCAGCGCGCGTCACCTCTCGCGCGATGGTTTCGAACAACAAAACCGGAGACTCGTACAAAAGACGCTGACTGCAGCGTACCCGTTATGCGTGAGCGGCGTTCGCGGCGCATGGGTGCGCTGCGCGCCGACGCCCGCCGCGTCGCTTGCGGGTTGGTGACGTTCACGCGCAGCGGCCGCGCGCTTACCCTACCGGGTTTGAACTGGCCGTCGGCGGTTGCGCATCCAGTATGATGTGCAACGGATTCTATGGTCGGACAGGCATACGACGGACGGGGTACACGATGTCAGCAGAGATTGGAGTGATTCGACCAGAAACGCTGCGCCATCAGGTCGAAAATGTGCTGCGGCAGGCGATCATGACGGGGCGTTTCGCGCCGGGCGCGCGTCTCGTTGAACGCGAATTGTGCGCGACGCTCGGCGTCAGCCGCACGTCGGTGCGCGAGGCGTTGCGCAAGCTTGAAGCGGAGAAGCTCGTGCGCAGCGTGCCGCACAAGGGGCCAGTGGTCGCGGTGATGTCGAAGCACGAAGCCGCCGAGCTCTATGCGCTGCGTGCGCTGCTCGAAGGCTTTGCCGCGCACGAGTTTGCGCGGCTCGCCGATGACCGCGCGCTCGCGCGCTTCGGCGAGGTCGCGAAGGAACTGCGCGCGGAAGCCACCGCGCGCAACGAGGCCGGCGTGCTGCGCGCGAAGGCCGCGCTCTATGACGTGCTGCTCGACAATTGCGGCAATTCGTTGATCAAAGAAATTCTGACGAGCCTGGTGTCGCGGGTCAATCTGTTGCGCGCGACGTCGCTGATGCATCCGGACCGGCTGCCGGCAAGCTTGCGCGAGATCGACAAACTCTACAAGGCGCTCAAGGCGCGCGACGCTGAAGCCGCGCAACAGGCAGCGCGTGTGCATGTGCAGAACGCGGAGAAGGCCGCGTTGCGCATGCTTGACGAGCAGCAGGCGGATGAGACTTAGCGGTGCGTGCGCGTGCTTCGCGCGGCGCCGCATTCAGGTGAACGATCTATTCTCGCGGTCCTTGCCGTCCGGCACATCACGCCGCCGCATCCGGATCGTGTTCGCGCACCACGCGTTGCCGAATCGACAAGGTCTTGCAGGATGCGATAAAACTCGCGGACCCAAGAGCGTGCGGACGGGCGGATGATCGCAAAACAAAAAGCCCGGCCAATGATGACCGGGCTTTTTGCCTGAAACGCTTCTTCTTGCTTGAAACCGCTTGAAACGCTTGAAACTATTGGTAGGCCGTACGGGATTCGAACCTGTGACCAACGGATTAAAAGTCCGCTGCTCTACCAGCTGAGCTAACGACCCAAAAAGAGAAGCGAGATTATAGCGATTATGCTGCGTCACTGTCAAGACGGCGCAGCATGAAACCCGGGCAAACGAGGACCGGGCGTGACGGCCGTTCGCGACGGCAGCCAGTCAGGCCGACTCGAGGCTCGACCCGAGGCCGCCCCCCGCTACTTGATCTGCGAAAGCTTGCTTTGCGCGGACTGTGCAACGTCCGAGCCACCGTATTGCGCGACGATCTGCTCGAGCGTTTTCTTCGCGGCGGCCTTCTGGCCCTGCTCGAGCTGATTGTTCGCAATGGCGAGCAAGGCTTCGGGTGCGCGCGGATGCTGCGGGTAGTTTTTCACCACCCCTTGCCACGTCGCAGTCGACCCCTTGTAGTCGCGCAGCGCGTACAACGCATTGCCGAGCCAGTACTGCGCGGTCGGCTGATACGGGCTTTGCGGATACTTCGAGATGAAGCTGCGAAACGACGCGGCGGCACCCTTGAAGTCGCCGTTGCGAAACTGCTGCGAGGCCGCGTTGAACGAATCCGTCTCGCCCGGCTCCACGGTGCCCTGCACGCCGTCGACCGTTTGCTGCTGCGGCTCGAACTTCTTCAACCGGCCGTCGAGATCGGTGTAGTAGTCCTTCTGCTGCTTCTGCAAGGTGGTCAACTGGTTCGTCAGATCTTCGTTCTGGCCGCGCAGCGTCGCGACCTGCTGGTTCAGCTGGTCGAGACGGTTCGACTGATCGAGGATCGTGCGTTGCGCAGCCGACAGCTGATTGGTCAGGTTGTCGGTCTTCGTGCGCAGGTCGAGGATCGCCTGGCGGGCCTGGTCGTCATCGAACAGGCCCGCATGCGCCGGCATGGCCGTCAAAGCCACGCCTGCGGCACACGTCGCTGCGGCGAGCCGCAGCCGGGAGAAACGTTGTGTCATACGGCGCGGTACCCGTTACTGTTGGTAGACGAGGTCGGCGCGGCGGTTTTGCGCCCACGATGCTTCGTCATGACCGGTCGCGAGCGGCTTTTCCTTGCCGAGGCTCACGGCTTCCATCTGCGAGTCGGACACGCCCATCAGCGACATTGCGCGACGCACCGCTTCCGCACGCTTCTGGCCGAGCGCGAGGTTGTACTCGCTCGTGCCGCGCTCGTCGGTGTTGCCCTGGATCAGCACGTGACGCTGCGGGTGCGTCTTCAGGTACTGCGCGTGTTGTTGCAGCAGGCCTTGATACTCATCCTTCACCGAGTAGCTGTCGAAATCGAAGTACACGCTGCGCTTCGCGAGCGGGCTGTTCGGATCGTTCAGCGGATCGACGTCCACGCGCGCGACCGCATTCGGGTTCGGCTGTGCGCCGACGTTGCCCGTCGACGTCGTAGCCTGGTTTTTCGGCGTCGACGTGCATGCCGCCAGAACGCCGACGACCGTCAGCGCGGCCAATGTGAGACGCAGTTTCGACTTCATGTTTTACTCTCCTTGTGTGTCATTGCATAAACGGGCCCCAGGACGGCTCGCGCACGCTGCCACCCTGAACGGACAGGACCTGCCGCGTCCGACCGTCGGTCGATACTGCAGCCAACACGCCACGGCCGTTCACCTGAGTGGCGTAAAGGATGTACTGACCATTCGCCGCGAAGCTCGGCGATTCGTCGTGTGTGGTGTCGGTGAGCGCCGTCGCGACGCCCGACTGCAGATCCTGGACATACAGCTTGAAACCGCCGCCGGTGCGCGAAATATACGCGAGTTGCTTGCCGTCCGGGCTGATGCGGGGGCTCGTGTTATAGCTGCCGGTAAACGTCACGCGCTGCGCGGCGCCCGCGCTTTCGCCCGCGGCCGGCATTTTATAGATTTGCGGCTGACCGCCGCGGTCGCTCGTGAAATAGATCGACTGGCCGTCCGGCGAGAAATCCGGCTCGGTATCGATCGAGCTGCCCTGCGTGAGGCGCCGCAGGCCGGAGCCGTCCGCATTCACCGCGAAAATCTGCGTGTTGCCGGTGCGCGAAAGGGCGACCGCGAGCGTGCGGCCGTCCGGCGACCACGCCGGCGCACTGTTATTGCCTTTCTGATCGGACACGACGATGCGGCGGCCGGTCGGCAGGTCATGGATATAGACGATCGGCTTCTTCTTCTCGAACGACACGTACGCGACCTTGGTGCCGTCCGGCGACCATGCCGGCGAGATGATCGGCTCGGGGCTCGACAGCGCGATGTGCGCATCCTGGCCGTCGGAGTCGGAGATTTGCAGCTGATAGCGGTTGCCGACCTTGATCACGTACGACAGGCGCGTCGCGAACACGCCGCGCGTGCCCATCAGCTTCGCGTAGATGTAGTCGGCCACCTTGTGCGCGCTCATCCGCAGTCCGCTTTCCGGGCTCACCAGTACGAGGCCGCCGAGGTTCTCCTGCTTGACGGTGTCGTACAGCTTGAAGCGCACTTCATACTGGCCGTCCGGGCGTTTCGTCACGCTGCCGGCGACGAACGCATCGGCGCCCTTGGCCTTCCAGCTGCCGAGATCGACCGTGTCGCTTTCGGAGACCGGCGTGGCGCCGGCGTCGACGTTCGTGAACTTGCCGCTGCGTTGCAGATCCTGCCGCACGATCGTGCTGATCTGCTGGGGGGAACTGGCTTCGTTGGCAAAATTAGCGGTCGCGATTGGAAACTGCGTGGACCCGACGCCCGTCACGAGGACGTTCAGCTGTGCATGGGCGGCACCGCCTGCCGCAATCAGGCAGGACGCCACCAGTGTTCGCAGGCCAAGCTTCGTCATCAAAGTCATGCTTTATCGATTCCCCAAAGTACAAAACCTTCACAACTGCAAACAGACACAAGCGTGCAGAAATCGTTCCCGAATGTCCGGCGGCGGCGCCGGACCTGCCTTGCGGCTTTCAGCATGCCTTAAGGGCGTAGCCGCTGGAGCATCTGCGCCGCGTGGCTCGCTGCTCTGCCGCTCAACCCTCGACTAACCCGCCGGACGCAGCGTAATGGTAAAACTCGCCGGCGTCTTGCCATTTGTATCTTGCGGCATCGGATCCGAACGCTGGACCGCGCGCAACGCCGCATCGTCCCACTGCGAATTGCCGCTGCCGCGCGTGACGGTCGCCGACAGCAGCGTGCCGGTCGGCGCGCAGCGCACCGACACGACCGTTTCCAGCCCTTGCGTGTCGCCGGCCCAGACGATATTCGGCCGCACCCGCCGCTGCACCTTCTCCGCATAGCCCGGCGAGGTGGCCGTGCCGCCCGCGCCGCTGCCGGTGCCGCTCTTCGCGAGGCCGTTGCCGGTCGATCCTTCACCGCCGGCCATGCCCTGCAGCGCCGCGAGCCGTTGCCGGCGCTCCTGATCGAGCTTCTTCGCGGCCTCCGCCTGCGCGGCCGCCTTCGCCTTCGCGGCTTTATCCGCTTCCGCTTTCTGCTGCGCGTCGGCCTGCGCCTGCTGCTGTTCCTGCTGCTTCTTCAACTGGTCCTGCTTCTGCTGCTCGGCCAGCTGCTGCTGTTTGAGCTTTTGCGCCTGCTGTTGCTGTTGCAACTGTTGTTGCTTCTTCAGGGCCGCGGCCATCTCGGCCTGCTGTGCGGCGAGCTGCTGCTGGCGTTTCGCGTCGGCTTCCTGCTGGGCCTGCAACTGCTGGCGCTGTTGCTCGGCGAGTTGCGCTTCGCGTGCAGCCTCTTCCTGCTTGCGTTTCTTCTCCTGCAGCGCGATGTCGGCCTGCTCGTCCTGCACCGGCGGCGCCGGCGCGACGGGGGCGGGCGGCGGGGCCGGGCGCGGCGTCGACAGGTCGGGCACCGCGGTCCACAGTTCGGCTTCGGCGCCCGCCGGTGTGCTGTTCTGCCAATGGATGCCGTGATACAGAAAAAATCCGAGCAGCACGTGCATCAGCGCCGCGAGCGCGAACGCGCGCCACGTGCCGCGTTCACGCGGCGGCTGCAACGGATAAGTGGATTTCTGGCGAATCATTGCGACTTGACGAGCAATCCGACGCGCTTGACGCCGCGCGCTTTCAAATCCGACATCACGTTCATCACGACTTCGTACTTCACCGTCTTGTCGGCGGCGATCACGACAGGCTGGTCGGGATGCGCTTGCTGGCGATCGGTGACGAAGCCGTTCAGGTCGGCCCGCGTCATGGTTTCCTGTTGCGTCGCGCCCGCGTCGTCCTTATAGCGCACGCTCATATTGCCGTCCGCGCGGATATTGACGACCACCGGCGGCGTCTGCTGCTGCGGCGCGGCGCCGCCGACGGTCGGCAGGTTCACGATCGACGGCGCGACGAGCGGCGCCGTCACCATGAAGATCACGAGCAGCACGAGCATCACGTCGATGTACGGCACGACGTTGATGTCGGCCATGGCGCGGCGTGAACGGCTGCCGCGCATGCTGGAACGGGTCGTGGAACCGGCCATCGTGGACTCCTTAATGGGCCTGCCGCTGCAGGATGTTCGAGAACTCTTCGATGAAGGTTTCGAAGCGGATCGCGAGGCGGTCGATATCGTGAGCGTAGCGGTTGTACGCGACCACTGCCGGAATCGCGGCGAACAGGCCGATCGCGGTTGCGGTCAGCGCTTCCGCGATGCCCGGCGCGACGTTCGCGAGGGTGGCCTGCTGCACGTTCGCGAGGCCGCGAAACGCGTTCATGATCCCCCAGACCGTGCCGAACAGACCGATGTAAGGGCTCACCGAGCCAACCGACGCGAGGAACGCGAGATTGGCCTCGAGCACGTCCATTTCACGCTGGAATGCGGCGCGCATCGCGCGGCGCGCACCGTCGAGAATCGCGCCCGGGTCGTTCAGACGCTTCTCCTTGCCCTTCAGGAACTCGCGCATGCCGGATTCGAAGATGCGCTCGAGCGCGCCGATGCGGTGGCGGTTGTTGGCGGCGCTCTGATACAGCGCCTGCAGGTCGCCGCCGGACCAGAAATCGCGTTCGAAGCGCTCGGTCTGTCCGCGTGCGCGGCGAATTGCAAACCACTTGCGGAAGATGAAAGTCCAGGACATCAGCGACAGCAGCAGCAGGAGCGCCATCACCGCCTGCGCCAGCAGGCTCGCATTGAGAACGAGGGAAATGATCGATAGATCTTGTGTAGTGTTCATAGAGGTTCGCTGTAACGTCCCGCAAGGGGCGTCCGGCTGCAAGGCGGTTCGAAGCGTTCCGTGAGGGAACCGGAAGCTTCGGCGAACCCTTTCGCCGAACCATGCTTGGTCTTGTTCTGACCGTTACGAGTTCACTGGCCAGGTAACAACGGTGCTCACTCGTCGGCCGTTGACATGCCTGGCTTCGTCCTGTCGGCGCCACGGTCCGGGCCGCTGTTCAGACCGTCGGGCGGCGGGCCGCGCCGCAACGCGCCGAGCACGGCCGGAGCAAGCGCGGCGGGCCGCAACGAGACGGCATCCACGCAGCCGACGCGGACCGTGCCGGTCGCGAGCCGTGTGCCGTCACGCCACGCTTCCTGCACGAAATCGACCGACGCGCGGCCGAGCCGTTCGATCCGGCTGACAATGGAGAGCGCGTCATCGAGGCGTGCGGGCGAATGGTACTCGAGCGAAGTGCTGCAGACGATGAAGAGCGTGCCGGTTTCGCTTGCCAGCCTGCTTTGTTCGATGCCGCAGGCGCGCAGCCATTCGGTGCGCGCGCGCTCGAAGAATTTCAGGTAGTTCGCGTAGAACACGATGCCACCGGCGTCCGTGTCTTCGTAGTACACGCGAATCGGCCATGTGAAGCCGATTTCGGCGCCGGGCTGACTGCTTGGCGTTTTCATCTCGCGCATTTTACCGGAACCTGACAGCGCGCCTGTTTTTTCGGCACATGGCTGTTGCACCTGCTCGCCTGCAAGATACTCACGCCTGACCGCGATGGACCGACAGACCAGCAAACGACTGCGCGACGGGCATCAGTTCGATCGAATTGATGTTGACGTGAGCAGGGCGCGTCGCGACCCAGTAAATCGAATCGGCGATGTCTTCGGCGGTGAGCGGCTGGAGGTCCCTATAGACGTTTGCGGCCTTCGCGTCGTCGCCGTGAAAGCGCACGTTCGAGAACTCGGTGCCGCCGCACAGGCCGGGCTGGATGTCGGTCACGCGCACCGCCGTGCCGGCGAGATCCGCACGCAGGTTCAGGCTGAACTGCGCGACGAAGGCCTTGGTCGCGCCATAGACGTTGCCGCCGGCGTACGGCCAGTTGCTGGCAACCGAGCCGAGGTTGATCACGTGGCCGCGATTGCGCTCGACCATGCCGGGCAGGAATGCGCGCGTCATTTGCACGAGGCCTTTGCAGTTGGTGTCGATCATCTTTTCCCAGTCATCGAGGTTGGCCTCCTGGGCGGGCTCGAGGCCGAGCGCGAGACCGGCGTTGTTGACGAGCAGGTCGACCGCCGCGAATTGCGCCGGCAGCGAAGCGGGCAGCGCTTCGACCGCCGCGCGGTCGCGCACGTCGAGCTCGAGCGGCAACAGATTCTCGCCGAGTTCGCTGGCGAGGGCGTCGAGACGGTCCTTACGGCGCGCGGTGGCGACGACGCGGTGGCCGCCCTTCACGAAGGTACGGGCGATGGCGGCGCCGAAACCGGCGGACGCTCCAGTGACGAGGACGATCATTGCAATTTCCGGTGGTGGGTTGAGAAAGGCGACAAGCCTACTTCCATTGCCGCGCCCGGGCAACCGGCCCATGACGGCCGTATCCCATAGTTGCGCGAGCGGCTGGAACGGCGGCTGCGCCGGTGGCCGCGACGGGCGCCACAGTGGCGGCCAGGGTTGCCGGCGCGGCGGACCGGGTGGCGGCGCGAGCGGCGGACCTGGTGG
>NZ_CADIKF010000081.1 GCF_902859875.1 Paraburkholderia solisilvae | reverse complement strand
CTTGCAAGGGTTTCGGGTTGCCACGAACTCCCTGAATTTGGCGATCTCAATTGATCGATTGGCGAATTTTATCGTCTGCGACATCGCGAGAGATAATTCCTAGTTATCGTCATCGGCTCAACAATTTGGGATCGTTGTCCACATGCGCACACCGATCACGCAATCATTGCCGATCTGATTTTTGAGATTGGCATATATTACTCGCACGGCGGCACGCTGTGCCGAATGTAGAGCGCAGGAGCGCAAATATCACGCGAAGCCCAACGCTATCTGTGACGAGAGTTAATGCAAATGGCATACATGAGGTCGGGCGCATGCCATGGATGCGTTGCGAATGGACGCTTCAGCTAAGGGCCGACGCCGCTTGCGCATGTTTCAGGGGATTGGCAAAAGTCGCATTGCGGCGAACTGAAATGTGACAAGTTCGATGCGGCCTGAACCATTAAGTCTCGAGAGCCGCGGCGTACATTATTCACTGGCCCGCTTCTTCGTTACCGACATGGCTTACCGTGATACATGCAATCTCTCTTCACGTTCGAAGAAACCGATTGGCGAATAACTTCCGGAATCTAGAGGGCCACCTGCTCGAAGACCTTCAGCATTCTCTCTTCCAGCAGCCCAGGCACAGAGGAGGCCGCCATCTCGGGGAAGCGCGAGAAGAATCCTTTCGGAGATTCAACATCGATCCTCGTCTCCTCGCCGTCTCTCTGCGACACGCATACCCGCACCGGTGCTCCGAGCCCAGCGGCCGCGCTGTATTCGAAAAGCCCTCTCGCGATGACAGCATTGCCCACCAGGTAGAACTTGGACTCGATCGGAATTCCGCCAAGTCGCATTGCTGTCCCTTGTTCGAAACTCCAGAAGATGGAAAAAGGCTTCGAGACGCTGTCAACGTATGCCTCGAGGCCCTTTCGGTCTTGATGGGTAACATATTCCATCATCCTGGAGATGCTGCAGCGCTGTAGCGTATTCTCAAGGGCTTCGGTGACCTCAAAGAATGACTTGTGAGAAAAGACGGTGAATTGTTCGCTCGTGAACTTGGTCCGTTTCACTCGGTTGGTTTTCTGTTCCGCGATCATCTACGCTTCCTTTGCCAGATCTGCGAGAGGATAGGGTCGCCTCCGTGGATTGGCAGTGAATGGGACATCAAAGCCGTCGACAGGAGCGCTGACCGACAACCGTGGCATTTCGCGCTCATCTGGAGCGGTAGCGCCCACTAACGGAAGGCACTTAACTCTTATTATAAGAGTTAAGTGCCTTGGAAGCAAGCCGGATCAGCGTGGGCGGTGTCTGCAATTCGTGTGCGGCCGACGCGAGAAACTGCTGTTGCACGGTGAAGCCGCTTTCGAGCCGGTCGAGCGCATTGTTGAACGCGTGGTCAGCGCTGCAGGCAGCCGGTCTCTCCGTGTCGAAGGGACCGGTTTTCTGGAGGCGTAACGGTATACGAACTGCGGAAAGCGACCGTATGCCGTTGGAAGCGCCGTCACATAATCGTAGCTGCGGCTGTTTCCAGCGAGACGGCAGTGGACGCGGACGCACGGCAACTGGAACGCGAGATCTTGGCTCCGCCTATATCGTGCAACCGGCCGCCTTCGCATCGGCCCGAGACCAATTTCTGCAGTTATTGCCGGATGCGTTCGCAAGCTTCGCGATATTCCAGTTTTCTGAAAGCGAGCGTTGCATCGACCCAATTGCCCTGGAGATAGCTGGATCTTAAAGCGCTCTATGAATGCCTGCGGAAAAGTGGCTCGACGTCGAGAGATAGTCCCTGAGAAAAAGAACCAAAATGGCTTCGCCAAGGCGCGTGGCGATCGCTTGGCCCATAAGCCCCGAGGCACCGTACTCGACCACCTGTTGGAATGTCGCGTTAAGGAACCCGGCGCGTTGGCGGGCAAATCCTTCGAGCTTGACCATCGGCGGCAGGCTGTTCAGAAGCGCGCTCGGAAACGGTTCTTTAGCGAAGAACCGAAGCGCTTCCATATGCGTCTTTGGACTATCGTCTCCAAAGATGAGTTGGCGCCTGAACATGTTCGCCAGAAAGTCATCTCCATAAGGCAAGTCGCAGACCGAAGCCGGCATCTCGTCTAACGGAATCGACGCGGTGGTCTCTGAGTCGCCGACCGTGTGCGCATATGAATCTGGAATGAACAAGGCGTCGCCCGCACTGAGGTGGACCGACTCGCGAAGTTCCGGAATCCGGACACAACACGAACCTTCGAAGATCAGATACAAGACGACGGCATCTTTGTACGCAGGCGAATCATATCTCCAAAGCGCGCTGAACATTGCGCTTCCGTTGATTACCGACGAAAACCGGATAGACCTCAAAAGATCATCTAGCAGGATGGGTGAACGATGGCTGTCAGGCATTCCGTCGCAATAGTGCCGAGGCTGTCGGCTCTGTCGTGCCGATTATCTTCACGACCCCTGCCGGGAGTCGGCGGACGGCGCCGTTGCGTCTCCCCCTAAGGAGATGCCTTCAACGCGAATGCCGGAAAGAAGTGCGTCCTTCGGCGTCATTCCATAACGGACCTTGAAAGCCCGGCTGAAGTGCGCATAAGACGAAAACCCGCAAGCACAAGCGATCTCGCCGATACATACGGGTCCTTCCCTGTCTCGCGTGAGCACATCGGCCGCGAGCGAGAGGCGTGCGTTCCAGACGTATCTCATTAGCGACTGCTTTTCCACAGATCGGAATAGCCTGTTTAGATACGCCTCCGATACGTATACGGATGAGGCCACCAGAAAGGGCGACAGGTCACAATTATGTAAATTCTGGGCAATGAAGCGCTTCGCACGAGACAATGTCGCGCTACCACTTCGAGCGCGAGTCAGCGTATCCGGATCGTCAACAATGAAGTCCAGCAATTCGATCAACTGAGCACCTTGACGGGACCGGAGCGCCGCGCTGGTTTCGCCTCCCTGTCGCCCGACGTTAGCGATACTTGCGGCCACTGCGTGTGCATCGGTGGACGTCATATCGACAGCAACGAGGCCACGAAGCCGATACCTGAGTCCACGCTCCTTGAAGCTCGTTTCCGGGACACGTAATGCCACCATATGCGTCGGCTCGACGAATCGTTGAGAGTAAGGATAGCGGCAATCAACCAAAGCGATGTCCCCCGCGCTAAAGCGCTTTAGCGACCGATCCTGCTCGATCACCATGGAGCCTGATATGACCACCTTGACGTATAAGAATGGTTCCCACGCGCCCCGAGTCGGCTGCAACGAAATGTTGGAGATTTTCGTGTTCACCATCTTGGCTTCACCGAGGTCCCATAGTTTAAGGGTCCCGGTAGGCAATCTCGTACGCTGAAATTCGCAGAACATCCCAAACCTGTTCAGGCTCTCGTCACGCCAAAGTTCCAGGCTGCGAGGCAGGTTGTCGAGTTGCATTTCAAAACTTTCAGCAGCCATTTCCAGACCTGTCAGTTCGATGCGTAGCTGTTTCACTGCACCAGTGTCGACCAATATAAACGGAAGAACGTCTGCGAGATCTGCACTACTTTCCGTTACAGTCGCAGAGCCGGTATGGCGCGCATCGGTTACATGAAGAATAAGAGAATCCCGCTGCACAAAGTATATCTCCAGCGAACCTATACGTGACTCCCCAAAACCTTTTGGCAGCGCACTTGTTGTTAGCAGCGCGGGGCATCGCTGGGCCGGTCTATCGTACGGTTACGCTGCAATCCTGCTGTAGCGCGCCTGACCCGCCTACGCACATGGCAAGCACACCGTGATGCAGCGGCGACGACGCAAGTCGATGGCTTCATTTGGCTTGGGAATATTTGGATCATCGGTATTGTTATCGACATCGATGCCATGAGGAATCCAACCGCTCTGCTGTGGTGGCAGGACGCTGCAGTGCGGATGCAGACCTCCAAAGATGACGACGGATGCCAACGATGCTTCTTCCCGCGATCGTGCTTGCCTCTTATACGACGCTGTCAGCCTGGGGGCCCGGCTTTCTGGGATTCGTACTGTGTGTTGTGACGGGTATTCCGGCACAGCGCGACCTGCCGTGGACACGTCGTCAATCGACGATTTCCGGCGTTAGAAAAGATGGTGCACGGGCAGGGCATGACAACGATCGGTTGTTTGACGCGCCGGTCGCTTTTTACGTGTGTGCCCTTATATTGGAAGTGGACGGCGGCTATACGGCGTTCGACCGCTATGCGGCATGGTGCTATGTGCTCGTGAGAGTGGCTTATAACGTCAGCTGGATGACTCGGCTTGATCTGTCGGTACGCATGGGGTTGTTCTTTTCATCTTCAGGCATTCTGCTCGTTCTGACCGCACGGTGTCTGATTGATGTGCTTGCGAGATAGCGGGCGTCGCCATTTGGTGCGGGTAACGAGTCGGGGCGCCTGCGCCAATCGGCACGAGAAGGCAGGCGCCCGGCACGCGGCGGACTCACCGATCGACGTCCCTAGTCTCCCGTTCGAGTGCAGGTCTCGGTCCCGCGATTCGGCTTTGACTGTTGCGTTTCGAAATATCGGCCTTTCATCTTGATGGGCGTACCGGGGTCGATCTTTCCCATCAATATCCCATGGTCGGTCTGGTCCGAAGTGGATATGAAGTTCGCGACGACGATCCCATCTGTCACCATCCCTTCTCCACTGTACGTGGCGTCCCCGGCGATGGTTCCTGTTGCGTTGAAACTCGCAGAATGGGCATCGTGGTAGCCGGGTACCAAACGGATGACTTCACGCTCGGTAAATTTTCCGGCGTGTTCGTCGACGCCGGAGCACGACCAGACTCCGGCGATCGCCTCGGGCGAGGTCGCGGCAAAGGAAGAAATGCTGAAAGTTGCGCAGTAGAGAGTCGCGATAAACGGGAGTGCAAATCTTCTCACTTGTAAGCTCCATTGTGTTCAGGTGGACGTTCGTTGCGGACCTGCCGGTCGAGCAACGTAGCGCGTGCCTCGACGGTGGCCGTACCCTGCGTAACGTTTGCACGAACGAAGTTATTCCCCTCGGCTTGACACATGCTGCCGTCATGGCAGCGCATGATGCTTGAACGCGTGTTCCGGATCGCTAACGCCCCGCATGCCCGAACGATGCAGCACAAGAGATCATTCACATCGCTGACTTCCTGTTTTTCCAGTCGCGCGGCGACATTCCAGTCTGAGCTTTGAAGGCTCTCGACAGTGCCGCTTCGCTGCCATACCCGACCTCGTCGGAAATGAGTTTTAACGGCTGACCGCGACGGATGGCCGACTGAACCAGGCTTATGCGCCAACTTTGCAGATATTGGCCAGGCGTCACGCCGATTGCCTCATGAAATGTCGTGGCGAACACGCTGCGCGACATACCTGCCCTGGCAGCCAGACCTTCGAGTGTCCATGCTTGAGCTGGATCTTCGTGCATGGCCACCAGCGCATGACGCAGGCGCTGATGAGACAGACCGGCCAGCAGGCCCACCTTCACCTCGCCGTGCTCCATGAGGCAACGAAGAATCTGGATCAGCACGACCTCGAACAGGCGATCGAGTAGCGCTTTGCGGCCACATCGCTGGGAGAACGCCTCGTCGAAAATAAGCGCTAACACGCCCTCGGCGCCTTCGACCTGGTTCAATGGCATGCATATGAACGCCGGCAAGGCGGCGGCGATCGGATGCGATACGCCGCATTCGAACCGCAACTGCGCGCACGCGAAATCCGCTCCGCGCTCGGGATCTGAGACGAAACGGTGGGCCATCGGCCGCGGATAAAGCAGCACGCTTGGCTCCCGCAGGCGTAGGGCCGTCTGGCCATCATGAACGACAGCGACTTCGCCGTTTCGCAACAGATGCAACTGCCCCGTGTCCTCGGCGGCGACATCGGTGATGCCGCATAGCGCACCCGTATGGAACACCCGGGCGCTCACGCTAAAGCGTTCAAACAGGGTTTCGAGACGGTCAATCATCAAATACTCTCGATCAAGTTATCCGGACGATACAGCACATATCGCACTCCCAACGCATGCAAAGTAACTCCTGCCAGCCGGCACTTTCCACCACCCAGCTCGTGGAGTACACAACATGAAACGCAACGCAATGACCGCCGCCATCGGACTGCTCGGCGTCCTCTCGCTCAACCACACCGCCTTCGCCGCCCCGAACGTCGCCACGGATCCGCACCTCGATCCGCAGGTACGCTCGTTCCTCGTGCAGATCGACAAGGACCCCAGCCCGTTCTGGACCGAGCCGCAGCCCAAGCCCCAGGAAGTCCTGACGGGCCTGCAGGCGCAGACACCCGTCGACATGTCCGGTGTGACCACCACGGAAAGGACCATTACGCAGGACGGCCAGACCGTGAAGCTGTACATCATGAAGCCCGATCATGTCGAAGGTAAGCCGGGCGTGATCCTGTTTATTCACGGCGGCGTGTGGATCGTCGGCAACTTCCAGAACCACCAGCGCCTGCTGCGCGATCTCGTGGTCGATTCCGGCCAGGTCGGTGTCTTCGTCGAATACACGCCGTTGCCGAAAGCCAGATTCCCGACCCAATTGAACGAAAGCTACGCTGCCCTCAAGTGGGTATCCGGACACGCCGGGGAATTTGGCGCCGACGGCAGCCGCATCGCCGTGGCCGGCAACTCCGTCGGTGGCAACATGGCCGCTGCGCTCGCGCTGATGGCCAAAGACCGCCACGGTCCGAAGATCAGCTACCAGGCGCTGCTGATCCCGGCCACCGACGCCAGTGTGGACACCGACTCATATCACGAATACGGCACGGACCGCTTTCTGGCGCGCGATTTCATGAAGTACGGCTGGGATCTCTATGTCCCGGATGCGGCGGCCCGCAACAACCCGTATGTGTCGCCGCTGCGCGCCACGACAGCGGAACTCGCGGGCCTGCCGCCGGCGCTTGTGGTCACGGCCGAAAACGACCCGCTGCGTGACGAAGGCGAAGCCTACGCGCGCAGGCTGAAGGACGCGGGCGTGTCTGTGGCGGCCACACGCTATAACGGCACGATCCACGACTTCGTGTTGTTGAATGCGTTGCGCGACGTGCCTTCCACGGAAGCCGCGCTCGAGCAGATCAGCGACGGCATTCGCGAGCACCTGTCGCGTTAAGGCGCGCGCTAACGCGACGCGGAAACCAGACACTAGCGGCGTCGTTCGAGCGGCACGGTCCGTCATCGAAGTGGCGCGAAGCGGTGCAGGTTTCCGGCTAGCTTAGGCAACGGCAGGGTACGCGGCGGCGCCAGTGCATCGAAACTGGCGCCGTCGTCTCCTGGCGGCCCCTCATCGAAAGCAGAGGTATGTTGGTGCGGTCTGCTTAAAGAGCATGTACGAAGCGAAACACCTGTGTGCGCATCAGCGGACGATATGTCGACTGCGACGAGACCGCGAAGCCGACACTTGAATCCACGCTCGTTGAAGCTCGCTTGCGGCACGTGCATTGCCACCCTATGTGGGGCTCACATCGGCGACGTGAAGGTTATACGAATTACACCGCACAAAATATGTCTACGGCGAACCTATGCATGATCCGCAAAGACCTTTAGCGGTTCACTGATTGCTCGAAGTGTCCGCGGACGTGCCCCATCGTCGACGAGCGCCGCAGGATAAGTTCTGTGATGTACTCGGGCAGTAATGCCCGGAGAATGTTCGCGGGAACTCCGTCTACGGGCTGTGACGGGACCTGAACGCGTCGGGTGCGGTCTTCAGGCTGTGTTCGTAGATGACTCGGTAACCCATTCTGCGCGGACTGGGCGGCCGAGTGACAGAAAGCCGAAGCAGGTGCGACATGGAGTCTTTCAATGTCGAGTGATCAAGCGGGAAAACGCGCGAGATGTCTTCTGGTACCTGCTCTGGCCTGTTTCCTCGCGCGGCCATTGATCCCATATTGGCGCGGCAGGCAGCCAGCTTGTGGTCGGATTACTTCAATGCTGCTTTATAACCGTCCTAAGACGCCCCAAGCATCCGCTCCACATACCGCGCAATCAAATCAATCTCAAGATTCACCTTCACGCCTTCCGTCAAATGCCTGAGCGTCGTAACCTGCACGGTATGCGGAATCAGATTGATCGAAAACTCACAACCATCGTCCTGATCATCGACAGAGTTCACCGTCAAGCTCACGCCATTGACTGTAATCGACCCTTTGTACGCGAGATACTTGCCCATCTCCTTCGGCGCGCGCACGCGCAACTCATGCGACTCGCCGACCGGCGCAAACCGCGTCACAGTGCCAAGCCCATCGACGTGCCCCGACACAATATGCCCACCAAGCCGGTCATGCGCGCGTAAAGCTTTCTCGAGATTCACATCCCCTGTCTGCGCAAGCCCCGCGGTGCGATTCAAACTCTCGCGCGACACATCGACATCAAACGAGTGATCGGTTTTCTCGATCACCGTCATGCACGCACCCTGAATCGAAATGCTGTCGCCAAGCTGCACATCGTCAAGATCCAAACCACCGGCCTCAACCGTCAAACGCACACCCGCTTCCGGTTCGCTGCCGAGCGGCTTGATCGATGCAATACGGCCGACGGCCGCGACGATTCCTGTAAACATCGTTGCAGTTTCCTGTTCAGTGCAAGGGAGGCGGCGGAACGAGCCGCGCCAGAATGCGAATATCGCTGCCGATCCGGTCGACCGACTGATACTCGAGATTCACACGGTCATCGAGCGACCCGGGCGCGGCGAGGTTGAACATGCTCATCGAATCCGATCCGAGCAGGCTCGGCGCGAGATACACCAGCAATTCGTCCACGCAGCCTTCGCGCAGCAGCGAGCCATTGAGCTTGTAGCCCGCTTCGACATGCAGTTCGTTTACGCCGCGTTCAGCGAGTACCGTGAGGACCGCTGGTAAATCGACCTTGCCGCTTTCATTCGGAAGCGGCACGATTTCGGCGCCGCGATCGCGTAACGCAACGGCGCGTTCTTCCAGCAGCGCATCGAGATTGCCGCAAAAAATCAGCGTCGGCGCGCCGGCAAGAATGTGCGCGTCAGGCGGCACGTCTAGCCGTGCATCGATCAGCACGCGCTTCGGCTGGCGCGGCGTCTCGATCGCGCGGACCGTCATGCGCGGATTATCTTCGCGAATCGTCCCGATGCCGGTCAGAATCGCCGACGCGCGCGCTCGCCATGCATGGCCGTCCGCGCGCGCGGCTTCGCCGGTGATCCACTGGCTTTCGCCCGACGGCAGGCCCGTGCGGCCGTCGAGCGATGCGGCCACTTTCATCCGCACCCACGGGCGCTTGCGCGTCATCCGCGAGACAAAGCCGATATTCAGTTCACGCGCTTCGGTCGCGAGCAACTCGCAACGCACCTCGATGCCGGCATCGCGTAGCATCGACAGGCCACGCCCCGACACCAGCGGATTCGGGTCTTCCATCGCCGCGACCACACGCGCGACTTTCGCTTCGATCAGCGCATTCGCGCAAGGCGGCGTGCGGCCGAAATGGCTGCATGGTTCGAGCGTCACGTACACGGTCGCGCCGCGCAGATCGTGGCCGCGCGCGCGGGCATCCTTCATCGCGCGAATTTCCGCGTGATCCTGGCCGGCAGGCTGCGTAAAGCCTTCGCCGATCACTTCGCCATCCTTGACAATCACGCAGCCCACGCGTGGATTCGGATCAGTCGTGTACATGCCGCGCGCCGCGAGAACCAGCGCGCGTTCCATATGAACGAAATCGGTTTGCGAGAACATCGGTGTCCTGTTCGTGCTTGAGCGGCTCTTTGAAAACTCAAAGCCTGACCGCTGTGATCGATTCGCCTGCTATCCAAGCTTCAACATCAGTTGCATGCATGCCGGCGCAGCGCAACGTGTGCGTTGCAAAGCGCACCTCGCGCGCCGCGCAACATCATGCTTTCAGTGCCGCAAACGCGTTGCGTGCAATCTCGACAGTCGTGTCGATCACCGCATCGTCATGCGCGCTCGACACGAAGCCGGCCTCATACGCGGACGGCGCGAAGTACACGCCCGCATCGAGCATCTTATGGAAGAACGCATTGAAGCGCGGCACATCGCAGCGCGAAATTTCGGCGAAGCTGCGCGGAATCGCATCGGTGAAATAGAGGCCGAACATGCCGCCGATCGAGTCGGCCGCGAACGGCACCTTCGCCGCGCGCGCCGCTTCGGTGAGGCCGCTCACGAGACGCGCGGTCTGCCGCGCGAGTTTGTCGTAGAAGCCGGGGGCCTGGATCAATTGCAGCGTCTTCAGCCCGGCCGCCACCGCGATCGGATTACCCGACAGCGTGCCCGCCTGGTAGACGCCGCCGAGCGGCGCCAGATGCGCCATGATGTCGCGCCGGCCGCCGAACGCGGCCGCGGGCATGCCGCCGCCGATCACCTTGCCGAGACACGTGAGGTCCGGCGTGATGCCGTAGACCTGCTGCGCGCCGCCGAGCGCGACGCGAAATCCGCACATCACTTCGTCGAAAATCAGCACCGCACCGTATTCGGTGGTGAGGCGCCGCAGCGCCTGCAGAAACGCCGGCGTTGCGCGCACGAGATTCATATTGCCGGCGACCGGCTCGACGATCACCGACGCAATCTCGTTGCCGAATGCGTTGAACGCTTCTTCGAGCGCGGCGACGTTATTGTATTCGAGCACCGTGGTGTGCTTCGCGATATCGACCGGCACGCCCGCGGAGGTCGGATTGCCGAACGTCAGCAGCCCGGAGCCCGCTTTCACGAGCAGGCTGTCCGCGTGGCCGTGATAGCAGCCTTCGAACTTGATGATGCGGCTGCGGCTCGTGAAGCCGCGCGCGAGACGCAGCGCGCTCATCGTCGCTTCGGTGCCGCTCGACACCATCCGCACCTGTTCGATCGACGGCACCAGCTTGCAGATTTCCTCGGCGATCTCGACTTCGGCTTCGGTCGGTGCGCCGAACGAGAAGCCGTCGACGAGCACGCGCTGCACCGCTTCGAGCACTTCCGGGTGCACATGGCCGACGATCATCGGCCCCCACGAGCCGATATAGTCGATATAGCGCTGACCGTCGGCGTCCCAGAAGTACGGGCCTTGCGCGCGCTCGATAAAGCGCGGCGTGCCGCCCACCGAACGGAAGGCGCGCACCGGCGAATTGACGCCGCCGGGAATCGTCTTTTGCGCGCGTTCGAAGAGAGCTTGGTTCCTGGACATGGCGTGGACCTGCGTAATCGGGTGGATCGGATGGATCGGGCGAGGCGCCGCGGGCGCTGGTGGCGCGATCAGGCCGGCGCGCGGCGTGCCGGGTGACTGCGCACGGGCGCCGCGGCGGCGAAGTAGTTTCGTGAAATTGTACCGGAGTCGCGTCGAGTCGGCCTGTGGTGGGGTGGCGCGGCGTAGCGACGCTACCGCTTGTCCTTCTTTCCCGCCGATACCGGCAGCGTCGGCGACGTCAACGCGGTCGACCACACCCGTCTTTTCGCCGCCGCGTGAGCGGAAGTCTTCGTCGATTGGGCTGTTTTCTGCGTGGCTGTCGCCGTGGCCGTCGGTATGGCGGCAAGCACCGGTCGCGCCCGCGTACCGGTCAACTCTTTCCAGCGCTTTTCAAGCGCGCCTTCCACCATCGGCTTGATCGACGTGCCCGAACTTTGTGCATCCCATGTCTGCACGGAGAATGGATGCGTGCGCAACGCATCGCGTGGAATCACCACGTCGTGATGCGCGTCGACGAGCCAGTCATAAACGAAGTCGATACACAGCCGGTAGCCGCGCTTGCTGCCCGCGTCGGGCACTTCGTACGGGGCCCGCGTCACGTAGCCGGACGCGAACAGCCCCTTCGGCTCCTGCGCGACGCGATGCACGAACACGCGATCGCCGGGCAGGATGCTGCGCGCGACGCCGCAACCCCAGACATCGGTGACCGCCTCGCCCGCCGCGACGCGCTTCGCGATGTCGGGCAGCTCGGGCCAGGGCCACTTCTTGGGGCTCCAGATCAGCAGGAAGGCGGTCATGACGGTTCAGGTCGACGAATAGGTGACGGGGCTGACGGGGGCTGACGGGGCGCGAACAGGTCGTGCCGCATGGTCGAAGCGGGGAGCTTAACCGAAAGCCGCGGCGATCACCGGATGGCCGTGGCGTGCGCAAACGCCAGAAACGGACAAGTGCGCGAACCCGGAAAAACAGCTTTCGACTTCGCGTCGTCTACAATTACGAATCCGCTACATCGTCACCCGCGGTTCGTTGCGTGCGCATCCAGTTGCGAACGAGCCGTTTCATAGCCTGCTTTACGTTTCACCTGCCACTCCATGTCCCACATCGTCAAAGGCCGGCCCGATGCCCGGCTGATTCTGCTGCTCGGCGCGCTCGCCGCATGCGGGCCCATCTCGATCGATATGTATCTGCCGAGCCTGCCGTCGCTGACGCAGGCATTCGCGGTCAGCGCGAGCGCCGCGCAAACCACGCTGACGAGCTTTATGTTCGGCTTCTCGATCGGCATGCTGGTGTACGGGCCGTTGTCCGATTCGTTCGGCCGTCGTCCGGTGCTGCGCGGCGGCATCGTGATGTACGTGCTGGCCACCATTGCCTGCGCGCTCGCGCCGTCGGTCGGCTCGCTCGTCGTGTTCCGCTTTGTGCAGGCGCTCGGCGCGGGCGCCGCCGCGGTGCTCGCGCGCGCGATCGCGCGCGATGCGCATGAGCCGACCGAGGCCGCGCGCGTGCTGTCGATGATGTCGATCGTCACGTCGATCGGTCCGCTGCTTGCACCGCTGATCGGCGGTCAATTGCTGTTGCTGGGCGGCTGGCGCGTGGTGTTCATCGTGCTGACGCTGTTCGGCGCATTCTGCGCGGTCGCCGCGTTTCTGCGCGTGCCCGAGACCTGGCCGCGCGAAAAGCGCGCGAGCGCGGCGCTGCTGCAGTCGTTCGCGGCCTACGGCAGGCTGTTGAAAGACCCGGTCGCATGGGGGCATCTGCTGTGCGGCGGGATGGCGTTTGCAGCGATGTTTTCGTATATCACCGCGACGCCGTTCGTTTATATCGAATACTTCCATGTGTCGGCGCAGCACTATGGCTTTCTGTTCGCGCTGAATATCGTCGGCATCATGGGCGGCAATTATCTGAATACGCGGCTGGTCGGGCGCTACGGACCGTTGCGCATCATCGTCGTCAGCGCGACGATCAGCTGCGTCGCATCGCTGTTTGTCGCGGTGGCCTGTCTGACCGGCTGGGGCGGGTTGTGGTCGATCGTGTTCGGGCTGTTTTTTGTGGTCGGCGTGGTGGGCGTTTTAGGCGCGGATTGCGTGACCGATCTGATGCATCGGTATCCGCTCAACGCCGGCGCGGCGGCCGCACTATTCGGCGCGACGCAGTTCGGGCTCGGCGCGCTCGCGAGTCTCGCGGTGGGCTTGTGGCGCGACGGGTCGCCGCAAGGGATGGGTGTGACGATCGCGGTATGCGGCGTGCTGTGTTACGTCGGGCGCGTGCTGGTGGTGCGGTGGCATGGGCGGCCTGTTGCGCAGGCGCCCGTACGTTGATGCCCGAGCGCAGAGCGCACTAACGGTTCTGCCCGCACAGATAGTCGAGCACGCAGCGATTCACCTCGTCTGCCGCTTCGAATTGCGCCCAATGTCCAGCGTTCGCGACGAAGTTGAACCGGTGCCGAACCCCTTGCGCATGCAACTGATCGGAAAACGCCTGTGGGTCCGCAGCGGTCACGTCGTGCGTGCCCCACAACAGCAACGGATCGACATCGGCCGCTTTGAGCAGCGGCCCGAGCGTCGCCGCATGCGACACGAGAAGACGTAAAAAAGCCGACCTCCAAGGAGAGGTCGGCTTTCGCGCAGCACTTGTCGATAGGCAGATCGAAGCGGTGAAGCGGCGAAGTGGCTAGCGCTTAATCCTTCGGTGTAGCCGCCGCCCCGTGACTCAACCAGTCGAGCACAGCACTGGTTTCTTCATCCGCGCCTTCGCGTGCCTTCGTCACCGTTTCGCTCATTTCCGTTGCCGGCACCGCACGGCGAATCGCGACGCCCACCGCGAGAATATCGATCATCGACAGATGCAAGATGCGCGAGATCATCGACAACTGCGATTCGCGAATCTCGATGTGATCGGTTTCGAGCGCAACGGTTGCGCGTTTCGCGAGCGGCGTATTGCTCGACGTAATCGCAATCACCTTCGCGCCCGCCTGCATCGCGACTTCAAGCACGCGCAGCAGTTCCGGCGCACGACCCGACTTCGACACCGCGACAATCACATCGCCCTTGCCGAGCAGCGCCGCGGAAGCGGCCTGCATATACAGATCGCCGTATGCAATGGTCGGAATACCGAAGCGGAAGAACTTGTAGTGCGCGTCCTGCGCGACGATATTCGAATTGCCGAGCCCGTAGAACTCGATCCGGCGCGCACCGTTCAGCAGATCGATCGCCGCTTCGACGTGTTCGAAATTCAGATGCTCGCGCAATTGCAGAATCGCGGACACGGTGTTATCGAGCACTTTCGCGCCGAAGTCGGTTGCGGTGTCGCCGAGATGCACCTGGCTATGGCTGACCGGAATCGTGCCGGTCAAACCGGTCGCGAGCTTCAGTTTGAAGTCCGACAAGCCCTGGCAGCCGAGCGAACGGCAGAAGCGAATCACGGTCGGCTGGCTCACATCGGCCTTGCGCGCGATATCGACAATCGGATCGTTGATGATCGAACGCGGGTGATTCAACGCGAGGTCTGCCACGCGGCGCTCCGCGGGCGTCAGCGCATCGCGCATCTGGCGAATGCGTTCGAACACCGCCGACGAACTGCCGCCTGCGCGATTCGACAACTGCTCCGCGAGAATCGCGGACACGCCGAGAAACGCTGGATATTCCGCGGTAATCACGAATGTCGGCACGTTCTTCAGATACGCTTCAAAGCGGCCTTTTGCTTCGAAGCGCTGACGGAACGACGACTTCTCGAAGAACTCGCCGAGCCGCGGCACGACGCCGCCGCCAATATAGATACCGCCCAGCGAACCAAGCGTCACCGCGATATTGCCGGCAAACGTGCCGAGAATGCCGCAGAAGCAATCGAGCGTTTCCGCCGCAAGCGGATCGCCTTCCAGCCCGCGTTTCGAAATTTCGGAGACGTCGATGGTTGCCGGCACGCGCTTCTTGTCGCGTGCAGCGAGCGCGCGATAGATGATTTCGATGCCGGGCCCCGCGGCCACCCGTTCGAACGACACGTGCGACCACTTCTTGCGCGCGTACTGCAGCACGAGGTCCTCGCGCTCATCGGACGGCGCAAACGATGCATGACCGCCTTCGCTGCCGAGCGCAATCCAGCGGTCGTCGGCGGGAATCAGACCGGACACGCCCATCCCCGTACCCGGCCCGAGCAGACCGATCACGCTATGCGGCCGCCGTGTGCCGCCGCCGACCTGCACGCGCTGCGCGTCGGTGAGACCCGGCAACGCCATCGCGAGCGCGGTGAAGTCGTTCACGACCAGCAGCGTATCGAAGCCGAGCGCGCGTCGCGTCGCCTCGATCGAAAAGTGCCAGTCATGATTGGTCATCCGAACCAGGTCCCCGTCGACCGGGTTCGCAATCGCGATGGCCGCATGATTCACGCGGCCGATCTTCGTATCCTTCAGATATTTTTTGATGACATCCGCGATACCCGGGTAGTCGGCACACGGATAGATGTGCACCTGGGTGATTTCACCCGGTCGGGTTTCGAGCGCGAATCGCGCATTGGTCCCGCCGACATCGGCGAGAAGCCTCGGTCCATCGGCGTGCTGGCCCGCTTGCGGGGCAGCTTTAGTTGGCACACCAGTAGACATCGAGTCTTACCCCCTTGTCGTTTGCGAGCTGAGAAATGGCTTTTTTTTGCAGGGTGGCGGACGCTTCGTTCAACACGTCCATCTTCTTCGGACCGGCGATCAGCAGGAACAGATGCTCGACTTTCTTCAACGCCGACATCGACCAGCTGATGCGCGCATGCGGCGCGGCGCCCGGATGCACGGCGACGAAGTGGTCGGTGGTGGTGATCGCATAGTCCCATTCGGGCGCATCGGCGAAGATCGATGCCGTGTGGCCGTCCTCGCCCATGCCGAGCACGGCGACGTTCGGCACGCGCCGTTTCGCGTCGCCGTTCAACGTGGCGATACGCGCTTCCAGCGTGCTGGACGTATCGACGAGCGGCAGGAAGTTCGTATGGGCCGCGGCGTTTTGCAGCAGCGTCTCATGCACGAGACGCGAGTTGCTCGCGCTGTCGGTCTCGGGCACCCAACGGTCGTCGACCAGAGTCACGTCGACGCGCGACCAGTCGAACGGTTGCGTGGACAACGTCTGCAGAAACGGCCGCGGGCTGGTGCCGCCCGACACCGCGAACGTCACGTGGCCGCCGCTCGCACCGGGCGCGGCGGATTGGGCGGCGAGCGACGCCTGTAACGCGTCGCCGACCGCTTTTGCCAGGGCGGCCGATTGCGCGCCCGGATCGTCGAAAGCATGTAGCTGGATCATGGACTTCTCCTCCGTGCTGCTTTCTTGTTTAGTCTAAGAACAGCGGGATTAAAGGACACCCCGAACACTGTACCGATACACAAAGTTGGCGGCGCCGGGCACGGACTGCGTGCCGAGGCGCCGCCGCACATTCAATTCTCTTCCTCGAGCCAGCAGGTATCGTGCTGCGCGAGCATCGCGCTGGCGGCCGCCGGGCCCCACGTGCCGGCCGCATAGGGCTTCGGCTTCGTGCCGGACGCGGCCCATTCATTCAGAATCGGCTCGACCCAACGCCATGCGGCTTCCTGTTCGTCGCGGCGCACAAACAGCGCGAGACGTCCGTTGATCACATCGAGCAACAGCCGCTGATACGCTTCCATCTGACCTTCGCGGAAGAACTGATCGAACGCGAGATCGAGGTGAACGCTCGACAGGTTCATCCCTTCGCCGGGCTTCTTCGCAAGGCAGTACAGGCGGATGGTTTCATTCGGCTGCAAGCGGATCACGAGCCGGTTCGCGCCCGGGCGCAACGCGCTGCTCCCCAGTGCCGAGTGCGGCACCGGCCGGAAGTTGACGACGATCTCCGCGATACGATCGGCAAGACGTTTGCCGGTACGCAGGAAAAACGGCACGCCGGCCCAACGCCAGTTCTCGATTTCCGCCTTCACCGCGACAAAGGTTTCCGTCGTGCTTTCCGGCCGCACGCCGGACTCATTCGCATACGCGGGCACCGACGCGCCGCGAATCACGCCGGCGTGATACTGGCCTCGCACTGCAACACGGCTGATGTCGCGCGGATCGATCGGCTTCAACGCACGCAGCACGCGCAGCTTTTCATCGCGGACCGAATCGGAATCCATCGAATGCGGCGGTTCCATCGCAACAATGGAAAGCAGTTGCAGCAAATGGTTCTGCACCATGTCGCGCAGCGCGCCGGTATTGTCATAGAAGTCGCCGCGCGCTTCGACACCGAGCTCTTCGGCAATCGTGATCTGAATGCTTTCGACCCAATCGCGACGCCACAGCGGCTCGAACAGTGCATTTCCGAAACGCAGCGCGAGCAGATTCTGCACCGGCTCCTTGCCGAGGTAGTGGTCGATCCGGTAGATCTGCTCTTCGGCAAAGATTTCGCCGACCGCATCGTTGATCGCATTCGACGAACGCAGGTCGTAGCCCAGCGGCTTCTCGAGCACGATGCGCGAATTCTGGTTGAGGCCAACCGAGGCGAGCGCGTGGCAAATCGGCACAAAGAGCGACGGGCCGGTCGCCAGATAAAACACCCGCGTGCCGGGCAGATCGGCTACCGCATCGCGCAGCAACACGAAGTCTTCGGCCTTGCCAAGATCGATCGCGACAAATTCGATGCGATCGAGGAACGTGCGCCACGCATCTTCCGTAAACTGCGCGTTCGACACATGCGCGCGCACATGTTCATTGACCCACTGCAGGTACTGCTCGCGGCCCTCGATATGCCGCGCCACCGCGAAGATCTTGCCGCCCGGAGCCAGCATGCCCGCGCGATGCGCTTCATACAGGGCGGGCAGGATCTTGCGCATCGATAGATCGCCGGTGCCGCCGAACAGCACGAAGGTAAAGCTGGAATCCGTTTGCATGTGTCTCCGCGATGCCTTGGAAAGGCGCTGAAAGCAGGCCGTAGTGCGGCAAAATTTTTTTTGACACTGAATTGTAGTTTAACTACAATCCAAATCAAGAGGTAGCGTGAATTCGGTGAAAAAAGCGTGCGGGGCTTGCAGGAATGCGCGTTTTCACCGAGTCAACGAAGCTTCCGGCATGTTATCGACAAATGCGTTTTGGTGTGTTGCCTGCCTTCGGCGGGTCCAGCATCAAAGGCTTTTAACGAACCGCATGCGAGGAGGTGAAAGCGCCTCGAGTCTGCAACGCGCGATGCGGGCAGGCATAAAAGCAAAAGAGGAGACGTTCAGTTGCAATCCGAGTCACTCATCTCTTGAGCATCCACGGCCGGACATCGGCTGGTCAGGCGCACGCACATAAGCGCTCGTTGATGCCCGTTCGTCCAGTTGTTTGCCTGTTTGATTCGACCATAACCGCTCCCTGTCCAGCAGGGGCTCTACGTGTTTAAGTTCAGGTGTCTGGAGGAGATAAGCAATGAAAGTTCGTGCGATCATGGGCGCCCTGTGCGCCGCAGGTCTGATGTGTGGCGTCTCTGCAGCGCAGGCGGCCGAGCAGGTCGAAGTGCTGCACTGGTGGACGTCGGGCGGCGAATCGAAGGCCGTCGGCGTGCTGAAAGATGATCTGCAGAAGCAGGGTTACGTCTGGAAGGACTTCGCAGTGGCTGGCGGCGCCGGCGCAGCGGCCATGACCGCACTGAAGACCCAGGTGATCTCGGGCAACGCACCGAGCGCCGCGCAGATCAAGGGTCCGCTGATCCAGGACTGGGCATCGCAAGGCGTGCTCGTGAACATCGACTCCGCCGCCACGGACTGGAAGAAAGAACTCCCGCCGGAAATCGACAAGATCATGCACGCGGACGGCCACTATGTCGCCGCGCCGTTCTCGGTGCACCGCGTGAACTGGCTGTACATCAACAAGGCCGCGCTCGACAAGGCAGGCGGCAAGGTGCCGACCACGTGGCCTGAATTCTTCGCAGTGGCCGACAAGATGAAGGCCGCGGGCATTCAGCCGGTCGCGATGGGCGGCCAGCCGTGGCAAGACCTGACGCTGTGGGAAGACGTCGTGCTGTCGCAAGGCGCGGACTTCTACAAGAAGGCGATCGTCGACCTCGACCAGAAGACGCTGACTTCGGACAAGATGCTCCAGGTGTTCGACACGGTCCGCAAGATCCAGGGCTATTTCGACAGCGGCCGCACGGGCCGTGACTGGAACCTTGCCACGGCAATGGTGATCAACGGCAAGGCCGGCATGCAGTTCATGGGCGACTGGGCGAAGGGCGAGTTCGCGAACGCGAACAAGAAGTCCGGCACGGACTACATCTGCGCCGCGGTGCCGGGCACGGAAAAGGGTTACACGTTCAACGTCGACTCGTTCGTGTTCTTCCAGCAGAAGGGCCAATCGGCTGCGACGCCGGGTCAGCTCGCGCTGGCGAAGACGATCATGAGCCCGGGCTTCCAGGAGCAGTTCAGCCTGTACAAGGGCTCGATCCCGGTGCGCCTCGGTGTGCCGATGGACAAGTTCGACGATTGCGCGAAGAAGTCGTACGCGGATGAGCAGACGGCGATCAAGGCCGGCGGTTATGTGCCGTCGCTCGCGCACGGCATGGCTCAGGCCGACGCGACCGCAGGCGCGATCAGCGACGTCGTGACGAAGTTCATGAACTCGCAACAAGACTCGAAGAGCGCCGTCGAAGCGCTGGCGAAGGCAGCGAAGACGAAGTAATCCGCTTCTTCAAGCACTAGAGTACGAGTAGTAGCAGGATGCCCGGAGTTGCGTTGCATCAACGCACTCCGGGCAAAGACGGTTCGACGACAGTCGCGCCCTCGGTCGTTCAGCATGCCGCGCCTGGTCCGGCGAAAGCCGCCGACCAATACGCAGGCCCTGACGGCCTAGTTCCAGGAGTCGAGTTGTGACTGCTTCTCTTAGCGGAAACGCAAAGCGCACCGCAGCCGGTGCGCGCCGCACGTCGCCGATGGCGGCGCTCGCCGACCGCTGGATTCCGAAGCTGGTGTTATCGCCCAGCGTCGTGATCAGTCTGGTCTTCGTCTATGGTTTCATTCTCGTCACCGGTTATCTGTCGCTGTCGAATTCGCGACTGTTGCCGCGTTACGACTTCGCCGGTCTGCAGCGTTACCGCGAGTTGTTCGATAACGATGTGTTCTGGACGTCGGCGAAAAATCTCGGCTGGTTCGGCATTCCGTTTATCGGCATCTGTATCGGGCTCGGCCTGTTTCTTGCCATTCTGCTCGACCAGCGAATTCGCAACGAAGGCGCATTGCGCGCGGTGTTCCTGTATCCGATGGCGCTGTCGTTCATCGTCACGGGTACCGCATGGCAGTGGATTCTGAACCCGGACCTCGGCTTCCAGAAAGTGATCAACGACTGGGGCTGGACGAGCTTTTCGTTCGGCTGGCTGGGCGATCCGGACAAGGCGATTTTCTGTGTGGTGATTGCGGCGGTGTGGCAATCCACGGGCTTTGTGATGGCGCTGTTTCTGGCCGGTTTGCGCGGCGTCGACAGCGAGATCTTCAAGGCCGCGCAAGTGGACGGTGCGACGCTGCCGACCATCTACCGGAAAATCGTCATTCCCAGCATGCGGCCGGTGTTCTTCTCGGTGCTGCTCATTCTGTGCCACATCACGATCAAGACATTCGACCTGGTCGTCGCGTTGACGGCGGGCGGGCCGGGCACATCGTCAAACCTGCCGGCGATGTTCATGTACACGTTTTCGTTTAACCGTGGGCAGCTGGGTGTGGGGGCGGCATCGTCGATGATGATGCTGGCGACGGTGGTCGCCGTGCTGGTGCCGCTGATGTATCTGGAATCGCGAGGTACCCGCAATGCAGCCTAAGATGAATATCAGCCGCGCGGTGATTTACGCGGCGCTGATTCTGTTTGCGCTTTACTTTCTGTTTCCGCTGTACGTGATGCTGTCGACGTCGTTCAAGGACATCGACCAGCTGCGCACCGGCAATCTGCTGACGCCGCCGACTCACTGGACGTTCGCGCCGTGGGTGAAGGCGTGGAGCGAGGCGTGCACGGGGGTGCGTTGCGACGGCATGAAGCCGTTCTTCATGAACTCGGTGCGCATGGTGATTCCGGCGGTGCTGATCTCGTCGATTATCGGCGCGTTCAACGGTTACGTGCTCACGCACTGGCGCTTCCGCGGCGCGGACGGCATCTTCACGATGCTGCTGGTGGGCTGCTTCATTCCGTTCCAGGCGATTCTGCTGCCGATGGCGCGGCTCGAAGGCTTTATCGGCCTGTCGAACACCACGTCCGGTCTGGTGCTCGTGCACGTGATCTACGGCATCGCATTCACGACGATGTTCTTCCGCAACTTCTACGTGAGCATTCCGGCGGAACTGGTGAAGGCGGCGCGCATCGACGGTGCGGGTTTCTTCATGATCTTCACGAAGATTCTGATGCCGGTGTCGCTGCCGATTTTCATGGTGTGTCTGATCTGGCAGTTCACGCAGATCTGGAATGACTTCCTGTTCGGTATCGTGTTTTCGGGCGTCGATTCGATGCCGATTACGGTGGCGCTGAACAACCTCGTGAATACGTCGACCGGGGTGAAGGAATACAACGTCGACATGGCAGGCGCGATTATCGCGGCGCTGCCGACGCTGCTGGTCTATGTGATCGCCGGCCGCTATTTCGTACGCGGCCTGACGGCGGGCGCGGTGAAGGGTTAATTGAGCAGGTTCAGAGACTAGAGGATTCACAGCATGGCAAGCCTTTCCATCCGTGACGTGTACAAGACCTATCCGAACGGGGTGCCGGTCTTGAAGGGTGTCAATATCGACATCGAAGATGGTCAGTTCCTCATTCTGGTCGGTGGATCGGGGTGCGGGAAGTCGACGCTGCTTAATATGATCGCCGGGCTCGAGACTGTCACAAAGGGTGAGATTCAGATTGATGGCAAGACTGTCAATAATCTCTCGCCGAAAGATCGCGATATCGCAATGGTGTTCCAGTCGTATGCGCTGTATCCGTCGATGACGGTGCGCGACAACATCTCATTCGGGCTGAATATCCGCAAGGTGCCGAAGAACGAGCAGACGCAGATTGTCGATCGTGTGTCTAACATGTTGCAGATTCAACATTTGCTCGATCGCAAGCCGGGCCAGCTGTCCGGTGGTCAGCGGCAGCGTGTGGCGATGGGTCGTGCGTTGGCGCGCGACCCGGTGATGTTTCTGTTCGACGAACCGCTGTCGAATCTCGATGCGAAGTTGCGTATCGAAATGCGATCGGAGATCAAGCTGCTGCATCAGCGCCTGGGTACGACGATCGTCTATGTGACGCACGATCAGATCGAAGCGATGACGCTTGGCGATCGGATCGCGGTGATGAAGGACGGCATCGTGCAGCAGTTCGGCGCGCCGCAGGACATCTATGATTCGCCTTCGAATCTGTTTGTGGCGGGCTTTATCGGTGCGCCGCCGATGAACTTCATTCAGGGCAAGGTGGTGGAGCAGGGCTCGGGTGTGGGGATGGAGCTCGATACCGGCGTGAAGAAGATGGTGCTCAATCTGCCGTTCGACGGGAAAGTGAAGTCGCATATCGGCAAGGACGTCATTCTTGGACTGCGGCCGGAGCGGATTACCGACCCGCGTCATGCGCACAATGCGGAAGGCGGCAAGCTGCAGGAAGTCGAGGTGAAGGTGGACGTGATCGAGCCGACCGGGCCGGATACGCTGGTGTTTGCGCAGGTGAACGGCAAGCGCATCGTGAGCCGTGTGCACCCTGGCGCGAATCCGCAACCTGCGCAGAATATGTCGCTGCTGTTCGACGTGTCGAAGGCGGTATTGTTTGACCCGGCAACGGAAGAACGGATCGCCTAAGGATCAGTGCGGATGGTATGCACGAAGGCCCTGTGCGTAAATGTGCGCAAGGGCCTTTTTTGTTTTGTTAGCTTGATCGTGGTTGGTTGTGGATTCGCTTGCCTGGGTGATCTGTCAGGAATTTGTTAGCTCTATACTTTCGATCGCCATCGAAACAACGATGGACGGGTTTGGAAGCCTGAATGTCCCTCCTGCCGCACGTGACTCGTGAAAGCGAGTTTGTGCGCTTGCCTCCGCGCGCCAACGGGCGGGCCTTGGCAGGGGAGCCGCGAGGCTCGCCGGTTTCAGCAGGAGGGGCCGGTCTTCCAACCTTGTCATGTGCCCGCTCACCCGCCTTTACGAGTGACGGGCGATTTATCAGTATTTCGGAGATCGCACCATGACGTCTAATTCTTCTGTTCCCAAAAAGCCTCTCTCGCAGAAGCGCGTCGATCTGCTCGGAGCGCTCCTGCAAGAAGCGCTGTTGACGGGACGGCGACATCTCCACCAGTTCTCGCAGTTGACTTCGCTCGCGCGCGCAGTCGAAAGCGCAGATACGCCGGCGATCGATCGCGTTCGATTCCTCACGCTGCTTCGGGAAATTGCCGCGGATGCCGAAGCGCAAGCGCAGCTCGACGTCGATATGTTCGCAGGCCTGCTCGGCGGAAGGATGATGAAGCGCAAAGTCGAGCAGGAAGAAGCGCATCAGCGGAAAGATGTTTTTGTTGTAGATACTAATTCGACCAGGCATTAGTTAGTCGAGGAGATGGCGGCGTGGGGGCCGCCATGAGCTTGCCCCCGAAAAACGAATCCCTTGCTGAACAGGTAAACTCAAGCAAGGAGAAGAACGATGACAAGCAAGGCAAAGCGAGCACAGTACACGCTCGAGTTCAAGCTG
>NZ_CADIKF010000080.1 GCF_902859875.1 Paraburkholderia solisilvae | reverse complement strand
ATATGCCCGCGGACGCGACGCTCGCGACGCGCGCAGCACCCGACGCGCCGCAGGTGCAGCCGGTCTCGACCGCGCGCATCGACAGCGCGCCGCTTGCCGCGCAACCCGATGCGGCGCAGCCGCCCGCGACGCTGCGCTAGACCGCTCGAACCCGAATAGAAGGAGACCAGCATGAACACATTCCAGATCGTTGTGCGCGTCGCGGTAAGCATCGGCGCATGCGCGGCGCTCGGCGGCTGCCTGTCCTCGACACCTGTCTGGGACCGCAATTTCGGTTACGCGGTCACGCAGATCCGGCAGATGCAGACGCTGAACCCGGATGCATCGGACAACACCGATCCGGTCGCGGGCGTCGACGGCCGCACGGCCGATGCCGCACAGACCGCGTACTACAAGTCGTTCACCGCGCCGACGCCGCCGACCAACGTCTTCACGATCGGCGTCGGCGCGGGCACGAGCAACTAATCCGCGCGCCGGCCCGCATGGACCGGCGCCGCACAGGTGGCGAGGGAGAGTCAACATGATCGACATTCTTCTGGTTTCGGCAAACGACGCGTGCGCCGCGCAGATCGACGCGATGCTGCGCGACTGCGGCATCGCGCATACGCTGCGAACCGAACCGGGCGCGCTGCGCGCGCTCGCGCGACACGCGGAGCAGATCAGGAAGGCCGATCTGCTGATCATCGAGGACAGCGCGTTCGCGGCGACGGATCTTGCCGCAATCGAGGAAGCGACCACGCACGCGCCGAACCTGAGCTGCATGCTCGTCACCTCCGCGTTGTCGACCGACACGCTGATGGCCGCGATGCGCGCAGGCGTGCGCCACGTGCTGTCGTGGCCGCTCGATGCGACCGCGTTCGCGCGCGAGCTGGCGCATGTCGCCGGCAAGAAAAACGCGCACACGCGCCGCGCCGGCCGCGTGCTGTCGTTCGCCGCCGGCAAGGGCGGCTGCGGCACGACGCTGATCGCGGCGAATCTCGGCTATGCGCTGGCGGCGTCGCGCGACAAACGCGTGCTGCTCGTCGATCTGAACCAGCAGTTCGCCGATGCGAGCCTGCTGCTGTCGGACAAGCCGCCGCCCGCGACGCTCTACGACCTCAGCACGCAGATCGACCGGCTCGACCCGGCGTTCTTCGAAGCCTGCGTCGCGCGCGTGCATCCGAATCTCGACGTGCTCGCGGGCGCCGGCGACCCGGTCAAGGCGGCTGAGCTGCGCGCGTCGCATCTGCAGCGCGTGCTTGCGCTCGCGCGCGAGCAGTACGACATCGTGCTGTGCGATGTCGGCCAGAGCATCAATCCGCTGTCGATTCACGTGCTCGACCAGAGCGATGCGATCACCGTGGTGCTGCAGCAGACCATCGCGCATCTGCATGCGACGCGGCGTCTGCTCGATCTGTTCGGCGAGCTCGGCTACGCGGCCAGCAAGACGCGGCTGGTGGTCAACCACTACGACAAGCGCGAGCAGGTCGGGCTCGATGCGATCGAGCGCACGCTCGGCGCGAAGCCCGCGCATCTGCTGCCGCACGACGCGAAAAGCGCGCGTCAGGCGGTCAACCAGGGCATGCCGCTTTACACGGTCGCGAAGAACGGTGCGCTGGCAAAAAGCGTCGATGCGCTTGCGGCGCTGCTGTGCCCGCCCGAAGCCGTGCCGCGCAAGCGGATTCTTGCGCGGCTCTTCGCGGCGAAGCCTGACGCGCGGCCGCAACTGAAGCCGAGCCATTGAATAAAGAGCGGCCGCCGCGCCGCAACGCAAGCGAAGCCGAACCCTGAACCAGACAGAAGGTGAAGCGCATACGAAGCGCAACACCCAGCCGGAGACCAGCATGTCACTGCGCGAACAACTCCTGATGCAAAGCGACCTCGTGGCCAACGACGCGCCGGCCGCGGGTTCCGCGTCGGCCGCGGGCTCCGTCTCGCAGGATACGAAGGCGGCGCGCCAGGCGTACCAGCAGCTGAAGATGAACATCCACCAGACGATCATCGAGCGCGTCGAGCTGGACAAGCTGCAGCGGCTTTCGCCGGAGCAGGTGAAGCGCGAACTCGCGCAACTCGTCGAGCGCATCGTCGACGAAGACAAGGTGCCGATGAACGAGGCCGAGCGCAAGCGCCTCGTGCAGGACGTGCAGGACGAAATGCTCGGCCTCGGGCCGCTCGAGCCGCTGCTCAACGACCCGACCGTGTCCGACATTCTGGTCAACACGGCGCAGCACGTATACGTCGAGCGGCGCGGCAGGCTCGAACTGACCGACATCACGTTCTACGACGACGCGCATCTGATGAAGGTGATCGAGCGCATCGTGTCGCGCGTGGGCCGGCGCATCGACGAATCGTCGCCGATGGTCGACGCGCGGCTGCCGGACGGCTCGCGCGTGAACGCGATCATCCCGCCGTCGGCGATCGACGGTCCGCTCGTGTCGATCCGCCGTTTCGCGGTGAATCCGCTGACCGTCGAGGACATGCTGAACAATCGCAGCTTCACGCCCTCGATGGCGCAACTGCTCGAAGCGCTGATCAAGGCCAAGCTCAATGTGCTGATTTCCGGCGGCACCGGCAGCGGCAAGACGACGCTGCTGAACCTGCTGTCGGGCTTTATTCCCGGCGACGAGCGCATCGTCACCATCGAGGATGCGGCCGAACTGCAATTGCGCCAGCAACACGTGCTGCGGCTCGAAACGCGGCCGCCGAATATCGAGGGCAAGGGCGAGATCTCGCAGCGCGCGCTGGTGCGCAACGCGCTGCGGATGCGGCCGGACCGCATCGTGCTCGGCGAAGTGCGCGGCGGCGAAGCGCTCGACATGCTGCATGCGATGAACACCGGCCACGAAGGCTCGATGGCGACGCTGCACGCGAACACGCCGCGCGATGCGCTGACGCGCCTCGAAAACATGGTGTCGATGGGCGGCATCGCGATGCCGGTGAAGGCGATGCGCCAGCAGATCGCCTCCGCGGTGTCGGTGGTCGTGCAGGCATCGCGGCTGACCGACGGGCGCCGCAAGCTGATGAGCATTCAGGAGATCACCGGCATGGAAGGCGAGGTGATCAATATGCAGGAGATCTTCACGTTCAAACGCACCGGTGTCGATCAGGACGGTACGGTGCGCGGCTATTTCTGCGCAACCGGCGTGCGGCCGAAGTTTTGCGAGCGTCTCGTGGCGTTCGGCCTGTCGCTGCCGGACAGCGTGTTCGATCCGGCACGGCGCTACGAAGCGTAACGGCGCGGCAACGAACCAGGGAGCGGACTATGAACACGTCGTTTATCGGCTTTGTCGTGCTGCTGTTTATCGCGACAGTGCTGGCGATCGAAGGGGCGTACCTGTGGTGGCACGGCCGCCACGGCGCCGCGGTCAAGCGCGTGAAAGCGCGCATGCATGCGCTGTCGACGCCGCCGGGCGCGACCGGCGGCCCGACGTCGATTCTGAAGAACGGCGGCCGCGACGACGCGTCGTTGATCGCGCGGCTGCTGATGGGCATGCCGCGCGCGCAGGCGTTGCAGCGCCTTTTTCTGCAGGCCGGGCTCGACTGGACCATCAAGCGCTTCTTCGCGTATGTCGGCGCCTGCGCGGGCGCGGCATTCGCGATTGCCGTGACGATGCATCAGCCGCTCGCCGTCGCGCTCGCGCTTGCCGCGCTGTGCGCGCTGCTGCCGTGGTGGGTGGTGCGTCATAAGCGCGCGAAGCGCATGAAGCTGCTCGAGCAGCAACTGCCGGAAGCCGCCGACCTCGTGGCCCGCGCGATGCTTGCCGGACACTCGTTTCCGAGCGCGCTCGGCATGGTCGGCAGCGAGATGCCCGAGCCGCTCGGCGGCGAGTTCAAGATGGCGTTCGACGAGATCAACTTCGGCGCATCGATGAGCGACGCGCTGCAGAACATGGTGACGCGCGTGCCGCTCGACGATTTGCGCTACTTCGTGATCGCGGTGCTGATCCAGCGCGAGGCGGGCGGCAATCTCGCGGAAGTGCTCGGCAATATCAGCACCATCATTCGCGAGCGCCTGAAGCTGTTCGGCAAGGTGCGCGTGCTGTCGGCCGAAGGGCGGCTCTCCGCGTGGATTCTGTGCCTGATGCCGTTCGTGCTCGGCGGCGTGATCACGCTGATCAACCCGCCGCTGATGCGGATTTTCTGGACCGACGCGACCGGCATGAAGCTCGCGGGTGCGGCGATGACCTTCATGCTGTTCGGCGTGCTGTGGTCGCGCAAGATCGTGCGGATTCACGTATGAGTTCGATGCGCACGCAACCAGACCAACAACGATTGCGGCGCCGCCCGTGCGGGCAGCCGCAACGACTGAACGGGGGCGGGGCAACCCGACGCTTATGAGAATCGACCAGATCGCCGTGCTCGTGCTGTTGTTCCTGATCGTGTTCGGCGCGGTATTCAAGGGGATGAGCCTGTTGCGGCCCGATCCGCTGCGGCGCCGTATCGGGCAGATCGGTATATCGACGGGCGCCGGCACGCAGGGCTCAGGCGAGGACGCCGCGCAGGACGACGGCAAGTGGGTCGAGAAGATCGCGCAGGTGTCGTCGCGGGTCGCGAAGTTTTCATCGCCGAAAGAAGGCTGGAACGAGTCGCTGCTGCGCGTGCGCTTTCTGAACGCCGGACTGCGCAGCGAGGCCGCGCCGACTATTTACTTCGCGGCGAAAACGGTGTTGGCGCTTGCGCTGCCGGCGCTCGTGCTGCTTGCGCTGTCGGCGAAGCTGCATGACGCGCCGATGATGCTGACGCTCGCGATGGTGCTGGGCGCGTCGGCGTTGGGCTTCTACCTGCCCAACGGCGTGCTGGCCCGGCTGATCGAACGCCGCAAGCTGGCGCTCTTCGAAGACCTGCCCGATGCGGTCGACCTGATGACTGTCTGCGTCGAGGCGGGTCTCGGCTTCGATGCGGCGCTCGCGCGCGTGACCGAGGAGCTCGGCATGCGCAGCAAGGCGCTGCGCGACGAGTTCGAACTCGCGTTGCTGGAACTGCGGGCGGGCTCCGGGCGCGACCGGGCGCTGCGCAACCTCGCGCTGCGCACCGGCGTCGAGGATATCGACACGCTGACGACGATGCTGATTCAGGCGGACCGCTTCGGCACGAGCATCGGCGATTCGCTGCGCGTCTATACCGACAACCTGCGCACGAAGCGCCGGCTGCGCGCGGAAGAGACGGCCGCGAAGATCGCGCTGAAGCTGCTGTTTCCACTGATCTTCTTCATCTTTCCGACGCTGCTGATCGTGCTGATCGGCCCCGCGGCGCTGCAGGCGATGCGCATGCTGGCGCCGGCGGTCCGGCAAATCGGCGGCGGCTGATCCGTGAAGCGAGGAGACGCGAACATGAACCACCGCATCAAGACCCGAAGCCCGCGCGCCACGCAGCGGGGCCGGCGCCTGCAGCGCGGCGCGGCCGCCGTCGAATTCGCGCTGATCGCGCCGCTGCTCTTTCTGCTGCTGTTCGTCGCGATGGACTTCTGCATCTCGCTGTGGGTGAACCTGACGATGCAATACGCGGTGCGCGAGGGCGCGCGTTACGCGGTGACCGGGCAGAGCAACCTCGATCCGAACGCGTCGAGCCAGCAGCGCTATCTGGCCGTGATCCAGGAGATCAGGAACAGTTCGATGGGCCTCTACAACATGGTGTCGCCGACTTACACGATCACGGTCAACGGCAGCACGAAGAACTATGCGACGCAGGGCGCCTACTCGGGCAGCATGTTCGGCAATGCGGGCGACATCATCGTGCTGCAGGTGAATTGCACGTGGCCGCTGCTGACGCCGCTCGCGCGGCCGTTCTTCGCGAATGGCGCATACACGTTCAGCGTCGCGGCGACGATGCGCAACGAAGGCTTCTGACGAGGTCGACGATATGAACCACCTCACACACGCTGAGCGCAACTGCAAGATCGTGCATGACACGCGCCGCGCGCACGGCGCGAGACCCGTGAAATCCGCGAAATTCGCTAAATTCGCGAGACGCCGCGAGCGCGGCGCAGCGGCCATCGAAATGGCGTTGCTGCTGCCGCTGCTGGTGGCGATCGCGTTGCCGGTGGTGGACTTCGCGCGCAACATGCAGGCGCAGATGATCCTGATCAACGTGAGCCGCGAGGGTGCCAACCTTGCGACGCGCGCATCGCTGACGTTTCCGATGCAAACGATCATGACCTCGCTGACGATGACCACGCCGCCGCTCGATATGAACGCCAACGGCATGGTCTATATCACGCAGATCATGGGCAATAACAATTGCGATGCGAAGAACAACAACTGCACCGGCGTGGTGGTCGCGCAGTACCGCTGGAACAACGGCAACTACACGTCCGCGGCCAGCAAGCTGTGGAACTGCGGCAGCGGCGGCACGTCTTGGTCGACCGACGGTACCGGCAGCTGCGCGGGCCTGCCGAGTCCGGGCAAGACGTCGCCGCAGGTGAGTCTGTTGCAGGGGCAACTATCGAGCGGACAGATCGCATACGCGGTGGAGGCGTTTTACTACCAGCCGCCGCTCATCGGCGCGCTGAACCTCGGTCCGATACTGAGTACGCCGGCGCTGTCGCCGAATCTGTACGCGATGACCGTTTTCTGAGCGCGGGATGCGCTCACGATAAGAAGCAATGCGAGAAGCAATACGGGAAGCCATGCGGGGGATGCCGTGAGAATACCGTCGAAAAAGCGCCAGCAGGGCGCGGTCAGCATTATCGTGGTGGCGTCGCTCGCGACGCTGCTCGCCGGTCTCGGCCTCGCGCTCGACGCGGGCCTCGGTTATATGGTCAAGGCCAAGCTCGACGCGGCCGCCGACGGCGCTGCGATTGCCGCGGGCCAGGCGGTCACGCGCGGCAACAACCAGAGCGAGCAGATGGCGAACGCGCAGCAGGCGGCCACTGCGTTTTTCGCGGCGAACTACCCGGCCGGCTTTCTCAATTCGTCCGCGACGCTGCAAACGCCGTCGGTCACCTTCAACAACGGCACGGTGACGATCGACATCGCCGCGCAGGCGAAGGTGCCGACCACCTTCACGCAATTGATCGGCTACCGCGCGCTCAACGTGGCGACCTCGTCGGAATCGATCCGCCGCGACCTCGATATGGCGTTCGTCATCGATACGACGAGCTCGATGAGCGATACGTCGGTGCAGAAAGCGGTGCGCGCCAGCTCGGTCGATTTTCTGAATAATTTCGATGTGACGAACGACCGCGTCGCGCTGATGCATTTCGCGACCGGCACGGTGGTCGACGTGCCGTTCAAGGCGGCCAACGCACGCGGCTTCGACCGCACGACGATGACGACCAACATCAACAATTACTCGTTCAACGGCAACACGAATTCGGAAGAGGCGCTGTGGAACGCGCGCTGGCAACTCAATCACCAGATCACGCAACCGTCGAGCCTGCGCGTCATCGTGTTCTTCTCGGACGGCGCGCCGAACAGCTTCTCGTCGACCTTTCCGATGACGAAAACGAGCTGCACGACCAACACCGGCACGATTGTCTCGTCCGACGACAAACCGACCGGCTCGGGCCAGACCGATAACCCCGGCGGCCTCTACAAGCTCGGCGTGCAGACCAGCCAGGCGCTGTCGGGCACCTGCTATGACAAGACCGCGGCGACGGTCGACCATTTGCCCGCCAACTACAATGCGCACGCGGCGTCCGAACCGGGCGTGACGTTCCCGATTGTCACGAGCTCGCCGCGCGTCGTCACCCAGGATATGAACGGCGCGAGCTACAAGCTGCGCTATCAGAACATCAATCGCGCGTCGCGCAACCTGCTCGAGGCGATGGCCGCGCAGGCGCGCTCCGAAGGCATCTATGTATTCGCGCTCGGTTACGGGCCGTATCTGACGGTCGGCAAAGGCGCGGACAACGAACTCGGCCAGGACATTCTCAAATGCATCGCGAACGTGCCGGACGGGCCGTCGCGCTGCTACAACCCGAAGCAGCCGACCGGCGTCTATTGCTACGCGGCGACGCCGGCCGACCTGAGGCCGTGCTATTCGCAGCTCGCGTCGCAGATTCTGCGCATCTCGAAGTAGACGGTGGCTGCCGTGTCCACTGATGATCACCGCGACGACCACACGAGCGCACGGGAGGCGCGGACGATGCAGACGATCGACGAAACCTTGCGTGTGACGACCCTGCTTGCCGAGGACTCGCTGAATCCGGCGCGGGCGCGGCATGCGCGGCGGCACGGGGCCGGCTTATGGATCGCGTTTTTCAAGGGATGTGCGTGCGTGGGGGCTGCTGTGGTGCTGCTTTTTTTCACGTATCGGTTGTTCTCGCACTGATGTGCTGATACGCCTGCGCATGGACGCACCGAGCGCAGAGCACGCCGGATCGCGCCCCGCGCGCGTGCGGCCACGATCTGCACAAGGACATCGATTTTTCGGCGGCCGGCATCGAACGGCGCTGGACGGCCGGCTACGACGATACGCGCAGGATGATCGCGCGTACGCCATGGCGTGCGCCGCTCGACCCGGTGGAAGGAATCGCGATTCATCGCTCCGATCCGGCCGCGGCGTGATGGCTCGCGCGATACGCGCCGGCCGCCGCGTACGTCGCGTCATCGGCGATGCAATGCACTGATATCGCAACGGCAAAGCCTGGTTTCGTAGCATGGCAGGTATCGATGCACACGCATCTGTTGCCGGAGCGAACCGCACCATGGTCTTGCCGCCGATACGCCCTCGTCCGCCGGGTCCGCCACCGGACGTTCGCAACGAACCGCCATCCGCCCGCGCATCTGCGCCGGCTGAAACGCCGCGACGCGATGAGTTCGTGCGGCGCGAGCGGGCGAGTCCGGACGTCCAGGCGGCGCCGGTCAGGACCGGACGGCGTACCAGCGGCGCGGCGAACCCATCGGCATGGGCGGGCATCTACGCGCTGAGACCGCAACCGGACGAATACATATCGACGTCTGAACGACATGTATTCGTTGAACGGGGCAGCGGGCAAACGGTGGTATTCCATCAAGGGGAGGCGTTCACGGTCTCGCGCGATCCGCACGACGGCAACTTGTGTCTTGCGATGCCGCAGCGCGATGCCCCGCGCGGCCCGCGCATCCGCCTCAATGCGCGTGACGAGTGGGAAATCGATGTCGGCGCGCGACGGCAACCGGCGGCAGGCGATGCAAGCGACGCCGCACAGCCGCCCGGTTCGGACGACGCATCGAATGCGGCTCAGAGGCGGCCAACGCGCGTTGAGCCGGCAGACCGGGTGGCGGAGCATCTGTTGAGATTTCCCCGGCACGCTCCCGATCTGATCGCCGGGAAACTGGGTGTGACGCGTGAGCAGTCACGTCGGATTGCTGCAGACGTCGAGGCCGCGACGCGCGCGTGGCGCGAACTGCAACAGGCCCGCGTGCAAATCAGGCCGTCGGTGATCGTCGGCCCGCTCACGGAGCGTGAACGGCAATACGTTCTGAAGTGGAACAGCGCGTTATCGTCGCGCAATCTGGCTCACATCATGGTCGCCCCGGTGGAGGTGATCGACTCCTTCCTCGACAAAACACAAGGCGCGGTGCGCGCACGGCCGTCAGTTCAGAACGCGCCGGAGCCGCTGATATTGCGTCAAGCGTTTGCGGAATGGCTCGCGATCACTGACGCCGACCTTGCCGACGGACGGCGCACGCCGCGTCTATCGATCAGCGATGCGGCGGCGGCGTTTGTCGAGCAGTGGAGCGACAGACTCTCAAAACGCAATCTCGCGATCATGATGGCTTCGTGCGGCGCAGCCCCCGACGCTGCGCCGCTACCGGCGGAGCAAGCCGCGGCGAACCAGCCGGCGGTTCCGCAAGCCGGGCCGTCGGGGCATCAGCAGCCGCTCGACGACGCGCAGCGCGCGCAGGTGATCGAACTGAACAACCGCGGCCTGTCGCCGTCCACGATCGCCGCCTATGTCGGCAAGCCGCGTGCGACGGTGGAAGCGTTTCTGCTGGAGAGGTCTCGCTGAAGCCGTTACGCAACGATGCTTGTCAAAGCATGACCGACAGCGTGATCCGGTCAATCTGAATCGATACTTGCCCGCGCACGACCTGCGCACGACCCGCGAACACGGAGAACGGATATGCCTTTAACGACGACGCATTCGTCCATGCCCATCAGGCCTCCGGAGATTCATACTTCTGAGGCTCCGGCGGTGCCGCAGCCGGAAACGCCGCGCGGTGAAACGCATGAGCGCACCGAGGCCGCACAAGCGGCAGGCGTGGGCGCGCATGCGGCGCGCGGCGGATCGGTCCGCGCGCCGGGGACGCAGCAGCCGGCGCCTGCGGCGACCACATCGCGCGCATCCGCCTGGCCCGATGCATACGCGTTCGCGCAGATTCCGAACGAGTACCGGTCGGTCGACCTCGACGGCATGTACTCGGAAATGTGCAGCGGGCAGTTGTTCATTCTGCACGACGACACAGCCTATGCGGTTGCGCCGGATCACGCCGGCGGAGGCTGGCGGCTCGCGGTGCCGGGCGATGCCTCGCAACTCGGGCAACGGGTGACGCGCAATGAGCACAACGAATGGGAGATGCGTGAGGATGCCGGGTCGCGGCAAACCGGGCGGCCATCAGCCGACGCCGAGGCGCGAAGGGGCGCGCAGGACCGGGAGCGGGCCACCACCTATGTGCTGACTCATGCATCCGACGACGATCCGGCAGTGGCAGCGAGATTGGTGGGACTATCGACCGACATGATCGGGACGCTTGCCGCCAGGTTGAAACTGCCGACCGCCCTGATCAGGACGGTCGCCGACGACGTGCAGACTGTGCGACGGGCATGGCGAACGAGTGCAGCGTATGGCGCAATGGCACGGGTGCAAGCCGACACCGCGCTCACGCCGAGGGAAAAGGCGTTTATCGACCGCAGGGCCGGCGTGCTGACCGCGAAGAATTTTGCACAGGTGATGCAGTACCCGCCGCAGAAAATCGACAGTTATCTGCGAAGCGGCGAACATCGCGGCACGAGGGCGGCGTCTTCAGCGGAACCCGCATCTGCGCCGGACGAAGCGGCTTCGAGGAGCGACGACATCTCGCGTATTGTTCGACGGCCTGGCTTGAGGATGATGCCCGAAAAGATGGAACGGATCGTTCGCATGTTGTCGAGCAATCCGGCGATGCCTTACAGCGCAATCGCGAAAGTGTGTGCGACTTCCTACTACAGTGTGGCCGGTTTGGCCCGGGAGCGTGACCTGGAACGGGACCGACGCTCGGTGAGCGCAGACGCGCGCAGCGACCTGTTCGACGACCTGGTTGTCTTTCCGGGGACGAAGGCGAAGAAATTCGCGAGTGAATACGCGTTGTCGATCAAGAGGGTAAAGGCGCATCGCAACGAATTCGCACCCATCCGCGCAGAGTGGGACGACATTCGCAAGAAAGATATTGCCGATGCCCGGCCTGAACTTTATGCGTCGCTGCCCGACAGCGCGAAACAGTTCGTCCGCCAATGGGTCGGCACGCTGTCCGCGTCGAACCTCGCGATCGTGATGAAGGCGCCCGCATCCGCGATTGATGCGTATCTGCATTCGGACGAATACCGACAACCGGTGCACGCAGGCTCGGCTTCGACGCCCACGCCCACGCCCACGCCCACGCCCACGCCCACGCCCACGCCAACGCCAACGCCAACGCCAACGCCAACGCCAACGCCGCGTCCGGAGTCACCCCAACCCGGACCATCGGGATTGCAGTCGTTCCTGACGGAAGCGCAAAAGGCGCTGGTGCTCGAATGGGCGCCGCAAGGCATGGGAGCGGACAGTCTGTCCGCCTATCTGTCGATGCTCGGGCATGCCGAGGTTCCGCAAGCGGTGATCGAAGCGTTTATCGCCTCGCCCGAATACCAGTTCAATCTGCGCAGGCTGCCGCCGCGCTGAATGGCGGCTACGTGCAGCGGTCCGGCAGACATTCTCACCGCGCGGGGCTGCGGTGCTGCGCATCGAATGCGGTGCGCAGCAATCCGTCGACGCTCGCGAGCAGCGTTTCGGGCGCGACCGGTTTGTGCAGCGTGCATTCGCACAGCACGTTCGCCGGAATATCCGGTGACGCGCTCCACAGAATGACCGGCACGTCGTCGAGCGACGGATCGGCCTTCAGCGCGAGGCAGACCTCGACGCCGTTCATGCCCGGCATCATCAGGTCGGTAATCACGAGCGCGGGATGCAGAAGATGTGCGAGCTCGACGCCTTTGCGCGCCTCGCCGGACGTGACCACGTGGAAGCCCTCGAGTTCGAGCAGCAGCGCCCATGCAACGAGCAGGTCCTGTTCATCGTCGATGAGCAGAATCGTGGGGAGGCAGGTGTCCGAAAGTGCGTTGGCATCCATCGTCGGTTTACTATCGTGAGCATCGGTCTGATGCAACAGTTCGGGGGCTTAAATGTTCAGCACGCATGCACGACCCGTGCCACTCGTATCGGCGGCATGCTCTGCACCGCCGCCCGGCTGCGCGCTTCGCCTGCTGCGCGCCCGTGTGCGGCAATCTCATGAGCGCCGCGCGGTATTCGCGGCAGTCTGTTGATGTCGTGCATACGCCATGCCGTACGGCCGAAAGCGCTGAAATGCTTACGCCAGATGCGCAGAATCTATCGTGTTTTGTAAGTTGCGTCATGTTGCGTCAGCGCGCGATATGGCGTGTCGGCGCGGCAACACGCGAAACGCGCCGCAGCACACGAAGGCTCCTTTTTATATTTCATGTTCAGCGGCCGCGCGCAGCGCAAGGTGCCGCAAGCGTCGGGCATGCCACTTGCTCGTTGGACGCGCCGGCCCGCACGCCGCGTACCGGTTCTTTCGCGTGCGGCGCCGCGCGATCTTTCCTCGCTCAACGCCTCCGAAGGCTTTCCATGCCATACGATCGACGCATTTCCGAAGGCCTGCCGTTTCCGCTCGGCGCAACGTGGGACGGCAAGGGCGTGAACTTCGCGCTCTTCTCCGCGCACGCGACCAAAGTCGAGCTATGCCTGTTCGACGCGAAAGGCAGGCGCGAAGTCGAGCGCATCGAATTGCCCGAATACACCGACGAAGTGTGGCATGTGCATGTTGCGGATCTGCCTGCGGGCACCGTCTACGGTTATCGCGTGCATGGGCCGTACGAACCCGACGCGGGGCATCGCTTCAATCCGAACAAGCTGCTGCTCGATCCGTATGCGAAGGCGCACGTCGGCGCGCTGCGCTGGCATCCGTCGCTGTTTGGCTACACGCTCAACGCGCCGGGCGACGACCCGGATCTGACCTTCGACAAGCGCGACAGCGCCGCGTATATGCAGAAGTGTCAGGTGGTCGACCAGACCTTCAACTGGACGCACCCGACGCGCATTCGCGTGCCGTGGGACCGCACGATCGCCTACGAGACACACGTGCGCGGCTATACGAAGAGGCACCCCGGCGTGCCCGTGAAGCTGCGCGGCACGTTTGACGGTCTTGCACAAAAAGCGGTGATCGATCACATCCGGCGGCTCGGCGTCACGACCGTCGAACTGATGCCGATCCACACCTTCGTCAACGACAGTTACCTGCTCGACAAGGGTCTCACGAACTACTGGGGCTACAACACGATCGGCTTTTTCGCGGCCGATCCGCGCTACTTCGCACGCGGCCCGGGCGTGGTCGCCGAGTTCAAGGAAATGGTGGACCGGCTGCACGACGCTGGCCTCGAGGTGGTGCTCGACGTCGTGTACAACCATACTGCGGAAGGCAACGAGCGCGGACCGACGCTGTCGTTTCGCGGCATCGACAACGCGTCGTACTACCGGCTGATGCCCGAGCAGAACCGCTATTACATCAACGATACCGGCACCGGCAATACGCTGAACCTGTCGCATCCGCGCGTGCTGCAGATGGTGACCGACAGCTTGCGCTACTGGGTCACCGAGATGAACGTCGACGGCTTCCGCTTCGATCTCGCGACGATTCTCGGCCGCGAGCCGTACGGGTTCGATGAAGGCGGCGGCTTTCTCGACAGTTGCCGGCAGGACCCGGTGCTCGCCAGCTCGAAGCTGATTGCCGAGCCGTGGGATTGCGGGCCGGGCGGCTATCAGGTCGGCGGCTTTCCGCCGGGCTGGGCCGAATGGAACGACCGCTTCCGCGATACCACCCGCTCGTTCTGGAAAGGCGACGAAGGCTACGCGGCCGATCTCGCCACGCGTCTGACCGCATCGGGAGACTTCTTCAACCGGCGCGGCAGAAGGCCATGGGCAAGCGTCAATTTCGTCACCTCGCACGATGGCTATACGCTGCAGGACCTCGTGTCATATAACGACCGGCACAACGAAGCGAACGGCGAGAACAACAACGACGGCCACAGCGATAACCGCTCATGGAATTGCGGCGCCGAAGGCCCGAGCGACGACCCGGAAATTCTCGAACTGCGCGAACGGCAGAAGCGCAACATGCTCGCCACCTTGCTGTTTGCGCAGGGCACGCCGATGGTGCTCGCCGGCGACGAGTTCGGCCGCACGCAACAGGGCAACAACAATGCCTATTGCCAGGACAACGAGGTCAGCTGGGTCGACTGGGAAGGCATCGACGATCGCGGCCGCGCACTGAGCGCCTTCGTGCGCAAGCTGACGGCGTTGCGCCACGCGCTGCCGGTGCTGCGGCGCGGACGTTTCCTGACCGGCGAAACGCGCGTGCTGAAACTGCCGGGCGAAACCGACGGAGACCTCGAGGTCAAAGACGTCAAATGGCTGAGTCCCGCCGCCGTCGAGCTGACCGGCGAGCAATGGGACGATCCGGCGATGCGCTGCTTCGGGCTGGTGATCGACGGCCGCGCGCAGGCGAGCGGCATACGTCGCGCCGCATCGGATGCGACGCTGCTGGTGGTCGTCAATGCTTACCACGACGTCGTCGATTTTCAACTGCCCGAGGTGCCGGGCAGCGATCAATGGAGTTGCCTGATCGATACCAACGCGCCGGAGCGCGATGAGCTTCCGGAGTTTGGTTCAGGGGATGTCTATCAGGTGACGGGGCGCTCGCTGCTGCTTTTCGCGCTGCATGCGCAAGGTGAAACGCAGCATGTGTTCGATCGGCTCGAGGAACGGCTCACGGGGTAGGCAACCCGCGCGTGAACGCGCACGCGCCGCACGATGCAACATCATGCGGCGCGTCCTCGCACTTCACCACGCTCACGCGCGCCGTGCGACATCCTCATGCGCGTTTTGCGCGGCCGCCGAAGTGCCGTTCCATGCGCCGCTCTGCGCGCCGGCGGATGCGGCACGCCGGGCGGGACGCCGTTGCTGCGCGACTTCCTCGACGCTCTGTCCGGCTGCCGCCCCGAGCGCTTCGCGCAGATCGCGCTGCGCGGGCCGTGCGTCGGTCAGTTCCGCATAGAGTTCGATATAACGCGCCGCCGGCTGCGCCCATCCAAACGAACCCTGCATCGCATTGCGTTGCAGCGCATGCCACGAAGACGGCCGCATGATGGCGTCGAGCGCGCGCTGCAACGCGCTTGCCACATCGCGCGGGGTTTCGCCGTCGAACAGGAAGCCGGTCGCGCCGTCTTCGGGCAAGCCGAGCTTCGGCGAACGCGCGGGCGCGTAATCGACGATCGTATCGGCGAGGCCGCCGACTCGCGACGCGATCGGCACCGTGCCATAGCGCATCGCATACATCTGCGTGAGGCCGCACGGCTCGAAGCGGCTGCCGTGCAGCAGCATGTCCGCTCCCGCATGCAGCTTGTGCGCGGTCGCTTCGTCGTAGCCGATCTGCACGCCGACACGCTGCGGCCATAGCGCGGCGAGTGCGCGCACCGCCTGTTCGAGATGCGCGTCGCCTTTGCCGAGGATCGCCACCTGCAGTCGCGGATGCCGCACCAGCGCCATCGGCAGCGCGGCGGCGACGATGTCGGCGAGCTTCTGCGCGGTCAGACGGCTGCCGATCGCGACCAGCGGCGCGAACGGATCGACCGTGAGGCCGAAGCGCTGCTGCAGGTCGCGCTTGCATGCCTGTTTGCCGCGCACGTCGGCGACCGAAAAGTGGCGCGCGATATGCGGATCCGTCGCGGGGTTCCATGCCGTATCGTCGATACCGTTCGTGATGCCGGAGAGCTTGTGCGCGCACGCCTGCAGCACGCCTTCCATCCGGTGTCCGAATTGAGGCGTGAGAATCTCGCGCGCATAGTTCTCGCTGACCGTCGTCACGCGGTCCGCGTGCACGATGCCGGCCTTCATCGGGCTCAACGTGCCATAGAACTCGATGCTGCGTTCATCGGAAAGCGCCGGCGCGAGCAGTTCGTCGGGCACGCCGAGCCAACTGCCCAGTGCAAGCGGGCAGTTCCCCTGGAACGCGAGATTGTGAATCGTGAAGACGCTTTTCGCGGGCACGCCTGCCAGCTTCATCATCAGCGGCGTGAGCGCAGCGTGCCAGTCGTGCGCGTGCACGATGTCGGGCCGCTTGATGCCGCGTACGCCGCGCGCGATGCGGGCCGCCGCTGCGGCAAGCGAGGCGAAGCGCACCGTGTTGTCGAGCTGATCGCGGCCGCGCGCGTCCACGTACAGATGCTCGCGCTTGAACAGATGATCCATCTGCAGCAGCAGCACCGGCACGCCGGTATCCGGCATCTGCGCGCGCAACAGGCGCGCATCGCCGCCCGGCAGGCCGCCGATCCGGCATACGGGCGTGACGCCCAGCGCATTCTCGAGCGCCGATGGATAGGCGGGCAGCAGGATCGACACATCGACGCCCGCGTCGCGCAACGCGGCCGCATAGGCGCTCACCATATCGCCGAGTCCGCCGGATTTGGCGAGCGGCATCGCCTCCGAGGCGACGAGAAGTACGTTCAGCGTCAAGATTGACTCCGCGCGAAAGAGTAAGGGGAGGGGTGAAGCGAGGCGTGCGATGCAACGCAAAGGGTATGCCATGCGCACACCGGTCTGCGGGCCGCAACGTGTCGCGGCAGCCGGGCTGTCCGCGGGGGCGCCGCAAGCGCGCGCGCCGTGATTGTGCAGGCGGCGCGCACGCACATCGCGCATCGGTGCGCCCGCGCCGCGCCGTTTCGGGGAGCCGCGCCTTTGTCCGTCGGCCGCGGCGCGCGCCGCGGCTCCGAATGTAACTTCTGCTTACCGCCGCGGCGGCTTTTACACAGACGAATGCGCCGCGGCGTCAGCATCGGTGATACGTCCTTTCAGATGTTGAGCTTCGACACTTTCGTGCCTTCGAGCGACACGCCGGCCATCAAGCCTGCATTGGTCAGCACGAACGCCTGGACCGGCGCGGTTGCCGTGGACGAATCGATGTTGCCGTTCGCGCCGACCTTGACGACCGCGACCGTTGCATCGCCGCCCACTGCCCAGCCGTCGCGCTTGCGGAAGTCGTCGAGCGCCTGCTGGTTCATGAAGCAGAAGATGATCGCCTTCGATTGCGCGCCGGCCTGAAAGCCGAGCGAGCCCGCCGCGGTGCTGTAGTAGCCGACGGTCTGGCCGCCGATGCGCAGCGAGCCGTTGCCGTACTCGCCGCCGACGATGAAGCCCGCCTGCACGACTGACGGGAACACGAGCACGCCGCGCGCTTTGCCGACGAGTTCGCGCGAACCGTTGACGCTCGCATAGAGACGTGACAACGTCGCGTCGACGTCGTGATTGATCGCTACGCGCTTGTCGCCATTGCCGGCGTTGCTCGAAGCCGAGTCCGGCGTGGTCGTCGTGCAACCGGCCATCGCCAGACCGCTAGCGGCAAGAACGGCGCCGCTCGAAAAAATAAACTTCCTCCGTTGCATCGTTATTCTCCTGTAAGCGTGATTGGGAAGCATGCGCAGTGAATGCAGAGGTCATCTCAGCACGACGTGTGCCCGAAGCCAAGCGCTTGTCCACTCGGGTTCCGCTCGTTAGACCTCTCTTCGCTGATCGCCTTTCATATTCACTCTCCCATCCGGTGCGCCCGACACCGCCTGCGTCAATAGCGCGAGCAGCCGCTGCGGCGTAAGCGGCTTTGCGCAATGCGCATCGAAGCCGGCTTCCCGTGCGCGCTCCCGATCGCGCTGCGACGCGCAGCCGGTGCACGCGATCAACAACATGTGCGAGGTGGACGGCGCCGCGCGCAGACGGCGCGCGAGCTCCAGCCCGTCGAGGCCCGGCATCGCGATATCGAGCACCACCGCAAACGGCTGCCACGCGCCGGCGATCGCGCAGACGTCTTGCGCATCGTGCATCGCCCGGCACTCGAAGCCGTTCGCGTTGAGCAGCCACTGCAGCGCGTCGGCGGCATCCGCGTAGTCGTCGACGACCAGCACCCGGCGATGGTCGGCGAGCGCGCCGCCGATCGGCCGCCACTGCAGTTCGTCTTCCGTGTCATGCAGGTTAGTGCCTGTGCTCATCCGTGTCTCCCAGGTCTTATGTGTTGCTTGCGGATACGCACGATCTGCAAGCTGCGGACCTGAGCCGCGCTTCATTAAGATTTTATTTCTTTTACATTTATTTAAAGCGACATGCCAACTATGCGTATTAAGGAATTGGAAAATATCGAATGGGTTGGTTGAAACTGTTTCACAAATTTTTCTTAATTTGTCTGGAGACTGCATCCCGAAAACGACGCGCCAGCGATGCAAACGATGCTGATCGTCGGGTTGACTAAACAAGGGAATGCCAGACATGGACGGAGACAACTTCACGAAGCGCGCGGCGGCATGCGTCGCCCTCCTGAGCACTTTCATGCTCGTCGCATGCGGCCCGGATGCGGGGGACGCGAGCGCGACGAACAACGCGTCTTTGAACGGCGAATCCGCCGGTTCCGGACAGGGCCCCTCGCACTATCAAAGCACTGCGCTGCAGCTGTCCGCGGGCTCAGCGGTGCCGCTCGCGCAACTGCAGGCGCCGCCGCTGATGCAAGCCGCGCCGGGCAGCGCGATCGCCAGCGCGCAGGCGAGCATCGCGGCCGATGCGCAGCAGGTCGCCCCTGTGATGCGCTACGCGCCAGGCGACGACAACTGACGCTTCGCGCGCGATGCGCAACCGCAATTCCCCCCCCCCCGCCACAAAAGAAGGTGACAACACCATGACTTCAAATAGCCGCCGTCGTTTTCTACAAACCGTTGCATCATCCGCCGGTGCCGCCGCCGCGATGACCGCGCTGCCGGACTCGATCCGCAGGGCGCTCGCTGTGCCGGCGGCATCCCGCACGGGCACGATCCAGGATATCGAGCATATCGTCGTGTTCATGCAGGAGAACCGTTCCTTCGACCATTACTTCGGCCATATGCGCGGCGTGCGCGGTTATAACGACCGCTTCCCGATTCCGCTGCCGGGCAACCAGCCGGTGTGGTTCCAGCCGTCGCAGGAAGACCCGACCAAGCCGGTGCTGCCGTTTCACCTCGATACGCTGACCACCAGCGCGCAGTGTCTCGGCGACCTCGACCACAACTGGTATCCGACGCATGCGGCGATCAACAACGGCCGCTACGACCAGTGGCCCGCGAACAAGAAGGACATGACGATGGGCTACCATCTGCGCAGCGACCTTCCGTTTCACTACGCGCTGGCCGATGCGTTTACCGTGTGCGATGCGTACTACTGCTCGATGCCGGGGCCGACGCACCCGAACCGCGCGTACCTGATGACCGGCATGGTCGACCCGACCGGCACGCAGGGCGGCCCGCTGCTCGACAACAACGACTTCGTGGACGGCGACGGGCCGCCGAAGTATCAGCTGCTGTCGTGGACCACCTATCCGGAGCGCCTCGAAAAAGCCGGCATCTCGTGGCAGGTCTACCAGCAAGGCACGAACGGCAACGATCCGCTGAACGGCAACTACGGCACCAACATCCTGCAGAACTTCACCAACTTCGTGAACGCGCAACCGGGCTCGTCGCTGTATCAGCGCGCGCAGACGGTGCGCACGATCGACGACCTGAAGGCCGACGTGCTCGCCAACAAGCTGCCGCAGGTGTCGTGGCTGTGTCCGCCGGCCGCGTACTCGGAGCATCCGTCGTACACGCCGGCATACGGCGCCGAATACACGTCGATGATTCTCGACGCGCTGACGTCGAACCCGGAGGTGTGGAGCAAGACGGTGCTCTTCATCATGTACGACGAGAACGACGGCTTCTTCGATCACGTGCCGCCGCCGCAAGTGCCGACGACGCGCGCGCAAGGTCTGTCGACGGTGACGACCGAAGGCGAGATTCACAACGTGATCAACCCGGCGGGCCGCGGCGGCAGCTACACGGTCGACAATCTGCCGTACGGCCTCGGCACGCGCGTGCCGATGACGGTCGTGTCGCCGTGGACGAAGGGTGGCTTCGTCTGCTCGGAAGTGTTCGACCACACGTCGGTGATCCGCTTTATCGAAGCGCGTTTCGGCGTGAAAGAGCCGAACATCACGAAATGGCGCCGCGCGGTGTGCGGCGATCTGACTTCGGCGTTCGACTTCCGCACGCCGGATGCGACGATGCCGGCGCTGCCCGACACGAGCAACTACAAGTCGATCGCGGACAACCAGTGCGCCACGCAGCCCAAGCCGGTGGTGCCCGCCGTGCCGGGTCCGATCGTGCCGCAGGAAGCGGGCATCCGTTTCGCCCGCGCGCTGCCGTACGAGCTGCATGTGAACGGCAAGGTCAACGAAAAGCGCAATGTGCTCGAACTCGTGTTCGGCAATACCGGCACGGTCGGCGCGCACTTCTACGTGTACTCGTCGCTGCGTACCGACGGGCCGTGGCGCTACACGGTCGAGGCGAACAAGTCGCTCACTGAAACGTTCGACCTGTCGATCAACAACGGCGCCTATGCGTTTACCGTGTACGGCCCGAACGGCTTCGTGCGGCGCTTCAACGGCGACCTGAACGCGGACATGGTGGAGCTCGCGGCCGGCAAGAGCAGGAAGAAGCTGGCGCTGCCCGAGGTCAAGGCGCACTACGACGTCGCGAACGGCAACGTGGTGCTGCGCTTCACGAACAAGGGCAACAGGAATGCGCGCCTGTCGGTGTCCGATAACGCGTACGGCGCGCAGGCGCGGCCGGTGATCGTGCCGCAGGGCGAGACCGTCGAGGAGAAGTTCGTTCTCGCGTCGAGCCACCACTGGTACGACCTGACGGTGACGGACAACGACGATGCGGCGTTCGTGCGCCGCCTCGCGGGCCACGTCGAGAACGGCAAGCCGAGCATTACGGACCCGGCTGCGGTCGCGCCGGTGATGACGGCTTCGTAACCACGCGTGCGTCGCTGAAAACGCTGTGCCCCTGCGCCCCGAAGCGGTCTCCGGCCGCTTCGGGGCGTATGTTTTTCGGCGGCTGAAGATTTATGCGAAAGCGGAAATGAAACGGAAAGTTTTCATTTATAAAAGAGCTGTGATAATTTTCTGACGTTATGTAATTTATTGGACGATTTTTATAAAACGAAAGATGCGTATTTAGATAAATTCGGCTGGAATTCATCTGAAACTCATTGAATAGCGCTGGCCGCCCGGCCCACAGAAATTTCACAAGGCTTTCAACGCCCGCGGCATCGCACCGCGCATCGAGCCTCAACTGGTCCGCTCGACGAGCCTCGGCGGCTGCGGCGCGGTATTTGTCGCCACCTGCATGCATTGTTCGACGAGATCCGCGAAGCTGTTCACGTTCGTCGTGCCGCTCATCGGGGTTTCGTCTTCCCGCTCGGACATCCCGCCTATGCCCACCACGATCGACGCGGCCGGCGCGCGCTCGCGGATGCGCCGCACGAGGTTGCGCAAATACGGCGGCGCTTCGCTTGCGTCGAGCGTCACGATGCAGACAATCGGCGCGCCTTCGATGCTGGCCGCATCGACGCTGCCTTTCCTGAACTGCGCGTAGTACGCGGCGGTCACCGGCAGGCCGCGGCGGCCGAGCAGCTGCAGCGCGATGGCGGTCGCCACTTCGTCGAATGCGCCGCGGCCCGCGATGCATACCGCGCGCATGCCGGGAAGCAACGGCGCGTTCTGATCGGGCGTGGGCTCTTCCGTGGCCGCTGCATCGCCGTCGGATTCGGACGGCGGTTGCGGTTGTGCCGGCGGGGGCGTCGGCGGAAGGCTCTCCACCTGCTCGAGATTCTCGACAATATCCAGCAGCGTTTCGTTGATCCGCCCCAGCTGGTCCGGTGCGAATACGCCGCGCAGCGCATCGTTGCGCGCAAGGCGCAGACCTTCGCGCGCCACGTCGTCGTAGTACTGGACGACCGGCATCTCCTTGAGCAGCCGGTCCGCCTGCACGATCGCCTCGTGCGGGTCGTCGGCGAGCATGCGCTGGTAAAAGTTCTGCGCCGGCGTCAGCGCCGGCTGGTCGCCGAGCAGCACGGTCAGAAAGCGCAGGCGCTCCGCATAGCGGCCGAGTGTGACGAGGCAAAGCGTGAGCGGCGTGGACAGCACCAGACCGACCGGCCCCCATAGCCAGCTCCAGAAGATCGCGGCGACCACCACCGCGAGCGGCGACAACCCCGAGCTGTGACCGTACAGCAGCGGCTCGACCACTTGTCCCGCGACCACGTCGACCACCACGAACAGGATGATCGTCGCGACCGCCATCGTCCATTGCGGTTGAATCGCGGCGGCGAGCACCACGGCGAGCACCGCGGCGATCCATGTGCCGATATACGGCACGAAACGCAGTAACGCGGTGAGCACGCCGAACAGCAGCGCGCCCGGCACGCCGATAATCGCCAGCCCGAGCGCGATGATCGTGCCCGCGCCGACATTCACGCCCAGCTGCGCGACGAAATAGCGCGACAGGCGGCTCGCGGCATCGTTGATCGCGGTGGTCGTGCGATGCAGATCGCGCGCGCCGAACAGGCGTATCAACCGGTCGCGCAGATCCTCGCGCTGCATCAGGATGAAGATCGTCACGACCATCACGATGAACATCGTCTCGAGCGGGCCGACCACCGGCGAGAACACCTTCTGTGCGAGCTGCAGCGGCGAGGGCATCGGTTCGTGAACTTCGACCGGCATCGGCGCGGCGGCCGACGGCTTCGGCGCGCGGCCGGCCTCGTGCGGCGGATTCGGATGATCGGGCGTCACGCGTGCGAGCGCACTGGCCGCGCGCGACAGCAGCGCGTCGGCGCGGCCGACGGTCTTTTCCTGCACGCTCTCGATCTTCAGTTCGATCGCCGCCTGATATTGCGGCAGCGAACCGGCGAGCTGCGCGACCTGTGCGCCGATCAGCGTGCTGATCGCGAGCAGCGTAACGAGTGCGACGACCACGGCGACGAAGATCGAAGGCAGTTGTCCGAAATGCAGGCGCCGTAACACGCCGACCAGCGGCGCGAGCAGAAAGCTCAACAGCACGGCGAGCGTGATCGGCATCAGCACTTCGCGGCCGAAATACAGGCCGCAGACCACCACCACGGCGGTGATCGTCGAGGTCAGCCCGAGCAGGCCCGGCACGCCCGGCGGGTAGACGCGATTCGGTGATCGTTGCGGCGTCAGCGGCAGTTTCATGGTCGAGTCGGCAGGCGGGGTGCGCGGACGGTATGGTCCGCCGCGGCGTTGGCTTTTCGCGAACGGCGAACGGTTTCAAGCAAGACATGCGCCCGGCACGAACGCGCGGATCGCGTCGACCCGCCATGCGGGCGTGCCATACGTGGCGCCGCCCGGCGCCACGCAGTGGCGGTCCGACGTGCCGCGCATAAAAGCGAAGCAACGCGGCAAATTTACCTGCGGCGCTTGATCGCTTTGTCTAAAGAATAGGCAGCAGCCTGCCGATATGCCGACATTCCCTTTCATTTATCAGGCGAGCCATCATGACCGTGCAAGGCATTCCCGGCGTTTCGCCGAACGGCGCAGCCAGCAGCACCAGCTCGAATCCGACACAGGACAGTCCCGCCAACTCGGGGGCGGCCGACAGCGCGAGCGATTCATCAGGCGCGCAAGCAGGCGCCGCGGGTACGCCGGGCGCTTCGCCCGCGCCGCGCGCGGCGCACGCGGGCGGAGCG
>NZ_CADIKF010000079.1 GCF_902859875.1 Paraburkholderia solisilvae | reverse complement strand
GGATGACGTTGCCGGCGCGGCGCCGGGCGCCGGTGCAGCGAGGCCCATCGCCGTCGCGTCGAAGCCGCCGCCAAGCGCCTTGACGAGGCCGATCTGCAAGTCGCGGCGGCGCATCTTCAGATTCGTCACCGTCTGCTCGGCGGCGAGCCGGTTGTCGTCGGCGTTGAGCACCTGCAATTGCGGCGACAGGCCGGCGCGGTAGCGAATCACCGCGAGCTCGTAGGCCTTCGTCGACGCATCGAGCGCGCGCTGCGCGTCGCCTTGCTGCTTGTCGGTCGAACGGATCGACGTGATTTGCGTCGCGACGTCGTTGAGCGCGTTGACGAGCGTCTGGTTGTAGTTCGCGACATCGAGATCGAAGTCCGCGTAGCGGCCTTTGAGCTGCGCCCGCAATGCGCCGGCGTCGAAGATCGGCAGATGGATCGCCGGGCCGGCCATCACCTGGCGGCTCGCCCACAGCAGCAGGTCGCTCCAGCCGAACGCATCGAAGCCGAAGCTGGCGGCGAGGTTCACGTCGGGGAAAAACTCCGCCTTCGCTTCCTTCACGCCGTGCAGCGCCGCTTCGACCTGCCAGCGCGCGGCGACGAGGTCGGCGCGGCGCGCGACGAGGTCGGCGGGCACGTCGTCCGGCATCGACACGGCGCCGCCCGCATTCAGCGCGGGCGGTGCGATCTGCAGACCGCGATCCGGTCCCTTGCCGAGCAGCGCGCCGAGCTGATAGCGCACGACGGTGATCTGACCGTCGAGGTCGGTGAGCGTCGACTGGCTGGTCGCGATATCGCCGTTCGCGGTTTGCCGCTCGACGTTGGTGTCGAGCCCGGCGCCGACGCGGTCGTTGGTGATCGAGCCGACCGTCTGCCGGTTCTGGATCTCGCGCTGCGCGATGTCGCGCAGCGCATAGAGCTGCGCGAGCCGGTTATAGGTACTCGCGACCGACGTCGCGAGCGTCACGCGCACCTGCTGCAGCTCGGCCTGCGCGGCTTTTTCCTGCGATACGGCTGCTGCCAGTTTCGCGCGATTCTTGCCCCACAGGTCGAGCTCCCACGTCGCGCTCGCGATCACGCTGTTTTCGCTGTCCCACTTGCCGCCGATCGGCGGTGCGAAGAGGCCGTTGGGCGAATAGCGCTCGCGCGTCCACGTGTAGCTGCCGGTGACCTGCGGGAATAGCGCGGAGCGCGAACTTTCGATATACGACTGCGCCTTCGCGAGACGCGCCTGGGCCTGCGCGATCGACGGGCTGCCAAGCAGCGCCTCGTCGATCAGCCTGGGCAGCTGCGGGTCGCCGAACTGGTTGGCCCAGTCGAGCGACGGCCAGGCGCCGCCCTCATTCGGCACGCTTTGCGAGCTCTCGTATTGCTCGGGCGCGGCGACCTGCTTGTCGCTGCCGATCCCGGCGTAGTTCGCGCACCCCGACAGCGCGAGGGCCGCGGCCGTCAGCGCGACCGACGCAACGGAAACGGCGGTAGCCCGGCACGGCCGGCCGGGCGCGAACGACAGGTGCGACTTCATCTAACCGTCCCCAGATTTTTAATCACTATTAGTAATGGACACTGCAACTACTTTGTTACTGCCTGGCGTCGGAATTGCTTGCCGTGTCACGGGTTATGCTGTTTGAATCGACGTTATTGGCCAGCACCCGCCGGAGCATGCTTTTGAGGAATCCGGTTTCTTCGGGCGTGAAACCGGACAGCAGCCTGTCCAGCACGCTGGTGAAGATGGCCGGCAGCTTCGCGGCGATCGCGCAGCCTTCCGCGGTGAGCGCGAGACGCACGGCGCGCCGGTCCTCGCTGCTGCGCACGCGGGTCAGGAGCCCGCGTTTTTCGAGGCGATCGATCAGGCGCGTGACCGCGCTCGCATCGATGCCGTACTCGCGCGCCAGTTCGGCCGCGAGCAGGCACTTGCCGCTCGCGACCATAAACAGGATGCTGGCCTGCGTGCTGGTGATGCCGAGCTCGGCCATCGCCTTTTGAGTGACCATGTTCGACATCGTCGATTTCACGCGGGAAATCAGGTAGCCGACGCTTTCCGCAAGCTGGTAATCGCGGATTTCGGGCGGCGGCGTGGTGGACGGGTCCGTCATGATTCTCGTGTGGTGGCAATGGTTGACTAGACACGATTATAAGAACGCTTAATTGACGTGGCAAGCGTTCTTACAGATTAGGTAAAGGTGTCTTGTTACTCAAGCGGGCAACGGGCGCGGCGGCGGTTTCGCAGCTGGCGGCAGCGCCGGGACCGTGTCGGGAGCGGCTTCGCGCGGTGCCTATCCGGGAATACACGGGGAAATGCGCGAACGGCGTCATCGCCGCGTGCTAGAATATGCGGTTCCCGGAAGTGCGCCTGCTTTGCGTTCGGAATCCGCTCAGGATCCGTCGGCGGGCGCGCTCAATTTGTCCTCAGGTCCCTATGTCCCGCGCTCTTCGCAATATCGCCATCATCGCCCACGTCGACCACGGCAAAACCACGCTCGTCGACCAGTTGCTTCGCCAGTCCGGCACGTTCCGCGAAAATCAGCACATCGCCGAACGTGTGATGGATTCGAACGACATCGAAAAAGAGCGCGGCATCACGATTCTCGCGAAGAACTGCGCAGTCGAATACGAGGGCACCCACATCAATATCGTCGACACGCCGGGCCACGCGGACTTCGGCGGCGAGGTGGAGCGCGTGCTGTCGATGGTCGACTCGGTGCTGCTGCTCGTCGATGCGGTCGAAGGGCCGATGCCGCAAACCCGCTTCGTCACGAAAAAGGCGCTCGCGCTCGGCCTGAAGCCGATCGTCGTCGTCAACAAGATCGACCGGCCGGGCGCGCGCATCGATTGGGTCATCAACCAGACCTTCGATCTGTTCGACAAGCTCGGCGCGACCGAAGAGCAACTGGATTTCCCGGTGGTGTACGCGTCGGGCCTGAACGGCTACGCGGGGCTCGACCCGAGCGTGCGCGAGGGCAATATGCGGCCGCTGTTCGAGTCCATTCTCGAGCACGTGCCGGTGCGCCCGGCAGACCCGGACGGTCCGCTGCAGCTGCAGATCACATCGCTCGACTATTCGACCTACGTCGGCCGGATCGGCGTCGGCCGCATCAACCGCGGCCGCATCAAGCCCGGCCAGCAGGTCGCGCTGCGCTTCGGGCCGGATGGCGAGGTGCTGAACCGCAAGATCAACCAGGTGCTGTCGTTCGAGGGCCTCGAGCGCGTGCAGGTGGAGGAGGCGCAGGCCGGCGACATCGTGCTGATCAACGGCATCGAAGACATCGGTATCGGCGCGACGATCTGCGCGCCGGACAAGCCCGAAGCGCTGCCGATGATCACCGTCGACGAACCCACGCTGACGATGAACTTCCTGGTGAATTCGTCGCCGCTCGCGGGCAAGGAAGGCAAGTTCGTGACGAGCCGGCAGATTCGCGATCGCCTGATGAAGGAACTCAACCATAACGTCGCGCTGCGCGTGCGCGACACCGGCGACGAAACCGTATTCGAAGTGTCGGGCCGCGGCGAGTTGCACCTGACCATCCTGATCGAAAACATGCGCCGCGAGGGTTTCGAGATGGCGGTGTCGCGGCCGCGCGTCGTGCTGCAGGAAGTCGACGGCGTGAAGCAGGAGCCGTACGAAATGCTGACGGTGGATGTGGAAGACGGCCACCAGGGCGGCGTGATGGAAGAACTGGGCCGCCGCAAGGGCGAAATGATCGACATGGCGTCCGACGCCCGCGGCCGCACGCGTCTCGAATACCGTATTCCGGCGCGCGGTCTGATCGGCTTCCAGAGCGAATTCCTCACGTTGACGCGCGGCACCGGCCTGATGAGCCACGTGTTCGACGAATACGGTCCGATCAAGGAAGGGTCGGTCGGCGAGCGCCGCAACGGCGTGCTGATCTCGCAGGACGACGGCGCGGCGGTTGCCTATGCGCTGTGGAAGCTGCAGGATCGCGGCCGCATGTTCGTGAAGCCGGGTGATCCGCTGTACGAAGGCATGGTGATCGGTATCCACAGCCGCGACAACGATCTCGTCGTCAACCCGATCAAGGGCAAGCAGTTGACCAACGTGCGCGCGTCGGGCACCGACGAAGCCGTGCGCCTCGTGCCGCCGATCCAGATGTCGCTCGAATACGCAGTCGAATTCATCGACGACGACGAGCTCGTCGAAGTGACGCCGCAATCCATTCGTCTGCGCAAGCGTCATCTGAAGGAACACGAGCGCCGCAAGGCAAGCCGCGAAACGGCCGTGGACTGAGGTCCGCGCCGCGCTTGCCATGGTGTTGGTTTTCGGCAATCGGCTTTGCAGTCGCTGAATAAAAAACCGCCTTTATCCGGCGGTTTTTTATCGTCTTTCGCCCTGATATATCAAATGAAACGGCGCGACTGTTGCGATTTTGCACAAAGACTCGTGTGTTATTCGCAGTGCGGCGGCCGCGACCCGCGCGGCCGCCCGCAACGCCTTTTCCAACGGGCCTTCAGGCCTTGTACAAGCAGGCATTCGCAATGGTTATGTGCTATTCTCCGCGGATGCAAGTTTTAGGTCCTTCCAAGCAAGACTTGATTCGCGCAATCCGCTAAACGGTCAGGCCGTGTCGCGGAAGGTTCAACAACCCGCTATTTCTCGAGAAACTCGACGAAAGGTGAGCGTAAACATGATGAAGCAATTCCAGCTGAACTCGTATCTGTTCGGCGGCAATGCTCCGTACGTAGAAGAGTTGTACGAAGCGTATCTCGATAATCCGGCGTCAGTGCCCGAGAACTGGCGCAGCTATTTCGACGCATTGCAGAACGTTCCGGCCTCGGATGGCACGAATGCCAACGATGTGGCTCACGGCCCGATCGTCGAATCGTTTGCGCAGCGCGCGAGGGCGAATGCCTTTGTGCCGCGCGTCGCAGGCGGTGCGGAAGAATCCACCGCCCGCAAACAGGTTTACGTCCAGTCCCTCATCGACGCATACCGCTTCCTTGGCTCGCAATGGGCCAATCTCGATCCGCTGAAGCGCCGCGAACGTCCCCCGATTCCCGAACTCGAACCCGCGTTCTACGACTTCACCGAAGCCGACATGGACCAGGTGTACAACGCGAACGCGCTGTACTTCGGCTTCGAGCAGGCGTCGCTGCGCGACATCGTGAAGAATCTGCGCGACACGTACTGCGGCACGATCGGCGCCGAGTACATGTACATCAGCGATCCTGAGCAGAAGCGCTGGTGGAAGGAGCGTCTGGAGTCGATCCGTTCGACGCCTAACTTCTCGAACGAGAAGAAGAAGCACATCCTGAACCGCCTGACGGCCTCCGAAGGCCTCGAGCGTTTCCTGCACACCAAGTACGTCGGCCAGAAGCGCTTCTCGCTGGAAGGCGGCGAGAGCTTTATCGCGTCGATGGACGAAGTCGTGCATCACGCGGGTGCTGCGGGCGTGCAGGAAATCGTGATCGGCATGGCGCACCGCGGCCGTCTGAACGTGCTGGTGAACACGCTCGGCAAGATGCCGGCGGACCTGTTCGCCGAGTTCGAAGGCAAGCACGTCGACGACCTGCCGGCCGGCGACGTGAAGTACCACAAGGGCTTCTCGTCGGATGTCTCGACCGAAGGCGGCCCGGTCCACCTGTCGCTCGCCTTCAACCCGTCGCACCTTGAAATCGTGAACCCGGTCGTCGAAGGCTCGGCGAAGGCCCGCATGGACCGCCGCGGCGACGACATGGGCCTGCAGGTGCTGCCGGTGCAGATTCACGGCGACGCGGCATTCGCCGGCCAGGGCGTCGTGATGGAAACGCTGAACCTCGCGCAGACGCGCGGTTACGGCACGCACGGCACGCTGCATATCGTCATCAACAACCAGATCGGCTTTACCACGTCGGATCCGCGCGATTCGCGCTCGACGCTGTATTGCACGGACGTGGTCAAGATGATCGAAGCGCCGGTGCTGCACGTAAACGGCGACGATCCGGAAGCAGTCGTGCTCGCCACGCAGCTGGCCATCGACTACCGGATGCAATTCCACAAGGATGTGGTCGTCGACATCATCTGCTTCCGCAAGCTGGGTCACAACGAGCAGGACACGCCGGCAGTCACGCAGCCGTTGATGTACAAGACGATCGCGAAGCACCCGGGCACGCGCGCGCTGTACGCGGAAAAGCTGGTGCAGCAGGGCGTGATCAGCGCCGAAGAAGGCGACGAATTCGTCAAGGCGTACCGCAAGGCGATGGACGAAGGTCATCACACGATCGACCCGGTGCTGTCGAACTACAAGAGCAAGTACGCGGTCGACTGGGTGCCGTTCCTGAACCGCAAGTGGACCGACGCCGCCGATACGGCCGTGCCGCTCGCGGAACTGAAGCGCCTCGCCGAACGCGTGACGACCATTCCCGAAAACTTCAAGGTGCACCCGCTCGTCGAGCGCGTGATCAACGACCGCCGTGCGATGGGTCGTGGCGAAGCGCCGCTCGACTGGGGCATGGGCGAGCATCTCGCGTTCGCGTCGCTGGTCGCCTCGGGCTACGCGGTGCGCCTGACCGGCCAGGATTCGGGCCGCGGCACGTTCACGCACCGTCACTCGGTGCTGCACGACCAGAACCGCGAGCGCTGGAACGACGGCACGTATGTGCCGTTGCAGAACGTCGCGGACGGCCAGGCGAAGTTCACGGTGATCGACTCGGTGCTGTCCGAAGAGGCGGTGCTCGGTTTCGAATACGGTTACTCGACCGCCGAGCCGAATACGTTCGTCGCATGGGAAGGTCAGTTCGGCGATTTCGTCAACGGTGCGCAGGTCGTGATCGACCAGTTCATCTCGTCGGGCGAAGTGAAGTGGGGCCGCGTGTCGGGTCTGACGATGCTGCTGCCGCACGGCTACGAAGGCCAGGGTCCGGAGCACTCGTCGGCGCGTATCGAGCGCTTCCTGCAGCTTTGCGCGGACCACAACATGCAGGTCGTGCAGCCGACCACGCCGGCGCAGATTTTCCACCTGATGCGCCGTCAGATGATCCGTCTGTTCCGCAAGCCGCTGATCGTCTTCACGCCGAAGTCGCTGCTGCGTCACAAGGAAGCCGTGTCGGATCTGTCGGAACTGGCGAAGGGTTCGTTCCAGCCGGTGATCGGCGAAGTCGACGCCGCGATCGAGCCGAAGAAGGTCAAGCGCGTGCTGGCATGTTCGGGCCGCGTGTACTACGACCTCGTCGCGCATCGCCGCGAAGCGAAGGCGACCGACGTCGCGATCATCCGTATCGAACAGCTGTATCCGTTCGCGCACAAGCAGTTCGAAGCGGAAATCAAGAAGTACGACAACGCGACCGAAGTGGTGTGGGTGCAGGACGAGCCGCAGAATCAGGGTTCGTGGTTCTACATCGAGCATCACCTGATGGAAGGCATGAAGGAAGGCCAGAAGCTCGCCTACAGCGGCCGTCCCGCATCGGCATCGCCGGCGGTCGGCTACTACGCGAAGCACTATGAGCAGCAGAAGGCGCTGGTCGAAGGCGCTTTCGGCCGCCTGAAGGGCGCATCGATCGTCAAATAAAACGACAACGCGAACCGGGAAAGCGCGAGCCGCGCTTTCCCGCACCGCCGCCGACCGCTTCCGCGAGCGCACCTCGTTCTGATCGAAGCCTCGCGTCGGGCGCGCGCAGTGCGGCGACGGTTCGCCTACCGGCCTTAGAACACGCCGTTTACCGCCGTTACCCAAATACGTATTCCAGGAAAATCACATGGCTATTGTTGAAGTCAAGGTTCCCCAGCTGTCCGAGTCGGTGTCGGAAGCCACGATGCTGCAGTGGAAGAAGAAGCCGGGCGAAGCAGTGACGCAGGATGAAATCCTCATCGAAATCGAGACCGACAAGGTCGTGCTCGAAGTGCCGGCGCCGTCGGCCGGCGTGCTCGCGCAAGTGATCAAGCACGATGGCGATATCGTCGTCGCCGATGAACTGATCGCCAAGATCGACACCGACGGCAAGGCGGGCGCCGCCGCGGTGGAAGCCGAAGTGAAGCCGGCTCCGCAAACCGACGCCGCTCCGGCACAAGCCGCTGCCGCGCCGGCCGCCGCCGCCGCGAATGCGAACGCAGCGTCGTCGCCGGCTGCGACGAAACTGATGGCCGAGAAGAACCTGTCGGCCGGCGACGTCGCTGGCACGGGCCGCGACGGCCGCATCACGAAGCAGGACGTGCTGGGCGCGGGTTCGGCAGCGCCGGCCGCCAAGGCCGCGCCGGCACCGGCCGCACCGAAGGCCGCGAAGCCGTCGCTGCCGGACGTGAAGGCGCCGGGTTCGGAGTCGTGGCTGCAAGACCGTCCGGAGCAGCGCGTGCCGATGTCGCGCCTGCGCGCGCGGATCGCCGAGCGTCTGCTCGAGTCGCAGCAAACCAACGCCATCCTGACCACGTTCAACGAAGTGAACATGGCGCCGGTGATGGATCTGCGCAACAAGTACAAGGACCGCTTCGAGAAGGAACACGGCGTGAAGCTCGGCTTCATGTCGTTCTTCGTGAAGGCGGCGGTGCATGCGCTGAAGAAGTTCCCGCTGGTGAACGCGTCGATCGACGGCAACGACATCGTCTATCACGGCTACTTCGACATCGGTATCGCGGTCGGTTCGCCGCGCGGCCTCGTTGTGCCGATCCTGCGCAACGCGGACCAGATGAGCCTCGCGGACATCGAGAAGAAAATCGCCGAGTTCGGCCAGAAGGCCAAGGACGGCAAGCTGTCGATCGAAGAAATGACCGGCGGCACGTTCTCGATCTCGAATGGCGGCGTGTTCGGCTCGATGCTGTCGACGCCGATCATCAACCCGCCGCAGTCCGCGATTCTCGGCGTGCACGCCACCAAGGAGCGCGCGGTCGTCGAAAACGGCCAGATCGTGATCCGTCCGATGAACTACCTCGCGCTGTCGTACGACCACCGGATCATCGACGGTCGTGAAGCGGTGCTGTCGCTGGTCGCGATGAAGGATGCGCTGGAAGACCCGGCGCGCCTGCTGCTCGACCTGTAACCTGCACGCCGCTTCCTGTCGCTTCCTGCCGTTCCAGGTAGCCAGTACGCAGTCTGTACCGCGGCGACGCGCCCACGCCACGAAACGTGGCCGCGCGTCGCTGCGCCATCGAAAAGGGTTGTCATGTCCAAAGAATTTGACGTCGTCGTGATCGGCGCCGGTCCCGGCGGTTATATCGCGGCCATTCGCGCCGCGCAGCTCGGCAAGTCCGTCGCCTGTATCGAAAAGTGGAAGAACCCGGCCGGCGCGCTGAAGCTCGGCGGCACGTGTCTGAACGTCGGCTGCATTCCGTCGAAGGCGCTGCTCGCGTCGTCGGAAGAGTTCGAGAATGCGCAGCATCACCTCGCGGACCACGGCATCAGCGTGGAAAACGTGAAGGTCGACATTGCGAAGATGCTCGCGCGCAAGGAAAGCATCGTCGAGAAGATGACGAAGGGTATCGAATTCCTGTTCCGCAAGAACAAGATCACGTGGCTCAAGGGCCATGGCAAGTTCACCGGCAAGAGCGACGCCGGCGTGCAGATCGAAGTGAGCGGCGAGGGCGAGACCGAAACCGTCGTCGCGAAGAACGTGATCATCGCAACGGGTTCGAAGGCGCGCCATCTGCCGAACATCCCGGTCGACAACACGCTCGTCGCCGATAACGAAGGCGCGCTGTCGTTCGACGCCGTGCCGAAGAAGCTCGCGGTGATCGGCGCGGGCGTGATCGGTCTGGAGCTCGGCTCGGTGTGGCGGCGTCTCGGCGCCGACGTCACGGTGCTCGAAGCGCTGCCCGAATTCCTCGGCGCGGCCGACCAGGCGCTCGCGAAGGAAGCCGCCAAGCAGTTCAGGAAGCAAGGCCTCGATATCCACCTCGGCGTGAAGATCGGCGAAGTGAAGACATCCGCCAAGGGCGTGTCGATCGCGTACACGGACAAGGACGGCAACGCGCAGACGCTCGACGCCGACCGCCTGATCGTGTCGATCGGCCGTGTGCCGAATACCGACAACCTCGGCCTCGAGGCGATCGGCCTGAAGGCGAACGAGCGCGGCTTTATCGATGTCGATGCGCACTGCGCGACCAGCGTGCCGAACGTCTATGCGATCGGCGACGTGGTGCGCGGCCCGATGCTCGCGCACAAGGCCGAAGACGAAGGCGTGCTGGTGGCCGAGATCATTGACGGCCAGAAGCCGCATATCGACTACAACTGCATTCCGTGGGTGATCTACACCGAGCCGGAAATCGCGTGGGTCGGCAAGACCGAGCAGCAGCTGAAGGCGGAAGGCCGCGAGGTCAAGACGGGCCAGTTCCCGTTTATGGCGAACGGCCGCGCGCTCGGCATCAACAAGGCGGACGGTTTCGTGAAGATGATCGCCGACGCGAAGACCGACGAACTGCTCGGCGTGCACATCATCTCGGCGAATGCGTCCGATCTGATCGCCGAAGCCGTGGTCGCGATGGAGTTCAAGGCCGCGTCGGAAGACCTCGGCCGCATCTGCCATCCGCACCCGTCGCTGTCCGAAGTGATGCGTGAAGCGGCGCTCGCCGTCGACAAGCGCGCGCTCAACATGTAAGTCCGAAAGAGCCCGATTCCTCGCATTGGGTATCACGACGAAGGCGGGCAGGGTTCGATCCCGCCCGCCTTTGTCTTATCTTGCCGTCCGGTTGTTCGAGATGAACGTCACTGAATACTACGAAAACGAGCTGCAGACGCGGGGTTATCAGTCCGATCCCGCGCAACAGGCGGCGGTCGATCGTCTGCAGCAATGCTACGAAGAGTGGGTGGCGTACAAGGCGCGCCGGCCGAATGCGTTCATGAAGCTGATCATGCATCCGGATCTGCCGCGCGGCGTCTACATGTGGGGCGGCGTCGGGCGCGGCAAGAGCTTCCTGATGGACAGCTTCTACATGGTCGTGCCGCTCAAGCGCAAGACGCGCCTGCACTTCCACGAGTTTATGCGCGAGGTGCATCGCGAACTCGAGGAACTGAAAGGGCAGGCCGACCCGCTCGACGAACTCGCGCGCCGCATCGCGAAGCGCTACCGGCTGATCTGCTTCGACGAATTTCACGTGTCCGACATCGCCGATGCGATGATCCTGTACCGCCTGCTCGACCGGCTCTTCACAAACGGCGTGCAGTTCGTGATGACGTCCAATTACGATCCGGACACGCTCTATCCGGACGGGTTGCATCGCGATCGCATGCTGCCCGCGATCGAGCTGATCAAGAGCAGGCTCGACGTGCTCAACGTCGATGCGGGGGTCGACTACCGGCAGCGCACGCTGTCGCAGGTGGAGGTCTATCACACGCCGCTCGGCGCGGCCGCGGACAAGGCGTTGCGCGACGCGTACGCGCGCCTCGCGGCGGTGCCCGACGAAAGCCCGCTGCTGCGTATCGAAAAGCGCGAGCTGAAGGCGCTGCGCCGCGCGGACGGCGTCGTCTGGTTCGATTTCGCGACGCTGTGCGGCGGCCCGCGTTCGCAGAACGACTATCTCGAACTCGCGTCGCGTTTCCATGCGGTCATTCTCTCCGAAGTGCCGCAGATGACGCCGCGCATGCAGTCGGAGGCGCGCCGCTTCACCTGGCTCATCGACGTGTTTTACGACCACAAGGTGAAGCTGCTGATGTCAGCCGCGGTGCCGCCGGAACAGCTATACGTCGAAGGACCGATGGCCAACGAGTTCACGCGAACCGTATCGCGCATCGTCGAGATGCAGTCGAGGGAGTACCTGGATACACCGCGGCGCATCGTCGATACGTCGCTTACGTAGTACGCGGGTTCACCTGATCGAGATAACGCGCGCGTCCCTGGGCCGAATGGCATAGGGACGCGTCGCATTTTCAAGATTCGGATTGTTCTGATATTCGGTGTGGGGGCGAATCGATATCGTCGTCGAGATATCGACGAAGGAGAACACCTTGACCCCGTACCGTGATCTGACCGATGAAGAGTGGCTGCGCGTCGCGCCGCTGCTTCCCGAACTGCGGCCGCGTTCCGAATTGCGCGGCCGGCCGCTGGCGAATACCCGAGCCGTGCTGAACGGCGTGCTGTGGGTGATGTTCAGCGGTGCGACGTGGTCGGCCTTGCCACGTAAATACCCGTCCTATCAAACCTGCCATCGGCGCTTCAAGACATGGCATCAGTCAGGCGTCCTCAAACGCCTGCTCGAACAGCTGTTCGGCACGGCCGGCGCCGACCTGTGCAACTCGATGGAAGCACGGATGCGCTCGCATATCGCGGGACAGACCGGCGAGCTGCCGGTGGCGGACGGCACGGACCCCGTTGCGCCTGTCACGCCAGCGCCGGCGCCCGGCACGCCGGTCGTCGCGCCGGTGTTCAACTACGCACGCGCGTTCAAGCACGCGGCATGAACCGCGCGGTATGACCGGTCGGCTCGCGCAGGCAGACCGGCATTGAAGCGAGGGCCGGCCGGCAACCGACGTTGCCGGCCGGTTTTTTTGCGCGCGAAGCGAACAGAAGGAAGCGCTCGCGCCTGCCTTCACTCAGTTCTGGCGGATCCAGGTCTGCGACCGCCCGAGCAGCGATACGCCGATATAGCCGCGCACGATCAGTTTCTGACCGCCGTCTTCGGTGTGCATCTTGCAGCGGTAGACCTTGCCGTTGCCCGGATCGAGAATCTGTCCGCCGTCCCAGACGTCGCCGTCCTTCTTCATGTCGTTGATGATCGTCATGCCGATCACCGGCTGGTCCTTGCGCGCGTCGGTGCACGCGGTGCAGCGGCGGCCGGGTTCCTCGTTGATACCCTTGATCACCTTGCCGGTCAGCGTGCCGTTGTCGTCCTGCGTGATCTCGACGATCGCCTTGGGCTGATGCGTGTGATCGTCGATCGTCTGCCACGTGCCGACCGGGCTGTCGCTTTGCGCAAACGCGGCAACGGCGCTTGCCGCGAGCACGCCCGCCAGGGCGGCGCGGCACAGCGCGTGAAAGTTGACGCGTGCGCGTCCGGGTAATTGCGTCATGCGTTGTCCTCCTTGTTATGAAGCGTCGAAGGCGAGACGCGCGGCGTCATCGCGGTCCGGATGCATTGTGAATCACATTGCCGGGCGGCTTGTTTTGATGTTTCGTTTGCACGTTTGTCGCTGCGGGTGCCGTCCGCGTGCGGCTCGCGTGCGACCCCGGGTGTGACCTGGTGTGACCCGCTGTGACCCGCGGCCACGCGATGCGAGTTCGCGGTTCGGCTGCGGACCCGGCGCGGCAGTCGGCAGAATACGTGAATGCGGGTAGCGCGTTTGATAAGAAAACTTCTAATCGCCGGGCCGCCGTGCTCAGTTCAGCTGGTAGGAGAAGGTGGCGTTGATGCGCGGGCTGCGCGACGCGCTCTCGATCGGCGCATCGGCCACCGCCTTCGCGACCGACAGATCCAGGCTGTAGTACTTCGCGTCGGAAATACGCACGCCGAGCGCAATCGACGACAGATGCGACGGCGCCGGCGTCCCCGCATGCAAATACACGCGGGCGACGTCGAATGACAGATAAGGCGTGATCGTGCGCAGCCATGCGAAGCCCGGTGCGAACGCACGGTTCAGTTCGAACGACGCGCCCCATCCCGAATCGCCCGATGTCTCGCCGGGCTGATAGCCGAGCGCGAAGCGTTGCGCACCGAACGAGATCTGTTCGGAGGTCGGCAGCGAATCCGGGCTGTACTGCCCGGTCGCCGCGATCGTCGTGCCGATGCCGAGCGGCCACTGATTGCTTTGCGACACGCTCGCGCCGGTCCGCACAAACGTGATCGACGCCGGATTGACGGTCGTCGTGCCCGGCACGTTCGAATCGCCGGCCTTCGACGCACCGAGAATATCGAACGCCTTCGCGACATTGACGCTCGCCTTGCGCACCGTGCTGCCGTCCGCCTCCGCGTAGTCGGCCTGCAATTGCAGCACGCGCACCTGCGAACGCAAGCCGATCTGCGCGCCGTTGTCCTGGTTGTGGTAACGGTCTTCATCGTGCGACGCGTAGCCGCTCACCGAGCCGGTCAGATTGCGCGTGTTCGATAGAATCAGCGGATAGTTCAGCGACATCGCGAGCTTGTCGTTGATCACCGTCCGCTGGATGTTCGCGGGCAGGCCGGGGTTGTCGGTCGGGTTGCCGCGGTAATGCGACGCGTCGAGCGCGGCCGCGAGGCCGTCGCTGCCGATCGGCAGGCCGCCGTGCGCGGCCACGTAGGTGACGTTGTCGCGTCCCTTCGGCAGCAGCGCGGACACGCTCAACTGTTCGCCGAGCGAGGTCAGGCCGTTTTCCGAAACGGTGAGCAGTCCCTGCACGCCGGGGCGATTGAAATCGATGCCGGCGCTGACGTCGAACGGCTTATGCTCGACGGCGAGTTCGAGCGTGGTCGCGCCGTCGGTGGTCTGCGGCGGCGGCACATTCGCGCCGACCTTGACGCCGGGCAGGCGGCCCATCAGGTTGATATAGCGTTCGAAGGTCGCGCGCCGCAGCGGCCGGTCCGCGCTGATATGCGCAGCCAGTTCGCGAATCCGGCCTTCGAGTGCGCCGGCGTTGCCGGACAGTTTGATCTGCGACACATAACCTTCGACGACGGTTACGCGCACCACGCCATCGTCGAACGTCTGCGCCGGAATAAACGCGAACGACAACGCATAGCCGCGCGCCTGATACAGCTTCGTCACACCGTCCGCGACCTCGATCAGCTGGCCGATCGTCACGTCCTTGCCGACGAGCGGCGTAAAGCGTTGCGCGACGTCGTCGAATGGAATCGACTTCACGCCTTCGACCTGGATCTTCGACGGCGTCAGATGCCGCGCGAGCAACTGTTGCAGCGGTGGAGTTTGCGTTTCGACTTGCACCGTGACGTTCGGTTTGTCCGGCGCCTTGATTTGCGGAAGCGCGTCCAGCGGGTTGCCGCTGACGGCGGGCCGCGATTGCGCGTGAACGGCGCCCGCGAGGGCCGCGCCGATGAGCAATGCCCAATGCATGTTCCCCGGTCTCATGATTCTCTGCTCTCAGATCGATCTTGTTGTATGCGTGCCGCGTGCGCGGAACGCTTTCGCATGCCCGTTGAGCTGCGCGTGCATCTTATGTGCCGCAAACGCCCGTCGATCGTAGTCCGAACCGATCGCGCAGACAACCTCACGTGCCCCTTCCGGCGCGGGGCACGTGAGCACCCAGGCGCTACTTGCGTGCCGCCGGAGCCAGGCCGCCGAGCAGTCCTCCTACTGCCGACGTCAGGCCCGCCAACGGGTTCGCGCTGTTGACTGCACCGTTGGCCGCGCTGTTGACCGCACTGCTAACCGTATTGGCGCCGCCGCCCGATACGGTCGGATTCGAGTGACTCGCGCTGCCGGTGTTCGCCTGCGGCGCAACCGAAACGTTGCCGGCGACCGTGGCGGTGACGGTCGGCACAAGGCCCGCGACCGCGCCGAGCAGCCCCTTGCCATTCGAGCCGCCGCCCGCATTGCCTGCGCCACCTGCGCCGCTCGATCCCGTCGTGCCGCCCGGTGCGCCCAATACGCCGCCGACGAGACTCGCGATCGGCGCGAGCGGGCCGCTGCCCGTCGCGCTGCTTCCGCCCGCGCTGCCCGACAAACCGCCCAGCAGGCCGGCAACCGGCGCAAGCGGATTGCTGGAACCGCCCGCGCCGCTGCTCGTCAACAGTCCGCCGGTGGCGATCACCGTCTTGCCGGTGTCGGCGACGACATTGCCGAGACCGCCGGTCGCCGGATTGCTGGCGCCGCCGCTCGCGCTGAGCGCGCCGCCGGTATTCACCAGCGCGCCGCCGAGCTTCGTCAGCACATTGTCGAGCGGCGCGCCGAGACCTGTGGCGTTGCCCACCGCCTGAGTCGTCAGGCCGACCGTCGAGGTGATCGGTGTGATCACCGAACTCAGTTGTTGCGTGACCTGCTGGACCGGAGCCGACGACAGCGTGCTGCCGAGCGAATTGCCCAGATCGCTCACACCGTTGCCGACGCCGTTGACGGCGCCGCCGAGTGCCGACGTGACAGGCGCAAGCGGCGTGAGCGGTCCGCTGCCGAGACTCGACACGAGAGTGCCGGCGCTCGACACGGTCTTGCCGGTATCGTTGACGACGCCGCCGAGACTCGACACGGTGGTGCCGACCGGATCCGTGCTCGCGCCGAGTTGCCCGAGTCCTTGCGCGACGCCGTCGCCGAGCGTCGATACCGTGTTGCCGAGGTTCTGCACGACGCCACCGAGCGCCTGCATCGTCTGCGGACTGACGACCGGCAGGGTCTGCGAGCCGATCGTGCTGCCGACGCCCGACACCGTGCTGCCCAGGTCGGACACGATGCCGCCCGCGTTGCCGGCGACAGCGCCGACCTGGTTCGCAGCAGTCGAAGTCGGATTGGTTGGATTGGTCGGGTTCGTTGGGTTCGTTGGATTGGTCGGGTTGGTGTTGTCTCCGGTGGTCGTCGTGTTGCCGCCGCCGGTGGTGGTCGTCTCGCCGCCGCCGCTGCCACTGCCACTGCCGCCGGTGCCGTGACTGAGCGTGCCCGAACCGCCGCAGCCGCTGAGTGAAAGCAGCGTGGCGATCGCCGTGGTCAGTAATGCGATGCGTAGCGTGTTGCGTTGGGTCATGGTGGTGTTCATTTCGCCCTCGATATTCCGTTTGTTGTTGAGTGATGCAGCCCCGCTAGTGCAACAGCTATGCCATTGCGTATGCGCGTTGCGCATTCACGCGCGAGCGCAGCGCGCTTCGCGCGTCAGCGTTGAATGCGCGGGTGACGGAGGAATGAGGGCGAGGCGATACGCGTGTGTCGTAACGTGCGCGAACCAACCGGCGTAACGTAACGAACCGTGCGTGTCGTTACGTCGACGCACGTTACGCGCGGTGCGACGCACGGATTCGTCTGATGAACACACGCAAAACGAATTTCGATCTGAACCAGGGTTTAACTGAATGCATTCGGCTTGCGATATTGCCGTTAGGCTGTCAAGAAAATTTCGATGCGCATGCAACGATGTTGTCGATCAGGATTCGCGCAATTGCTTATTCGAAATGACCAGGCTATAAACGAGGCACGCGCTTCGTCATTGCAGGAGGCGTTATCGAATACATCAGGTACGAGTCGACTTGTTGAAAAAAACAGGCAGGGCCGTTTGAAAGCAAGGCGCGCAGTCAGCGTGCACGGCGGTGCGAAGAGAGACGCATCGTTCGTATTTCTAACGGATGGGGTTTATGTGAAATGAATAGATCATCAATAAAGTACGAGGGCCGAAATGAAAACGTTGACAAAAAAGTTCCTGAGAGAAAACGAGGGGGTAACCGCAATCGAGTACGGACTCATTGCGGGATTAATCGCGGTCGTGATCGCGACTGCCGTCACGAATGTGGGGACTCAGCTCCAGACCATCTTCCAGAACATCCTGACGGCGCTTCAGTAGCCTGACTGAAGGAAAAGCAAACCCTGAGAAGCAGTAGCAGCGCGAGCGTCTCCGTGACGTTCGTGCTGCCTCGGCATGTGTGACGGAAATGGCATGCGGCCATGTGAGTGGCCGTAGCGTTTCCCTTCGCCTCGCGGATTCTCTATGTTGATTCTGGTCGAACGCATGCTGTTCGTCGTATGGACGATGGCAGTCGCCGTTTGCGATCTACGCAGCCGGCGCATTCGCAATTCGCTGGTGCTCGCCGGTCTGGCAGCGGCGCTGCTCTGCGCGTTCACCGCGCGTGCGCCGTTCGGCATTGCGCCCATGCAGGCCGCGTTGGGCGCGCTCGCGGGACTCGCCGCGCTGCTGCCGTTCTTTGCGCTGCGTCTGATGGGCGCGGCGGATGTGAAAGTGTTCGCGGTGCTCGGCGCATGGTGCGGACTGAGGCTGCTGCCCGAGCTCTGGCTGATCGCGAGCGTCCTGGCCGGCGCGCACGCGGCGTTCGTGCTGATCGCGACGCGCACCCGCGCACTGGCGCTCGTGCGGCGCGGCCCGCCGACCTTCGAACTGCACGGCTACCGGGCAACGCCCTATGCGACCTGCCTGAGTGTGGGCGCATGGATCGCGTTCGGCGGGCAGATGCTCGCAGGGGCTGCGCGATGACCCGCGCCTCCAGCAACGGACGAGGTTCGCGCCGGCGCATGGCCTGCGCGAGCCGCGGCGAGCGTGGCGCGACGGCGGTCGAGTTCGCGCTGCTGTTTCCGCTCTTCTTCATCATCTTCTATGCGATCGTCACGTTCAGCCTGATCTTCGTTGCGCAGCAGAGTCTGACGCTCGCCGCCGAAGAGGGCGCGCGCGCGGCATTGAATTTCCAGCAGGCGGACAACGACGCGGACGCGCTCGCGAAGCGCGTCGCCGCCGCCTGCGAGACGGCGACCGGCATGGCGAACTGGCTCGCCGCGCGTGCGGACTGCGAGGCGACGCCGAATCCGTGCACCTATGACCCGACGATGGAGTGCGTGTCGGTCACCCTCAGCTACGACTACGCCGCGCGGCCGCTGGTGCCGCCCGTGCCGCTGCTCGACATCGTGCTGCCCGCGCAATTGACGAGCACGGCCATGATCCAGCTCAACCCGGGGTTTCTGCTGTGACGTATCGCGCCATTCGCTATTGCTCGCAACGCCTGCACGCTTCGCCGAAGCGGCGTGTATGCCGCTGTGTGCTCCTTTGCGTGCTTGCTTGTGCGCCGGTCCCGCCGCTGCCCGCTCCCACATGGCGCTCATCATGCAGAACCTGAACCGGATCATTGCCGTCCTGCTGGTCGCAGCGGCCTTGCTGCTCGGCCTTTTCGCGTGGATGCTGGCGCGCCGGCCGCCGCCCGCGCGGCCGGTCGCGCCCGTTGCGCAAGCGAGCTTTCCCGTGGTGGTGGCGACGCGCGCGCTGCCGGCCGGCAAACCGATCGCCGTCGATGCGCTGCGCGTCGAAAAGTTGCCGATCAATCCGATCGGCGCCTTCAACGACCCGGCGCTGCTCGCCGGCCGCGTACCCGTGACCGACATCGGCGCGCAGGTGCCGGTGCTCGATACGCAGTTATCCTCAGGACTCGCGGAGCGCGTCGAGCCGGGCGAACGCGCGGTGGCCGTGCGCGTCGACGAAAGCAACGCGGTCGGCAACCGGCTGCGGCCCGGTAATTTCGTCGACGTGTTCTTCACGTTGAAGCGCGACGGCGCAGTCGGTAGCAACGCTGAAGTCGAGCGGACCCAGGCGCGGCTGCTGCTGTCGCGCGTGCGCGTCATTGCGTTCGGCAAGGGCGACGGCGCACCGGGCGGCGGAGAGACCGATGCGGCGGCGCGCACCGCGGTGCTCGCGGTACCGATTGCCGAGGTCGACTCGTTGACGCTTGCCGAAGGCGCGGGGCGCCTCGTGCTCGCGCTGCGCAATCCGCGCGATGCGGAGGTGGCCGACATGGCCGCGTTGCCCGCGTCCGAAGGCGTGCTGAAGACGGCCGCGAAGTCGACCGCGCGCGCGTCCGGATCGACGCGCGCGGCGACCGGCATTTCCCTTGAGGAATTGTCAGGCGACGCGGTAGCGCGAGCGCCTGTGCCCGCCGCGCATAACAGCCCGAAGACACCCGCACGCGTCATCGCGGGAGCAGGTACGCATCACGATATCGAAGTCATACGGGGAGGCCGCGCGGAAACCGTCGCCTGGTGATCGGCTATCCACCTTGTTGAACGACCCCGAATGCTTCAGCGACGGGTCGCTCCGGTACCACGGTACGCGTGCATGACACACATGAAATTTCATCGACTGGCTGTGAGCATCGTGGCGGCCCTGGGTGCGGCGGCACTCATCGGCGCGCCGTATGCGGGCCTGGCAGCGAACGCCGTACCGTCACACGCGGGCTCGGCGGCAGCGGCGGACGCCGCGGCGCCGCTCGAACTGGCGGTCGGCGAGCAGCGCATGCTTGCGCAGGGGCGCGCGCTGCAGCGCGTGGCGGTCGGCGATCCGTCGGTCGCCGATGTGCTGATCGTCAAGGGCGACCGGCGTGGCGGCGTGCTGCTGGTCGGCAAGGGCGCCGGCACGACGCGCGTGATGCTGTGGGAGCGCGGCAACGACACGCCGCTCACGTTCACCGTCAGCGTCGTGACGGCGGCTGCGCGTGCGCTGCTCGGCAACGATACGGGCACGCTGGCGGTGCTCGGCGGCAATGCGGTGATCGCAGGCAGCGCGGCGTCGATGGAAGCGCATCAACGCGCCGTCGCCGCGGCCGGCAGCGCGGTCGGCAGCGCGGTCGGCTCCGCGGCGAACGGCGCCGCATACGGCGGCGCGAACGGTGGTGCAGGCAGTGGTGCAAACGGTGGCGCAAACGGCGCCGCCGGCAAAGGCAAGGACAACAAAGGAGGCGGTGCGACCATCGATGTGTCGACCGTCGCCACGCGTCCGGTCGTGCAGGTCGATGTGCGGGTCGTCGAGTTCAGCCGCGCGGTGCTCAAGCAGATCGGTTTCAACTTCTTCAAGCAGAACAATGGTTTCTCGTTCGGTTCGTTCGCGCCGTCCGCGTTGACGTCGGCGTCGCTCGGGCCGAACGGCGCGCAGATCCAGTCGACCATGCCGATTTCATCCGCATTCAATCTGGTGTTCGGTTCGGCCACGCACGACCTGTTTGCGAATCTGAGCGTGATGGAAAGCAACAACCTCGCGCGCGTGCTCGCGGAGCCGACGCTTGTGGCGCTGTCCGGACAGAGCGCGAGCTTTCTCGCGGGCGGCGAGATTCCGGTGCCGGTGCCGCAGGCGCTTGGCACCACGTCGATCGAATACAAGCCGTACGGTGTCGGACTCACGCTGACGCCCACCGTGCTGAGCCCGCAGCGGATCGCGTTGAAAGTCGCGCCCGAAGCGAGCCAGCTGGACTTCGTTCATTCCGTGACGGTGAACGGCATCTCGGTGCCGGCGATTACGACGCGCCGCGCGGATACGACGGTCGAACTCGGCGACGGCGAGAGCTTCGTGATCGGCGGGCTGATCGATCGCGAGACCGCGTCGAACGTCGACAAGGTGCCGCTGCTCGGCGACCTGCCGGTGATCGGCGTGTTTTTCAAGCAGCTCAACTATCAGCAGACCGACAAGGAACTCGTGATTGTCGTGACGCCGCATCTGGTGTCGCCGCTCGCGAAGGGCGCGGCGCTGCCGGACACGCCGGGCGCGCGTTCCGAGCAGCGCGACGGGCCGGTCTGGCGCTCGCTGCTTGGCGGTGCATTGTCGACCGATGCGGCGCCGGGCTTCTCGAAGTAGACGGACGCAGGTGCGGGAAGACCGGCTGCGATGCCGGTCCGCGCGGGCCGATACGGACCGTCGCAACGGTCAGGGCGGTGCGGGGCAGTGAAGAGCGGGAAGCCGCGGTAAAGGGCGGTAAAGGGCGGTGAGGCACGGTGAGACGCAGTAAAGAGCGGTACGGCAAAGGAAATGCAGTATGAACGCGAGAGTGAACGGTTTGACTGAGCACACGGCGGCAGATTATTTCGTGTTTGCATCGGGCACCGAGCGGCACGCGCAGTGGCTGGCGGGTGCGCTGGCCGAAGCCGGTGCGCTCGAATGGGTCGGACTCGAGCCGGCGGCACTCGCGCAGCGCATCGCGGCGCGCAATCCGTTGCTGGTGTTCGTCGATTTTTCCGGCGGCCAGATCGCGGCCGCGAGCGAGGCGGTGCAGGTGGCGCGTGACGCGTGCGCCGGGCTGCAGGTGGTCGCGGTCGGCACGCTGGCCGAGCCGGACAGCGCGCTCGCCGCATTGCGCGCGGGCGTGCGCGAATTTATCGATCTGTCGAAGACGCCGCATGACGCGCAAGCCATCGTGCGGCAGCTGATCGACAGCATCGCCGAGCCGGTGAGCCGGCAAGGGCGGCTCACGGTGCTGCTCGGCGCGCGTATCGGCGTGGGCGTGAGCACGCTCGCGGCCAACCTCGCGGTGCGGTTGCAACGGCGCGGCGCGGCGTCGCGGCGCGAGGCGCTGCTCTTCGATCTCGGTCTGCCGGCCGCGGACGGCACCTTGCTGCTCGACGCACAAAGCGAGTTTCACTTCGTCGAAGCGGTGCGCAATCTGCGCCGCTTCGATCGGACCTTCGTGCATACCGCGCTGTCGCATCACGCAAGCGGTCTTGCGCTCACCGCGCTGCCGCCCGATCTGGGCGACTTGCGGCAGGTGTCGCATGCCGCGTCGGTGAGTCTGCTGAACCGGCTGCGCGCGTTCTTCGATCAGCAGATCGTCGATCTCGGCGGGTTTCCGGACAGCGCGTTTATCGCAAACGTCGTGCAGGCCGCCGACGAAGCGTGGCTCGTGTGCGACCCTTGCGTCGCGTCGATCGTATCGGCTGCGCAGATGCTCGATACGCTGCGCGCCGCGGTGCCCGACTCGCAGCGGCTGCAACACAAGTTGAAGCTGGTGGTCGGCAAGTACGACCGCGAGCTCGGTCTCACCGCACAGCAGATCGCGCAGCGCCTTGATATCGAATGGCTCGCGAATCTGCCCGAGCGGCGCATCGCGCTCGGTCGCGCGGCAAACCACGGACAACTGCTTGCCGAGATCGCGCCGCGCGATCCGTATGTGCGCGCGCTCGAGGCGCTCGCCGGCCATCTCGACGGCGGGCCGGCGCTGGCGTCGGCAGGCAGCGGCGCGAACCCGGCACAGGACGTGCATGCAGCAGGCTCCGCTGCCGCCGGAAGCGCGCGCGGCAGGTCTGCCGCGACGGCCGTGCGCGATGCATGGCGGCGGTTCATTCCAACCTCGAACAAGCGGTCATAGACGATGGCAAAAGACTCCGGATTCGCCGACGACGTGCCGGCCTTCGCTCACAGCCAGCAGTTCCAGGACATCAAGAACGCGGCGCACGAGCATCTGCTTACGCGCATCGAAGAGCTCGGCGCGGAATTCGGCCGCTGGTCGCGCCATGCGATCCACCAGTTTGTCGATCTCGAGATGGACAGCTTCGTGCGTTTGCGGCGCATTCCGATCAACGAGAGCGAAGTCCGGCTGATCGCCGCGTCGCTGACCCAGGAGCTCGCGGGTTTCGGCCCGATCGAGGACCTGCTCAACGACGCGAACGTCGAGGACATCCTCGTCAACGGCTACAACGATGTGTATGTGTCGCGCGCCGGCATCCTGTCGAAAATTCCGGTGCGCTTCGTCGATAACGCGCATCTGCTGCGCATCGTGCGGCGCATTCTCGCGCCGATCGGCCGGCGGCTCGACGAATCGAACCCGATGGTCGATGCGCGGCTGCCCGACGGCGGGCGCGTGAATGTGGTGATCGAACCGTTGTCGATCGACGGCCCGGTGCTGTCGATCCGCAAGTTTCGCAAGGACCCGCTGCGCCCCGACGACCTGCTCGGCAACGGCACGTATGACCCGGAGATCGGCGCGCTGCTCGAAGCGGCGGTCGAGGCGCGCTGCAACGTGCTGGTGTCGGGCGGCACGAGTTCGGGCAAGACGTCGCTGCTCAACGCGCTGGCGTTTCATATTCCCGAACGCGAGCGGGTCGTGACGATCGAGGATACCGCCGAGCTGTCGCTGAACCATCCGCACGTCGTGCGTCTCGAGAGCCGCCCGGGCGGCTTTGACGGCACCGGGCTCGTGACGATCCGCGACCTGCTGCGCAATACGCTGCGCATGCGGCCGGATCGCATTATCGTCGGCGAAGTGCGCGGCGGCGAGGTGCTCGAAATGCTGCAGGCGATGAACACCGGACACGACGGCTCGATGGGCACCGTGCACGCGAGTTCGCCGCGCGAATGCCTGTACCGGCTCGAGATGCTCGCCGGCTTCGCGGGCTTCCAGGGTCCGGAGTCGAGTTTGCGGCGGCAGATCGCGAACGCGATTGACTTTATCGTGCAGATCGGGCGGCTGTCGAACGGGCGGCGCCGCATCCTGTCGATCACCGAAGTGACCGGCATGTCGGACACGATCATCGCGACGCAGGAGCTTTACCGCTACGAACCGCTGACGACGCCCGAAGGGGAGGAGATCGATCGCTGGACGTCGCTCGGCATCCATCCGCATTCGCCGAAGCTCGCGCGTTACAGGCAGAACCTCGCGGCGGCGCATACGGGCGGTGCGGCATTCGGTGGCGCATTCGGCGACGAGTCTGGCGGTGGGTTGGGCGCATTCAGCGGCCGCGGTGGACGCGGCGACGATGGGGGCTTCAATGTCTAGCGCCGCGGTGCTCGCGGCCGCGCTTGCGCTGCTGTGTGTGGCGGCGGCGTTGTGGTTCGCGCAGCGCGGCGCGCGGCACAGCGGGCGCGCGAGCACCGAGCGGTTTATCGACAGCCACCTCGCCAGTGCCACGCGCACGGCGCACACCAGCGCGACACACAGCGGCGGCACAGCGGGCAGTGCGGCGGGCGGTGCGTCGCGCATGGCGGCGGCCG
>NZ_CADIKF010000078.1 GCF_902859875.1 Paraburkholderia solisilvae | reverse complement strand
GCCCGCCTGCCAGATGCCGCGCTTCACTTCATCGACGCGCTGCTTGAAGTGCGTGTGGCACGGGTTCATCTCGCTCCACGTGTTCAGGATCGCGATGACCGGCTTGCCCGCATACTCTTCGCGGCTGTAGCCCATCTGCGAGGTGCGCGAGCGATGGCCGAACGAACGCAGGTCGTTCACGCCATACCAGCGATGGCTGCGCAATTCTTCGGGCGTCTTCTTCTTGATGCTCACGTCGCACTGCTCCAGAAAATTCTAAGCAAACCCGCGCTTCAGGCGTTCGCGGAAAGCTCGCGCTCGAACGCGAGCAGCGCTTTCGCCGCGGCGTCGATATCGGCGTGATGCTTCTCGTGGGTGCTGCTCAGCAGCGGCAGGATCGTGCCCATATCGGCGATGCCCGACATCGTCACCGCGTCGTGCAGCACGCAGATCAGCGAAAGTTGATCGCGCAACGTTTCGAGCGGCATGCACGCGTCGTAGATGCGCTGCGCTTCGGCGGCGCGGGACGGATCGCGCGCCGCTTGCAGCAGCGTGCTTACCGAGTGCGGCGCGATGCAGCCGGAACCGGTGGTCCATGCGGCGAGGCCGAAGTCGCGCACATGCGTGAGCGCGGGACGCTCGCCCATGCCGGACACCACGCGCGCTTTGTCCACGCTTTGCAGCAGGCGCCGCAGGTACGGATCCTGAGCCGGGTTCTCGCGGACGATCGCGTACTTCACGGCGATCAGCGTGCCACGGTCGATCAGACGCGCGAGCGTGTCGACGTCGACATAGTTTTCGCTCTTGATGTACAGCGTGAGCGGAATGCCTGCCGTATCGACGATGCGCGTGAGCCCCGCCTCGACGCCTTCGGGCGTCGTGAAGCCGGCGAGCGGCAGCACCATGGCCGTCTGATACTGCGTCTGCGCGAGGATGCGCGCCTGGTCGAGCATCTTGCCGAAGTCGGGGCCGATTGCCGGAATCACGCGCGTGGTCGGCGCCGTATTTTCGGCAAGCATGTCAAGCAACTCGCGGTACTCGCTGGTCGCAACGTGATAGAAGTTTGCGTTGCCGCCGTACAGCAGCGTGCGCATGCCGCCGGCTTCGATATGGCGGATCAGACGCTGGTTCTCGGCGACGTCAAGCGACAGGTCGGCACGGCGGGCGAGCGGCGGGACCGCCATTACGGTCGACGCGAATTCGCTCTCGGTGATCGGGGATACGTTCATGGAGTCTCGTAAGCGGATTGATTCTTCTGACGGCCGCAACGATAGCATCGGCCGTTTGATGTTGTCAAACAACATTGGAGAATGGTCAAATGCTGCAGTGCATCGCCTGACAACTTGGCTAGCGAACTGGGGATGGGGACAGGTTTCAACTGGCCGCGATCAGGGTCCTAAGCCGGCTCGCCGTGTGCGTTAGGCGAGACGGGCAGGCTCAGCGGGCTGGCCTCGAATGGGCTGATTCGAGCGGGCTGGTTTCTGTGGGCTCGAGTGCGTGGTTCGTGCAGGCCGTTCCAAACCGGCCGCCCCAACACGCGAGCGGCCCATGAGCAACGCCCGTGCTTCCGGCGTCACCCATGGGCCGTCGCGAGCCGGCTACCCGATCCGGCCGCTATCTCGCGTTCTGTCGCTCATGCGCCGAACATACGCGCCATCGCGTTTTCCAGATGCGTGCGCATCGCCTGCTCCGCGCCGCTCGCATCGTGCCGGCGGATCGCTTCGAGCACCGCGAGATGCTCCTGCTGCACGAGTTCCTGCCGCTCGATCGACTTCACCAGCGACAGGTTGCGCGACAGGTTCATGCTGAATTCGACCTGCTCGTGGATGATTGAAAGCGACGTAATGAAGAACTGATTTTTCGATGCGCGCTCCACGGCCAGATGGAACGCGAAGTCGTCCTTCGCGCCGATGCCCTCGGTCCGGATGACCTGCTGAAGGTTGTCCCACTGGCGCTGGATCGCGTCGAGGTCGGCTTCGTCGGCCTTCTGCGCGGCCAGAGCCGCGCCGCCCGACTCGGTGACGACGCGAAATTCGTAGCAACGCCGGATGTCCGACAAGCTTTCCAGCGGCGCGAAGCGGCGCAAGTCCGGATCGGGCCGGCGCATCACGGTCGTGCCGGAGCCGTGCCGCGTCGCGATGATGCCGTCCGCGCGCAGCTGCGCGAGTGCCTCGCGCACCGTCGGGCGCGAGGTTTCAAAGCGTTCGGCCAGCGCATGCTCGGTCGGCAGCCGGTCTCCCTCGCGATATTCACCCTCGATAATGCGATTCAGGATGTCGGTATAGATCCTGCCCGGCATGCCGGAGGACTTGCGTTCATTCATGGTGCGCGGGGGGGGGAAGTGGTAGCGTTCTGGCCGAGTTGTCAGGCAAAGTCTACTCAATGCGAATCTTGATTGGCAAGTAGGGCTGACCGGACGAAGGCGCCGATGCGGTTTGTAAAGCAGACGCAAGCCGCTTTGCAAACTCGCGCGCGATTCAGCGAAACACCATGCGATTGCTTGCGCGACATCAGTCCGGGACGGGTTGTGTAGCGACAGTCAAGCCAGCCTCAAAAAAGTTAGGCATTCGAACCATATTGCGAACTGACTTCGGGTGCGTAAGCATGCGAGTGAATTCTCAACGCGGCAATCGCGCAGACCTGGCTCGAATCCACTTTATCGCAACGACCCGCCCACGATTAAACATCCGGAATAGACCACACGGTCAGATGTTTTCAAAGCGTCACGACCATCTTGAACGGAGGTTTTCTCATGGCAAAGCACACTGTTTCGGGAAGCGAGCGTCATCCGGTGGAAGGTTCGAAAAAAATCGATGCGGCGAATCCGCGTGAAGAAATAGAAGTCAGGCTGAAGCTGCGACGCAGGAACGACGCGGCGTATCAGGAACTGGTGCACCGCCTCGAGATGGGCGAAAGCGTACCGACAATGAGCCGAAAGGACTTCGCAGACCGGTTCGGAACCGACGCTGCGGATTGCAAGAAGGTTCATGAATTCGCGGCCGCGCATGGCTTCAAGGTGGTCCGCGAACTTCCGCAATCCCATCTGATGGTGCTGGCCGGCACCGTCGCCGATTTTCAGAAAAGCTTCGGCGTCACGCTCGACATCTACGACCATCCGACGCTCGGCAAATATCGCGGTCGCACCGGTTCGATCCAGCTCCCCGACGAACTCAGCGAGATCGTGACGGCGGTACTCGGACTGGACAATCGCCCGCAGGCCCGTCCTCATATCCATACACGTCCGGATGCAACCTCAACTCAGCATGAGCAACCGCGCATCGCGTTTTCACCCTTGCAGCTCGTTCCCCACTACCGCTTTCCCGAAGGCGATGGCCGTGGGCAATGCATCGGCATCATCGAGCTGGGCGGCGGCTATCGGGAAACGGATCTGGATGCCTACTTCGGCCTGCTCGGTGTGCCCTTACCCGAGGTCGTGCCGATCGGTATCGGGCGTGCGACCAATCAGCCGGACAATGACCCCCAAGGCGCCGACTTCGAGGTCGCTCTCGATGTCGAGATATGCGGCGCGGTCGCGCCCGGCGCAAAGCTCGCCGTCTATTTCGCCGAGAACACCGATGCTGGCTTTGTCGAAGCGCTGAACACCGCGATCCACGATGTCGACAACCGGCCCTCGGTCATCTCGATCAGTTGGGGCGGCCCGGAAACGGAAGCGACGAAGCAGTTCGTGGCGCGCATGAACGAAGCGCTGCAGATGGCTGCGCTGCTCGGCATCACGGTGTGCATCTCGTCCGGCGATAGCGGGTCACACGATGCGGGCCCGCGCAAACCCGATGGCGTCGATTTTCCGGCGTCCAGCCCCTTTGCGCTCGCTTGCGGTGGCACACGGATTCAGGCGCATGGCGATGCGGAAGAACGGGAGGTGGTCTGGAACGACGGAGTCAAAGGCGGCGCAACGGGCGGCGGGATCAGTTCGCTGTTCGAGCGGCCGGTATGGCAGAACGGTCTGTCGGCTTCGCCGACGAAGGGGCGCGCCGTCGCCTTGACGCATCGCGGCGTGCCCGATGTGGCGGGCAACGCGTCGCCCGCATCGGGCTACCGGGTTCTGCTGAACGGCAGAGTGGGCGTGGCCGGCGGCACGAGTGCGGTCGCGCCGCTTTGGGCGGCGCTGATTGCGCGAATCAATAGCCTCAAAGGCGAACCGGTCGGCTTCATCACGCCGCGACTCTATCGGCACCCCGACGTCTGCAAGGACATCCTTCACGGCAACAACGGCGGCTTTGCCGGCGCCAAAGGATGGGATGCGTGTACGGGTATCGGCGTGCCCGATGGGGAAAAGATCGCCAAGCACCTGGGTGTTTGACAGCGGTGTTGTGTCGCCAGCGGTCGGCAGGCGGCGGCTGGCGGTCACGATGCCGTGGATGATTGGCTATCGATGGGGCCATGCTGTGTGTAGACGTGGTCACCCTCGCCCGGTTTGTTTGCACAGCGACCGCCGCAATAACGCGAAAAAGAGGAACGTGAACGAGATGTACACGAAAGCGATCGCAATGCCGCCTATCCGTCCGACCGCCGACTTCTACCGCCACCGCGTAACGCGCCTATATTGCAGCGTTGCTTGAGCGACGCCACCAGGCAGAGCCATGCGTGCGATATTGCTGCCGCACACGAGCCTAAGGTTGAGATGAGCCCTCATCCCCCCGGTTCGACTGACCGCCATTCGACGACGCTCCACCAAACGGCGAGTTATTGAACATCGAGTTGCCGGGCGAAAAGCCGTTCGACGAGTTGCCATCAAACGGGCTGCCGCCGTTCGGCTGTGAGCTGCCCGGTTGTGTTCCGCCGAACGGAGAACCGCCAGAGGACGCACCACCAAAAGGCGCATCCCCGAACGGCGCACCACCACCATTCGCCCCCCCGGGCGCGACGCCATTCGTCGCCGCCGGGTCCACCGGCCGCGCCCCCTGCGTCAGCGCCGGAAAGCGCGCGACAAACACCCAGTCCGTATAACTCTTCTTGTTTTCAAACCCTTGAAAGGCCGGCGAAAACTGCTTCAGCTGGATCGGATGCGCATGTGACGCACTATGAATGCCGACAATTGTCTGCCCATCAGGCGACTTCACGATCACCCAATCCGCTTTACCCGTCATCGGGTCTTCGTAGATCCTGCGCAAATGCCGCACCACATTCGGATAGCGCGGATCGCGCAGCAACTCTTCAAGCGTGCGCGGCTGTGTCGGCTGCCCGATCGGCGTCGCCGACGAAAAGCTCATCAGCGCCCGCTGGAATTCGTTGCCGACCGCCAGCAATTCCTTTTCCGCCATCCGCCGCTGATAAATCGCGCCCAACTCCGCCGACGCGGCAGCCGTCACACCGACGATCGCAATCAGGATCAGCAGCCCGAGATAAGCGTACCCGCGTGGCGCGCGGCGACACCGCCCGATGCGGCGAGCACGTCGCATCACATCGCCCCATAGGGCGTGCCATCGGCATTCGTGCCTTCGGCACCGCTCTTGAGGTCGTACACGTTGCCCGGGAATTGCTCTTCGGGCGCGACGATCTGCCAGGTCGCCGCGCTGTCGGCAACCGGATCGAACGGCAGCGCGCGCAAATAATGCTTGTCGACAAGCTCCTGCAGCGAGTCCGGATAGCGCCCCTGGTCCCCATAGAACTGATCGATCGCAATACGCGTCACATGCAGGTTTTGCGCGAGCACCTTTTCCTTCGATGAGTTGATCGAATGAAAATATTCGGGCAACGCGAGCGTCAGCATCAACGCGATGATCGCCAGCACGATCAGCAGTTCGATCAGCGTGAAGCCGCCCTTACGCTTGCCCCACCGTCGCATCGTATTCACCATTTTCGGTAAGGAATGCCATCGAGTCCGACGCCGTTCGACATCGAATACACGTCGTACACGTCGTCGCCTTCCTGCGGATCGTCCGCCTCGCTCGCGTACGCACGTTTGCCCCACGTCGCCGAGTCGCCGAGTTGTGCATCGTGGTTCATCGGGTCGCGCGGCACGCGGCGCAAAAAGAATATCTTGTGCCCTTTCGGGTCGGTCTGATCCGGCACACCCTGCACCAGCAGGTCGAGCGTCGGCGGATACTCGGTCGAACCGGCTTCCTTCGCGATGCGCCCATCCTTGCTCGCGGTGTGATACGCATCGATCGCATCGCGTATCGTGTGCAGCGCCGAGCGGAGTTCCTGTTCGCGTTCGCGTTGACGCATGACCTGTGCGACCGGCACGGTCATGCTCGCCAGCACGCCGAGTATCGCGAGCGTCACCAGCAGTTCGATCAGCGTAAAGCCGCGTGCGCGCTGAAGGCGCCGGCGGTACCGATGGCTCGCTGCCAGGCGTTGCGCACGCTCCCGCATCATCTCGGATTCACCGTCAGGTCGTACGGCGACGGCTGCACCGTCGTGATCGGGATGCCGGTCAAGCCGAGCATCGTGCCCGGCTGCACCTGCACCGTAGTCTGCGACGTGGGCGCGAGAGCACGGAACGTCAGCACCGCATAGGTCGCTTGCGCGGACGCGCCGGCGCCGCTCGACACCGAATCCGACAGACTGATCTGCCCGTTCTGTCCGACGCGACTCGAAAAGTTGGTCGGCGTGCCGCCCTGTTTCAGGAAGTCGCCTTCGCTGACGCCGGTGAACTGCAGCTTCGTGCTGTCGAACGTGACGTTCGCGGGCACAATCATCACCGGCTGGTCCGACTGCATCAGCACCGTTACGGATACCGAATCACCCACCTTCACCTGGGCCGGCCCTTCGACCGTCATCTGCGCGGTGCCCGTGCTGGGCGCGCCGCCCGCGACAATCGGTGCGCCGCCATCCGCGATGCCGCCAAAGCCGCTGCCGCCCGCCATGCCGCTACCCGCACTGCCGGAGCCTTGCGGATAGTTCGAGCCGAGTCCGTTGAGGCCATTCGCGTTTGACCCGCCCGTTCCGCTGCCGGAGGACTTCGACGATGCATTCGACGTCGACGACGAACCGCTGCTGGACGAGAACGACGAAGCACTGCTGATGCCGTTCGATTGCACGAGGCTTTGCGAGTTGGTCTCCGTGCCGGCCGAGAAGTACGCGGATGCGGCGTCTGGCCGCTGGATATTGCGGATCAGATGCGGCGTGATCGCCAGCACGATTTCAGTATTCTTGTCGTCGTCGGTGGTTGCGCCGAAGAGCCGCCCGAGCACCGGCAACTGGCCGAAGCCGGGAATCTTGTTGCCCGACGTGCGCTCCTCGGTGTCGATCAGCCCCGCAAGCACATCCGTTTCGCCGTTTTTCAGCTGCAGCACCGTGCTCGCCGTGCGCGTGCCGATTTCATACGCCGTGGTGCCCGACGTGCCCGGGATCACATTGAGCAGGCTGCTCACCTCGAGCGCGACCTTGATGCCGACCGAATTGTCGAGATAGATGGACGGCTCGACGTTCAGCGTGAGGCCCACGTCGATATAGTTGACCGACTGCGACACAAAGCCTGTCGAGGTCGCGGTCGACGTGATGTTCGGCACGCGCTCGCCGATCAGGATCTTCGCCTTTTCGTGATTGCGCACGCGAATGCGCGGATTGGTCAGCAGCCGCGCATTCGAATCGACGGTGTTCGCGTTGATCGTCGCCTGAATCTGCGAGACGCCAAGCGTCTTCGATGTCTGATGGAACAGGTCGTTCAGCGACAGCGCAGGCGGGTTGGTGCCACTCGTCGTCGGTATGCCGAACGAGCCGCCGCCGAACGGATTGCTGGAACCGCTCTGGTTATTCTGGCCGTTGTTCGAAATCACGCTGCCAAGCGGCAACGGCGTCAGCGTGACCGAGCCCGGCCACTGCACGCCGAGGTCCTGTGTGCTGTTGCGCTGCACTTCCAGCACTTCGACTTCGAGCATCACTTCGGGCTCCGGCACATCTTCGAGCGCGACAAGCCGCTCCGCCATATGGATCACATCCGGCGTGTCGCGCACAATCACCATATTGAGCTTCTCGTCGATCACGATGTCATGCGCTTTCAGGATCGTCTTCAGCGTATTGGCCACCGTCTTCGCTTCCGCGTTCGACAGAAAGAACGTGCGTACCGCAAGCTCCTGATAATCCTTCAGCTTCGCCGGCGTATTCGGATAGATCAGCACCGTGTTCTCATCGAGCACCTGCTGTGCGAGCTGGTTGGTCGCAAGCACGTAACGCACCGCGGCTTCGATCGTGCTGTTGCGCAGAAAGATCGACGTATGCTGGTCCGTATGCACATCCTTGTCGAACAGGAAGTTCATATTCGCGCTGCGCGCGATCACGTCGAACACCTGCTTGAGCGTCGCATCCTTGAAGTCGATATGAATCGGCCTGCGGTACGCGCTCGCGAGCGCCGCCTCGACACGCGTCGCCGCCGGGTCGAGTGTGATCTGACGTTGCAGCGCGAGCGCCCGCGTGTGTCCCGGCGATTCGGTCAGCACCTGCGCGAGCACGCGGCGCGCGCCGTCGAGGTCGTGCTTTGACGCCGTCGCCTGCGCCTGATCGACGAGCCCGTCGAGTCTTGCCGCCTGATCGAGCGCGGCGAGGCCCGCAAGCGCGCGCTCGTTCGACGGGTCGAGCGTCAGCGCGTGCTGATACGCCTTGCGCGCGGCGTCGCGCGCGCCGGTCGCGGCGAGCCGGTCGCCCTGCTCGTCATCGTGGGCGAGCGCGTTTTCGCGCACCGCAAGCCAGGTCTCGCGGTATTGCGCATCGTGCGGGTCCTGCGTCATCGCGTCCTGCAGCTTGGCAAGCCCTTCGTCGACTTTGCCCTGCGCGACGAAATCCGCGCCTGCGCGATAAGACTTTTCCGCTGCGCAGCCCACCAGCAGCACCGGCAGCGCAATAAGCAGCACGAGAGGCGCGAGCACCCGGCGCGCTTGCCGATACGACTGCAAGCGCGGCTGCGAGCGCGGTTTTCGCCGCGCTTCACACCGCGCGCCGCCGCAAAGACCCCGACGTCCGTTCTGTTTTGATGATTGCGTTTGCAACGACTTCTTCCTTTAGTTGCTTTATCGTGTCGCGTGGTCAATCGGCGTTGCCGATATCGATCGTCTGGACCTGCTTGAGCGGGAGGTACATCAGCGTCAGCGTCGGCGGCTTGATCGCGTCGACCCGGTAGTTCGCGTCGATCATCGACTTGTCGCGCACGATCACCGTCTCGTCACCGCGCGAGAGGTAAACCTCCCACGTGCCGTCCGCGGCCTTCTTGCCGATATACGTGAACGGCATGAGCGGCGCGATCGGCGCCGACGGCAGCGGCGGCATCTGCGCGCCCGCGGGCGCGACCGACGGCAGCGCCGGCGCCCACGACTGGCTGCCGAATAGTTCGTGATGGCCGTCGCCGGCGGAGCCGAACAGGTCCTTGCGCGCACGCAGCGCGGCGATCGCGACGAGCGGCGCGCCGTCCGTGCTCGCAGCCGGTGCCGCATCGGCCCGGCTCGCGCGCGGCGCCGCTTCGACGACCTGGTCCGGCGCATCGTGATTGCCGAACATCAGCAGCCCGCCGCAGACGACGAACGCGACGCCAAGCGCCGCATGCAAAGGCTTCATCGACGTGCCTCGCCTGCCGCAACGAGGGTCGTGCCCGGCGTCGCCGGACGCAGGAACACCGTGAACCGCAGGCTGGCTTCGACGGTCTGGTCATTCGCCGAACTGCGTTTGAAGCGCATGTCTTCGAGCGCCGCGTACGGCACCGTCAGCAGGACTTTTTCACAGAAGCGCCGCAGCCGCGCATAGTCGCCTTTGACCGGCAAGACGATCGTGTAAGTCTCGAAGCGTCCGGCCGTGTCGCGCGCCGGCTTGTATTCGGTCTTGTCCAGCGTCACGCCGGTCTCGCTCGCCGCATCGAACAGATGCATCACGATCTGCTCGGTATGACCCGCATCGCCGAGCGCCGCATAAAAAGCGGCGAGCCGTTCGGCGGCCAGCACTTGCGGCGAGATCACCGGCGCGGGCGGCGGCGCCGAGCGCGCGCGCGCGACCGCATGCGCCTGTTCGGCAATCCGGGCGGACCACGCGGGCAGCAGCCCGAACCACAGCGCGGCGGCGGCGAGCACCAGCGCGCCGGCCGCCAGCGCATCGGGTTTCGTGCGGCGCAGCGCGAGTTGTATCCACAACAGCGCGCGCGTGAGATTCGGCATCTTCATGATGCGGATCTCCGCCACTGCGCTTCGATCTGAAAGCGAATCACGCCGTCCATGTGATCTTTCGCCAGTTCATGCCGGACCAGATCGACGCGCTCGAAGAGCGGTTGCTGCTCGAGCGCTTTCAGGTAGCCGATCATTTCGTCGCTGTTGCTGCCTTCCGCTTCGATACGCAGCAGGGCGCGCCCCGCGTCCGGCGTGATCGACAGCAGCGCGACTTTCGCGGGCGTCGCGGCTTCGACCGCATCGAGAATGTCGTCCCATGGCAGGTTCAGGCGCGCGACGGCGGCATTGACGGCCGCACCCTGCTTCGCGTCGATCGGCCGGCTCGCCACGTTCGCGCGTGAGCGTGCGGCTTGCGCCGCGCGCGATGCGATGTGCTCCTGTTCGCGTTCGAGCGCGTCGAGCCGGCCGAACAGCTTATGCGCGCGCATGCCGGCCAGCACGCACGCGACGAGTGCGGCGAGCGCGATGCAACGCGCGAGCGGATGACTGCGATACAACTGCCGCCGCGCGCTCAGCGGCGCAAGGTCGATATGCAGACGTTTCATCGCGCGAGGCTGTCCCATGCGAGTTGCGCTGCGGGCGAGAGTCTCGCATCGCTCGACGCCGCGCGCACCGCGCGACCGTCGATGCATGCGCGCACCGCGATTTCGCCGTGATTCGCCGCACCGCTCGCGTCTCGCGCCGCACTGCCTGCCGACGCCGCGTCTGGCGCCTGCTGCTGCCAGATCTCGGGGCACGGCCCGTGCACATGCAACACCTTCGGCGCCGGCACGTTATCGAGCAACGCGGTGCGCGCCAGTTGCTCGTGCAACCATGCGAGCGGCGGCGCCTGTTCCGGCAGCATCAGGGTGCGCACGGCAGCGAGGCGCGAGCGCCGCGCCGGCCCCTCGACGACACCAAGCGTCAACGCGCCGTCGTGGAGCGTCGCGAGCCACGCGGCGCCGCCGACGCGGCGACGCCATCGGTTCCATGCGCCGACGAAGTTCGGCACCGTCGATACCAGACAGTTGCGCCGCGCGCGCGCCGCCAGATGCAATGCGGTATGCAGCCGCTGCGGCACCGCACAGGCGAGGAACGGTGCAGCGGCCTGCCAGTCCGCGACCAGTTGCCATGCGGCCGCCGATTCCCCGTAGAGCATCTGGAAACGCACTTCGGCGGCGGTGCGCAAATCCTGGAAGCGCGTGCCATTGGGCGGCGGCGTCACAATGAAATAGCGCACGAGGTCGTCGCCGAACGTCACGTGCACAGGCAGTGCGCCACCGCCCGCTTCGTCGAGCGCGTCGCCGATCTGCGCGGCGAGCTCATCGGGTGTCGCACGTAAGGACATATCGGGCCATGCACGTTCGATAAAAGCCGGAGCCGGCTTGCCCGCTACCAGCAACGCCGGGTTCGGGGGCACGCTGCTACTCGTGCGGGCGTGCGCGCCAGCGCTCGCATCGGCGCCCGCACGCCGCGCGCCGAACAAACCCGCACCACTACGCGTTGCCGCACCGCGCGCCGTTTCCGTACGAAGCACGGCCACGCCGGCGCGCGACAAACCCAGCCGAAACTTCCCGCGCTGCCAGAGCTGCAAGCGCGGCAACGAACCCCGCGGCATTTCGCGCGACAGATTCCTGCGCATCCATCCGTCACGCATTGAGGGTCACCCGTTTCACTTCGGCCAGCGTCGTCTCGCCGCGCTTCACCTGCGCGAGCGCCACTTCGCGCAAATGGCGCGTGCCGTTGCGGCGCGCGACTTCCTTGATCATGCGGATCGGCTGTTTTTCCACCACCATGTCACGTATCTCGTCATCGAGAATCAGAATCTCGGCAATCGCGCGGCGGCCGCGATATCCGGTGCCGCGGCAATCGCCGCAACCGGCGCCCTGGCGGAAATCGAAATCGGCGACCTCCGCACGCGTGAGGTTCAGGCGCGCCAGTTCCGCATCGCTCGGCGTATAAGGTGTCGCGCAATGCGTGCAGGTCATGCGCAGGAGCCGCTGCGCCCAGATGCCGTTCAACGCGGACACGAATGCATACGGGTCGATGCCCATATGACTGAAGCGGCCGAACACGTCGAACACATTGTTCGCGTGCACCGTCGTCAGCACGAGGTGGCCTGTCAGCGCGGACTGCACCGCGATCTCCGCGGTTTCGCGGTCGCGAATTTCACCGACCATGATCTTGTCCGGGTCGTGCCGCAGAATCGAGCGCAGGCCGCGCGCAAACGTCAAACCCTTCTTCTCGTTCACCGGAATCTGCAAAATACCCGGCAGTTGATATTCGACCGGGTCCTCGATTGTGATGATCTTGTCGCGCCCGTTGTGAATTTCCGTGAGTGCCGCGTACAGCGTCGTGGTTTTGCCCGAGCCGGTCGGGCCCGTGACGAGCAGCATCCCATACGGCTCTTCCGCGAGACTGCGCAGCGCGACGAGCGACTCGCCGTCATAGCCGAGCGCTTCGAGCGTCAGCGAACCATATGCTTCGATCATTGCACGCTTGTCGAGAATACGGATCACCGCGTCCTCGCCATGAATGCTCGGCATGATCGACACGCGCAAATCGATATCGCGCCCGCCCGCCGCGACCCGGAAGCTGCCGTCCTGCGGCACGCGCCGCTCGGCAATATCGAGTTCGGCGAGCACTTTCAGGCGGGAAATAACCTGTTCCGCGGCTTCGACGCCGTGAATGTTCGCCGCCGCATCGAGCACGCCGTCGACGCGATACTTCAACGCGAGCCCCGTCGCGGTGCTCTCCATATGAATGTCGGACGCGCCGGCTTTCAGCGCGTCATACAGTGTCGAATTCACGAGCTTGACAGCCGGACTCGCCGCCTCGCTGACGGTCTCGAACGACAGCACCTGTGCGGTGCGCCCGTCGGCCCGCGCCTCGCCGCCGTCGGTGACCAGACTGTCGACCGCGCGCGCGGACTCTTCCATGCGCGTGTGATACGCCTGCAAGTCGGACGGCAGCGTGACGCGCATCTCGATCGCGGCGCCGGCCTGCGCGGCGAGCCATGTTTGCAGATCGAGATCGAATGGGCTCGTGACGACGCCGATCAGTGCGCCGTCATTGTTGTCGTCGCGCAGCAGCGCGCAACGGCGTTGCATCGCGCGCGACAGCGGCACGCGGTCGAACGCCGCCTGCATTGCCAGCATCGCGGGCGTCTCGATCACGCGCATCGCCAGTTGCGTCGCGAGCACCTGCAGCAGTTCGCGCGGTTCGACGCCGGTCAGCGCTTCGAGCTCGACGATCAGATGCCGCTGCGTGGCCGATGCGGCCGCGCGGGCGCGCGCGAGCAATTCGGCGTCCAGTTGCAGCAACGGCGCAGCGGACGACACGTCGGGCCCGACCGGCGCCACAGACGCGTCGGACGCGTCGGACGCGACAGACGCGTCGGACGTCAACGGTAATACGGCCGCCGGTACGCTCATGACAGGCTCTCCGCGAGGTCGAAAATCGGCAGATACAGCAGAATCACGATCGTGCCGACCACCAGCCCGATCGCCGACATCAGCAGCGGTTCGAACAGGCGCGTGAAACGGTCGATCCAGCGGCTGATCTCGCCGTCGTAGAACTGTGCCGACTTGGTCAGCATGTTGCCCAGCTCGCCCGAGCGCTCGCCGACGCGCAGCATGCGCAGCGAGATCGGCGTGGTCAGCCCTTCCTTGTCGAACGCGGACGACAGGTTCGTGCCGGATTGCACAGCGGCGCGCGCGGCGATCAACCGTTCGCGCAACGCCGGCGAAATCGTGCCGCCCGCGGTCTCCATCGCCGCGACGATCGGAATGCCGCCTTCGAGCAGCATGCCGAGCGTCAGATAGAGCCGCGACAGCTGATAGATGCGCAGATGCGGGCCGATCACCGGAACGCGCGCCAGCAGGCTCGCGAGGCCGGCCTTCGCGATGGCCGCGCGCAGCAGCGTGCCGCCCGTGAAGCCGATCGCCACGGTTGCGGCAAGCAGCAACAGCCCATGTGCGGCGGCAAATTTTCCCCAGTCGAGCAGCACCTGCGACATCCACGGCAACGAGCGGCCGGTGCCTTCGTAAATGGTCGCAAAACGCGGTACCACATACGCGATCAGAAATGCCGCCACCCCGCCGCCGACACACAGCAGAATGCACGGATAGATCGCCGCACTGACAAGCTTGTTGCGCACGATGTCGATCCGCGACTGATAGTCGATATAGCGTTGCAGCGAGCGCGGCAAGTCGCTCGTGCCCTCCGCGGCCCGCACGATGCCGACGTAAAGCGGCGGGAACACATCCGGCTGCTCGGCAAGCAGGCTCGAAAAACGCTTGCCTTCACGCAGCCCGTTGAGCAGCCGTTCGAGCACGCCACGCAGGCGCCCGCTGCCTTCACGCTCGAGCAGCGCCTCGAGCCCTTCGACAATCGACAGCCCGGCCGTCAGCAGCGCCAGCAGTTCCTGGCTGAACAGCACGAGCGACAGACGGCCGCGCGACGCCGCGGGCCGGCGCAGCGAGCGGCGCGGCACGAGCCGCGTCGCATGCAGCCCGCGCGCTTCGACCTGGCGCCGCGCGTCGCGCTCGTCATGCGCATCGATCACGAGCGCGACAATCTGATTGTCGGGTGTGAGCGCTCTTACTTCGTATTGCATAGTGATCCGCCAACATCGTTGACAGCCGGGTTTACGGGCACAATGCCGGGGCACCCATACGGGCACGCCGGCATCGTTAGTTATGCTTCAGGTAGCCTGGATGTAACTATTCGCTGGTGATCTGACCGCTGTCTCCACTCGTACCCGACTGGTTCTCAGGGCCGTTCGAAATCACCGCATAGTCGCCCTTCGCGCCGGGAATCTTGTAGATATACGGATGCCCCCACGGGTCGAGCGGCACTTCCCGCTTCAGATACGGGCCGCCCCACTTGTCCGCGTTGGCCGGCTTCACGACGAGCGCGGTCAGCCCTTCCTGCGCAGTCGGATAACGGCCGACGTCGAGCCGGAAGTTATCGATCGCCTTCGTAAAGACATCGATCTGCGCATGCGCCACCGTCACCTGCGATTTACCCAGCTGTGCGAAGTAGCGCGGCCCGACCAGCGCCGCCAGCATGCCGATGATCACCAGCACCACCAGCAATTCGAGCAGCGTGAAGCCGCGCTGCTTCACCCGCCGCACAGCCGGCACGTGGACCCGTGTTTGCGCCTGATCCACCGCCGCACAACGCTTGCCAAACCGCGACATCGATACTCTCCTCGATGCGCCCGTCGTGCGGGCGCCATGATTTTTGCGAACGGCTACCTGCCGTGCGGCGCTCAGAAACCGATACCGAGCACCATGTGTTCCGGCTGCGGCGCAACGATCGTCGAGCTCGCATCCGACACGTCGTCATACGCGAACCCATACGCAAGCCCGCTGATGCCGTGATCGTGGAAGAAGCGCGCGTACTCGTTCGACGGTGCCGCCGCATACCACGCCGCCGGCGTCGCCCATTTCGTCACGTCTTCCATCACGTGACGGTTGAACGCCGCGCAGATCTGCGCCTCGATCGCGAGCTCCGTCGAGTTGCCGGTCGCCAGCGCGCCGCTGCCCTGCAGGATGTCCTGCGTGGTCGGCTTGTTGACCACATACGTGCCGCCGACGAACGCGCCGTTGTTCAGGTTGACCTCGGTGAACACCAGCTGGTCGCCCTGCACCTTGCCGACGAACTGACGGCTGTTGCCGAACATGTTCAGCACGAGGCTGTTCGACGTGTAGAGCTGCCACATCTGGTTCACATACGCGTCGAAGTAGTTGCCGTTCGGCTGACCCGCGGCAAAGCTGCCCTTGGCCGGCGCCATGATGCGGAACTGCGACGCCGGTTGCGGCTGGAACGCCTGCGACACTTCACTCGCATACGCGGCAAACAGGTCCGCACGCCGCTGCGTGATACCGGTCTGCTTGTGGAACGTATGGTTCGAGCCGTACACGTCTTCGGTCATCGGGAAACCGAACTCGTCGACCTGCGTGGTGTTCATCCACAAGCCGGTGTCGTTGTACGTGAACTCATACCAGTCGAAGTTCACGTTCAGGTTCGGATCGGTCGGGTTCTGCGGATTCGGGCCGGCAAAACCGATCTGGTTGTTCACGTCGGTCAGGATCTTCAGGAACACCGGGCTGCCGAGCGACACGTAGATACGCCCCGAGAACAGCTGCGGCAACTGCAGCGTCTTGCTCTGCGCGAGCGTGAACGCATAGTTCGCGTAGTTCTGTCCGTCCGGTCCGGTCAGGTGGCCCGGCTGGTCGTTGTCCGACACGGCGGACGCGACGATCGTGCCGTCCGGCTTCAACCACGCGAACTGGCCGGTGGCCGGGTCGCGTGCGATGACGAGCACGTACACCTTGTCGTCCGTATAGGCGCCGTTCGTGTTGTTCGCCAGATCGACGCTGACAAAGCCTGGCTTCACCGTGTACGTCGGGAACGTGCTGTCGACCGTCAGCTTCGCGTCGTTCGACGTCGCGGGACCGTTCGGGCCGGTCACGACGACGCTATACACCGCGCCGCTGTCGCCGGCCGCGGTGGCCGGCGTATCGTACGTGCGGCTCGTCGCATTCGCGATCGGCGCGCTGTTGCGCCGCCACTGATACGTGAACGGACCGCTGCCCGACGGCATCACTGCGAAGTGGCCGTTCTGGCCGACCGGCACCGTCTGGGCCGCCGGTTGTTCGACGAAGGCCGACACCGGCGCGCTCGACGTTGCGCCGCTGTTATACAGCTGGAACTCGAACAGCGAGTCGCCGTACTGCGTCGAACGCTGCGTCGCATACAACCGTACGTAGCGCGCGGTCACCGCCGAAAACTTCACGTCTTCGATACCGCCCTTGCCTTCGTCCTGCGTATAGACCGGCGTCCAGTTCTGGTTGTCGTTCGACGTCTGGATCTGATACTTGATGGCATGCGAATCCTGCCACTCCATTACCGCGCGATCGAAGGTTTGCGACGCACCGAGATCGACTTCAAGCCACTGCGGATCGGCGAACGCCGACGACCAGCGCGTGGTCGGGTCGCCATCCACCGCGGCTGACGCGGGCAGGCCGTCGTTTTCCACGCCGCTCGTGGTCGCCGCCTTGTGCAGCGCGAGATTCACCGTTGCCGCGACCGGCACGAAGCTCACACTGATCGTATGCGCCGCGTTCACGTTCGTGAACGTGTAGGACGACTGCACGCCCACTTCCTGGCCATCGACGAACATCGCGCCCACGCCGTAGCCTTGCGCCGGCACCGCCGTGAAAGTCTGCGAGCCGCCCTGATCGAGGTTGACCGTGCCCGCCGGGTTCAGCGTGCCGTTCGCATCGCCGGTCGCCGTAATCGCAAGCTTCGGCGTGGCCGCGTTCTTATAAACCTCGAACTCGAACAGCGAGTAGCCGTATTGCGACGCACGCTGCACGCCTTGCATGCGGATATAGCGCGCGGTCGACGCCTGCACCGCGAGATCCTCGGTGCCGCCCTTGCCCGCGCTCTGCGTGAAGATCGTAGTCCACGTCTTGTTGTCGTTCGACGCCTGAATCTGATACGCCTTGCCGTATGCGTTTTCCCAACGCAGCACGACACGGTCGAACGGCACCGACTGACCGAGATCGACCTCGAGCCATGCGTTGTCGTTGAAATCCGACGACCAGCGCGAGTTCAGATCGCCGTCGACCGCGGCAGCCGCAGGGTAACCGTCGCCCTGCGTGCCGCTCGCCGTCGCGAGCTTGCCCAGCGCCAGATTCGCGCTGGCCGATTGCGCCGGCTGGGTCGGGTTGGTGTTGTTGTTGCTACCCGTGTTGCCGGTGTCGCCACCCGTGCTGCCGCCGGTGTTGCCCGAGCCATTGCCCGGATCAGTCGTCCCGCCGGTGCCGGCGCCCGTATTGCCGCCGGTGCCGGTGTCGCCCGTCGGCACATCGAACACCTGGAACTCATACAGCGAGTAACCGTAAGCCGTGTTGCGCCTGGTGCCCACCATCTGAATGTAGCGTGCCGTGACGGTCTGGAACGAGATGTCCTCGATACCGCCCTTGCCCGCATCCTGCTCGAACACCGTCGTCCAGTTGTTGCCGTCGTTCGACGTCTGGATCGTGTACGCGATACCGAACGCATCCTGCCAGGCCAGCATCACACGGTTGAACGTGCGCGGCGTGCCGAAGTCGAGCCGGATAAACGACGGATCGACGAAGGCCGACGACCAGCGCGTATCCATCTTGCCGTCCACCGCGTTCGACGCCGGATAGCCGTCGTTTTCCAGGCCGCTGGAAGTCGCCAGCGCGCCCAACGCCAGGTTCACCGCCGCCGAGGCCGGACCGAAGCTCACGTTGATCGTATGCGGCGCGACCACATCGGGGAACGAATAGCTGTTGACGAGACCGACGCTCTTGCCGTCGACCACCACGTCCGTCACCGCGAAGCCATCGGCCGCCGTGAACGTGTAGTTCAGCGGACCGCCCTGATACACCTGCGTCGTGCCGGCCGGCGAGATCGTACCGCTGCCGCTCGAGGTCGCAGTGACCGGGAACTGCGGCGTATTCGCCGTGTTGTACAGACCGAACTCGAACAGCGAGTAGCCGAACTGCGTCGCACGCTTCGTGCCGAACACGCGCACGTAACGGGCCGTCGCTGCCGGGAAGCGCACGTCTTCGATGCCGCCCTTGCCGCCGGTTTCCGTGTACACCGGCGTCCAGTTCTTGGTGTCGCCGTCGTCGTTCGATACCTGAATCTGGTAATCGACCGCGAACGAATCCTGCCAGTTCATCACTGCACGATCGAAGGTTTGCACCGAGCCCAGATCGACCTGCAGCCACTGCGGATCGGCGAACGCCGACGACCAGCGCGTGCCGTCGTTGCCGTCGACCGCCTGCTGCGGCAGGTAGCCGTCGTTTTCGACCCCGCTCGTGGTTACCGCGCGGTTCAGCGCAAGGTTCACGGTCGAAGTCGGCGCACTGCCGCCATTACCGCCGTTGCCGCCGTTGCCCGGGTCACCGCCGCCGGTGTTGCCACCGCCGTTGCCCGGATCGCCGCCGCCCGTGTTGCCGCCGCCGTTGTTGCCGCCCTGGCCCGCGGCCACGACGGTCAGCGTCGCTGCCGCACTGTTCACACTGCCACCGCCATTGCTGACCGTAACCGTGATCATTGCGCCATTGTCGTTGGCGATAACCGTCGGCGACGTGACGAACAACGGAATCGTCGTGATCGCCACTGCCTTGCCGTTCTCGAACCACTGGTAGCTAATCGGCCCCGTGGTCTTCGGATCCACGCCGACTGTGAACTGCGCCGACTGTCCTTCGCTCACGGTCTGGCTGACCGGTTGCGCAGTGATGACCGGCGCCGCAGCCGACGGACCCGACACGCACAGCGCAGCGCCCGGCGTGTTGTTCTTGATACCGAACGTCGAGCCGCCGAGCGAGTCGACGATAAACGCGTCGCTCGTGTTGGCCGGCACATCGGTCGTCGTCCACGTGGTCCACGGCAGCGGGAACGCGCATTGGTTGAAGTTGGCGCGCGCCACCGTCAACGCTTCGTTCTGCGTCGGCACGCGCATGCCGAGCGACTGGCAGTACTGCTCCGCATTGGCCTGCACGAACTGGTCGCCCTGCTTCGGGAACGTCGTCGAGAACTGCTGCCACGTGAGGTTGCTCACGTTGTCGTGCACGGTCGGCACGAACGGACCGTCCGGCAGTTGCTGCGGCCACGGCGAATGATACGTGCCGGGCAGCGCCGGAATCTGCGTGTAACGCTCCGTGTTGGTCTGCGGATTGCAATTCGGCACATCGTAGACACCGAATTCATACAGCGAATAGCCGAACTGCGTGTGACGATGCTCGCCGAGCATGCGGACAAAGCGGGCCGACGTGCTGCTCAGCGGAATCTCTTCCGTGCCGCCCTTTCCTGCGGTCTGCGTGTAGATGGTCGTCCACTGCTTGTTGTCGCCGAGATCGTTCGACACCTGGATCTCGTACTGGTCGCCGTACGCGTTTTCCCACGCGAGCACGATCTGGTCGAACGTGCGCACCGTGCCGAAATCGAGCTGCACCCACGACGGATCGATGCCCTGCGCGGACGCCCAGCGCGTCGTGAAGTTGCCGTCGTTGACGAACTTCGGTCCGAGGCCGTCGTTCTCCACGCTGCTTGCCGTCGCGAGCGCGCCGATCGCGATGTTGGTCGCGCCGCCGCCACTCACCGTCAGCGTGGCCGGGCTGCTCGTCGCACTGCCGGCGCCGTTGCTGACCGTCACGACGTAACCGCCGTTGTCGGTATCGGTGGCCGACGTGATCGTCAGCGAGCTCGAATCCGTGCCGACCGGCGCGCCGTCGCGAGTCCACTTGTAATGCAGCGGATCCGAACCGCTCGCGCTCACCGTGAACGTCACGTTCTGGCCGAGCGTCACGCTCTGGCTGCGCGGCGGAATCAGGATGCTCGGCAACGTGCCTTCGCTCACCGTCAGCAGCGCGCCGGTCGAATTCACGAAGCCGGCGCTGTTCGACACCTGCGCGCTGAATTGCGCGCCGTTGTCCGCCGTCGTCATCGGCGGCGTGTCGTACACGTTGCGGTTCGCGCCGTCGATCAGCGTGCCGTTCCTGAACCACTTGTAGCTGAGCACCGGCGAGCCCGTCGCGAGCACCGAGAATTCAGCGGTGTTGCCCATCGTGATGTTCTGCGGCGCGGGCTGCGTGACGATCTTCGGCTGCGACGGCTGAACCACGGTCAGCGTCGCCGGATTGGACGTCTGCGTGCTGCTGCCGTTGCTCACCACGACCGAGTACGTGGACTGGTCGTCGATCGCCTGCAGCGTCGGCGTCGTATAGCTGAAGCCCGTCGCGCCCTGAATCTGCGCGCCGCTCCTCAGCCACTGGAATTTCAGCGGCGTCGAGCTGGCCGCGAGCACGTTGAAGCTCGCATTCAAACCGACCGTCGACGTCGTGTCGAGCGGCTGCGTGATGATCTGCAGGCCGGTCGCCTGCTGCGGCCCGATGATCAGGTCCTTGCCATCAAACGTTTGCGCGCTGCCGGTCGGGGCGACATCGAAGCTTGCCGTGCCGCCGCCCAGATTCGGCGAGCTCGCCGTCACGGTCACCGTCCCCGGCGTAAACGTGGTCCTCACGACAACCTGCGTGAGGCCGCCTTCCGCGAAGAGCTTGTGGTCGCCAGGCGAGTGGTAATTCAGAAGCTGACCATCCGACACATAGTGGTCGGCGCCGCCGCGATACTCGCCCGCCGCGCCATTGACCGCGAAGGTAATTTCCTGGCTCGCATCCGGCACCACGATGCCGTTCTTGTCCACCACGGCCGCCTTGATGATCGCGGCATCCGTCCCGTTCGCGGTCAGCACGAACTGCGTGCCGTCCGGCTTCACGAGCTGCGGTTCGACCGACAGCGCGATATGGTCCGGCGCGCCGGCCGTGACCAGCTGATCCTGCGTCACCACCTCCGCGCGGTCATTCAGGCACTCGGCCGTGAGCATGCCGGATTGCCACTGCACGCCACTCCAGTGCACCTGCCCCGGCAGCAGCGTGGTGTTCTGGGTCAGATCGGCGCTCGAGTCCGACGACGTCGGGTTCGGCGTCTGATCCGCGCCGATCTGTTGACCGTTGAGCAGCAGCCGCACGCCCGGGCAATTGCTGAACGCATTGACGGTGACGTCGCCCGAACGGTTCCACGTATGCGCGAGCTTGACCACCGGCTTGCGCTCGAACGGCGTCCAGACCGCTTCATAGATGTAGTAGAGCAGACGCGGGATGCGGTTGAAGTCCATCATCGACGCGCCGTTGCCGCGTACTTCGTTATTCGGCGTGCCGTCGACCTGATCGACGATCTCGCCCGGCGTATCCGCGAGGTACCAGTGCACGATACCCATCGACTGGATCTGCACGCTCTTCACCCAGTTGTTCACATACGGCGCAGCAAACTCGAGCTCGAAGTCGTACTTCGCACGGCCAACGCCGTTGCCCCAGTATTCGGAGCCCACCGATGGCGAATCGGGAAAGGAGTTCTTCACGCCGATATCGCAGCCGTCGCCGCTACAGCCGAGCAGATCGCCGTTCGCCGGATTCGGCGTGCGGTCCGCCTGCGCGCGCGTGTCGATCGGATCCCACGTCTGCGAGATCGCTTTGATTTCCTGCGCGAGCGACGTGACCATGCCGCCGTTGTTCGCTTCCCATGCGAGTATCGATGGGTGATTGCGATCATGAATGATCATGTCGCGGTGCAGCTCTTTCTTCAGCGTGACGTTGTTCGGCGTCGTCAGACAGCCGTCGGTGTCGGTTTCGTTCTGGCAAAGCGAGCCGAAGCCGCCCTCGCCGTCGCCGCTCGGCTGCAACATCATGATGCCGAACGCGTCGGCCGCGTCGAGCCAGTCCCGTCCCTGTGCCGAGTGGCCCGGACGATACAGCGCGCCGCCCGCCTGAGCGAGCAGCGACAGGTCGCGCCATTGCAGTTCCGGCGGCACGGCCGAGCCGAGCGCCGGGAAATCGTAGCGGCCCGACGCGCCGTGCAGATAGCGCGCATGGCCGTTGAAGATCGGGAAGTTCTTGTCCCACGTGAGCGTATGGATGCCGAGCGGCGTCGACTTCGCGTCGACCACCACGCCGTTGACGCTGATCGCGTGGATCACGTGGTACAGGTACGGGCCGCCGTTCGGATCGTTGTTCGGATACCAGAGCGTCGGGTTCGGGACCGTCATGGTCTGCACGAACGTGGTCGGATGCAGACCCGGTAAAACGTTTGCGGGAACGTTGTTAGTTTGCTGGTCTCGGGCGACGACCTGTCCGTTCGCGTCGACGATCTGCGTCGTCAAGGTCACGGACTGGTCGGTCGAGTTTTCGTTCAGCACATTGGTTTCGACGTGAATCGTCGCCGAAGACGTGCTGGCCGCCTGCGTCGCCACGTAGGTGCCCCACGTCTCGAGCACCGAGTAGACGTTTTCCGGAATGTGCACGCGGTCCACGATGTGCATCCACACCGGGCGGAACAGACCGGAATCGCTCTGGCCGAAGCGGAACGCGCCGCCGAAACTCGGCGCCTGGAAGAACGCGTCGTTGCGCGCGACCTTCACCGCGATCACGTTGTCGGTGCCATCGAAGTTCACATACGGCGTGGCGTCGACTTCGAATCCGATAAAGCCCATCACGTGGGTCGCGTTCGGATTGATCGCGCTGTTGCCCTTTATGAAGTGGCCGTTGATATAGACCTGTGCACCGACGTGCGCACCCTCGAACTCGATCAGGATCTTGCGATCCTGATACGACTGGTCCAGCTTGAAGTGCTTGCGGTACCAGGTGATGTTGCCGGTCAGTTCACCCTCGCCGCCGCCCGATTGCTCGTTGATGAACGTGTCGTCGTCGGACGGCGACTGCGGCACGCCCTTCTGGATCCAGCCGGAATCGTCAAATTCCGGGGTGGAAAAGGCCGTGCTGTCCGCGGTCTTCGTGTACATCCAGGGCGTCTGTCCGAGATTGATGTCGATCCGGTCCGATGCTGGCACAACGACGCTCGCGACGGCTTGCGTCGTGGCGAATAGCAGCAATAGCCAAAGAAGTGCAAGCGTGCCAGATAAATACCCAATGCGATTGCGCATCGTGATTTCCCTTCTTCTCGTTTTACTACGCATGGCTTTCTTTCGCATGATTCGGCAAAGCAGGCCGAAAGCGAACGTCGAATGTGAATTGGACGCTCAATCGAGCGCTATTTCCGGGTGGCTATGATCGGGTCTTCATTTCATCGTAAAGATTCGAAAGCGAAGCATCGAATACTAATACGAACTGTTTTTCGTAATGCAAGGTTTTGCGGCACGGGTTATGCGGTAACTTCGAGCCTATGGGAATGCCGGTTTGGCTCAGACGTTCTCGCGCCAAGCCAGGATGGGCGGTCGATTCAGCGAATCGGATGGCGCTCGCGTCGACGGCGGAAAAACGGGGGACGAGAAGATTGGCCAGTCGCTCTTGACTGGTCTTTTTCCGGCCAAATTTTACTATTAGTAATTTTTTAGAGGTTTTTTGTAATATTCAAGGAAGATCCGCACTCATGTCACTATGTGGTCAACGTCATACTTTCGTCATAATTTAGTTGGATTTTTTAAACTCGGGTCAAGCCTTTGCAATGTTCTTCCATGGTGCGCCGACGCGAATAACTTTCAGTGCTCTATCGCTCGACGATTAGCGCTCCGCAATGCTTTGTTTTAAAACTTTCCATGCGAGCCGGCGTGAAATCGCGTTGTCGTGCGAGCCGCCGCCGCACTGCCCGCTATACGACACGCGTCGCGTGAAGTCCTTCGCCGGGTTCGCATCGATATCCACCTCGACGACCGCGGTGTCGCGCGCGAGATCGGCACACCCGCGACGTCGAACGTAAAGGCGAGGGTGTGTTTGGGCAATCAATCGTTCGTTGTCTTGCGGACCGCTTCCCTGCCGCCTGCAATTTCCGACCGTCGCCGCGTTTGACACCGGTCGCACCGGTGCATTAGCATGGTTCTATCCAATGAATATTCATTCCACCTGGTAGAACACCGTGGAGACCTCATGCCTCGTTCCAGCGAGAGCGTCCGCACGCCACAAGGCGTGACCGCCAGCGGCATCGACGTGCTCGACCGCGCAGCGTCGATCCTTTTTGCATTCCGCCGCGACGACGACCCGCTCACGCTCACGCAGCTGTCCGAGCGCACCGGGCTCTATAAGAGCACGCTGTCGCGGCTCGCGCAGGCGCTCTGCCATCACCACCTGCTGATCCGGCGGGAAGACGGCCGTTACTGGGTCGGCGCTTCGGCCATGCGCCTGAGCGCCATCTACGAGGCAGGGCTCGATCTGAGCGACGTGCTGTTGCCGGTCATGAAAGAGCTGAATGCGCAAACCGGCGAAGCCGTGTCGTTTCACGTGCGCGAGCGCGATCACCGTGTATGCCTGTACCGGATCGCATCGCGTCATTCGATTCGCGCGGAAGTGCATCAAGGCGACGTGCAGCTGCTCGAACGCGGGGCGGGTGGCCGCGTGCTGCTCGCTTTTTCCGGCGAGCCGGGCATGCCGTACGACGACGTCCGCACGCACTATGTGTATCTGTCGATGGGCGAGCGCGATCCGGAAACCTCGGGCATTTCCGCTCCGGTATTTCGTGTCGGGCAGGAGCTCGTCGGCGCGCTCGGCATCGTCGGTCCGGCAAGCCGCATGGGTATCGATGAAATGGAGCGTTACCGTCCACGTCTGTTGCAGTCCGCAGCCCACGCGACCGCCGCGCTCGGCGGCAACCCCGCACCTTTGCTTGCCGCGGCGGCTGCACCGCGCGCCGGCGCTCACGCACGAAAGACGCGCGCGCGTCCTTCATCCGCAGAAAGGCAACCCGCGCAATCCGGGAAGCCGGAGGAGAAACAGCATGGTTAAGTGGTACAGCGAGCTGACGAAGTCCGAGAAACGCACGTACTGGGCGTGCTTTAGCGGCTGGGGGCTCGATGCAATGGACACGCAGATGTACGCGCTCGCCATCCCGACCTTGATCGCACTGTGGGGCATGACGCGCGGCGAAGCCGGCCTGCTCGGCACGACGGTGCTGTTCATGGCGTCGCTTGGCGGCTGGATCGCCGGTATTCTGGCGGACCGCTATGGCCGCGTGCGCGTGCTGCAAATCACCATCTTGTGGTTCTCGTTTTTCACGCTGCTGTCCGCATTCACGAATTCGTTCGAGCAACTGATGATCACGCGCGGCCTGCAAGGGTTCGGTTTCGGCGGCGAATGGGCGGTCGGCGCGGTGCTGGTCAGCGAGACCATCCGCCCGCAGGTGCGCGGCCGCGCGGTCGGCTCGCTGCAGGCAGGCTGGGCAATCGGCTATGGCCTCGCGGTGCTGCTGTCCACCCTGCTCTTCAGTTTGCTCGAACCGTCGATGGCGTGGCGCGTGCTGTTCGCGGTCGGCATTCTGCCGACGCTGCTTGTCGTGTGGATTCGCCGCCATATCGAGGAAGCGCCGGTATTCGCGCAGAACCGCCGCCAGCACGCAGCGGACCGCCCGAGCGTGTGGGCCGTGTTCGAGCAACCGACGCGCGCCACCACGTTCAAGGCGATCCTGCTGACGTTCGGCATCTATGGCGGCAACTACGTGATGATCACCTGGCTGCCCGCGTATCTGAAACTCGTGCTGCATCTGTCGATCACCAATATCGGCGGCTACCTGGCGATCAACATTCTCGGCTCGTTTGCCGGCGCCTTCCTCAACGGCTGGATGGCCGACCGTTTCGGCCGCCGCCGCACGTTTGTCGTGATCGCGTGCCTGCAGGCGGTCGCCGTCGCGACGTACACGCTGGCGCCGATTACGCTGCCGGTCACGCTCGTGCTCGGCTTCGTGCTCGGCGCGCTGCAATCGGGCACCGCCGCAGGCACCGGCGCGTATATCGCCGAACTGTTCCCGACGCGCATTCGCGGATCGGCGCAAGGTTTGTGCGGCAACGCAGGCCGTGCGATCGGCGCGATCATGCCCACCCTGGTCGGCGTGCTGAGCGTGAAGCTCGAACTGGGTGCCGCGATGGGACTGTGCGCATGCGTGTCGTATCTGCTGGTGGTGACCGCTGCGCTGCTGCTGCCGGAAACGCGCGGGCGTGACCTCACGAATATGGTCGATGGCCCGAACCCGGAGTCGAGCCGTATCAATCACACGCACCGCGCCGACAATGCCGTGTCGCGCTAAGGATGCACCGCGACGCGGCACCGCAAGATCGCAGCACCGCAGCAGATTTCCATTCAACTGCAGTTAGCACATGATTATCGACATCCACGGTCACTACACGACCGCGCCGACATCGCTGGAAGCCTGGCGCAACCGCCAGATTGCAGCGATCGGCAACCCCGCTGCGATGCCGAAACCGTCCGGGTTG
>NZ_CADIKF010000077.1 GCF_902859875.1 Paraburkholderia solisilvae | reverse complement strand
TGAAGGCCGGCTTGCGGAAGGCGGAGCGAGCTCGTACTTCGCAGTGGACGGCCTCGGACAAGAGCCCCGGTAGTTTTGATCAGCCTGCATGAAGCCACGCGACGACGGACCCGTCGAAGTCCGTTGCCGCGTGCTGGAAAGACGCGATCAGTACGATAGGTCCGTTGCGCGCTCGAGAGGGACCTTTGGTCAACACGGTCGCAATAGCGGCTATGGGTCGGCTACGGTCCTCCGCGTCCGTCGGTAGTCGGCCAGCAATGGACCTTCGCCAGGTCATATTCGACGTCCGTTTTCAGCGGAGATGCGGACAGACTCCGAACTATCGCCTACGCTGCTAAATAAAGGCAGTTCCGGCGTCCGGAAGAGTATCGATCTGGAGCCGCGTCAGCCCCACGCGGCGATCTTTCGCCCTGCCTCGGGTGATGTACCGACGCGCGCACGCGAAGTATCGCAAATCCTGACACGAGCAATCCGACGGCCTTGAAGTGGAAGCATTTCCCCCGGGTTCAGAGACTAAAACCTGACCTTGACTGCAACCTCGGCGCCCACCGCGTGGCCATCACCGGTGAATTGTCCCTGCACGCTCCCATACACAGACGTTCTCTTCGACACCTGAGCATCCAGTCCGGCATCGAGCTTTCCTCCCGGACCGTGGATGCTCACGCTGAACGGCACATATCCGTCAGCCGACGAAAAGCTCGTCACCGGATGCCCGAGAAACTCATTGATGAAGCTCGCCCGCACCCATACCGTGGCCTTGCGCGCGGGTGAAGTATCCGTACCGGGCGCGAACTCCCAGGTGTTGGACAGCCGCACGCCGAACCGGCCAGTCAGACTCTCGACATCACTGAAACTCACGTTGGCCGCATCGTCGTGCGTGGCGTTCAGGTGGATGGTCTGGTACACGAGCTGCGCCTGCGGCTCGATCACCATGCCGTTGCTCAACGGGATCGGATAGCCGCCTTCGACCGACGCGCCCAGGCCCGTGCCGTTCGAATCCAGGTGCCCAGTGGGTCCAAATGCCTTCACGTCATATCGCGTGCCCTGGATGACGTTGTCGACGTACCAGCCGGTCGAGCCGAAGTGCGTCCAGTAAGCGCCGACGGTCGCGCCGTCGATCCGGTCGTTGCCTGCGTCACTGCCGTCGAAGTGGTCGACGTCGCCGTCGATCTCGCCATACGCGACGTACAGGCCAGCATGGTCTGCACTGCTGTCCGGCCGCTTCGACTGATACACGTCCACGCCGGCCTGTGCCGCGTACAGGCGATAGTTGTAGGTGGGCCCGTCGCTGCCATAGATGCCCGAAGCGCCACCGTCCCGCGTACCGGTGATACCGACGATACGCCCCCAGCCGAGAGCATTGGGCTGCTTCGCATCGCCACCGGACGGAGCGTCGCCCTGCGGACCGATCTGGCCGCCCATGCGCTCGTGAAGCGAGTCCAGCAGCACGCTTCCGAAGCTCAGCGCCAGTGACGGAAGCGCTGTGTAAAGCGACGTCTCGGGCCGATAGACCGGCGCGGCCGGGGCGCCAGGTGACGACCCCGGCGGGCATTCGGCTGCGTCCGGAGCGGCCGCACAGTTCAGTATCGAGCGAAGAAACCAGTCGTCAGTTGAAGCGTCGCTGGCGCCGCCGCGATACAGCGAATATTCGTAGGGCCCGGCCACCACCGGCGCACCGAGCGAGAATGCGGTGGGCGCCGTCGTGGCGCCGTTGACGGCGTCGACCACGAGAATACCGTCACCGGTAGTTCTGGCTCCTGGTCCGCCAGCATTGTTCACGAGCAGCGACGTGCCACCGGTTGCGGCGGCCGCCTTCACGCTTGCCCCGCCCGCCTTGACTGACTGGCTGGCGGCGTTGGCGGCCATCGACGTTGAGCCGCCGGTAGCTGTGCCGCCGTCGATGACAAGGCGGTCCGATGGAGATCCGTCGCTTCCCAGGTAGGTATTGAGCGCAAGCGCACCGCCATTGCCGATGTAGTTGCCGGCCACGTGCAATGTTGTTCCAGGCGCACCGCCGAAGCGCACCAGTCCCGCGTTGGCCAGCCCCGCAACCGTCTGGTCGAAGCCGTTCAGATCGAGAGTCGCGCCGGGATTGACACCCACCGCGGAGGTGGGACTGAACGTGTTCGTCGCGCCGGCGCGCAGTGTGCCGGCTGCGACGAAGGTTGGACCTGTGTATGTATTGTTGCCGGTCATCACCGTCGTGCCGCTGCCCGTCTGCTGGACCGTGCCGCTTCCCCAAATGTTGCCGCCATACGTGTACGTGTCGGACCGGTTGAATGCCAGGACGCCGTCATCGATCACGTTGCCGACGATGCTGCCGGTCGCGCCGCCATTACCGACCTGCAATGTGCCCGCCGTAATCTCCGTGCGGTTCGTATAGGTGTTGTTGGCCGCGAACACCAGCGTGCCGGCCCCCGTCTTGGTCAGCACGCCGGTCCCGCTCACGGCGCTGTCGAGCGTGAGCGTCGTCCCCACGACGGGCTCGAACGTGCCGCCGTTGTCGTCGAGCGCGGTGGCGCGCGCGGTAGCGAAAGTCCCGGTGGTTCGCAGCGTGCCGCCGTTGAATCCAAGCGCGCTGCTGCTCACGCCGAGGTTACGGTCGGACTGCACCTGCAGCACCCCGCCGTTTATCTGCGTGCCGCCCGCATAGGTATTCGCGGCGTTCAGCACGAGCGTGCCCAAGTCGCTCTTGACCAGTTGGGGGTTGCCGGTAAGCACCGAGTCGATTGTCGCGATATAGCTGGCGCCAGGTCCGGTGCCGTCGCCAACGCGGATGATTGACTCACCCGGTGTCGCGGAAGAGCCGACCAGCGTCACGGGACCGCCCGTCACGACATAACCGTTGGTGGCGAACTGCATGCCGGCGGCCTGGACCGCTCCGAGACTGTTGTCTACCGTCACGGTGCCGGGCGCTCCCGCGAAGATTGCAAACGTGCTGTTGGCAAACGCGGCATTGGGCACGCCCAGTTCGTTCGTCCAGTTATTGTTGCCGCTGGTGTTCTGCCAGGTGCCGTTGCCGCCTTCGATCGAATTGTTGTCCTTCGGTCCGGCGACGCCGTCCCAGTAGCTGAATGTCAGCCCGGCGGTATTGATCAGGTTGACCTGATGACTGACTGCGGTCTGCACGAAATAGTCCGGCGACGGGACGGTGCCGATCGCGAGACCGTTGTTGGTCAGTGACCCCGCGTAGCTGATGACGCGGTAGATACCGGGATCGAACGTGCCGCCCTCGGTCGTCTCGACATTCAGTGTGCCGGCGAGCGTCACATTGCCCTGCACGACGGCCAGGTCGTTGAGCGGGCCGCCGACGACGTTCGCCTGGCCGAAACCGTAGTTGAGAATCGAGCCGCTGCTCAGGTTCAGATTGCCGTTGATGGTCAGCGTACCCGGCGCGATGCCGATCTGCCCCGGCGCGAGCGCACCGCCATTGGCAATGGTGACGCTGCCGCCGATAGTGCCCGAGCCGCCTAGCGTGCTGCCGCTGGCGGCTGTGACAAGGCCGGTCGCGGCCGTCTGGTCGCCGTCGACGTACAATGCGCCGCTCGCGACGTTGGTCGGGCCGCTGTAGCTGTTCGTGCCGAGCAGCACGGTTGCGCCTGTCCCGCGCTGGACGATGTTGCCCGAGCCCGACACGTTGCCGACGATTGGCAGTACATCGCTGTGCACGATCGCCAGCGTGCCATTGTCGACGATGTCGCCGACGATGCTGCCGGAGGTGCCGCCGTTGCCCAGCTGCAGCGTGCCGGCGCTGATCGTCGTGCCACCGCTGTAGGTGCTGCCCCCGGTGAGGATCGCGGTGCCCGCGCCCTGTTTCACGAGCGAACCGCTGCCAATGATCTGCCCGTCGTAGGTGATGTCGTCGAGCCGGTTGAAGACCAGTGAGCCGTTGTCGATGACGTCGCCGACGATGCTGCCGGAGGTGCCGCCGTTGCCGAGTTGCAGCGTGCCGGCGCTGATCGTCGTGCCGCCCGTGTAGGTATTGCTGTTGGTCAGCACGGTGGTGCCGGTTCCGGCCTGATCGAGCATGCCGGCGCCGGATACCATGCCGGTGAAGGTAGCCGTGTCCGAGCGATTGAAGAGGAGGGTGCCATTGTCAGCGACGTCGCCGACAATGCTGCCGGAGGTGCCGCCATTGCCCAGTTGCAGCGTGCCGGCGCTGATCGTCGTGCCGCCCGTGTACGTATTGCTGTTCGTGAGCACCGTCGTGCCGGTGCCGATCTGGTTGAGCGCGCCGGTGCCGGAGACAATGCCGCCGAAAACGAGCGTATCGGAGCGATTAAAGACGAACGAGCTGTTGTCCGCGACGTCGCCGACGATGCTGCCGGTGGTGCCGCCGTTGCCCAGTTGCAGCGTGCCGCTGCTGATCGTCGTGCCGCCCGTGTACGTGTTGCCGTTCGTGACCACCGTCGTGCCGGTGCCGATCTGGTTGAGCGCGCCGGTGCCCGACACCACGCCACCGAAGGTGAACGTATCGGAGCGGTCGAACGCGAGCGTGCCGTTGTCGGTCACGTCGCCGGGGATGCTGCCGCTCGCGCCGCCGTTGCCGAGTTGCAGCGTGCCGGCGCTGATCGTCGTGCCGCCCGTGTACGTATTGCCGTTGCCCGTCAGCACCAGCGTGCCGTCGCCGGTCTTCTGCAGCATCGCCGGCGGTCCGGACGGGTTCTCAATGATCGTTCCGTTGAGCGTGAGCGTCGTACCGGCCGCCGTCTCGATGGTCCCGCCGCTCGTACCGATGCCGCTGGTCCCAAGGAGAATCGCGCGGTTGCTCGAGAACGTGCCGGTCGTGCTCAGCGTCGAGCCGTTGGCGATCCCGACTGCGCTATTCGCCGCGCCCAGGTTCTGGTCGCTCGAAATCTGCAGCGTGCCGCCGAAGATGCCCGTGCCGTTCGTATAGGTGTTGAGTCCGTTGAGCACCAGCGTGCCGAGATCGTCCTTGACGAGCGCTGCGTTGCCGGTCAGCGCGGAGTCGATGGTCGCCGTCATCGATGCGCCCGTGGGCGTACCGTCGCCCACGCGGATCGTCGTCAGGTTGCCGGTGGTCGCGTCGCGCAGCGCGATCGGGTCGCCCGTCACGACATAACCGTCGACCGCGAACTGCATGCCGGTGGCGGTCACCTGGCCGGCGGTGGTGTCGTCGACGCGGACCGTGCCCGGCGTACCCATGAAGATCGCATACGAGTCGTCGGCCCATGACGCGTTGACCGCACCGTTCGGATCGGTCCAGTTGTCGTTGCCGCCCGTGCCCTGCCATGTGCCGGCGCCGCCGTTGATCGTGTTGTTGTTCTTCGGTCCGCTCTGACCGTCCCAGTAGTTCAGGCTCAGCCCGGCCGTGTTCACGAGGTTCACCTGGCCCGGAACCGACGTCTGCACGCTGAATCCGGTCAGCGGAGCCACCGTGACGGGCGCGCCCTGCGGCGAGGAGGGCGCTGTCATGTACGAGCCGATGGTCAGACCGTTGTCGGTCAGCGTGCCGCTGTAATCGATGACACGGTAGACACCTGCGCCGAGTGTCTGCCCCTGATCGACCACGTTGATGACGCCGTCGAGCACGAGGTTGCCGTTGACGTCGGTCAGGTCGTTCAACTGGCCGCCCGCCACGTTGGCCTGAACCATGTTGTAGAAGAGGTTCGAGGTCGGATTGAGCATCAGGTCGCCGTTGATGGTCAGCGTGGCCGGCAAGGTGGGTACGGCGCCTGGCGCGAGCGTCGCGCCATCGGCGATCACCACGTTGCCGCCGATGGTGCCGTTGCCGCCCAGGCGCGTGCCACTCGCTGCGGTGGTCGCGCCCGTCGCTCCGGTCTGATTGCCGTCAACGTAGAGCCAGCCGCTGGAGATGGTGGTCGGGCCTGCATAGCTGTTATTGGCGGTAAGAATTGTGACGCCCGGGCCGGACTGGGTCACGGAACCCGAGCCTGAGATGGCGCCGTCGAAGGTGACGGTGTCGGACCGGTTGAAAACGAGCGCGCCGTTGTCGGTCACGTCGCCGACGATGCTGCCTGTGGTGCCGCCGTTGCCGAGTTGCAGCGTGCCGCTACTGACGGTTGTGCCACCCGTGTATGTGTTGTTGTTCGTCAGCACCGTGGTGCCCGTTCCGGTCTGGCCGAGCGTGCCTGAGCCCGAAATGAGGCCACCGAACGTCACGGTATTGGACCGGTTGAATGCCAGCGCGCCGTCGTCGAGCACGTTGCCGAGAATGCTGCCGGTTGTGCCGCCGCTGCCTATCTGCAACGTGCCCGCCGAAACCGTGGTTCCGCCGCTGTAGGTATTGCTGCTGTTCAGGATCAGTGTGCCGTTGCCGGTCTTGGTGAGGGACGCCGGCTGGGTACCCTGCAGGATTTGCCCGTTGATCGTGAACTGCGTGCCGGTAGCCGTGTCGATGGTTCCGCCGGGTGTTCCGCCGCTGCTGCCGGACAGAAGAATCAGGCGGCCTGTGGCGAAGCTCGCCGTGGTTCGCAGCGTCGAACCATTGGCGATCGTCAGCAGGGTGGGCGGCGCGCCGAGATTGGCGTCGCTGGAGATCTGCAGCGTGCCCCCGAGAACGAATGTGCCGTTCGTATAGGTGTTGGCGCCATTGAGCACCAGTGTGCCGAGGTCCTCCTTGATGATGCCCGCCGTGCCGGCAAGCACGGCATCGATGGTTGCCGTCATCCCTATGCTGGCCGCCGTGCCGTCCCCGACGCGGATCGTCGTGAGGTTGCCGCTCGACGGAGCCGCGAGCGTGATTGGATCGCCAGTGACGAGATAGCCGTCCGTTGCGAACTGCATGCCCTTGCTGGTCACGGCGCCGACGGTGTCGTTCACCGTGACCGTACCCGGCGTGCCCATGAAAATCGCAAAGGCGCCGTCCGCCCATGGCGCGTTGATCGCGCCGTCGGGGCCCGTCCAGTTATCGTTGACGGTACCCGCCGAAGCCTGCCATGTCCCGGTGCCGCCGTTGATGATGCCGTTGTTCTTCGGTCCGACGTCCCAGTAATTCAGCGTGAGGCCGCCCGTGTTGACGAGGTTCACCTGACCGGGAATCGATGTCTGAACGGTGAAACCGGTCAGCGGGCGGGTGGTGGTGGACGTCTCCTGTGGCGTGGTCGTCGCCGTCATGTATGAACCGATCTCGAGACCATTGTTGGTCAGCGTCCCGTCGTAGTCGAACACACGGTAGATGCCGGCGCCAAGCGTCTGGCCTTCATCGACGATATTGATCACGCCGTCGAGCGTGACGTTGCCGTTGACCACCGTCAGGTCGTTGAGCTGACCACCGGCCACATTCGCCTGCTGCATGTTGTAGAAGAGGTTCGAGGTCGGATTGAGCGTGAGGTCGCCGTTGATCGTCAGGGTCGCGGGTGTGGCAGGCACAGCGCCGGGACCCAGCGTGGCGCCGTTGGCGATCACCACGCTACCGCCGACGGTGCCGTTGCCGCCGAGACGCGTGCCGCTGGCGGCAGTGGTCGTGCCCGTCGCACCGGTCTGATTGCCGTCGACGTAGAGCCAGCCGCTGGAGATGGTGGTCGGGCCCGCGTAGCTGTTGTTCGCGGTAAGAATCGTGACGCCCGGGCCGGACTGGGTCACGGAACCCGAGCCTGAGATTGCGCCGTCGAAGGTGACGCTGTCGGAGCGGTTGAACGCCAGAGTGCCGTTGTCGGTCACGTTTCCAACAATGCTGCCGGTGGTGCCGCCGTTGCCCAGTTGCAGCGTGCCGGCGCTGATCGTCGTGCCGCCGCTGTAACTATTGTCGCCCGCGAACGTCAGTAGTCCCGCGCCTGCCTTGGTGAGTGCGCCTGCGCCACCGATGGCCTGACTCACCGTGCTCGCGACGCCGGCGTCGGTCTGGATCATTCCGTTGTTTGCCGTCACGGTGATGGCGCGCGAAGCTGAAAGACCGAAGCTGCTGGTGAGTTCGAGTGCTCCGCCGTCGAGCGTCAGCGAGCCTGTGGCGGCGCCCAGCCGGCTGTCGGCATCAATCGCGACCGTCCCCGCCTGAATGAGCGTGCCGCCCTGATAGCTGTTCGTTCCGGAGAGTGTCAGTACACCGGCGTCGGTCTTGGTGACCGAGCCCGTGCCGGTAAGGGTGCCCGCGTAATTGCCGTTGTCCGTCTGCACGAAGCGCACGAGGCCGTTGTCGGTGACGCCTGGCGGCAGGCTCTGCGCGCGCGCCTCCAAGGTGCCGGCCGGATCGACCTCCACGGTGCCATTGAAATTGGCGTTGTTGCCCGTCAGCGCGAGCGTGCCTTGCTGGACGTCGACTGCGAGCGCGGCGTTGCCACCGTTGCTGCCTACCGAGCCTGACAGGGTCCAGGTACCCAGTCCTGTCTTGGTGAGCGTCTGGAAGTTGCTGATGCTGCCGGTCAGCGTGTCGCTGGAGCCGGCTTCGCCAGCCAGGTTTAGCGTGTTCGTTCCGCCACCGCCGTTGAACCCACCGGTCACGACGGACGACGGATACAGCGTGAGCACATCGTTTCCGCTTGCAAAGGACAGGCCCCCGTAGACGACCGCGCCCGTGCGATTGATGAAATGCACGTCTCCGTTGCGCTGGCTGCCGATCACGTTCGCAATGATGCTCTGGTCCGACCCGTTACCTGTGCGGACGATGCCGTAGTTATCGATGGTATTGGCCGCGCCTATGACGGTGTCTTCGAACCAGATCGCGGCTGAATTGACACCTGAGATCGTGCCGTGATTGACGACCGTATTGCCTGCGCCCAGAAGGTTGACGGCTTCGGCGTTGGTACTCGTTCCGGTTGCGCTGACCGTCGCGCCATTACCAACAGTCAGCGTGCCATTTGAACGGAATTCGACCGTGTTCTTGCCGGCACTCCACAGGCCGTTGCCCGAGCGGGCGGCGCTCGTGACCGTGGCACCGTCATTCACCGTTACGCTCGCACCATCGCGCAGGCTGATTGCGCTGGCATCTCCCGCGATGACCGACGCACCGGGCGCAATAGTGACGACAGCGTTGTCGGGCGCCGACGGCCCGCTGCCGATCGATGTGTTGCCAAGATTCGTGGTGCCGGTACACGTCGTAACGTTAGCTGTCGTTGTGCATGTGGCCCATGCCGGCGCCGGGAGAGCCGCCATGCAAATGGAAACGAGTACGAGCGGCGTCGCCCAAAAGAAGGGCACTGAAGACAGGGTTAAATCTATCCGCTGCTCCAATCGTGACAAACGCAAGACAACTTTGATGTGCAGCAGATTCGGGGAGGGACGAGATCGGCTGCGTCGTCGACATTTTGGAACCTTCGGCAGCGCATGATTTCTGCGAATTTGGTCGTCCGGCATATTTCCCTCATGCCGGAAGTGAATTCCAATGCGCACGGCGTATTTAGGGAGTGGCGCAGATTTTGCGTATTGCGGTTTGTCCGCGCAATCCGATTTCGCGATCATTTATAATTCGCATGCCTTATGAATTTTAACCGATACGAAACTGATATTCAGTCACCCTATGACAACGCTTGTCGAACCGTACGGCAAAGCAATCGCCTGTGCGGCTCGGCAGAAGCAGGCTGGGCCACGGCAATTCGCGAAAAGCGGGCGTGCCGCCAAGTGGCGCACGAGACTTTATCGAGTCGCCTTGCATGGCCGGTTTCTCGATTTTCGTCTTCCCGAACCGGTACATGCCGCCCGGGAAGAATGGCCGGAAAATATAGCTATCTGTTCAGCATCACATCCGGATATGCGCGCGCCTTGATGACGCTGAAAAAGCGTCAGTCATTGACGCCCTGTTCAATTCTTGTCTATGGATTTCGGTTTTTCAATGAAAAACGAAACTATCATTTATTTCGCCTCCCAGAACATGCACCATCATGATCAATCGACTATCGACTCTGAATCGATATACATTCCGAATTATCAAACGCATTGCGTAGAACGCTCGATTTGAGCGTCAACGTCTTAGCCAGGGTGAGGCCACGCGGTCGGGAAGGGCGTGCGTCTCCGCACAGGGTAAAGACATGCTATGCGGATCGCAGTACAGGAAACATTGGAGCAGAAGGACTTTTTCCGCGCCTGCAGGGCGAGGGCTGCGACGCAAAACAGCGTGTCCCGGTATGCGAAATAAGGTGAACAACGCGGCGACGCGGAGCCGAACCCGTTCGCATGCGCTACGCGCACTTTTCCGCATATCGCGGCATCGTTGCGACGATTAGGGGATTGAGGCGCAATAGTCGCATGGCGTCAAAGCTGGCGGCGTGACGTTGACCGGCACCCAACACTCAAACCATGGCGATCCACATGAGCCTTGACGATCTGTTTGTGCACCCGCTATTCACAGAAGTCATACAGGACAACATTGCCGTCCAAGAAGCACGCGGCTTGAAACCGACTGACCTGCTGGATGGGACTGCGACACTCGACGAGCATCAGTTCTATGTTATGCGCGTAGGTTTTTCGCTCTCCCACACACTCGCTGGATCAAGCAGCTTGATCAGACGATCCATTTCATGACGGAATACCGATACGGACGCGGGCCACCAACGCAGGAGTGACGAGGTCTGACGACCTACTCTACAACGTAGAGAACTACCTGATCCGTATCGTCTCCGTATACGACGGGTGCCTGCAGCTCACAAACGCGGTATTTCACCTTTGCATCTCGGACGAGATGGTCGGCCACGGTGTTATCGTGAAAAATCTGCACGTCGCGCGGACCGGCGTGCCTAGACGTCTGAAAATGGTGAAGAAGGTGATCAAATCCGAGGAACGAGAGCGGCATGCGATCATCCATCGCCATTCGCACATGGATCCAGAGTCGGAGCGAATCGAACGTCTGTACATGCACACGAAAGAGACGTGGGCAGCTAACAGAAAACACCCGTACTCTCGACTAATCAACGCCCGTGCGCACATGGTGAAGGCGTATACCGCCAAGCGTAGAAAGGAGTTTGGGACGATCAACGCCGGGTTGGTGGACGCGCTTGGCCCGCTATTCGACGATCTCTTGTCCGAGTACCGTCGACAAAAGGGACGCCTGCAGAAGATCGTGTAGCTCAGTGTGCGCGACGGGTGGGCGACGAAAACTTGGACTATCGAACTCATGAACGAAGCCGAAGTGGCACGCTGTTGCATCCTGTCGCGAGCTGATAGTGATATTGTGGCCCTATTCAGGCACGCGGCGAAGTTCGGCGCGGGCAAGCTATACACGGCTTACGCCCGAATCGAGCTGCCAGCGACGAGCACGTGCTCCGCAGCATTGCGGCGTCTGGTGTGATGCACAACCCGTGGACGTCGCACGTCGCCGTTTAGCGGGCTGTCGTGTTCGCAACCGTGCCATCAGGAATGGCGTCATAGACGGCAGCAGCGAGGCGGACGCGCTTATTCATAGCTAGGCAGCGTTTCCGCTCGACGTTCCGGCAGTATGACCGTCCATTACGGCTCGATGAACTGCCGTCCGATCGCTGATTGACGTAGGTCGGCAATAGGTCGCGTGCAGTCCGTCGCCCGCCCAAAGCGCCTGGACTCGTATGCGCTTCACATGAGACGGCGGTCAGCCATCAAGAGACGTTCGACAACCGCAGAAGTGACGGCGCGCTCGCGCTGGTCAGAACGGCGGAGTGGATGAAGGACGTGCGAACACGTCCCTCTCCACCACGGTAGTTACCGGGAGGAGCCGGCGGCGGCCTGTTCGATGAGCTTCGCGACTTCGACGGGATGAGAAATATAGGCCACATGGCTCGAATTGACTTCAACGGTCGTGCTCCCCGCACGCTTCGTCATGAAGCGTTCGAGATCGGGGTTGATTGCGCGGTCCGCCGTGGCGACCATTGCCCAGCTCGGCTTCGTCTTCCACGCCGGGCTATTGATGGGCACGCCAAACGACTGGGCTGCCGGCATTACCTGGGAAAGCGCCATAAACTTCGCTTCGGGTGCCGGCACGTCAGCAGCAAAATCGGCGTGGAACATAGCCTGGTCGAGATACAGATAACCGTCGGCAGTCGCCTTGATTGCCCGGGTTGCGGGCGGCATCTTTCTGGTCAGGTCCATCGGACTTTCGCCGGCATCGGGCTGGAACGCGGCGATATAGACGAGGCCCGCCACCTTCGGGTCGTTTCCGACTTCAGTCACCACCACACCGCCATAACTGTGGCCGACGAGAATGCTCGGACCGTCCTGCGCATCGACTACCCGCGTGGTGGCCTTAACGTCATCCGCAAACGAGGTTTCCGGCTCCTGAACGACGGATACCTTGTAGCCGTCGCGCGTCAGGATTTTCGACACGGCCTGCCAACCCGAGCCATCGGCGAAAAAGCCATGCACCAGCACGATATTCTTGACCGGGGCGGTCGTCGCGGCGTGAGAACCGAGAGCGGCGAAGGACAACGCGAGCGCCGCGGCAATACGGGTGATACGCGAGGTAGCTTTCATTTTCATGCTCCAGAAGTCAGGTCAGGGAAGGATCGACAGCGGTTCGCTCAATCGATTTAGCCATCCTACTAGTTGGATGGCATGACAACAATCGTCATTCCTGCAACGGTTCGTTCGGCAATTGCGTGTAGACTTGTGGAATTCAACCGACTAGATGGTAGGGAAGTAATGACGGCAACCGGCGAAGTGACAGCAGGAAAAATCGTCGAAGCAGGGCGTCAGCTGATCATGCGTCGCGGCTACAGCGGGTTCAGCTATTCCGACGTTGCCGATGCAATCGACATCCGCAAGGCAAGCATTCACCACCACTTTCCAACCAAGGCAGACCTGGTGGTCGCCGTGGTGAAACAGTCGCGCCTGGCGTTCGACGCCGATATGGCGGCGCTGCAGGCGAGCGGCGCCGACGCCGTGGCGCAACTCCGGGCGTATCTCGGCTACTGGGAAAACTGCATTGCCGAAGACAGTGCGCCTTTCTGCGTGGCCGGGATGCTCGGCGCGGAAATGCCGGCTTTGCCCAACGAAGTGGCGCTGGAGGTCAGAGCGCACTTCGATGATCTCGCGGCTTGGCTCGAACATGTGCTCAAGTCCGGGGTGAGGCGCAAACAGTTCAGATTGAACGCATCGGTACAGACTGAGGCCAGGAAGCTCGTGTCGCTGGTCTATGGCGCGATGCTGGCCGCGCGGGCCTATGGCAGTGCCTCGCTATTCAGGGACGTCACTGGCGACGTCGTGGAAAAGCTTATCAAGCCGCGCAAAACGACCAAGCCCGAATAAAGCTCGATGGGCGCGCGACTCTTGCGCAGGCTCCCATTTACTCGCTGGGCTTCGTTCGAGCCCGAATGTATCTACCGGGGGCAGATGGACCTTTGCGACGGGCAGAGGCTCGACCAACCTTGTCCGGGCGTGGCTACGACTTCCTGCTACCAGTCGTGTCGTCGGCCTCGCGCAACGCCGCGTTGGCCGTGACTAGCAATGCTGCTTCATGATCACGCAGCGCCACGTCGACGGCCTCGAAAGCCTTGTTCAACTCCTTCTGCCCGGTCGTCGTCGCCTTGCCGCCCGCAGCAACTACGTTAGCCTCCTTCTTCAGACGCTTTACGAGTTTCGCGGCAAACCGGCTGTCCAGCGAGCCGTTCTGGACGAGTTCCCTCAGCCGGGTTGTCAACGCTATCAACGCCTGTTCAGTCGTTTCGTTCGAGTCGCTGTCATCGTCAGAAAATGATTTCTTGCCCATGAAAAGCCTCCAGAGGAATATTTTCGGTTCGGCTGGCACGGGGGCAAAATGAACGCGTGAAGTTGCGACTCCGTATGCCTTGGCCTTGGAGTTCCATTCTCGCAATTTCGGTGATTACCGCCCGGGCCTATAAGGCATAACCCAAAGGCATGGGACGCATCGCAAGTAGGTATTTTTCGTCTCTTCTTTCCCCGGCTAACCTTTCACTTAACGAATCGCGGTTGACAAGCCGCTTGGCCAGCACCGCGAAACGTCTTCGGCAACGAACAGGTCAGCAACCTCCGTGCTTTGCCTTGTTGATGAATAGATGTCGATTTAGATAAGGATGTCGAAATGTATACCTATCCCGCAATCACAATTGGCACTTTGCTCGCTCTCGCGGCGACCGGACTTGTCTCCACTGCTTCCGCACAGGGGCTCAGTCGTACCGAAGTAAGGCAGCACCTCATAGACGCGGAAAACGATGGCTCACGCCTTGTGATCGAGACGTCCTATTCTGACGTCGGCCTCATCTATTCGCATCAAGCCAAGCCCACAACTGAGCAGGCGGACAGCATCGGCGGTACATCTGCCGGCACTTCGCAAACCAGCAAGCCGCGGGAGTCTCGTTGCGACGCGAATATCGCCGACTGCGTCGGCCCGGTGAGTTCTTGCAACATCTATTTCGGCAGTTAATCGCCCCTAAATCTGTATTGATTTCTTTACAATCAATGACCCGAAGGAATCGACATCATGAAATCGCTCACATTTGTTTCCATTGCCGTTGCTGCGCTCTTCAGCCCCGTTCTGTGTTTCGCGCAGACTGCCTCTCCGCTCACGCGTGCCGAAGTGAGAGCCGATCTGATTCGCCTCGAGCAGGCCGGCTACAACCCTGCGTCGGGAGACGATTTGTATTACCCGGCAAATATTCAGGATGCCGAAGCAAAAGTAGCTGCTGAGCAAGCCAGACAGACGGGGAATGACGCAGCAGTCGGCACTGCTGGCACCGGCACGTCGGCTGCCGGGAAGAGGGCTACCGCGCCTCGCGACTCGTCCTCATCATGTGTGGGTCCCGCGAGCTTCTGCGATATCTACTACGGCGAATGATGCATTGTGACGGCTGTGTATGCCACCGGCACGGATTGCCACGGCACGGCTGCCGTGCCTGCCTGGTGCCATCACGGAACGGTATGACGTCCCATTCCATTAGCGATCGCGAGGTCAAACAATGAACGTGCTACCAGGCCATCGCATCCTGCACCACCCAGCAGTGATCGGCATTGCGATCTATCTGGCCGAAGTGCTGACACGTACCGATGACAGCGTGACCGGCGCGATACTCGTTATAGCCGCGATGTCGGTTTCGCGATTGATTATCTGGCTGCGTAGCTTATTCGCGAGGGGCGCGCGAAGTCGTGGCGGGCTCGCGCGGAATTAGATGACGCCAATCTGCGAAAACATCCATGGTTCACGGGAATAACCGCCGCGCACTCCTGTTTGCAGGTTTGTACCCGCTCCATGAGGGAGTGGTCCCACCACCCGCTACGAAGTCTGATGAACTTTATTCACCTCTTCGCATTTTATGAGGTTGCCCGCGCCGGGAGCGTCAGCGGCGGTGCTGAGCGTCTGCATGTCAGTCAACCCGCCGTGACACGCGAAATTCGCGAACTGGAAGATCGCCTCGGTTTGATCCTGTTCGATCGCCTGCCCCGCGGCGTCGCGCTGACCGAGGCGGGCAGCATTTTGTATGACTACGCAGACCGGATATTCAGGTTGGCCGACGGCGCAGAAAGCCGGTTGAAAGAACTGTCCGGTCTCGACGCCGGGCATATCAAGATCGGGGCAAGCGCGACGCTTGGCGTCTATTTCGTGCCGGACATCATTGCCCAATTCAATGCACAGCACCCTCGTGTGTCGATCGACCTGGTTGTGACGAACACGGAACGCGTCGAAGCCGGACTACGCGACCTCACCCTTGCGCTTGGCTTCATCGAGGGTCCGTTCGACGATTCGATCTTCCACGCGCACTGCATCGGCTCGGATGAAATTGCGATCGTCGCAGCATCGACTCATCCGCGCGCGGGAACGTCTATGCTCGCGCGCCACCTCGTGAATCAAGCGGTGATCATGCGCGAGCCGGGATCCGGCACACGAGCGGTTGTCGAAGAAGCATACGCGCGTAACGGCTCACGTATCGAACCTTTGATGTCAGTCAGCGATACGGAAGCAATCAAACGCATGCTGCTTGCCCGGCATGCGCTTGCATATCTGTCGGTACTCAGCGTGAAAGATGAAATACGACGCGGCGAGCTGACGACGATCACTGTTGACGACCTACGCATCGAACGACCACTACACATGGTCTGGATGAAGAGCAGGTCTTTATCGCCGAGCAGTCAGGCGATGTTCAATCTCGTTGTTGAGACGACGTAGGCCAACGGTTCGAGCGAAGCGCCCACGCCGACCATACGCAAGCGCAGCGCAAAGCAATGCGCAGAGGGCTAGTGTAACCGCCAACGTCCTGCTAGATCCCGCAGCACACGCCGGCAAAATTTATCCGTTGTTCGGCGCCGAAGAACTGAATCACGGGCAGGTAGCGAAGATCGTCGGCGGTGCGCTGGATCGCTCGATCCGTTAATGCTAGAGGTCGTCGACAGTCCGCTTCGGTCGATTTCGGTCCGTCAACCTAACCAGAGGTTTTGCGCTTTCGGTCAAAGAATGTCGTGCCGAACAGCGTATCGTTCCCGGTACAATCCCTCGGCACCTTATTGGCTATCGCCATATAATTCTCCATAAACAGTCGCAGCGAGTCATATCTCGGATCACCATGCCGATTGACCTGATCCCTTCGGTCGCAGGCCATTCCGAAGGATGCCGGAGGTTTAGCGCGGAGGGGTTTGGAGACCAGCGGCTGACCAGACCATCCGTTATCCGTCGGTATCAACCAGCCAGGCTGACATCGACAGGCTGCGCTGGCCACACCGCATGAGCTGTACTGCCCGCAGGTGCTCACGTGTATGAGCACCTGACAGCCTTGCACGAGGCTACCATTGTGAGGCCAGTCAGCCTTTTTGGGACGCACTGTCAGTGCGCTATTAAAAGTCATGTGCGTCGACGTCACGAGATTCCGATAGCTCTACAACTTTCTTCTGAACCGTTTGCCAATACTGGCCAGGCGCCATCTCCGTCACGGGCTTAAACGCAGTTTTGAAGGCGCTTTCGGACGCATAGCCCACTCTGGCCGCGGCCTCGAAAACCCATACCCCCGCGCGAATCTCGCGTCTAGCTACGTGCATGCGTTACTGGGTCAGATAGGTCAGCGGTGGCACGCCCATCGTGTCGCGGAAACGAACGGCAAACGAGGTGCGCGACCCGGCGACTCGACCGACGAACTCGTGCGTGACGCGAACAACAAGTTGCTGCTCATTGATGGCGGCCATTTCGACATCGTCTGGGACGATGCGGCGCCGTTCGTCAAGGCGAAGGTCGAGAAGGGCCGCTTTGTCAAAGACGCAAGGCGCACGCCAATCGCTGGGCACGGTGACGGAGCGTGGCCGGACTTCTGTCACGGGCGATCAAAATGTTCCAAATGGCATGTACGTGAACGTCGATTTCTTCACGATGCTCGCGAGCGTCGCACCATTTTTGAGCGGTTGAGTTTTCGTCCCGAACTGGATGGGCATTGGCATTTGACCGGGTATGTGCCGCGTCAATCGCAAGACGTCGTAACAACCCCGCAAGGGCCTTGAATCGGCTCGAATCATCTGACGCGAGTTACGGTCGAAAACACAGCTAGTGCGATAAGAAGGATCATCACGATAGCAGCGCTATCCTAGAGTAGCGCGGACGCGTGTGTTTCTGAATGACCGTTTCTCACCTCTGCGCGTGGGTCGTCGCACTAAAGCTACAGATTTGCTGGCTACACGGTATTTTCGCCGGGCGTAGAACAACCCCATCTGGGCAAATTCCTACCCCACAACAAGCGATTTGGCACCGCAAGTCGCTGAGTCGGGATGCGTTGGTTGGTGCTTTTGCTACGGATAACGATTCTTGCCATTCCAAAAATGTCGGGCGACTTCGTTGGTGTAAACATTGCATAGTCCGGGCGGCAGTCGCGTTTCCGATGAGAGTGGTATCGGCCGAGGAAGCCGTTAGAGTGTGTCAGGACGGCTGGTGTGTAGCACCGGTGGATTCGGGGCGGTGTGGACACCCCAGCCTGCCCCCGCGCTTCAGAAACGCTTCATCGAAACAGGAAAACTGAAGGCGTTGCGGCTGTTATTCGGCGCCGGGCCGGGTGATCGACGCGGCAACGGTGCTGACGCACTCGCTGGCTTTCTTCACCGAGTTACAACGTCATCGATTAGCGGAGGATGCCGCGCCGCGACGCTTCGATGAACGCGAGCAGCGTTTGCACCGGCGCGTCGCCGTCACCGCCGCCCGAACCGAGTTCTTTCAATTGCACCTTCGCTTCTTCGAGCGACAGGCCGTTCTTGTATAGCACGCGATATGCGGTGTGCAGCACCGAGATCGCGTCCGCCGAGAAGCCGTGGCGGCGTAGCCCTTCGACGTTGATGCCGTGCGGCTCGACGATCCTGTTGCCTGCGGCGATCACGTAAGGCGGCACGTCCTGCCCGAGCGCCGTCGAGGCACCGATCACAGCATGCGTACCGATGCGCACGAACTGATGCACGCCCGACATATCGCCGATTGTCGCGTAATCGCCGATCGTCACGTGGCCGGCCATCTGCGCGTTGCTCGACAGGATCACATTGCTACTGACGTGGCAGTCGTGGCCTATGTGCACATAGGCCATAATCCAGTTGTTGTCGCCGATGGTGGTGACGCCCGCGTCCTGCACCGTGCCGGTGTGGATTGTCGTGAACTCTCGGATCGTGTTGCGGTTGCCGATCACGAGCTTTGTCGGCTCGTCCTGGTATTTCATATCCTGTGGACGATCGCCGACCGATGCATAGTGGCCGATATGGTTGTCTTCGCCGATCATAGTGTGGCCTTCGATCACGCTGTGAGAGCCGACCGTACTGCGCGCACCGATCGTCACGTGTGCACCGATCACGGAATAGGGTCCGACTTCGACGGATTCGTCGAGCTGCGCGCCCGCTTCGATGATCGCAGTGGGATGGATCCTGCTCATACGTCCTCGATTCTGATTCTGTTTGGATGGCCTGGCCGCCGGGTCCGCCATGTGCATGCCGTGCCGTGTCGTGAGCTGTTCGGACGTCCGCTTTACGTGTCTTTGTGTGTGTGGCGCTCAGCGCACATCAGATTGGCTGCCGCCGCGACGACGCCATCCACTTCGGCGCGCGCGTTGAACTTCGAGATGCCATGCATGTGACGCTCAAACGTGCAGTGCAGGATCAGTTGATCGCCCGGCTCCACTAAGCGCTTGAAGTGTGCGTTGCCGATGCCGACGAACAGGTACAGTGTGTTCGCCGGATCACCGGGCTCTTCCGATAATGTCAGCAGCGCCGCGGTCTGCGCGAGTGCTTCGAGGATCAGCACGCTTGGCATCACCGGTCGCGTCGGGAAATGTCCTTGAACGTACGGCTCATTGATCGACACGTTCTTCGACGCTTTGATGCTCCTGTACGGTTCGAGTTCGAGCACCCGGTCAACCAGCAGGAACGGATAACGATACGGCAGAAGGATGAGAGTCCTCTGAATGTCCAGATTGGTTTTCTCGGTGCTCATGGTGTTTCTGCTCACGCATTGACGGCGCGATGACGACCGGGGGCGGTCATCGTCCTTCTTGCTGCCCGATGCGGCAAGCGTCGAAGCAACGGCGAGTTCGAGGTCGGTTTGCTTAAGCGTGTCGGGCGCGCCTGTGAGCATGCCCTCGTCGATACGGACCTGAGGAAGCGTTTGCCAGCCTCTAGGATCGCAAGTCGACTATGCGGTGTGGGATTTGCACATTGCCAGAGTCGCCCCGATCTTTCCAGTTGTGCGTTCCGATTCCGCGTGCGCTGGCGTACCAGCGTGGGACATTCCGCGTACGCGAGTGTGCCGCCCACGCAAATGGTTGTAAGCGCAGTAGCCAAAACCGCAACGCCCGACAGGCGACGCGATGTGAATTGCCACGATCTACGCACGAATCATTACCGATCGAAACCAATCAAGCACGGGGTCTTCATTGCGTTGGACGCGGCGTGTCGTACCCTCGTCGCACGTTTCCTTCCATGTCGACAGAATAAAGTATGCCGCTTCGACGGGTTTGCACCACCCAATCCAAGTATTGCCTACAGGCGACTTTGTTCTTGACGTGATCTCGCCGAACACCCCGCGAAAGACGGATGCTTCGCCAGCTTCCCACGTAGCATCCGTCCGCCCACAACAGGGTATCGAATCTATATCCGCGGAATCTGTAATCTGTTGATCCCGGATCAGGGTTCCATGCAAATCCACATGCAGCGCTTTGCGTACCAGTCGAGCTTCTCGACTGCCTCGGCGAGCGAAACGGTAGGTTGATGATCGGTTTCGATTCAATACGAGGACGCCCGGGCGTCGGATCGCGATCCAATTCGTGTAGCATAGCTAACTGTAACCAAGGGGTGGCGGTTCCGTTTGACTTGACGGGCGTCCACGGTACGAACGGGGTCCACCAGCGGTGGACTAATCTGGATCGCCACTATCGAGTTCGATTCAGTCGTTGCAATCGGGCAGCCTGTTGACCGGGATTGGTCGGTTTATGCTATTCATTGACTACCAGCGGCACCGACCAAGTTTCCCGTATTCTTCGATAACGAATACCGCCATCAATGGCAAACCAAAATGGAGAGAATGAAATGTCACGGTCCCCTCGCAACGCGCTTTCATTGTGTTGGGTGGCCTGGTCTTAGCGGGTACGCTCACTTTGGCGCAAGCGCGCCGGTCACATTTGAAGTGCCGTTGACCGGCGCACAATAGGTCCCGCCGGAGCAGACTCCCGGCGGCGGCAAAGCCGACCTCAGTACGACGCGAACACGTGGATCGTCAGCTTCAGCGGATTGTCGATTCAGGCCACGATGGCACATTTTCACGGACCCGCCCCGGGCAAAAACGCTGGCGTGAAGGTGTGGCTTTCCCATAAAGGCAACATGGAGGTGACGAGCCAGATCAGCGGTCAGGCCACGCTGTCTCCCGACAACGTTAGGATGTTCGAGGCGGGTGACATGTACATCAATGTACATGCCAAGGACCATCCGGACGGCGAAATCCGCGGCCAAGTGATGCCGCCGAAGAGCAACTGACGCAACCACCGACGCAGATCCCTGAAATCAGGTTCTCGGCGCAGAGATAAGCCGTGAGCACCACCACCACTGCCGCGCCGACGCCGAGCGGCAGCTGCGTTGGCGTGTGCTACGGCGTGTCGATGGACGAGAGAGCAACAGCTTGTAGCCCGTTCGCACAATGAGTTCCGCATCTTCATCACGGAGGAAGCGTAGTCCCGAAGATTTGAGCCTCAGCGAAGCCTCGCGGCTACTCTAACCTGCGCAATTTTCTCGATGTAGGCGTTGCTTCCCGCAAGAGGGGGCACCACCGAGGCTTCCGCTAATCACGCTTCGGTCATACATGAGTAAATACCGGCCGTGACGGTGGTGATCATCGCGGCACTTGCATTGCTGCCCGGTAGCGGCTGCGCTGGCATCGGTGCGGTGATCGCCGGCGCACCCTCCACATCGCGTTCGTAATGAGGGCGCGCGCACTTGAAGCGCGCGTGCTGCAGTACTAATGCCTTCACCTCGATACGCAACTGCGCGTCCTGCGACTGCGTTCAGAAGTTATTGGTCGACGAGATGACCGACGCGCTCGGGTCCGTGTCGGTCGACGAAGTCGCCGCGAGCAACCCGTCCGTGACGAGGCGACGACGCCATTGATTGTCGTTTTGACGACCAGATTAGGATACCTGGGTGATTCGTCCGCTTGCGCGCCGTCTAGCAAATCGATGGCAGCGCAGTAGCCAAGTCTACGGTGCGCGATAAGCTGTGAACGAAGCGATGCCGGTCGCCAAAATTCGACGCGTGAAACACAAACGTTTCAAGCGCCGTGTCTTTTCTTAAATTCGACGCGCGGTCTCTTACACCGCTCGACCGCTATTACTGTGCAAATAATAACGTATTAAGCTTTGAAGAGTTCGCACTACGCAATCGAAGTATTTGCCGCTAGGCATCTTTGCTCTTGGCGCGATCTCGTCGAGCGCGCGCGGAAGTCGGCAGCTCCCCCGTGCAGTGGCGGGAAATCGTGCGGTGTGTGCTTGAAAAGCACGGCTACTCTGAGCGCCGTGCGTGTGCGCTCGTAAGTTTGAATAGCTACGCGTTCTTGCAACCGATGCCGGCGGACGCAAGAAGAACCTGCGTGAACCGGTACGGGAAGCTGTTTTGAATAACGCAGGCTGTCCAACGCATAAAATCGTCGATTATTGGATTGAAGACGGTGCTTCTTGTCGTGCTGTACCGGGTCCGGAGTTGACCCGATTGCTGCTTCAACTCCTATAGCGTTCGATAACGATGCGAGCTTCAATCATAAAAGCGTTTGGGTGTTGTTCAAGTATCGATAAAAAGGAATCTCTCAGTATTCCTAGTTTACCGGCCGCCGATGCGTCATGCATTTTCAAGAGATAAGCCTCAGCTGTGGCTAGAGGTCCGATCGCAGCCATTGTATCTAGGACGATCTGACATCAGGCGTAAACAGTTGATCCTTATAAATACGCGCGACGGAACGTAAAACCTCTATCGACGCTGGAACAAGCGGCGGCCCGACGAGCATCAGCCTTTCATGTGGCCTGAAGATGGCGGATCGAGAAAATGATAGATGTTCTCTACGTAACGAAATAGTCGGCAAACTGGCAGGTTAGCTGAATATATAAATAGCTTTATGCGCTTGATCATCGAGGCAATCTCATCGTCACAGAATTGACGCGCCCAAATGGGGAGGTATATCAATTCGGCTTTTCACGCGATAAGAGGCTAGCTGCAAATCAAACAATCGAACTCAAAAGGGCATTCCACATGGATACGGCGATAGGTTACAGTCGGTTCCCGTGGATAAATTTGGACGCTGGCGGGCGCAGTTCCAGTCGTTGTCACCGGGGCCGAGTTCAAGTCGGGTAAAAAAGTGTACGCCAACATTTCATAAAATGAACGAAAGGAGGTATTGACGAACCCGAGCCCCTAAGGCTGTTCATACGAGGGAATTTCGTGAACAGGCCCGCGAAGCGGGATGACGAACGACGGCGTGGACGCATCAGATATCCCTGTCGGCTCGCGATATCGATGAATGCACTAGCTAATCGGGTGCTTGCTGCGAGCCGTGCGATCTTTCGGCTCCATGAACTCGTCGACTCTCATGATGCGCTTCGGGGTCGATGTTGCCCGCGCTGAGTCTTAGAGTCATTTGCCCCTCGCTGTGTCGATCGAAAAGCTTGACCTATTTTTTACGGCTGCGCGCGATGTGGAAACATTGCGCATGCTAGTGTTGCTCGACCGCCTTACGCATCACTGCCGCGTTGTCGAGACTGGCACCTCTGCGGAAAGCCGTCAAGGCAGCAACGATGCCTGACCGTGAGGCCGGATATTTGACGGTGAAATGCAGAAAGCTGCGGGTCGGTCGACCAGAGATCGATCAAGGATGTCTCAGCGGTAGATGCCATCGAAGGTCACGTTCGCGCCGCCACAGTAGTGATTGTCTGCCGCAGCAAGAAAATTGCCGACAAGGCGCAATGCAACCTGGCACGCATCTCCTGCGGTGCCCCTTTTTGTTGCGGATTCGACCGGTCGGTGCAACGGATTGATGAAATTGCTCAGCCGCTGTGTCGAAATTTTGTGTTTTTCGGGGACGTTCGTTGAGTCGCCTGGCTACGGCGTTAAGATTGGAGTGTGTGCGACCTGCAGTTTGATGCGTTCGCCGCCGATGACTGCCCAGTCCTCGCTCCAGTCGAACTGGAATGCTTCGCCTGGGGTAAAACGCAACGGAATGCAGGTCCCGTGTCCTGCCGTCTTCGCCTGCTCCTGCTGTTCTTGTCGCCAGCGCCGAGCAAAGGCCGCGACACGGTCGTACGAACCGATGAAACCTAGCTCGCACAGGTCCGCGTGAAGCTACTTGCGTGGCCGGCCTGCTTCAGTCTTCAGCCAGCCTGCGCTTCGCTGCGAATCCATCGAGTTTGCTGGGGCTATGTTGCTCGGGATAGGCCTGCGGCGTGGTGCCGGCCCGTATGTAGCGCCTGACCGTGTTTCTGGATATGCCGAGTCGCTTTGCAATCTCGCACAACGAGACATGATCGCGAAAGTGCCCGTGCCAGATGATGCTAAATATAGTCACGTCGATGACTCCGTTCCCGCCCGTCGCCGAGCAGGACAGTGTTCTACGTGGGTCAATATTCGACGCAAATTACTGCGCAGCGTCGGGGGCAGGATTCCGCGCAAATCAACAATCAGTGCAGTGGTGCCGCCTAGACCGGCGACCTTACTTCACAGGAAACATTAATGCTGGACAAAGCTTGCTAGGGACGAACTCGTACTGGTTGGTCGTGGGAATACTGCAAGCGACTCGCATGTACTATTCTGAACGTCGTTGCGCGCGATAAGGCATGGATCGTCTGGCTGTTGGAAATGGGCGTTACCCCTCTAACGGCACGTGGAATTGTGCGAGAAATTGAGGTGGTCGAGCGAATAGAGGAAGAACCTTGTTTTAAGTCTTCGTCAGGTCGTCAAAATTAACATCAATACGTGTAGCGTTCAAACCTACCGTCCTGCACCCGGTTCGCCAAAGCGGTCGCGTCCATTAACTCCCTGGGACTCATACCGTAGCGCTGTTTGAATGTCCTTGTAAAATGTGCGTGAGTTGCGAATCCACAATTGGACGCAACTGTCCCGATTGGGGTCCTGTATGAATTCTCTTGTTTGAAGAAATTTTCGGCAACGGCTAAACGATAGTTCAAAAGGAAACGCATAATACTTTGCCCTTCCTGCTCCCTAAAAATTCTATTAAGGTAAGAGTCCGAAACATGTACCGCGGCGGCAATATCTGACCGCGTAAGCCCAGGATTGTCAAAATTTTTCTCGATATAACATTTCGCCTGAAACAATGTTGCTGGGCCGCTGCGCCCCTTGGTTATTAATGTGGGATCGTCAAGAAGTAAGTCAACTAAATCCGCCAAATACTCCCCTTGACGCATTCGCATCTTCACGCTTGATGCTCCATGCTGGTTAGCAATGCGCGTGATTATGTCTATGATAGCTCGTGTATCAGGGCTAGCCATGTTCGCTACAAATATGTGTCGCAACCGAAAGCGCAGGCCCCGTTCTCGCAGGGTTTCCTTTGGTATCTGCAGCGCGATAAGTTCCGTTTTTTCATCGAACACTTGCTCATACGGTTGATCTGGGTCGACAAGGACTGCGTCGCCAGGCCCCAGTCGTTTGCGTACGCCATCTTGTTCGACTAGCATTACCCCTGATGTGACGATCTTTATGTAAATGTGCGAAGTTAAAGCGTTCAGAACCGGCAGAAAACCTACATTCGACAAGGTGGCGCTGGTTATATTTAATGCACCGAGGCTCCAAGTATTCGCTCGGCTCTCTACTGACCGATCTCCTCTGAACTTGCAATCAAGTTGAAAGGTAGTCTTGCAAGCTTCACGCCATATGTCCTTTTCCCATGGTGCGTCTGTCAACTGCATTTTAATGGGTTCGTGAATCATGGCTTACCGTTTCCAGTTAAACAATCGAAACCATCCGTGCCAGTTACTCTCCAGCACAACTTAGTAAATCGATGCGCTTTGAAGATGCTATCGCGTTGATAGTGTGCTGTTATGAGGCATCTGAGGTTTATCACCTGCAGCTTCAAAAAGGTCGATTCGTTGCATACGATATATTACTTTTCGGAAGTAGCGCAACCGTCCTCGATTAGATAGTCCGCCACGGACAAATGGAAGTTACATCCCAGACTAGTCCGACCCGTACTGCATGTATGGTTGCGCAAAGGCGTCATGCGCCTAGCGACATCGGGATATGCGATGGGCCAAAACCGATAGGTATTCAAAAATCCGCAACGGTGGCTCGATCTGAACGGTCGCCTCCTCTCAAGGGGGCAGCTTCTAGTCATGCCATTGCATGACGACCCGTTATTTTAAGGTAAAGACAGTGCCCGGCAACTCAGGCGGGCCTGTGCCAGGTGGCATTCTCGCAGCCACTCGCGCACAATCGTGCCGGCGGGAGATAGGTTACAAGGTCATCCTTGGGCAAAGATATGAATTACGCAGAGCAAGCCGATACGAGCAACGTCGTTTACGATCGATCTCGTATTTAATCCAAGCGAGTAGCGGGCGCCGGCAAATACTGATTTGCGTGTGAGGATGATAGGTAGTAACGCTTAACGCATCGGTTGGGCCAGCGATGCAGCGTCGATACATTGGTGAGGACATGTCCCGCGTGCGAGATGCTAAGCCGACGATACTTGCCGTCGTGCAGTCTGCGACTGGACAAGCACCAACGTGCAAGCGCAAATAGGGCCTTTATATGGACGGTGGTTTGCTATGCCGAGACTGGTCGGCTATGGCATACCAGAACGACTGGTGAGCGATCGATGAAACTGACAGGCAAAATTGCATTGGTTACAGGCGGAAATGGTGGAATCGGTTTGGCAGCGGCGCAAGCTTTTGTCACAGGGGGTGCCCGGGCAATTATAACGGGGCGTAATCAGGCGAAACTGAGTCGGGCTGCGTCATCGCTCGGCGACGCTGCGTTGGCGGTGCGCTCCGATATTCTTGTTGGGGCAGATCGTACCGAGTTGTTCGACCGTATCAAAAGCGCGTATGGTAGGCTCGACATAGTGTTCGCGAATGCGGGAATTGCAAAAGGCGGTTCTATTGCAGTAGCGACAGAAGACATGTTCGATGAGGTGTTGCGCACAAACGTGACCGCAGTATTTTTGACGATTCAGGCGGCCCTGCCGTTGATGAGCGCTGGCGGATCGATCATCGTTTGCGGTTCCGTTGCCGGTAAGGCCGGCTACTTTCCTGGTGCCGGCGTGTACTCCGCAAGCAAGCAGGCCGTGTTGGCAATGGCGCGTAGCATGTCAGCCGAACTCGCGCCAAAGGGCATTCGTATCAACGTCTTAGCACCGGGGTTCACGGACACCGAATTCGGTACGGCAGGTCTCGATGAGGTGTCTGTTCATGAGCGAAACGTTGCGTTAGGTAGGAAAATTCCCGTCGGGCGCTTGGCGCGAGCAGACGAAATTGCGCGTGGTGCGTTGTTTCTCGCATCTGACGACTCATCGTTTATGCATGGTGCGGAATTGGTGATTGATGGCGGTTTATCCGGCGCAACTTTTGGCGCTGAAATATTTCGTTAACCTAGTTTATGTGTAAAGATGGGTTGTGAATCGCCCCGGGAATCGTGGAGGCTGGTTGGTTTAAGTTAATGCGGGTTCGGCGACCGGTGTTTCAAGTTGCCGATAGTAGTTTGCCTCAGCTTCTGCGGGCGGGATG
>NZ_CADIKF010000076.1 GCF_902859875.1 Paraburkholderia solisilvae | reverse complement strand
CGGCAGCGGCGGCGCGCCTGCCGCGCCAGCCTTGCACGACCCGTCCGCGCCGCTTGCGAGCGGCAAGCCGGCGGGCACGCGCCTCGGCTTCTCGAACTACCTGGGTCTGGCTGGCGCGCTCGCGGCGATGATCGTGCTGTTCTCGCTGCTAAGCTCGCATTTCCTGACCTACGACACCTTCATCACGATCGCGAATCAGATTCCCGATCTCGTCGTGATGGCGGTCGGCATGACTTTCGTGCTGATCATCGCGGGAATCGACCTGTCGGTCGGCTCGGTGCTGGCGCTCGGCGCATCGGTGGTGAGCGTCGCGTCGCTGAAGTGGGGACTCGGGCCGTTGCTCGCGGCCGTGTTCGGCCTCGCCGCCGCGGCGCTGACCGGCACGCTGACCGGCGCGGTGACGGTCGGCTGGCGGATTCCATCGTTTATCGTATCGCTCGGTGTGCTCGAAGCGGCGCGCGGCCTCGCGTATCAGATGACGAACTCGCGCACCGCATATATCGGCGACGCGTTCGATTTTCTGTCGAACCCGATCGCGCTCGGCATTTCGCCGGCGTTTCTGATCGCGGTCGCGGTGATGATCGTCGCGCAGCTGGTGTTGACGCGCACCGTGTTCGGGCGCTATCTCATCGGCATCGGTACGAATGAGGAAGCGGTGCGGCTTGCGGGCGTGAATCCGCGGCCGTACAAGGTCATTGTGTTTGCGCTGATGGGCGCGCTGTCCGGGCTCGCGGCGCTGTTTCAGATCTCGCGGCTCGAGGCCGCCGACCCGAACGCGGGCGTCGGTCTCGAACTGCAGGTGATCGCGGCCGTCGTGATCGGCGGCACGAGCCTGATGGGCGGGCGCGGCTCGGTGATCAGCACGTTTTTTGGCGTGTTGATCATCTCGGTGCTCGCCGCGGGCCTCGCACAAATTGGCGCAAATGAACCAACCAAGCGCATCATTACGGGCGCGGTCATTGTCGTGGCAGTCGTACTCGACACTTATCGCAGTCGGCGCAAGCGCGCCTGAGGGCAGGCGATGTCGAACGGCAACCGCGCGACGGGTGTGAGCAACGCGTCGCAGCGCGGCGTTCATGCGGGACCGGGCGCATCGATTAGCGGTGAAAACAGGCAGGGGAGCAACAGGTTATGGCGACGATCAAGGATGTAGCGGCAGCGGCCGGTGTGTCGTTTACGACGGTGTCGCATGTCGTGAACAACTCGCGGCCCGTTTCGGCGGATGTGCGCGCGAAGGTCGAACGCGCGATCCGTCAGCTGGACTACGTGCCGTCGGCGGTCGCGCGCTCGCTCAAGGCGCGCTCGACCGCGACCATCGGGCTTGTGGTGCCGAACAGCACGAACCCGTATTTCGCGGAGCTCGCGCGCGGCATCGAGGACGGTTGCGCACGCAACGGCTACTGCGTGTTTTTCTGCAATTCGGATGATGATCCATCGAAACAGCGCAGCTATCTGCGTGTGCTGCAGGAAAAGCGTATCGACGGACTGATCGTCGCATCCGCGGGCGATGACGCGGTGCTGGCCAAGACGCTTGCCAATTCACGCGAACCGCTTGTGATCGTCGATCGCAACATCGAAGGGGTGAATGCGGACCTGGTGCAGATCGACCATGAAAAGGGCGCGTATCTGGCCACGCGCCATCTGCTGCAGCTCGGTCACGTGAAGATCGGCTGCATTACCGGGCCGATCGAGACCGCGGTCAGTGCGATGCGCGTGCACGGCTTTATCCGCGCGATGGCCGAGCGCGGTATCGATATCGCGTCGGACGCGATCGTCGAGAGCGATTTCTCGGGCATGGGCGGCCACTGGGCCGCAAGCCGCCTGTTCGACACGCTGCAGCCGTCCGCGATTTTCGCGTGCAACGACATGATGGGCATCGGCGCGCTGCGCGCCGCGGCCGAGCGCGGTATCGACGTGCCGCGCGATTGCTCGATCATCGGGTTCGACGATATCGAGCTCGGCAGCTTCACGTACCCGGCGCTGTCGACGGTTGGGCAATCGGTGCGCGCGCTCGGCGATATGGCCGCGCAAACGCTGGTCGAGCGGATCACCGGCAACGCGTCGAGCGCACCCGGCCGGCGCCGCGTGATCGCGCCGCGCCTCGTGTTGCGTGAATCGACCGCGGCTTTTGCCGGCGCGCGCCGCAACGGCGTCGCGGCATAGGCGCGGCGCGCGCCGCACTTTGAAACGACGGCGCGCGCATCACAATAAAAATCGACGGCGTGCAGCCGCAAATCGACGGGCGTAGAACCGAACACAGGAGAGGGCAGTGGTATCGAATCCAGCGCGCGCGCGTGTCGCGGTCGTCGGCAGCCTGAACATGGACCTCGTCGCGCGTGCGCCGCGCCTGCCGCAGCCCGGCGAGACGCTCGCCGGGCAGAGCTTCGCCCAGGTGCCGGGCGGCAAGGGCGGCAATCAGGCGGTGGCCGCCGCGCGTCTCGGCGCGCAGGTCGCGATGGTCGGCTGCGTCGGCGCCGACGCGAATGGCGCGCAGTTGCGCGCGGGACTCGAGGCCGAGCAGATCGACTGCGCGGCGCTCGAAACCAGCGAGCGCGCGTCGACCGGCGTCGCATTGATCATCGTCGACGCTGGCTCGCAGAATGCGATCGTGATCGTCGCCGGCAGCAATGGCGAGGTGACGCCGGCGACCCTCTCGCGTCACGAAGCCGTGCTGGCCGCCGCCGACGTGGTGGTCTGCCAGCTCGAAACACCGCCGGATACCGTGCACGCGGCGCTCGCCGCCGCGCATCGGCTCGGCAAGACCGTCGTGCTGAATCCGGCGCCCGCGACCGGGCCGCTGCCTGCGCAGTGGCTGCCGCTCATCGACTATCTGATTCCGAACGAACTCGAAGCGGCGACGCTCACCGGTCTGCCGGTCCGCACGCCGGACGAAGCGGCCGCGGCCGCGGCCGCGCTGCGCAATGCGGGCGCGCGCAACGTGATCATCACGCTCGGCGCGCAGGGCGTACTGGCCGCGCTCGGCGACGCCGCACCCGCGCATTTCGCGGCGCCGCGCGTGAGCGCGATCGATACGACCGCAGCCGGCGATACGTTTATCGGCGGGCTGGCGGCGCAACTCGCACAACGCGCGCCGGTCGGCGACGCGATCCGCTTCGCGCAGCGCGCGGCGGCGCTGTCGGTGACGCGCGCGGGCGCGCAGCCGTCGATTCCCACCCGCGCGGAAGTCGACGCAAGCTGACGCGTCGCCCGTGCCGGCCGTCTCGCGGCGCGGCGCACCTCTTCTCCTGCATGCCTGTATGTCTGAACGCAGCGTCGCTTCGCCCGGCGTTGCGTGATTTCGTATTTCAGGTATTGCCAACACTACAATCTCGTGATCAAGAATTGTATTTATTACAAATCAGACGAATGTTATCTTCATACAATATAAAAATTTCAAGATTTTCTGTCGCCTTGTCGTAAACATGCTCAAGAGCGTCTCATCCCGGCCGTGGATCAAGGCGCCGACATCATTCACCGACACCGGTCACCGGGCGCCACGCACCGGGACCGCACACAGTCACCACTCTCGACAGGGTAGACAAAGAACATGGGCAAGGGCATGACGATCAAGGCGCGGATTGGCGTGGCGATGGCTTTTCTGGCGGTCCTGCTGGCGACCACCAGCCTGCTTGGTCTGGTAGGCATGAGCCGCTCGAACGACGCGGTCCGCAACACCTATGGCAACGCGATGCCGTCCGCGGTGGCGATCGACCGGATGGAGATTTACGCGGGCCGCGAACGTCTCGCGCTCGACCGTGCCGCGCTGCAGACCGGCACTGCGGAGGTGCCCGCGACACTGGAGCGCGCGCGCACGATGCGCGTGACGGCACAGGAAGCGTGGAAGCACTACTTCGATTTGCCGCGCGGCGCCGAAGAGGACCGCAAGGCGCAGGAAGTGTCGACCAAACGCGACGCGCTGTACCAGGCGATGGACGCCTTCGCCGCGAGCGTCAGCGCCGGGGACCAGAGCAAGTTCGTTGAAGGCGCGAAGCGTCTGCAGACCACGTACAACGACATGGCGAGCTCGGCGCTCGAGTTGCGCAAGATCCAGTTCGACGCCGCGAAGCTCGATTACGACGCGTCGCAGTCGAGCTTCGCTACGTTCCGCATGGTCAGCATCGCGGCGCTGATAGCCGGCCTGATCGCGGCGCTCGCATCGTATCTGACGCTGCGCCGCGCGATCGCGGGCCCGCTTGCCGATGCGCTCGAGCATTTCGACGCGATTGCCGCCGGCGATCTGCGCCGGCCGGTCGTCGCGCATTCGCGCGACGAAATGGGGCAACTGATCGACGGCATCGCGAAGATGCAGAAGAGCCTCGTGACGACGGTGCGCTCGGTGCGCACCGGCAGCGATTCGATCGCGACCGCCACGCGCGAGATTGCGGCCGGCAACATCGACCTGTCGTCGCGCACCGAGGAGCAGGCGTCCGCGTTGCAGGAAACGGCGGCGAGCATGGAAGAGCTCACCGGCACCGTCAAGCAGAACGCCGAGAATGCGCGCCAGGCGAGCGCGCTCGCGGCGAACGCGTCGGAGATCGCGAACAAGGGCAGCGGCGTGGTCGGGCAGGTGGTCGGCACGATGGGCGAGATCAACCAGAGCTCGGCGAAGATCGCGGACATCATCACGATCATCGAAGGTATCGCGTTCCAGACCAATATTCTCGCGCTGAACGCGGCGGTCGAGGCGGCGCGCGCGGGTGAGGAAGGCCGCGGCTTCGCGGTGGTCGCGGGCGAGGTGCGCAGCCTCGCGCAGCGCTCGTCGGCGGCGGCCAAGGAAATCAAGGAATTGATCGACACCTCGGTCGAGCGTGTGCAAACGGGCTCGGCGCTCGTCGATGAAGCGGGCCGCACGATGACCGAGATCATCAGCGCGGTGCAGCGCGTCACCGACATCATGGGCGAGATCGCCGCGGCGTCCGCGGAACAGAGCGGGGGCATCGATCAGGTCGCGCGCGCGGTCACGCAAATGGACGAAGCGACCCAGCAGAATGCGGCGCTCGTCGAAGAAGCGGCCGCTGCCGCGCAATCGCTCGAGGATCAGGCGCAAAAACTGCGCACCGCGGTCGCGGTATTCGATGTCGACGATGGCGAGGTCGGCGCAGGGGGCGGCGCCGGCGCGCCGCGCGGCAAGTCGGGCGCGAGCGCGGCGCTTGCCCGCAAACCGGCCGCGCGCGGTGCGGGGCACGGCACGCTTTCCGGCGCCGCGCAAAGCGTGCAGAAAGCCGCGCGCAGGGCGGCGCCGAAGAGCACGCAGACCGCAGTGCACAATGAAAGCCGCAGCGCGCAGTCCACGTCTTCGCCGGCCACGCCGTCACATGCCGCAGCCGCGGAGAAGGATTGGGAAACGTTCTGAGTCACGGCCCGAGTGACCGGTTCACGGAGGCTTGCCGGCTCGCGGCCGCGCCTCCTGTGCAGCCACTTTCCGCCTGGCCGGGGGCGGCGCAGCTGACCTTACACAGCGGCGCCGTTGTCGTTCATGATCGTTCCGAATGCCGGTGTGCGGCCGCTCGCGCCGGCCGGCGTGCTGGCCGTCGTACGCCGGACAGCTTCGCACGCGCGCTTGTGACGTGTGCTTGCGCTGCACAATCTGACGTTTGGCTCCGTAAGCGGCGACAGCTGTTTGCGTGCACAGCGTTTTCAGCCGTTCGCATGCCGATTCCGGTCATCCAGCACGCTTACGCGCGCTCGTCGCGGCGGTTTGTCTGCCGCCGGCTATCCTCTTTGCATTCTCTGCATTCGAATTGACCCGCCGCGACTTTGTTCCGGTACATTGGCGTGCACGGCTGCCGAGCGTCTGTCGTACGTCGTCTCTGTTACGTCCATTACATCCATTACGTCCGAAAGCGTACGGCCTCGCGCGAATGCGCGTTGAAGTGCCTGACATTCGCGGCCTGAAATCCGCGCGCCCGCGACCCTTCATCCGTGGCGTGCGCATCGGTGCGGCGAGGCTGGGGCATGCCGTCCGCGCACGTTGTTTTCGTATCCGTCCAACGCCGTCTAACGCCGTCTAACGCGATAGCCAGAAAGGAACGACATGACGCACCATGACCTCGCGCAACGCCTGATCTCGGCGCGCCGCCAGCACCGCGCGATCGCGTCGCTGCCTTCCGACAGTTTGCCGCCCGATGCCGCGACCGCCTATGCGATCCAGCAGGCGGTGATCACGGGTCTCGGCGGTGCGACCGGCGCGTGGAAAATCGGTGCCCGTTCACCGGGCGGCGATGCGTCGGGCGCGCCGATTCCGGCGTCGCTTGCCTTCACATCGCCGGCGCGCGTCGAGTTCCAGTCGTTCTTTCGTGTGCTGATCGAGCTTGAAATCGCGTTCCGCTTCGCGCAGCCGGTCGCGCCGCGCGCCCAAACCTACGCGCGCGACGAGGTGCTGGCGCTGGTCGGCACCGTCTTGCCGACGATCGAAATCGTCGATAGCCGGTTCGCCGAATGGCCGAATATCGCGCCGCTCGCGCAGTTGGCCGACGCGCAGAACAACGGCGCGCTCGTGACCGGTCATCCGGTCAGCTATGCGAGCCTCGCGCGCAGCTTCGATTTCGTGTCGCCCGAACTCGAACTCACGTTCGACGATGCGTCGCTCGTGCCCGATGCGCCCGGCAATCCGGCCGGCGACCCGCGCGAACTGCTGGTCTGGTTCGTGAATCATTGCGCGGCGATGGGCATCACGATCGATCCCGCCTGGACGATTACGACCGGCTCGTACGTCGGCGCACACGCGATCGGCAAGACCGGCATCGTGCGCGGCCATATCGACGGGCTCGGCGAAGTCGAAGTCGAACTGGTCTGAATGACGCGCATCGCGCGGCCGATCCGTGCGTCGCGCATCGGGCGATGCGCGTGACGCTGATGCGCGCGGGCTTGTGCTGAACGACGCGATGCGACGGCTGCGCATACCGTGTATCTACTGATCGTGTATCTACTGATTCAGTTGCTCCCCCAACGAACCGACATAGTGTGCAGAAGCCGGCCATGTTGGATAAACATGCGGCGCATCGATTGCTTCCGGGCAGTCGTGCGCGGAACGCGCACATGTGAACGCCGTGGCGAATCTTGCTCGCCGACCATGCGGGCGACGCGGGTATCGGTGCGCGTCGTGCGCCGCAACGCGCGGCACCACAATGCGGGCCAAACGGCACTTGCACCGGCACCTGCACGACGCGCAAACATGCTTGACGACGCCTCCGATGCGGGGTTCAACGCGCGATGTGTGTGCGGTCAGGCACGCGATTCGTGCGACGTTGTCAGTCAACGTTGAACGAAATCAGGTATGCGGGGACGAATAGGTGGAGGGTACAAACGTGTAACAACGCGTTGCAACGTCGACGGATGCAGCGGCGTGCGCGTTAACGTAGCTAGCGTAACCGGCGTGACGACAGTCAGCGACAGTGCGCGACGGTGCAGCTCAGGAGGGCGGCCATGCGCGCGCCAGACAACACTGTGGGACGCACGGATGGCTTGCGGTGCGCCGCAATGTGTGGCGGCAGACCGTGCATGACCGGCGAGTTTGCGAAGGTGCCGGAAACGACGATGCGGCAGCGGCGCCGTCACGGTTGCCAGGCGTTTGCGTACAGGAATACATGATGGAAGTGCTTGCTGCGCGCGACCGCGCACGCAAGCGCAGTTTGAGGTACGTTGCATGCAACAGCACAGTCGGACTCGCGGGCACGTTTGCCGCGCTCCGGTGTTTGCAGCAGGTTCGCAGAAGGCAGCGTAGTGGCCAGGGTTCAGTCGTGTCAGCCCTGGCAGGCCGCAATTTGATTCGCGCTTCGCTTGTCGCGAGCGGCCGGAGATTGTAGGTGACCGAAACGGCGTCTACAAGTGAAGCTTGCCCGTATTCGCTGTGCCGCGTTTTCTTAACGTAGTTCGTGAAAAAAAATTTAAAAGGGTTTAGGATGAATTCGAACGATGACGTTTCCTGATAGCGCGCCGCGCACGGCATCGTTCCAGACTTCGGCGAGGAGGTAGCATGGATATCTACAGCAGTTTCGCGACCCGCTTCGAGAAAACGAGAGAGGAGGAATTTTCACTCGAAGAGTACCTCGCGCTCTGCAAAGACAATCCCGCCGCGTACGCCACTGCTGGCGAGCGCATGTTGACGGCAATCGGAGAGCCTGAACAGATCGATACGCGTAACGACCCGCGGCTGTCGCGGATCTTCGCGAACAAGGTCATCAAGGTATACCCCGCGTTCCGTGAGTTCTACGGAATGGAAGATGTGATCGAGCAGGTTGTGGCCTACTTCAGGCACGCTGCTCAGGGGCTCGAAGAAAAGAAGCAGATTCTCTATCTGTTGGGGCCGGTGGGCGGAGGCAAGTCTTCCATTGCGGAGCGTCTCAAGCAACTGATGGAACGTGTACCGTTTTATTCGATCAAGGGTTCGCCCGTCAATGAATCGCCGCTTGGTCTGTTCGACTACGACGAAGACGGTCCGATTCTCGAAGAGCAATACGGCATTCCACGCCGTTATCTGAAGAGCATTCTGAGTCCGTGGGCCGTGAAGCGCCTGCACGAATACAACGGCGACATCCGCAAGTTCCGCGTGGTGCGCCGCTATCCGTCCATTCTTCGGCAGATCGGCATCGCCAAGACCGAACCGGGCGACGAAAACAACCAGGACATTTCGTCACTGGTCGGCAAGGTCGATATTCGCAAGCTCGAGCAATACGCGCAGGATGATGCGGACGCATACAGCTATTCGGGCGGTCTGTGCCTCGCGAACCAGGGCCTGCTCGAGTTCGTCGAAATGTTCAAGGCGCCGATCAAGGTGCTGCACCCGCTGCTGACGGCGACTCAGGAAGGCAACTTCAAGGGCACCGAGGGCTTTGGCGCGATTCCGTTCGACGGCGTTATCCTCGCGCACTCGAACGAGTCCGAGTGGAAGGCATTCCGTAACAATCGCAACAACGAGGCGCTGCTCGACCGGATCTTCGTCGTGAAGGTGCCGTACTGCCTGCGCTACTCGGAAGAAATGAAAATTTATGAGAAGTTGCTGCGTAACTCGTCGCTCGCCAATGCGGTGTGCGCGCCCGGCACGCTGAAGATGATGGCGCAGATGTCGGTGCTCACACGCCTGCAGGAGCCGGAGAACTCGAGCCTCTTCTCGAAGATGCAGGTGTACGACGGTGAAAATCTGAAGGACACGGACCCGAAAGCCAAGTCATATCAGGAATATCGTGACTTCGCAGGTGTTGATGAAGGGATGACCGGCGTGTCGACGCGTTTCGCGTTCAAGATTTTGTCACGCGTGTTCAACTTCGATACGACGGAAGTCGCGGCCAATCCGGTGCATCTGATGTACGTGCTCGAACAGCAGATCGAGCGCGAGCAGTTCCCGCCGGAAACCGAGCAGAAGTATCTGTCGTTTATCAAGGACGTGCTGGCGTCGCGCTATGCGGAGTTTATCGGCAAGGAGATTCAGACCGCGTACCTGGAGTCGTATTCCGAGTATGGGCAAAACATCTTTGACCGCTATGTCACGTATGCGGACTTCTGGATCCAGGACCAGGAATTCCGCGATCACGACACCGGCGAGAGCTTCGACCGTGCCGCGTTGAACGCGGAGCTGGAGAAGATCGAGAAGCCCGCGGGCATCAGCAATCCCAAAGACTTCCGCAACGAAATCGTCAATTTTGTATTGCGCGCGCGTGCGGCGAACGGCGGCAAGAACCCTGCGTGGATCAGCTACGAGAAGCTGCGCGTCGTAATCGAAAAGAAGATGTTCTCGAACACGGAAGAACTTTTGCCGGTTATTTCGTTCAATGCGAAAGGGTCGGCGGAGGAGCAGCGCAAGCACGAGGACTTCGTCAACCGGATGGTCACGAAAGGCTATACGCCCAAGCAGGTACGGCTCTTGTGTGACTGGTATCTGCGCGTGCGCAAGTCGTCATGACACACGGCACGCACAGCCCGCGCGGCGCGGGTGTCCCACACCGCGCCGCGCGGGCCCCTTGCAAGTCGCAAGCGGCATGGACCTGAGGTTGCATGCACCACTTGCGTCTTGCGTGTTCGACATCGAAGCGGGAGACCGGGTGTGCTTCATCAAATCATCGACCGCAGGCTGGCTGGCAAGAACAAGAGCATCGCAAACCGCGAACGCTTTCTGCGTCGCGTAAAGAGTTACATTCGGCGCGCCGTGTCCGACGCGGTGCGCGATCGCAGCATCAAAGATATCCAAAGCACGCAGAGCATCACGATTCCGCGCAAGGACATCGCTGAACCGTCGTTCCGGCATGGTCCGGGCGGCCGGCGCGAGCTGGTTCATCCGGGCAATTCCGACTACATCCGCGGCGACAAGATTCCGCGCCCGCAAGGCGGCGGCGGTGGCGGAGGCGGCGGCAGCGCGAGCAACGAAGGCGAAGGGCAGGACGATTTCGTATTCGAGCTTTCGCGCGACGAGTTCATGCAGTATTTCTTCGACGACCTCGAACTGCCGCGCCTCGTCAAAACCCACCTGCTCGCCGTGCCCACGTGGAAGAGCATTCGCGCGGGCTGGGCTGCCGAAGGCACGCCGAACAATATCGACGTGGTGCGTTCACTGCGCAGCGCGCTCGGCCGGCGTATTGCGCTCGGCGCGCCGCTCGTCAATGAATTGCACGAGCTCGAGCAGCAGCTCGAAGAGATGAAGGCCGACCCGGCCGATCGGCGCGAAGAAATCAAGCTGCTCGAAGACGAGATTCATCATTTGCGCGGCCGCATCTGGCGCATTCCGTTTATCGATCCGTTCGATCTGCGCTACGTGAATCGCGTGAAGCAGCCGCAGCCGTCGAGCCAGGCCGTGATGTTTTGTCTGATGGATGTGTCGGGCTCGATGGACGAGCAGCGCAAGGACCTCGCCAAGCGCTTCTTTATCCTGCTGTATCTGTTCCTGAAGCGGAACTACGAGCGCATCGAGGTTGTGTTCATCCGCCATCACACGCGTGCCGAGGAGGTCGACGAAGACACGTTCTTCCATTCGACCGAAAGCGGCGGCACTGTCGTATCCAGCGCGCTCGAGTTGATGCAGAAGATTCTCGACGAGCGCTATTCCCCCACTGAATGGAATATTTACGGCGCGCAAGCGTCGGACGGCGATAACTGGACCGACGATTCGCCCAAATGCCGCAAGATTCTTGCAGATGACATCCTCGAGAAGGTGCGGTATTTTGCTTATATTCAGGTCACCCCTGAAGAGCAGAACCTGTGGCTCGAATATGCGCAACTCGCGCAAACCGTGCCGCATCTGGCGATGAAGAAAGTCGAGACAGCGGCGGATATCTATCCGGTGTTCCGTGAACTGTTCGAGAAGCATGTGGAAGTATGACGACACGACATTTGCATAACGAGGCGCGCGGCTATGAGCCGCAGCGCAAGAAAGACGCGCAGACTGGCAACAAGGCGGAGCATGCCGAAACCGGCGTACACAAGGTGTACGTGCCCGACGCCGGAAAAAGCGGACCGCGTGAAGCCGCTGGTGCACAGGGACAAACCGGGGCGCCCCCCGAGGGGCAAAGGGAAGTCCGTATGAACGTTGCCGACAGACGGCCGCTGCCGTGCCCGTCCGACTGGACCTTCGAGCTGATCGAAGAGTACGACACGCACATCTCGCATGTTGCGGAGCAGTACGAGCTCGACGTGTACCCGATCCAGCTCGAGCTGATCAGCTCCGAGCAGATGATGGATGCGTACGCGTCGGTCGGCATGCCGGTCAATTACCGTCACTGGTCGTTCGGCAAGCATTTCCTGTCGACCGAGAAGAGTTACCGGCGCGGCCAGATGGGTCTCGCGTATGAGATCGTCATCAATTCGAATCCATGCATCGCGTATCTGATGGAAGAGAACACGATGACGATGCAGGCGCTCGTCATCGCGCACGCGGCGTACGGTCACAACTCGTTTTTCAAGGGCAATTATCTGTTCCGCTTGTGGACCGATGCGCACGCAATCATCGACTATCTGGTCTACGCGAAGAACTACATTGCCGAATGTGAAGAGCGCTATGGGCTCGATCGGGTCGAAGAGTTGCTCGATTCGTGCCACGCGCTGATGAACTACGGTGTGGACCGCTACAAGCGGCCGCAGAAGCTGTCGCTGTCGAAGGAACTCGACGCGCGCCGCGAACGCGAAGCGTATCTGCAATCGCAGGTGAATGAATTGTGGCGCACGCTGCCGAATAAACACGTGCCGCTGCCCGAGGAAACGGAAGAGCGCTATCCGCCGGAACCGCAGGAAAACCTGCTGTATTTCGCGGAAAAGAATGCACCGCTGCTCGAGCCGTGGGAGCGCGAAGTGATCCGCATCGTGCGCAAGGTCGGCCAGTATTTCTATCCGCAGCGGCAGACGCAGGTGATGAACGAAGGCTGGGCGACCTTCTGGCATTACACGCTGCTCAATACGCTGTACAACGAGGGCAAGCTCGAAGACGGCTTCATGATGGAGTTTCTCCATTCGCACAGCAACGTGGTGTACCAGCCGCCGGTCACGAAGCCGTACTACAGCGGCATCAACCCGTATGCGCTCGGCTTTTCAATGATGAGCGACATTCGCCGCATCTGCGAGAACCCGACGGAGGAAGATCGCCGCTGGTTCCCGGAGCTCGCGGGCAGCCCGTGGTTGCCGGCCATGCACTACGCGATGCGCAACTTCAAGGACGAGAGCTTCGTTGCGCAGTATCTGTCGCCGCACCTGATTCGCGAGATGCGCCTTTTCTCGGTGCTCGACGACGACATGCGCGATGCGCTCGAAGTCTCGGCCATTCACGACGACAGCGGCTATCAGTACGTGCGCCAGGCGTTGTCGCGCCAGTACGATATTCACCACCGCGAGCCGAACATTCAGGTCTGGTCGGTCAATACGCGCGGCGACCGCAGCCTCACGCTGCGGCATTTCATGAGCGATAACCGGCACCTGTCGGGCGATAGCGATGAAGTGCTGAAGCACATGGCCCGCTTGTGGCAATTCGATGTGTTTCTCGAGAGCGTCGACGAGAACGGGACCGTGCGCAAACGCTACGAATGTCGTTACACTGCGCCGACAATCAGGGTGTAGTTATCTTTCGATTATTTCCATAATCTTACGGTCCGACTGGTTCGAAAGCTTCCAAGCCAGCCTCTTCGAGGCTGGCTTTTTTGTTGTCCGCCGATACGCGACTTTACGCGCCAGCAGGCGTATTTCGCTTCAAACACCGCAACTTGCATGGTGCGGCGCAACGATCCTGGCACGGCGCATTTGGGCCAACCGGCAGCGCAGCGATGCCGGGACACTGAGCGGCATGTGGAAACACAAGGGCGCGTTCCTGACGGTGATCGGTTTCACTGCCGGCGGCTCGGCCGAGTATGTCACGCTGTGGGTCAAGCAGGCGGGCAGCGAGTCGCTGTTCTACTGGTACGTGACGGCCCTATGCGCGATTGCGGGGCTTGTGTCGTTCAGGATGCGCGATCCGTCGAAGGTCGGGTAGCTGCGCGATGTGCCGTGAGCGCATCGTCGAGCGTCATTCGCACATAAGCGACGCTTGATGTTGCGTCGACATGGCGCGACAGCAGACGACGAACAAAACGGCAAGCAACGGCGGCCAGCGGCAACAAAGGCCGCCGTTTTTCATCGGCGATCACATCAGCGATCGCATCGACAAGCGCATCGGCAATCAATCGGTTCAGGCGCTCAGCCGACCGACGTTTCGCCTTCGCCCGGCTTCTTGCCCGGACGGTCCGACGGCGCCTGCTTGCGATTCTCATCGTGCCGCTCGGGCATCTTGCTTTTTTCGTTGTCGTTGTGCTTGGGCTGGGACGGGTGATGGATATCGCCGCCGGGCTGATTGGATGTCTGGCTCATGTTGGTGCTCCCTGAAAACCATCGATAGAAAGGATCATCAAGCGACCAGCAAGCGGCGCTCCCGCATGGCCATTTGCTAGACTCGAACAACGGCGCGGGCGGCTCGCGTGCCGACCGCGCTGCCGGACACGCGACGCTCACGTCACGCCCATCACGCCCACGACATGAGGAGACAACCCGATGACGAAAATCGCATTCGAAGATTTCGAGCGGCAGGTCGTGCAGCGCCATCTGATCAAAGGACATGTGTACGAGAACGCGTCCGCGCTCGTCGAGCGCGCGAATGGATGGCTTGCGGAGCGGGGCGTCGACGTGATTAATGTCGAGAGTTTGTCGACCTTCGGTTCCGGCGACGACACCAGCGTCAGTCACTGGTATTCGGGCATTCGCGTCTGGTATCGCGCGCCGTGACGTGCGCTGCTCGAGCGCCGATCACCACGCGATTGCTACGCGATGAGCATTGCCGCAGCGGTCGCTACTTGCCGGACACCACGAGCTTGAGCTTGTTTGCGCCGGCCGTCGTGGCGGTGATCTGCGTGCGCGCGTCGCGCGCGCCGACGTAGAAGTGCTGGCGCGCTGGAGAATTGACGTCGTGTGTCGCGTCCGGCAGGCACGCGGCGATATCCGCGGCTACCGCCTGCAGCGCGGAAGCGCTTGAGCCGGCGTCGCCATGTGGCGTCCATACGCATTGGTAGCCAGCATGCGCGGTGCCGCATTGCGCGTCGTCCCCGTATGGTTGCGCGACGCCCTGGCCATCGCCGGGCGACAACTGCGCGAAACCGCCGGGCGCTGCCGCGACGATCCGTTTGAGGGCGGCGCAGGGGCTTGGCGCGTCGTCGGCACGCGCGACGGCGGGAACCATCGAGGCTAGCGATATCGCGACTGCGGCCGTGCGGACGAAGGATGAGCCGGGCGCTTTCATCGGCGCCTCCTGAGTATCGTTGAGTGAGAACTCGTCAGCACGCTTCATTCCCGGCGCGGGCCCGGTGATGGCTACGACATCGTCGGCAAGGCAGGCCCTGCCGCACCCGCACCCGCACCCGCACCCGCACCCGCACCCGCACCCGCACCCGCACCCGCACCCGCAACCGCAACCGCAACCGATGCCGCAACCGACGCCGATGCCGACATGCCCGACACGCGGCATATCGTAGCGAGACTACCCATCACAGCGCACCCAAAAGTGCGAACTCACACGGCGTTGCGCAGCGGCGCATAACGACGCGTCACCCGCACCACCGCGCCAGAGCATGCATCAGCCGTCAAAAAGAATCAGCCGACGCGTTCGCCTTCGCGTCCGAGCGAACGCGTGCGCTTCAACTCCGGAAAAAAGCGCATCCACAACAGTGCGACCGCGACCGTCGCGATGCCGCCCGCGAGCACCGCGCGCCGCGCGCCCCACCAGCCGGCGGTGACACCCGATTCGAACTCGCCGAGCTGGTTCGACGTGCCGATGAACAGCGAACTGACAGCGCTCACACGGCCGAGCATGTCGTCGGGCGTGCGCAATTGCACGAGCGACAGCCGCACGACGACGCTGATCACATCCGATGCGCCGAGCACCACCAGCGCGAGCAGCGACACGAGGTACTGATGCGACAGCCCGAACACGGCGGTCGCGATGCCGAACACGATCACGCCGCAGAACATCGCGAAGCCAGGACGATGCTTCAACGGGAAACGCGCAAGCCATAGCGTGCCGGCGAGCGCACCGAGCGCCGACGCCGAACGCAATAGACCGAGACCGAGCGGACCCGTATGCAGGAAGTCGCGGGCGAACACCGGCAGCAGCGCAGTGGCGCCGCCGAACAGCACGGCGAACAGATCGAGCGACAGCGCACCGAGAATCACCGGCTCGCGGAAGATGAACCGGATGCCGGAGAACATCGATTCGAGCGTGACCGGCGTGCGAGTCGCGGGTTTCGCATGCAGAGGAATGCTCGACACGAGCAGCACGGCCGCGGCGAACGTCAGCGTGCAAGCGAGATAGGCGGTGCCGGCCCCGAGGCCGTACAGCAGGCCGCCGAGCGCGGGACCGACGATCTGCGCGGCCTGGTTCGCCGAGGTCGACCACGCGGTGGCGCGCGGCAGCTGCGCGCGCGACACGACGGCCGGCAGCAGCGACGCGATCGCCGGTCCTTCGAACGCGCGCGCGGCGCCGACACAGGCAGCCAGCCCGTAAATGATCGGCGCGTCGAGCCAGCCGCCAAAGGTGCCGACTGCGAACAGCGCGGCGGCCGCGCATTCGATGATCTGGCATACGGCCGCGATGCGCCGCCGGTCATAGCGGTCGGCGACGTGGCCGACCACCAGCGTCAGCGCGAACATCGGCAGAAACTGCGCGAGTCCGACGATGCCGAGCGCGAACGCGCTGTGGGTCAGCGCGTAGATATGCCAGCCCATCGCGACCGCGAGCATCTGGAACGACAGCGACGACAGCACGCGGGTGCACCAGAAGCGCTGGAACGCGCCGCTTTTCGGCATGCGTTCGTGCGGATCGGTGGTGGTCAGGCCGGAGACGGGTTCGGCGGATTGGTTGGATCGGTCGGGTCGGTCGGCTGACGGGGCGTTCATCGTGTTGTTGTTGTGCGGGGGCGAGCGGCCTCGCCGCGTGTGGGCGGTGGCGGGACGCTAACAGGCCGCGGTAACGGCTAACGGGCAAATGGACTAACGGGAGGAAGGCGCGCCAGCCGGCGCGCACGAGCGGGGAGTGTAATCAAAAAGCGCGGAGCGCGCGCGAGATCGGCAGGAAGATCGCGTGGCGCGCGCGTGGGACGATGGCACGTAGACCGAAACAAACTCGCCGCGCGGCCCGTCTGCGTGCGTGTCGGCTTGCGCCGTGCCACGCGCGGTCACGAGCCGCAGTGCTGCGGGTGGCGGGGCGCCGTGCCGCGATACCGGCAAGCCTGCCCGCCACTGAACCGATCAGCCGGTCGCCGTGTTACTGCGGCTGCATTTTCTGCGGCTTCTTGGGCTTGTCGACCTTGCTGTACTCGAACGCCGGCGTGGCCTTCAACGCGTCCTTGGTCGCGCCGGACAGGTAGAAGTTGCCGTTGCGAATATCGAACGCCTGGATCGGCACCGCGACGTTATGCGACGCGACGCCGAGGAAGCCGCCCGTCGACACGACTGCGGCGGAGACCGAACCATCCGGCGAAATCACGATATCGAAAATCGAGCCTATTTTTTCGTTTGAGTCGTTGTAAACCGGCTTGCCGAGAATGCTCTTCTTTACGCTCCAGCCCTGCAGCAGCGCCTGCGATTGCGCGACTGTCACGCCGAGCGTCTGCGTGCCGGCAACTTGCGCATCGGCGCTGGCTGCGACGGCGAACACGGCGGCGGCAACGGTAACCTGAAGAAACGAGGCTCGAGAAAACCCTTTCATAACGACTCCTTTTAGTAAGCCCGAATGGGCGAAAGCAACAAAAACACCTGACTAGGCAGTAACCCCTAGGTACAAACCCTTATATGAGATAGAATGGCGGCGCTTGTCCAAAAATTGAGAATCGTCATGCCGCATCAATATCAGGTAATTGAAAAAATTGCGTTTTCGCTGGTGGTGTTGTCCGCCGTGATCTGTTCGTCGTTTATCGCGTACGAAGATAGCCCCGAGCTGCAGAATGCAGTCGCGGTCACGAAAAGCCTGGACTGGACCGCCAACTACTCGACCGTCTGCATCTCGCCCGCCACGAGCGTTTGCAACGAGTTCCCCGGCGACTAAGTCCGCTACCGTACACGGTCGGGCGCGATTTTGCAGTGAGGGTCGGGAGCGCGAGTGTTGATCTGCGTCAACACTGCATCGAAGAACAGAAGTTTCCGCGCCGCGGGTGGTCATGCGGCGTACGGCGGCGCCACGGTCAGCGCCGGTCTCTTGCGCCCCGGCGTGCAATTTCACCGGCCTCGCGCAATGTCTTCACGATGTCCTGAATGGCCCGCTTGCGCGTTGCCGGATCGGGCGCGCGCAGCGCGAACGACGGGTGCCAGGTGGCGACCACGGCGCGCCCGTCATGTTCGACGATCTTGCCGATCATGTCGCGCAGCGGCGTGGCTCGCGTGTCGAGTACGGCTTTCAACGCTGTCGCGCCGAGCGCAACCACGACGACCGGCGTCACCGTCGACAACTCCTTTTCGAGCCAGTAGCGGCACGCGTCGATTTCGCGTTGCGCCGGGGTCTTGTGCATCCGGCGTTTGCCGCGCGGCTCCCATTTGAAATGCTTGACCGCGTTGGTCACATAGACATCGGCGCGGCTCACGCCCGCTTCGGCGAGCGCGTCGTCGAGCAACTGTCCGGCAGGGCCGACAAACGGCTGGCCGGCGCGGTCTTCGCTGTCGCCGGGCTGCTCGCCGACCAGCATGATCGGCGCGTGCCGCGGCCCCGCGCCGGGCACCGCTTGCGTCGCGTCGCGCCATAGCGCGCAGCGGCGGCACGCCTCGAGGCGCGCCGGCTGTTGACGCGGGTCGACCTCGGGCGCGCCGCTTTCGTCTTTGGCGCCGTTGCTGGTGGTGCCGCCTTTCGGCGGCTCGGCATCCTGTGCGCGCATCGTGACGCTCCGCGTTACTGGCTGGCCAGCACGCCTTTCTGCTTCGCGAGATCCTGCGCCATCGCGTAGTGATGCTGGATGGTCGGCAGCGCCTTTTGCGCGGTCTTCTTCAGGCTCGCGTTCTGACCGTTCTGCGCTTCATCCTGGAACGCGGCAAGCGCGTCCTTATGCCCCTGCACGCCGAACTTGCTGATATACGCGGAATCGAAGTCCGCGCCCTTCAGCGAGCGCAGGCTGTCGAGCGCCGCGGTATCGGCCTCCTTCGGTACGTCGACACCGTGCGGTGCGGCCATTTTCAACTGCATGGCCAGCTTCGTATGGTCGGCGATCATGTGCGTCGCGAATGCCTTGACGTTCTTGTCGCTCGACTGGTGCAGCGCGAGCTTGGCCGCATCGATTTCCGTTGTGCCCGCAACCGCTGCGGTGTGCACGAACTGGCGGTCGGTATCCGATACCGCCTGCGCGCCATGGGCCGACGATGCAGCCGGGTCTTGCGCGCGGGCCGCGCCCGAACCCGTCGCGAGCGGTGCGATCAGAACAGCGGCGGCGATAAGCGCAGCGCGGTATCCGTCGTTTCGTAACTTCATGGAACCTCCCATTGGTTTTAATGCGGGTTTTAATGCGGGTTTTAATCAACCGCGGTTTCAGATCGACCGAGGTTTTGATCGACTGCAGTCCTCATCGACTGCGCGGCCCGATTCGACCGCGCGTCATGCGCCACCGCGGCAGCTTCAGCGCCGCACCTCGCCGCGACCGCCTTCGAGCGCATCGCCCATTTCGCCGAGCGGGTCGGCAAGCGGATCGTGCAGCGCGCCGCGTCCTCCCCAGTACGGTTCGCTGCCGTAGTACTCGTGGACCGAGGCGGCCCAGCCGGGGTCGGCCATCGTGGGCCACTGGTCCTGGTCGAAGCCCGGCGCGTCCTTGATACGCTGCACGTCGACGTTGAGCACGAAGCATGAGCGGTCGGTGTCGAGCGTGAGTGCGCTCCACGGAATGGCGAACAGCTTGTCGCCGATGCCGAGAAAGCCGCCGCTCGACATCACCACATATGCGATGCGTCCGGAGCGCACGTCGAGCATGATGTCCTTCACCTTGCCGGCCGTTTCGCCGTCGGCGGTCAACACTTTGTTGCCGTCGAGCGTGGCGGACGCCATTACGTCCGGACCCGGGCCCGCGGCCGTCGCGGCGCCTTTGCCGACGACACGCGCGCCCGTGTCCGCAGTGGGGTTCGTTGCGGGCTGGTTGAGCATGGTCATGATGAGTCTCCCTGTGGATCTTGCCAGTCCTACCGATAGCCACGAATGGCCGGAAAGCCGGATGCAGCCGCATCCGGGTGCTGTGCGCGTGCGCCGCGCCAGGTTTGTCATGCCGGGATATCGCGCAAACGGTATGCCTAAGGTCTGGGGAGCGTCGTCGTGTAACCGGATTGGTCGGCGATGAGGCGATGTGCCGGTGGGGCGATACGGCGATACCGCGATACGGCGATGTTGAGACGCCGGGATGCAGATATGCAGAGATATGCCGCGGTACGTGCCCAAGCGCGCGTCAGAGAGGAGGGGAAGACCCGCGGCGTGACGAGGCCGCGAGGTAGTCGTCGCGAAGGTGGTGAACGCCGGAGCAGAACGCAGGCGAAAAGCGCCTGGAAATCACCCGAAAAGCGCGACGGCAACGCAGAAAGAACATGCGCAAAGCGCGTGAAAAGCCCCCGGCGGCAAACCGCGGCAACGACATCACCGCCACGCGCAAATCAACCGCGCAAATCAAACCGCGTGAACCAAACCCGCGTGAACCAAACCCGCGTGAACCAAACCCGCGCGCCGCTCGCGCTCGCGCTCGCGTCCGTCGCTAAGCCGCGGCCCTCATCGCCATACGTCCATGCGCGGCTGAATCGTCGCCGAGCTTGAACACCGCGACCGCGTCGCGCAGCGCGCGCGCCTGGTCTTCGAGCGATGCCGCGGCCGCGCTCGCCTGCTCGACGAGCGCGGCGTTCTGCTGCGTCACTTCGTCCATCTGCGTGACCGCGTGCGACACCTGATCGATGCCGTTGGTCTGCTCGTGCGTCGCGGTCGCGATCTCGCCCATGATGTCCGTCACGCGCTTCACCGAGCCGATGATCTCCGTCATCGTTTCGCCGGCCTCGCCGACCAGCGTCGTGCCGATCTTCACGCGCTCGACCGATTGCAAGATCAACTGCTTGATCTCCTTCGCGGCGCTCGACGAGCGCTGCGCGAGGCTGCGCACTTCCGCCGCGACGACCGCGAAGCCGCGCCCCTGTTCGCCGGCGCGCGCCGCCTCGACCGCCGCGTTGAGCGCGAGAATATTCGTCTGGAACGCGATGCCCTCGATGATGCTGATAATGTCGTTGATGCGGCTCGAGCTTTCGTCGATGCCGGTCATCGTGTCGACGACCCGCTGCACGACGTCGCTGCCCTTGTCGGCGGTGCCCGATGCGGTCATCGACATGCTGGCCGCTTCGCGCACGTTATCCGCGTTCTGCTTGACGGTGCCCGAGAGCTGCTCCATGCTCGCCGCGGTCTGCTGCAGCGACGCGGCCTGCTCCTCGGTGCGCGCGGACAGATCGAGGTTGCCCGCCGCGACTTCGCGCGTCGCGGTGGCGATCGCATCGCTGCCCTTGCGCACGGTGCGCACCGTATGCGCGAGGCTTTCGCGCATCTTCGCGAGGCCGGCCATCAGTTGGCCCATCTCGTCGCGCGACATCACATCGACGCGGTGCGTCAGATCACCCGCCGCGATGTATTCGAAGTGCGACAGCGCCGCTTCCAGCGGCCGCGCGATCGACCGGCGCAGGCTGTACCAGCTGTACGCGGCGGCGAGCACGCCGAGCGCGATCGCGCCGATGATCACACCGCGAAACAGCATGAAGCCGCGCTGCTGGGCTTCGTAGTCGTCCTTCGCGGTTGAGAACTGGTAGTGACGCAGCTTTTCGCTGGTCGAGTTGAGCGCGGCGTACAGGTCGTTATTGACGAGGCCCGCTTTCGTGATCGCGGTCTTGTCGCCGCTGCGCAGCGCCGCGACGTAGTCGTCGAGTCCCTTGTCCATCGCGTCGCGGGAGCGGATCACATCCTGGGTGAGCCGGTCTTCGTCCGCGCTGCGCGGCAGCGCCAGATATTTGTCCCACAGCGCATGCGACTGCTTCGCGAAACCCTGCGACTTCGTGATGATGCTTTCGAGATCCGGCGCACCGGGGTCCATTGCGGCGCGCAGCAGCGCCGCGCGCTGACGCGTCAACACGATCTCCGAATCGCCGATATAGACCACGCGCGGCAGCTTGTTGCTATACGTCTCGCGGTTCGCGTCATTGCTGCTGGACATGCCGGTCAACCCCAGTATTCCGACCAGCGACAGCAAACAACCCAGCAGAAACATCGCGACAGCGAGGCGCATCTTGATTGATAGGGTCATGAGGTCTCCAGCGTTTGCTTTGACATGTGCATCGTTGTGGAGCGGTGCACGAGCATGGTTGTTGTTATCTGGGTAACGGCTGAAGCGGGTCGAACTTTAGCTATGCAGATTGACGTGCGGCTCACATGTTGGGATGCGGGTGCGGGCCACCGTGCCGGCGGTGCGCGGATGCGACCCCGTTGCGGCGCACGTGCAGGGACGTTCGCGGAACGGTTATTGCGGCCTTGCCATGTGATGTGCAACTGTCACAAGGAGGCTTGCATGAGCAGTACACTGAATCCCGACGAAGGCGAACCGCAAATCGTCAAGGACACCGCGCATACCACCGGCGCGCTCGGCCCGAGCGATTCGTCCGATAGCGGCAGCGACGTGGCGGGCGCGAAGCGCCACGACTTCGATCGCGACACCGAGCTCGACAATCACGCGCTCGCGACCGGCGACCGGCAACTCGCCAGCGATACCGACCGGGCCGGCACCGGCGAGCGCGCGTCGGCGGACGGCGATTCGACCCTCGACGAGAACGCCGATATCGACGTCGACCGCCTGGACGACCCGTTCCCGCGCGACACGGACGATTTGCCGGAAGACGATGCCGACGCGGACGAGTCCACGCGTTGAACGTGCGTACCATCGCTGCCGTGCCGTGCCGTGCCGTGCCGTGCCGTGCCGTGCCGTGCCGTGCCGCCGTGTCGTGGTGCCGTGCCGAATCGCGATGCGACGCGATGCCATGTGACGCGATGCGACGTGACGCGATGCGATGCGATGTGACGCTCGCGGTGGGCACCCGCCAACGGGCACGGGCGCCGGCGCATGCGCATGCGCCCCGCCACGTGCGGCCAGCGCCCATTGCACAGCCCCGCGCCCGCGGGCCCGCATGCGCGCCAGGTCCGCGCTTTGCTTCGTCCCGTTCATACGGGCTCATGCCGCGCCGCAGCGGCCGGCATGTCCCGCCTCACGCACGCATTTGAGATACAGGAGGCAATCATGTCGCTGATCGTTGCCGCGCGTTTCACTACTTTCCCGGCTGCCGAGGCGGCGGCCGAACGGCTTTTTTCGAAGGGCTTCGTCGAAGAGGATGTCTCGCTCTTTTTCGTGAATCCGCGCGGCCAGCATGCGCGCTATCCGATAGGCGGGGATGCCAATAAGGACGCGTCGTCCACCGATGCGCCGAAAGGCGCCGGCATGGGCGTGACGATCGGCGCGGTGATCGGCGCCGTGGTCGGGGTCGGCATCTTCACCGCGTTTGCGGCGCCGCTGCTGGTGTCGGTGATCGCGGCGGGCGTCGGCGCGTATGTCGGCTCGCTGATCGGCGCGATGTCCCGCACACGCGGCGGCGGCAAGCACGCCCATGCCGAGCATGTGCATCATGAAACGCGCGATTCGGGCGTGCTGCTCGCCGCCCACGTGACGCCGGAAACGCAGCCGCTTGCCGCGCAGACGCTGAGCGACGCGGGCGGCACCGATATCGAGCGCGCCAGCGGCCGCTGGCAGCACGGCCGCTGGGCCGATTTCGATCCGACGCGTGCGCCGGCGCGACTCGACGAAAGCCGCGCGTGAGCGTGCGGTTGCGCAAGTGCGGGGCGAGCGTGCGGGTTGAGCGCGTCGCGTGACGGAGTGCTTTCTTCGGCCGAGCGGATGTGCGTCGATGCTATCCGCGGCGCGCGAAGGCATGTCACGGCGCACTGTCCACAAGACGCTTGAAGCGCCTTGGCGAACCGCTTCCGCAAGGCGCTCGAAGTGCCGTAAAGAACGGCTATATGCGTGCGTGCGGACAGCGCACATGCAAGAACAGCGCGCAAGCAAGAACAGCGCGCAAGCAAGAACAGCGCGCAAGCAAGAACGGCACGCAAGCAACAGCAGCACGCAAGCAAGAGCAGCACGCAAGCAACAGCAGCACGCATGCAACAGCAGCACGCGCACAGAAGCGACGCGCCTTAATACTGTGCGCGCCGCCCCATCGTCGACGCGCCGGCCGCATGCTCCGCAAGAATCATCTCAGCCGCACGCTCGCCGATCACCACGCATGGCGCCATCGTATTGCCGCTCGTGATCTCCGGCATGATCGACGCATCGGCGACGCGCAGATGGTCGATGCCGTACACCTTGAGCCGCGCATCGACCACCGACATGTCGTCGCGTCCCATCTTCGCAGTGCCGCACTGGTGCCAGTAGGTCATCGCCGCGTTGCGCGCGAAATGCCGCAGCGCGGCAGCGTCGGTTTTACCCGCCAGGTTGCCCGGTATGCATTCGCGGCGAACGAGCCCGGCATACGCGGCGCTATTGCCGAGTGCGCGGCACAGTTCGATATTGGCGAGTCCGGTGGCGAGATCGTCCGGATGCGACAGCGTGTTCGCGTGAATCAGTATCGGGTCCGTCACGTCGGCGCCCGACAGACGCAACTGCCCGCGGCTTTTCGGATGCGCGAGGCCCGCGAAGATCGTCCAGCCGTGCTCGGGCATGCCATGCTGCGCAGTCTCCGGGCTCGCGACCGGAAATTCGAGCTGGCAGTGAAACATGTCCGGCACCGGCAAAGCGGCGTCGCTCGACCAGAAGACCGCCGCCTCCGAACCCATGTTCGAGATGCGCTGCGGCTCGCGATATTCGAACACACAGCTGAACGCTACGTGATCCTGATGATTCTGACCGACGCCCGCCAGCGGCTGGACCACGCGAATGCCGTGACGTTCGAGTTCGTCGCGCGGCCCGAGCCCCGACTGCATCAGCACCTTAGGCGTGTGGATCGCGCCCAGCGACAGGATCACCTCGCGTTCGGCATATACACACCGTCGCGCGCCGTCTGCCACCACTTCGACGCCGACTGCCGTCGTGCCGCGCAGCATCACCTTGCTGACTAGCGTGCCGGTCATGATCGTCAGGTTCGGACGCACGTTTCGCGGGTCGCCGATATAAGCGCGAAAAATCGACTGGCGCCGGCCGTTGCGCACGATCAGTTCGTTGATCGCCGCGCCGCCGCGTCCTTCCATCATCTCGCCGTTCGGACTGTCGAAGACGGGCAGGCCGATCTCGCGCGCCGCGTCGAGCAGCGCATAAGCCGTTGGCGTCGCGTCGGCCGCCGGCTCGACATGCACCGGGCCGGCGACGCCGCGCCGCAGCGCGTCTGGCGCGCCTTGCCAGTTTTCGATGCGCCGGTACAGACCGAGCACCGATTCGTAGCCCCACGCCGGGTCGCCGGCCTCGGCGGCGAAGCGCTCCCAGTCGTTCCTGTGACCGCGCGACCACACACCGACGTTGATGCTCGATCCGCCGCCGAGCACCTTGCCCATATTGAGCGGAATCGCGCGGCCGTTCAGGTGCCGGTTCGGCTGCGCGGTGAACGCCCAGTCGCGCGCGGAGCCGAGGTTCAGCGGCCATTGCGCGGGCGTCATCACTTCGGGCACGTCGTCGCTGCCGCCGGCTTCGATCAGCAGCACGCGCACGCGCGCATCGGCGGCCAGACGCGCTGCGATCACCGAACCGGCCGGCCCGGCGCCGCAGACGATGAAATCGTAATGGTCCGCCGCCTGATTCGCGTGATTGATCGCGGCCGATGTCGCCGACAGGTGAGGTTGATCCGAGGAAGCGTTCATGGATGATCTCCAGGCAGAAACTTGCAAGGGAAGGGGAGCCGCGTAAGCGGACGCGCCGGCTTGCGTCGCTGATGGAGATCGCGGAAACGAGGAGCGCGGAAACGGGACCAATCGCGAATCACCAGATGCGGACGCAAACAGGCGGAAATGAGAGTATCAAATATATCAAATTTACCAAATATAATTGATTTTTATTGAGGTTGCGGCGAAAATGGACCCCAACGACGGGGCGGGTCAGGGCGAAATCGTCGCGGCCCCGGCACAATCCGCATCTATGGAAAACGACGTACTCACCACTTCGGAAGCCGCGCGCCTGATCGGCGTGTCGGTACGCACCGCGCAGCTATTGATCGAGGGCGGCACGCTGCGCTCGTGGAAGACACCGGGCGGGCATCGCCGCGTCTATCGCGCGGACGTGCTCGCGTTTATCGCGCGGCACGACGACGCGCTGCCGTTCAATTCGGCGCGGGTCGTGCTGGTCGCGCCGCCGGCGCGCGTGGCGTCGTGCGTCGAGTGGCTGTCGGCGGTGGAAGGCTGCACGGTGGACGCGTATAGCGATCCGCAGGAAGCGGCGTTCGCGATCGGCTCACGGCTGCCGGCGCTGATCGTCGTCGATGTGCGCGAAGCGATGCACGACGGGATGCACGACGATGGTCCGCGCGAGCGTAAGCAGGGCGGCCGTGATCGAAGCGCCCGCGGCGCGCACGGCAGCGGCAGCAAAAGCAGCGACCGCAGCGCCGCCTTGGATGGCGCCTCGGGCGCCGACCGGGCCGACCGGGCCGACCGAGCCGACCGAGCCGACCGAGCCGACCGAGCCGACCGAGCCGACCGAGCCGCGCTTGTCGCGCGGCTCGCTGCGCAACCGGCGCTCGGGGCATCGCATATCGTCGTGCTAGGAGACGGTCCGGCCGCTGTAGAGAAAGCGGAAGCCGCCCAAGCTAAACCGGCAGAAGACGAAGCCGCAAAAAACGAAGCCGCAAAAAACGAAGCCGCAAAAAACGAAGCCACCAAAGACCAGGCCACAAAACACCAACCCGCAGCATCAGCGAAAATCACCCGCATCGCGCACGAGCAGGCGTTGCCGGCCGTGGTGCGCGATCTGCTGCGCGACCGCGACGCGGCTCACGCGCCATCCGACGCCGCCGCGCCTTATCCGCTCGCCGCCAACGAAGCGCAACGGTTGATCGCCCTCGAGCGCTCGGGCATCGTCGACACGCCGCCGGAAGACGCATTCGATCGCCTGACCTGGCTCGCGAGCCGCGTATTGAAGGCGCCGATCGCGCTATTGACCGTGCTCACGTCGCAACGCCAGTGGTTCAAGTCGCGCCAGGGACTCGACGGTCTCGCTGAAACGCCGCGCAGCTGGGCCTTCTGCAACTACACGATCCTGCAGCGGGAGGTGCTCGTCGCGCCGGACCTCGAACACGATCCGCGCTTCGCGGCGAATCCCGCCGTCGCGGGCGGCCCGCGCTTCCGTTTCTATGCGGGCGCCCCCGTGATCGATGCGGACGGCTTCGCGCTCGGCTCGCTGTGTGTGATCGGCTACGAGCCGCGCACGCTCGACGACGAAGAGCGCGAGACGCTTGCCGCGCTCGCGGCGCTCGCCTCCGACGAACTGCGTCTGCGCGCCGCGGACCGGCAGTTGCGCTGGGCGCTCGATGCGTTGAGTCGACGTCCGAAGAACTGAGGAAAGCGCCGCGCCTCGGGTCCGAGGAGACGCCTAAGCGGCGCGCGATGCCCGACGTGCTGTTCCGAAGCACGCCGCGCCGATTGCTGTCGCGGCTGTCAATGATCGTGAGGGCGCGGCTCGGACACCGTATGGTTGGCCTGCTGCGCATCGCCTGCCGCGAGCGCGCAGAGGCGCGCGTTGCACCGTTCGGCGGCACGCGCTTCGGCGCGCAGCGCGAGCACCGATGCGTTCACCCGGTGCCGGTTCGCGAGCGCCCAGCCGAGTCCGCCGGCCAGTGCGCAGCCGTCCCGCCACACCGTGTGGGTTTGCACGAATGTCGCCAGCGCACCGCACGTCGCGCGGCCGACGTCGCGCCACGGCAGCCGCATCCATGCGACCCACGCCGCATTGCGCGCGAGGTGGCGTTGGCGCGCCGCGTGCTGCGCGCCGACCGCGCTGTCGTCCGGCGCGGCGGACCCCGAGCGCCGCACGATCAGCTCATCGCAATACGCGATGACGTGTCCGGCGTTCAGCACATCGAGTGCGAGCAGCGCTTCCTCGCCGCCGTCGCAAAGCCGCCGCTCGTATCCGCCGAGCGAGCGAAACACCGCGGTGCGAAACACGCAGGCGCCCGCCAGAAAACCGGTCAGCGCGGGCCCGGGCGAGCCGCGCGCGGTCACGGCATTGGCGGCCATGCGCATGCATGCCGGGTCGGTCGTGCCGCCCACACCCGACAGGACGCGCGCACTGAGCACGGCGACCTGCGGCGCACCGTCGAGCAGCTTCACCGCCAGCGCGAGCGAGCCGGGTTCCCAGCCGCAGTCGTCGTCGCAGAACGCGACATAGTCGGTGCGCACCGCGGCAACCGCGCGGTTGCGGCCAGCAGCGCCGAGGTCCGCGCCGCATTGAATCAGCCGCACTTGCGGAAACAGCAGATCGACGAGCTTGACGGTATCGTCGTGCGACGCGTTGTCCGCGACGATGACCGGCGGCCGTTCGGGTAGGGACGTGAGGCGCGAGAGCGTGCCGACCAGCGGGCCGGCGCGATCATGCGTCAGGACGACGACTGAAATGCGCGGCAAGGCGGGCGTGGAGCTCTGCATGATCGTTCTGCCGAGGTGACGACGACGTCGATGCGCGATCACGCATCGCTGTGCGCTAACTACACATTGCCAACGATATACCTGTCGGGCGCCTCGGTGTGCGCCTGTTTGCGATGCTCATCGCGTGATGTGGGCCGGCGCACGCAAATGGGCGAACGAGGGGTGCGCCGCTCCGCGTTCAGCGGGAGCCTGGCGAGTCCTGGGCGGTGCTTTGCGGCGCGCGCTGTGCGGGGTCCCGTGCGGCTTCTGGTTCAGCCGCTTGTCCGGATTCTTGTTCGGCTTCTCGACCTGCTTCTTGACCCGCTTCTTGGCCTGCTTCTCGACCCGCTTCTCGATCCGCTCCTTGTCCGCCTTCTTGCGCCGCTGCTTCGGACATGCCCCGTTGCGCGCCCGGTTGCGCCGTCTGTGCCGGCACTGCATCTGCGCGGTGCGCTGCCGCTGCCGGTTGCCCGCGAACCGCGGCCAGTGCTTCCCGCGTATCGGCCGCATCAGCCGTCTCGGGCGGCTGCGTCCAGCCGCCGCCGAGCGCTTTATAAAGCGCAACCAGATCGGTGCTCACCTGCGTCGTGCTTTGCGCATACTGCTGCCGCACCTGCGAGAGTTGCCGCTCCGCGTCGAGCACGTCGATAAAGTTCGTCAGGCCTTTCCGGTAGCTTTCGCGCGCGAGTTCGAACGCATCCTGCTGGGCCGCGGCGCTGCGTTCGAGCGATGTGCGCCGCGTCTGGTCGGTGCGATAGACCGCGAGCGCGTTGTCGACGTCGCGCAACGCGAGCAGCACCGTCTTGCGGTATTCGAGCGCCGCTTGCGCCTGTTCCGCTTTCGATACCTTCAGATTCGACACCAGCGCGCCGCCCTCGAAAATCGGCAGCGACACCGACGGACCGAACGAATAGAACAGATGCGACCAGCGCGCGAGATCGCTTGCGTAGGTGCCGCGCAAGCCGATTTGCCCCGTCAGCGAGATGTCGGGATAAAACTGCGCGACCGCGACGCCGACGCTGGCGGTCGCCGCATGCAGGTTCGCTTCCGCGCGGCGGATATCCGGACGCCGCCGCGCGAGCGTCGCGGGCACGCCGGTCGCGACCGTGGGCGGCACCGGCGGCAGCGCGGCGGGCGT
>NZ_CADIKF010000075.1 GCF_902859875.1 Paraburkholderia solisilvae | reverse complement strand
CGCCCAGCGCAGCGGCCAGCCGCGCGGCGCGAGACACCACGCGACGCCCACCGCCGCCGCGGCCAGCGCCCATGCGTCAGGCTGCGGCAACCGCCAGAGCGCCCATGCGGGCCCCGACACCGCGTGCAAGCTGGCAACGAGTACGTCGAGCAACCGGTGCGCGGCGCTGAACGCCAATGCATCGAGCGGTGCGGGCAATGCGACGCCGGCGAGCACGAGCGGCGTCACCAGCACGCTGACCCATGGAATCGCAAACGCATTCGCGAGCGGACCCACGAGCGGGATCTGTGCGAACCAGTAGGCGGTGAGCGGCGCAAGCGCGACGGTGACGGCCAGTTGTACATGTGCGCCGCTGCGAATGCGTACGGCTAGTACACGGCAATGGTTGCGAACCCGGGTACGGACTGCGGTGACGATGCGGCTCCCCCGCCGCTCGAGCGTTTCGCGAGCGCTAAGCGCGCGTGCAGCATCGCTTCGGCACGCATCGCTGTTGCGATGCGTGCGGCTGGCGTCAACGCGACCGTGCTCATCGAAGCCGCTATCCGCATGACGCCCACCGTCGTCACCGCGGATCACCACGCGCCCCGACATCGCGAACAGGATCGCGGCCACTGCGCAGAAAGACAGCCAGAAGCCTGCGGACAGCACTGCCCACGGGTCGATCAGCAGCACGAGTCCGAGTGCCCAGGCCAGCACCACGGAACGCGCCACGGTGCGGCCGCTGAGATACGCCAGGGCGACCACGGCGAGCATCCACAGCGCGCGCTGCGCCGGCACGTTGAAGCCCGCAAGCGCCGCGTGACCCGCGGCAAAGACCGCGCCGCACGGCGCTGCGACTTTCTGCGCCGGCAACAGCAGCGGCCAGTCCGTGCCGAAGCGGCCGCCGATCAGGCCTGAGCGCCGCCAGACGGCACTCGCCAGCCACGCGGCAAGACTGGCGACAAAGCCGATGTGCAGTCCTGAAATCGCGACGAGGTGACTCGTGCCGGTGGCGCGCATCAATCGCCAGTCCGCTGCGCTTACCGCATCCTGCGCGCCGATCGCGAGCGCGATGACGATACCCCGATGCGGCGCGTCCGTGAGCACGCTGTCAATGCGTGCGCGCAACGCGGCCCGCCAGCGGTCCACCGTCACGCCGACGCCGTGCGCGTTGCCCGCGAGCCGCAACGCCGCGGCAGGCCGCGTGACGTAACCGGTTGCGCGGAGATTGCGCGCAAAGAGCGCTGCTTCCGTGTCGCGCACACCGAAGTTCGCGTTGCCATGCGCGCGCTTCAGACGCACCACGAGGCGCCAGCGCGCACCCGGCGTCAAACCTTGCGGCAGCGGCGCATCCTGTGCGATCCACGACAACTGCAGTTTGCGAGGGAAGTTTGCGACAGGCGCATCCGTCGATTCGACGTTGAACAGAAAGCGCACACCTTCGCTGACACCGCGGTTGCCGGGGTCGCCGGGGATGCGACTGCGGTCATCGGTGCGGCCGCGTGTGCCGTTGCCCAGGCGGGCGTTCGCGTCGACTTCAGCAGTCAGCTCTGCATTGGTTCCGGCGTTGGTTCCGGCGTCGTCTCCCTCAGCGTTTCCCGTATAGCCAGGCAATCCCGCGATATACCCGCGCACTTCGATATCGCGCCCTTCCCACTCGACCGGCAACGCATACGCAAGCCGCACATGCGCTCGCCATGCCGCATAGCCAAAGCCGATGCAAAACGCCGCGAGCCACACCGCGCCCCACCCCGCCCACCTGCGCGCCGCATGACTACCGCGACCGCGGCCATGACCCCGGAACGCCCAAAGCGCCCCGCCCACCGCGACGCATGCCGACACCGCCAGCCCCATCGCCCCGCTCCATCCGGGCAACGCCGCCTGCTGCTGCAACCACACGACGCCCAACGCGAATCCGCACCACACCGCCCGCATGCTCCCCTCCGCCGCCAACGCTCGACGCGGGCGGAGCCGGCAATAGCCGACCGCTTCAGTGAATCACGGCCACCGGCATGAAGAAGCGAGAAGCGGTCCGCCGCGTATCACCGCCAGCGATTATGCAGAGGAAAGTGCGAGCCGCGGCAATGCGGCGTGCGCGTTAGCCGTTGTGCATAGTGCAAGCTCGTGTTCGTCGAGGTTGCGCTGCTGCGCGAGGCTCGCGCCGATCGCCGGAATCTGGTCCGGCGTATTGCGTTGCCGATAGAGCCATGCCGGCGCGATGTCGGGCGCATCGGTTTCGACGACGATCGCATCGAGCGGCAGTTGCGCCGCGAGACGGCGGATCTGCAACGCCCGCTCGAAGGTCAGATTGCCGCCGAAGCCAAGATGCATGCCGTGATCGATAAACGCCTGCGCCTGCTGGAAGCTGCCATTGAACGCATGCGCGATGCCGCGATGCACCTGATGCCGGCGCAGCCCCTTCAGCACCTGGTCCTGCGATTTGCGCACATGGCAAATGGCTGGCAGATCGAACTCATGCGCAAGCTTCAGCTGCTCGTGATAGAAGAATTGCTGACGCGCATCGTCGAGCCCCGACACGAAATAGTCGAGACCGATTTCGCCGATGCCGACGAAGCGCGGATCGTCGAGGCTCGCTTCGATCTCCATGCGCAATGCGTCGAGGTCCGCTTCCTGTGCCTGCGGCGTGAAGAGCGGATGGATGCCCAGCGCATAGGCGCCGCCTTCCACCCGATGCGCCAACTCGCGCACGCCCGCGCAACCCGCGCGGCTCACGCCTGGAATCACGATGCGCGCGACACCGGCGGCGCGCGCGGCGGCCGCGACCGCGTCGCGGTCAGCGTCGAATTCGGAAGCATCGAGATGGCAGTGCGTGTCGATCCACATGCGGGGCCTCGCGGGCGTAGCGGGCATTGCGTTGCGTCGAGTTACGTCGTGTCGCCGTCGTGCGACGCCGTGCCGAAAGTCAAAGCGGCACCGGCGGCTCCTCGTACAGCACGCCGTCGCGCAAGCGCATCACGCGATCGCAACGCGCGGCCAGATCCGGATCGTGCGTGACGATCACGAAGCTGGTGTCGAGCGTATTGGACAGTTCGAGCATCAGGTTGAACACCGTATCGGCCGTGCCGCCGTCGAGGTTGCCGGTCGGCTCGTCGGCGAGCACGCAGGCGGGCTTCGTGACGAGCGCCCGCGCGATCGCGACACGTTGCCGCTCGCCGCCGGACAGCTCGCCGGGACGATGTTTCGCGCGATGCGCGAGGCCGACGCGTTCAAGCGTCGCAAGCGCGTCGCGGCGCGCGTCCTCGGTGCTCATCCGGCGAATCCGCAACGGCATCGCGACGTTGTCGAGCGCGGTAAATTCCGGCAGCAGATGGTGAAACTGATAGACGAACCCGAGCGCGCGATTGCGCAGATCGTTGCGCTCGCGCTCGGAGAGCTTCGTAAACGGCTTGCCGAGCACCGACACGACGCCGGCGCTCGGGTCATCGAGGCCGCCCAGCACATGCAACAGCGTGCTCTTGCCGGAACCCGATGCGCCGACGATCGCGAGCTTTTCGCCGCGCCGCACCGACAGCTGCGTATTGCTGAGCACCGGCACGTTGAAGCCGCCCTGCACGAACGCCTTCGAGATACCGCTCGCTTCGAGCACGTACGGATGAAGGTCGGGGGTTGAACTGGAAGATCCCATTGCTTGCGGGTTCGGACGGTCATTCATAGCGCAGCGCCTCCGCCGGACGAATCTTCGCACCGCGCCAGCTCGGATAGAGCGTCGCGAGCGACGACAGCACGAAAGCGATCACGCCGATCCTGATTACATCGCCGGGCACGAGCTCCGACGGCAGCTCGCTGATGAAATACACCGACGGCGGCAGGAACTGGATGCCGAGCAGATGTTCGATCATCGGCACGAGCCACGGAATGCTCCACGCGATCAGACACCCGAGCGCGACACCAATCGCGGTGCCGACGAAACCGATCGTCACACCCTGCACGACGAATATTTTCATGATCGAGCCCGGCTGTGCACCGAGCGTGCGCAGGATCGCGATATCGGCCTGCTTGTTGGTCACCGTCATCACGAGCGACGACACGAGGTTGAACGCCGCGACCGCGATGATCAGCGTCAGGATGATGAACATCATGCGCTTCTCGATCTGCACCGCCGAGAACCACGTCTTGTTCTGTTGCGTCCAGTCGCGGATATACAAATCGCCGGACAGCGTGCGCGCCAGCTGATGCGCGACTTCCGGCGCGCGCTGCATGTCCTTGAGCTTCAGCCGCACCCCGGTCGGCGCGGGCAGGCGGAACAGCGCCTGCGCATCGCGGATGTTGATCAGCGCAAGCGTGCTGTCGAATTCGTAATGGCCGGACTCGAATACGCCGACCACGGTGAACTGCTTCAAACGCGGCAGCATGCCGGCCGGTGTGATGGTGCCTTCGGGCGCGACCAGCGTGATCTTGTCGCCCGCCGTCACGCCGAGACTCGCGGCAAGGTCCGCGCCGAGCACGATGCCGAAATCGCCGGGAACGAGGTCGGCGAGACGGCCCGCGCGCATTTCCTTGCCGATATCGGACACCTCCGGCTCGAGCGACGGATCGACGCCGCGCAGCGCCACGCCGCTCACCGCGTCCTGACGCGTGAGCAGCGCCTGCGCTTCGACGTACGGCGCCGCGCCGATCACTTCCTTGTTCTGGCGCGCTTCTTTCGCGGTGAGCTGCCAGTCCGGCATCGAGCCGGTCGGCGAAAAGATTTCGACGTGCGCGAGCACCGACAGCATGCGGTCGCGCACCTCTTTCTGAAAGCCGTTCATCACGGACAGCACGACGATCAGCGCCGCGACGCCAAGCGCGATGCCCGACATCGAGACGAGCGCGATAAACGAAATAAAGCCGTTACCGGTCGTGCGTTTGCCGGCACGTGTATAGCGCCAGCCAATCTGCCATTCGTACGGAAGTTTCAAGCGAGTCCTTGTCTGCGGGTTATGCAACTGCGGTGCGCTGCGACGGCGGGCCCAACATTCGGCCATGTCCGGTCGCGGCGGGCGGCGGCTGATTGCCCGCGTGCCGCGATTATCGAAGTTTTCTCGCGGCTTGCAGCGCGCGCCCTACCGGTTTGGCGCGAATTATGACGGATGGTTCAGCGCCGCAGCGGATTGCCCCCGCCGCGACGACGAATCTTCCGGGTTCCGCCCACGAATCGACCGCGAAGTTTGCCATACATTGTCGCCGAATCGGCCAAAAGGCGCGCCTGTCGCGCTGCCTCGCGAACCGGCGTTGCGCAAGCATCAAGCCAACCATGCCTGTCGATCGGCCCGGCGGATTGCCCTACAATGCGCACCATCATGCCCGCCCACCGCCTTCACCTGCTGATCCCTTTCGCGCTGCCTGCCGCAGCGGAAGCGTCCACCGCCCTGCATGGTCTCCAGATTCCCGCACTCGACAAGCTGGTCGCGCGCGCGACGCTCGTCGAACGGGTGATCGGCGAAGATTTTCAGCGCACCTTGCCGCACGAGCGGTGGGTCGCGAACCGCTTCGGCGTGCTGCCGGCGGCGCCCGCGGCGACACCGTCCGTCACCGCCGGCAGCTCCGCCGCCGACGAGGCGCCGCTTGCGCCCTACATGCTGCTCGCCGACGGCGGCGACCCCGGTCACGCAAGCTGGGCCTGCGTGCAGCCGGTCCACGTGCGGATCGCGCACGATCATCTGGTGCTGATCGACCCGGCGTCGCTCGACTTGTCCGACGCCGATGCCGCGACGCTGCTCGCGATCGCCCGTCCGCTGATCGAAGAACTCGGCGTGCGCATCGAGGCGCCGCAGCCGTCGCGCTGGTATCTGTCGAGCGATGCGTTCGGCACGCTGGCCGGCGCATCGCCGCTGCGCGCGAGCGGCCGCAACATCGAAATCTGGCTGCCGCACGAAGCGCATACCGGCGAACGCTCGCGCGCATGGATGAAGTTGCAGAACGAAGTGCAGATGGCGTGGTTCGAACACCCGGTCAACGAAGCCCGCGAAGCGCGCGGGCTGCCCGCGGTCAATTCGATCTGGTTTCACGCGCAAGGCGTCGCGCGCCCGGTCACGAGCCCGTTTGCCCGCGTGCTGTCCAACGCCGCCGCGACACGCGGCCTCGCGCTCGCCGCGCAGGTCGCGACCGGCGCGCCGCCGCACACTTTCGCCGAGCTGCGCGTGAACGACGTGGCGCAGGCCGCGAGCACGTCGGCCGACACGCTCGTCGAACTCGACCCGTTTTCCGTGCCGTATATCACGCAGGACTGGGCGAACTGGAACGCCGCGTTCGCCGCGCTCGAGCAGGACTGGTTCGCGCCGGCGCTCGCCGCGCTGCAGGCCGGCGAACTCGCGGAGCTCGGTCTCACGCTGTGCGGCGACACGGGCTCGGTCACGCTTGCCGTGACGCGCGGCAATCTGCGCAAGTTCTGGCGGCGCCGTCTGTTCGCTTCGCTTTTCATCGAATGACCGGGCGCGCATGAGCGTTTCCGTCAACTATCTGGTCCGCTGCCATCGCTTTCGCTGCGAGCCGCGCGCCGTCCCCGTCACCCTTTTCGCCGCGGGCCGCAATGCCCTGACCGCCATCGCATGATCCGTATCGTTACCCGCGCGTGTCCGCCCGCCGACGCCGAAGCCCTCACCCGCCACGGACTGCATCCGGTGCTTGCGCGCCTGTATGCGGCGCGCGGCGTCTGTCTGCCCGATGAGATCGAAACCGGCCTCGCGCGTCTCGTGCCGCCGGCTGCGCTGGGCGGCTGCGAGACGGCCGCCGCGATGCTCGCCGATGCGATCGAGGCTAGGCGCCGCATGCTGGTGGTCGCGGACTACGACTGCGATGGCGCGACCGCCTGCGCGGTCGCCGTGCGCGGACTGCGGATGTTCGGCGCGCAGATCGACTACCTCGTGCCGAACCGCTTCGAATACGGCTACGGCCTCACACCCGAGATCGTCGCGCTCGCGGCGGCGCGGCCGGCCGGCAAGCCCGACCTGCTGATCACCGTCGATAACGGCATTGCGAGCGTCGACGGCGTCGCGGCGGCGAACGCGCTCGGCATCGACGTGCTCGTCACCGATCACCATCTGCCCGGCGACGAACTGCCCGCCGCCCGTGCGATCGTCAATCCGAACCAGCCGGGCTGCACGTTCCCGAGCAAATGCATCGCGGGCGTCGGCGTGATGTTCTACGTGCTGCTCGCGCTGCGTGCCGAACTGCGCACACGCGGCGCGTTCGGTGACGCGCGTCCCGAACCGCGTCTCGACGGTCTGCTCGATCTGGTCGCGCTCGGCACGGTCGCGGACGTCGTGAAGCTCGACGGCAATAACCGCGTGCTGGTCGCGCAAGGCTTGCAACGCATTCGCAACGGCCGCATGCAGCCGGGCATCGCCGCGCTGTTTCGCGCCGCGGGCCGCGACGCGCGCAGCGCGTCCGGCTTCGATCTCGGCTTCGCACTCGGGCCGCGGCTCAATGCGGCGGGACGGCTCGCCGATATGTCGCTCGGCATCGAATGCCTGACCACGGAGGACGTCGGCCGCGCGTGGCAGCTCGCGCAGCAACTCGACGCGATGAACCGCGAGCGCCGCGAAATCGAAGCCGGCATGCAGCAACAGGCGCTCGACGATCTCGCCGCCGTCGACCCCGCCGGCGCCGCGACCATCGCCCTCTTCAACGCAAGCTGGCATCAGGGCGTGATCGGCATCGTCGCCGGACGGCTGAAGGAGAAGTTCCATCGTCCGTCGTTCACGTTCGCGCTCGCCGACGACAGCGGCACGTTCATCAAAGGCTCGGGCCGCTCGATTCCGGGCTTTCATCTGCGCGACGCGCTCGATCTGATCTCGAAGCGCGAGCCGGACCTGATCGTGCGCTTCGGCGGTCACGCGATGGCCGCCGGCATGACGCTCGCGACCACCGATTTGCCGCGCTTTGCGGCGGCGTTCGAAGCGGTCGGCCGCGAGTGGCTGTCCGATGACGCGCTCGCGCGCACGGTCGAAACCGACGGCGATCTCGAAGAGGCGTACTTCACGCCGCAATTCGTCGAGATGCTCGACGCGGCCGTGTGGGGACAGGGCTTTCCGGCGCCGCTCTTTTCCGGCGAGTTCGACGTGATGTCGCAGGCGCTCGTCAAGGACAAGCACCTGAAATTGCAGCTCGCGCGCGGCCGTCAGCGCTTTAGCGCGATCTGGTTCAACCACACCGACACGCTGCCTGCACGCGCGACGGTCGCGTATCGGCTGTCGCGCGATACGTGGAATGGCGTGTCGCGCGTGCAGCTGATCGTCGAGCACGCGCTCGGCTAGCGCCGGGGCATGCCGTTTTGCGTTTAGACCGTGCGTGAGCGCGCGGCAACGCGTCGCGGGGCACGCGCGCCGCAGGAGCGGGCCTGAAGCAGGTGATGGCCGGTGCGGCCGATGCGCGGCGCTATCCCGTAGAGCCCAAGGTCGCGCGTGCTCATCACGCGTCCTTTCGCGCAGTCGCGCGGCTCCTTGCGTAGTAGAACGGCGCGAGACGGCGGGTCGTGCGAAATCCTGGCGAATGGTCGTCGAATTTGCCGGAAATCCGCGGGAAATCCACGGAACACGGGCCGTCACGGGCCGTCGATCGGCTATAATTTCACCTTTTTACGAAGCCTCACAAGATCGACATGGAAGCGGAACGTCTCAACGCGATCGAAGCCTCTCTGGCGGACCTGCGCACGCGCGCGGGCGAGCTACGGGGGTATCTTTGACTACGATGCCAAAGCAGTAAGGCTCGTCGAAGTCAACCGGGAACTCGAAGACCCGAACGTCTGGAACGACTCGCAGCACGCGCAGGCGCTCGGCAAGGAAAAGAAGCTGCTCGAAGGCGTCGTCGAGGTCCTCTCGTCGCTCGACAACGACCTGCGCGACACGCAGGACCTGTTCGACATGGCCCGCGAAGAAAATGACGAAGCGACGCTCGTCGCGTGCGAAGACGATGCGGGCAAGCTGCAGGCGCGCATCGAAGACCTCGAATTCCGCCGGATGTTTTCCAACCCGGCCGACCCGAACAACGCGTTTATCGATATCCAGGCCGGCGCCGGCGGCACCGAAGCGTGCGACTGGGCGTCGATGCTGCTGCGCCAGTATCTGCGCTACTGCGAGCGCAAGGGCTTCAAGACCGAAGTGCTCGAGGAATCGGAAGGCGACGTCGCCGGCATCAAGAGCGCGACGATCAAGGTCGAAGGCGAATACGCGTACGGCTATCTGCGCACCGAAACCGGCATCCACCGCCTCGTGCGCAAGTCGCCGTTCGATTCGTCGGGCGGTCGCCATACGTCGTTCTCGTCGGTCTTCGTGTATCCGGAAATCGACGACTCGTTCGAGATCGACGTGAACCCGGCGGACTTGCGCATCGATACATTCCGCGCCTCCGGCGCGGGCGGTCAGCACATCAACAAGACCGATTCCGCGGTGCGGATCACGCACATTCCGAGCGGCATCGTCGTGCAGTGCCAGAACGACCGCTCGCAGCACCGCAACCGCGCGGAAGCGATGGCGATGCTGAAGTCGCGCCTCTACGAAGCGGAAATGCGCAAGCGCCAGTCCGAGCAGGACAAGCTCGAAGCGGGCAAGTCGGACGTGGGTTGGGGACACCAGATCCGCTCGTACGTGCTCGACAATAGCCGCATCAAAGATCTGCGCACCAACGTCGAAATCAGCAACACGAAGAGTGTGCTCGACGGCGATCTCGACGCATTCATCAGCGCCAGCCTGAAACAGGGCATTTGATTTGCACATCATGACCGAACCGACGACCCAGACCCCCGCCACGGCCGACGAAGAAAACTCGATCATCGCGGAACGCCGCGACAAGCTGCGCGCGCTGCGCGAGCAAGGCATCGCGTACCCGAACGACTTCCAGCCGACCCACCACGCCGCCGACCTGCAGACGCAATACGCGGACACCGACAAGGAAGCGCTGGAAACACAAGCGCTCGGCGTCGCGCTCGCCGGCCGCATGATGCTGAAACGCGTGATGGGCAAAGCGAGCTTCGCCACGGTGCAGGACGGCTCGGGTCAGATCCAGTTCTTCATCACGCCGGCCGACGTCGGCGAGGCCACATACGACGCGTTCAAGAAGTGGGACCTCGGCGACATCGTCGCGGCGCGCGGTGTGCTGTTTCGCACGAACAAGGGCGAGCTGTCGGTGCGCTGCACCGAACTGCGGCTGTTGTCGAAAGCGCTGCGCCCGCTGCCGGACAAGTTCCACGGCCTCGCGGATCAGGAAATGCGCTATCGCCAGCGCTATGTCGATCTGATCGTTACGCCCGAAGCGCGCAAGACCTTCATGGCGCGCACGAAGACAATCTCGTCGATCCGCAAGTTCATGTCGGACGCGAACTTTATGGAAGTCGAGACGCCGATGCTGCACCCCATTCCGGGCGGCGCGGCGGCCAAGCCGTTTGTCACGCATCACAATGCGCTCGATATGCAGATGTTCATGCGTATCGCGCCCGAGTTGTATCTGAAGCGGCTTGTCGTCGGCGGCTTCGAGCGCGTGTTCGAGATCAACCGGAATTTCCGCAACGAGGGCGTGTCGCCGCGCCACAATCCGGAATTCACGATGATGGAGTTCTACGCCGCGTACACCAACTACACGTGGCTGATGGACTTCACCGAGCGGCTGATCCGTCAGGCGGCCGTCGATGCGCTCGGCACCGCGACCATCCATTACCAGGGGCGCGAACTCGATCTGTCGAAGCCGTTCCATCGGCTCACCATCACGCAGGCCATTCTCAAACACGCACCGCAGTACACGGAAGCGCAATTGACGGACGCGGCATTCCTGCGCACGGAGCTCAAGAAATTCGGCGTGAACACCAACGAGCCGAAGTTCCTGAACGCGGGGCTCGGTTCGCTGCAACTCGCGCTCTTCGAAGAGACGGCGGAAGCGCAGTTGTGGGAGCCGACGTACATCATCGATTATCCGATCGAAGTGTCGCCGCTCGCGCGCGCATCGGACTCGGTCGAAGGCATTACCGAGCGCTTCGAGCTGTTTATCACCGGCCGTGAGATTGCGAACGGTTTCTCGGAACTGAACGATCCGGAAGATCAGGCCGCGCGCTTTCGCAAGCAGGTCGACCAGAAAGACGCCGGCGACGAGGAGGCGATGTACTACGACGCCGACTATATCCGCGCGCTCGAATACGGGATGCCGCCGACCGGCGGCTGCGGTATCGGTATCGATCGCCTCGTGATGCTGATCACCGATAGCCCGAGCATTCGCGATGTGATCCTGTTCCCGCATCTGCGTCGCGAAGACTGACGCGCCGCCGCGTAATACCTGTCGCGCCGCGTTAGGACATTCGCGTCAGCGCCCGCATACGGTTCGCCGCCGTGTGCGGGCGTTGTCTTTGGTGCGCGTCCATTCGATCGTTTGTAACTATCGGTAAATCGTGCGGGCAAGACGTGCAATGCGCGAGCCAGCAGAATGCAGCGCCCCGCGACGCCACCGTTCGTTCGATACAGATCACGTTACAAATTGAAACCATGGGTCCGGCCGGTTGTCGGACACTGAAGGTATCAACAAGGGTCGACTCTGTTCGAGACGGAGGCCAAACATGGACAATCCAAACAACTCATCTTCTTCGTCGCCGCGCCGCCTGCATCCGCTGATCGCAACCGCGGCGGGCGCCGTGATCGTCGCCAGCCTCGCGGCCACTGCCGCCATCACCGGCTTGTTCCCGAAAGCGTCGAGCGACAGCGCGCAGTCCAGCCAGACACAAGCTGCGCAGATTGCGTCGCAGCCGGTAGTCGACACCGCGCAGCCGGCTAATCCGGCGCAGTACGCGGCGCAACAACAGCAACAACAACCGCAGGCTGCGGTGCAGCAGCCACAGGCGCCCGCCCCTGCTCCCACGCAGGCGCCGCCCGCGCAATATGCGGCACAGCAGCCGCAACCGGTGCCGGTCCAGCAGGAGGCACAGCCACAGCCGGCGCCTCCGGCAGCGTGTTCGAGCTGCGGCACCGTGATCGCGATTTCGGAAGTGAAGCAGGAAGGCCACGGCACCGGGATTGGCGCGGTCGGCGGCGCCGTTGCCGGCGGCGTGATCGGCAATCAGTTCGGCCGTGGCGGCGGACGCACGGCGATGACGCTGCTCGGCGCGGTCGGCGGCGGGTTTGCGGGCAACTCGGTCGAAAAGCACTTGCGCACGACCACCGCCTATTCGGTGCGCGTGCGGATGGAGAATGGCCACATCCGCTACTTCACGTATCACGAGCCGCCGCCGTTCCAGCAAGGCGAGCGCGTGCGGATCGAAAACGGCACGCTGGTCGCGGGTTGATCTGATCGCGCGGCTTGCGCTCCTCGATGCTCGATGCAAAAAGGCGACTCCCTTCGGGAATCGCCTTTTTGTTTGTCTTCGCTGCCGGCTGCTGCTGTGCAGCCCGCGCGCGATGTGAATCAATAATCCGCGTCTTCGATCCACGCGGCCTGAATCGCTTCGAGAATCTTCTCGTTCGAGCGATTCGGGTCGTCGTCGAAACCGTCCAGTTCCATCACCCAGCGATGCAGATCCGTGAACCGCACCTGTTGCGGGTCGATGTCCGGGTGTTTGTCCGTCAACGCCATCGCGATGTCCTGCGTATCGGTCCACTTCATGGTCGCATGCTCCTGTTAGTGATTTTCCTTCGCGTGATTAATCGAGTAACGCGGAATCTCGACGACGAGGTCGTCGCCCTCCGGCACGATCGCCTGACACGAGAGCCGCGACTCGCGCTCGAGTCCCCAGGCTTTATCGAGCAGATCGTCCTCGTCTTCTTCAGACGGTTCGAGCGCATCGAAGCCCTCGCGCACGATCACATGACATGTCGTGCACGCGCATGATTTTTCGCACGCGTGCTCGATTTCGATACCGTTCTCGAGCAGCGTGTCGCAGATGCTCTTGCCCGGCACGGCGTCGATCACCGCGCCTTCCGGGCACAGTTCGACGTGAGGCAATACAACGATTTGAGGCATAAGGATTCCGCTGGGTACCAGTCCGATGCCGCCCGGCACCATCCTGTTATTTTACTGAGAGCGCGTCCGATTTTGGCACGCGCCGTATGACAGAGAGACGACTGTTCGGCGCCGGACCAGGTCCAACCCCGGTCCGACCCGGTTCAGATCTCGTCGAGCTTGCGGCCCGCGAGCGCGCGGCGGATGCTTTTGTTCATGCGCCGCGCCGCGAATTCATCGGTGCCGGCCGCAAGCGCCTTGGTTGCCGCTTCGACGGTGTCCGCGTCGTTGCTTTGCGCGACGTTGCGCAGCGCCGTGAGCAGCGTATCCAGCGTGGCGCGCTCATCTGCGTCGAGCAGTTCGCCGTCCGCCGCCAGTGCCGCATCCGTCGCTTCGACGAGCCGCTGCGCGTCGACTTGCGCCTCGCGCAACGCACGCGCGTGCATATCGACTTCCGCCGCGCTGAAGCTGTCTTCGAGCATGCGCGCAATGTCGTCGTCGGCGAGACCGTACGACGGCTTCACGACCACCGATGCCTCGACGCCCGAATGCTGTTCGCGCGCGAACACCGACAGCAGTCCGTCCGCATCGACCTGGTACGTGACGCGGATGCGTGCGGCGCCCGCCGCCATCGGCGGAATGCCGCGCAACTCGAAGCGCGCGAGCGACCGGCAATCCGATACGAGTTCGCGCTCGCCCTGCACGACGTGGATCGCCATCGCGGTCTGACCGTCCTTGAACGTGGTGAAATCTTGCGCGCGCGCGACGGGAATCGTCGAATTGCGCGGAATGATTTTTTCGGTGAGGCCGCCCATCGTTTCGACGCCAAGCGACAGCGGAATCACGTCGAGCAGCAGCCACTCGTCGCCTTCGCCGCCGCGGTTGCCGGCGAGCAGATCCGCCTGGATCGCCGCGCCGAGCGCGACGACCTGATCCGGGTCGAGATTGATCAGCGGCGGCTGGCCGAAAAACGCCTCGACCGCGCGGCGGATCACCGGCATGCGCGTCGCGCCGCCGACCAGCACCACGCCCTTGATCTCGGCCGGCGTCACCTTCGCGTCGCGCAGCGCTTTGCGCGTCGGCCCGAGCGTGCGTTGCACGAGCGCTTCGGCAACAGCCGCGAAGGTCGGCTCGTCGACGGTCTGATCGATCCGCACGCCGTTCGATAGCGTGACGTCGAGCCTCGCCTGCGGCGCGCTCGATAGCGCCTCTTTCGTCTCACGCACCGTGTCGAGCAGCAGGCGCACGTCTTCGGGCTTGAGCGTCTGCTGCGCGAGGCCCGCCTGCGCGAGCACATGACGGTACAGCGCGTGGTCGAAGTCGTCGCCGCCGAGCGCCGAATCGCCGCCTGCCGCGAGCACTTCGAACACGCCCTTCGTGAGCTTGAGGATCGACAGGTCGAACGTGCCGCCGCCAAGGTCGAACACCGCATAGAGTCCTTCGGCGCCGTTATCGAGCCCGTAAGCGATGGCTGCGGCGGTCGGTTCGTTCAGCAGGCGCAGCACACTCAGGCCGGCAAGACGCGCGGCGTCTTTGGTTGCCTGACGCTGCGCTTCGTCGAAATACGCGGGCACCGTGATCACCGCGCCGACCAGCTCGTCGCCCAGCGTGTCTTCCGCGCGTTGGCGCAGCGTCGCGAGAATTTCCGCCGACACTTCAACCGGGCTTTTGACGCCGTCGACAGTACGAATTTGCACCATGCCGGGCGCGTCGACGAAATCGTACGGCGCGTTTTCGGCACCCTCCACTTCGCTTTTGCCGCGCCCCATAAAGCGCTTGACCGACACGATTGTGTTGCGCGGATCGGTCGCCGCTTCGGCTTTCGCCGTGCGGCCGATGCGGCGGCCGCCCTTTTCCAGATAGCGGACCACGGAAGGCAGCAGCGCGTGGCCGTCCTCGTCAGGCAATACGTCGGGCACCCCGCTGCGCACTGCGGCGACCAGCGAGTTCGTCGTGCCGAGATCGATACCGACTGCGAGACGCCGCTGATGCGGTGCGGGCGCCATACCGGGTTCAGAGATTTGCAGTAAAGCCATCTGGAGTCTTCTTCGGGGAACGTTGCGCCCCGTGCTGGATTATGGGTGATTGCGGAATCAAACCGCGGCCGCTGCTGTTGCGATTCCCGACGGGCTCGGCATGCGCGATATGCGCGTCACGCTATGCTGCACGCGCGGCGCTCAGTCTTCGAGCTTCTCGATTTGTGCGCCGGTTTCCGCGGCAACGCGCTCGATAAACATCAACTGCCGCACCGCTTCGCTGGCCGCCTGGTCGGCAGCGCTATCGAGCAGCGCGCCGAGCTTCGTGAAGCGCATGCGCTCCTCGTCGCGCAGTTCCGCGAGCAATGCGTCGAGTTCGCCGACGTTTTTCGCGGCCGCCGCATCTTCGATGCGCTCGCGCCATTCCATCTGCTGCATCAGAAACGCCGGTTCCATCGCCGTGTTGTTCTCGGCGCCGACATCGATGCCGCGCAGCGACAGCAAATAGGTCGCGCGCTTCAATGGATCGCGCAGCGTGCGGTACGCCTCGTTCGTGCGCGTCGCCCATTGCATCGCGATACGCTTTTGCGCGTCGCCGGCCGCGGCGAAGCGGTCCGGATGCACCTGCGCCTGCACGGTGCGGTACGCATCGTCGAGCGCCTGCGTATCGAGCGCGAATTGCGCGGGCAGATGAAACAGGTCGAAGTGGCTGTCGTTGAGCGTTGCCATTGGGTTACTTTGTCTGTCGAAAACGAGCCTGATCGCGGCGAGAAGGTGGCGGCAGACAGGGCCGCGCGTGCAAAGCAGCAGTCACGTCGCTTGCTGGGCGCGAGCCGCTGGCGAATTGAAAAAAGGCGGCACAGGCCGCCTTTTCCGTTCTTCCCGCCCGCTTACACGCGGAACGATTCGCCGCAGCCGCACTCGTCCTTTGCGTTCGGATTGCTGAACTTGAAGCCTTCGTTCAATCCTTCCCGCGCAAAATCGAGCTCGGTGCCGTCGATGTACGCGAGGCTCTTCGGATCCACGATGAGCTTCACGCCGTTGCATTCGAACACCTCGTCTTCCGGCGCGAGTTCATCGACATACTCGAGCTTGTACGCAAGCCCGGAACAGCCGGTCGTGCGCACGCCGACTCGCAGCCCGACGCCTTTACCGCGCCGGGTCAGATACTTCTGCACGTGTTGTGCTGCCTTTTCGGTCAACGTAATTGCCATAGCGTTTCTCATTGCGCGGCGCTTGTTTCCACACGGGCTTACACCCTACGCCGCGACCCTGCCTGCCTTCGAAGCTGCGCGTTCCGCGATACAGGGCGGCCCGCGCCTACACACACTTGCGCCGCCCACCTGCTTTATCTGCGACCACTACACCAGCGGTTCAACCCGTCCGCGCGTCGCGCTGCGCGCTCGTGCGTCCGGCGGGCGGGTGCGACCCGGGTCGGGGTCGACCCCGCTCAGGCTGCCTGCTTGTCGCCGGCGGGCGCTGCCGTCTCGCCGTGACGCTGCTTGTAGTCAGCGACCGCCGCCTTGATCGCGTCTTCCGCGAGGATCGAGCAGTGAATCTTGACCGGCGGCAACGCCAGCTCTTCAGCGATCTGCGTGTTCTTGATCTCGAGCGCCTGGTCGAGTGTCTTGCCCTTCACCCATTCGGTGACGAGCGAGCTCGACGCGATCGCGGAACCGCAACCGTAGGTCTTGAACTTCGCGTCTTCGATCACACCGTCCACGCCGACGCGAATCTGCAGCTTCATCACGTCGCCGCACGCCGGCGCACCGACCATGCCCGTGCCGACCGCGTCGTCGTCCTTCGCAAACGAGCCGACGTTGCGCGGGTTTTCGTAGTGGTCCAGCACCTTATCGCTATAAGCCATCTTGACACTCCTTGATTCGATTCAATCTGCCGCTTGACCTGCGCTCGCACGCAATCTTCGAACATGTTTGTGCGTGACGCGTCAGTGCGCGGCCCACTGGATGGTCGTCAGATCGACGCCGTCCTTGTGCATCTCCCAAAGCGGCGACAGGTCGCGCAGCTTCGCAATCTTCGTGTTCAGCAGGTTGATCACGTAATCGACGTCCTGCTCCGTCGTGAAGCGGCCGACGGTGAAACGGATCGAGCTGTGCGCGAGTTCGTCGTTACGGCCCAGCGCGCGCAGCACATACGACGGTTCGAGCGACGCCGACGTGCACGCCGAACCCGACGACACCGCAACGTCCTTCACCGCCATGATCAGCGATTCGCCTTCGACAAAGTTGAAGCTGATGTTCAGGTTGTGCGGTACACGCTGTTCCATGTCGCCGTTCACATACACTTCCTCGATCTGCGACAGACCGCGCAGCAACCGATCGCGCAGCATGCGGATGCGCTCGTTCTCGGTCGCCATTTCTTCGCGAGCCAGACGGAACGCTTCGCCCATGCCGACGATCTGGTGCGTGGCCAGCGTGCCCGAGCGCATGCCGCGCTCGTGACCGCCGCCGTGCATCTGCGCTTCGATGCGCACGCGCGGCTTGCGGCGCACGTACAACGCGCCGATGCCCTTCGGGCCGTACGTCTTGTGCGCTGAGAACGACATCAGGTCCACCTTCAGCTTCTGCAGGTCGATTTCGACCTTGCCGGTCGCCTGCGCGGCGTCCACGTGGAAAATGATGCCCTTTTCGCGGCAGATTTCACCGATCGTTGCGATATCCTGGATCACGCCGATCTCGTTGTTCACGTGCATCACCGACACCAGAATCGTGTCGGGGCGCAGTGCGGCCTTGAACACGTCGATATCGATCAGGCCGTCGTCCTTCACGTCGAGGTAGGTGACTTCGAAGCCTTCGCGCTCGAGTTCGCGGCCGGTGTCGAGCACGGCCTTGTGCTCGGTTTTCACCGTGATGATGTGCTTGCCCTTGCTCTTGTAGAAGTGCGCGGCACCCTTCAGCGCAAGGTTGTCCGACTCGGTCGCGCCCGACGTCCAGATGATTTCGCGCGGATCGGCATTCACCAATGCCGCAACGTGCTCGCGCGCTTCCTCGACTGCGCGCTCCGCATCCCAGCCATAGGCGTGGCTGCGCGACGCGGGGTTGCCGAACTGCTCACGCAGAAACGGAATCATCTTGTCCACCACGCGCGGATCGACCGGCGTCGTCGCGCTGTAGTCCATGTAAATGGGCAGGTGGGGAATGTCGTTATTCATCAATCGCTCCGGGGACATCTTTGCTTTTGGCTATCAGGGTTCATGCGCGGGGTTCATGCGCGGACGCGCCACGGGACGCTCTGCGTGCGCTTTCGCGGCGCCCTGCCTTACGAACCCGCCATATTGAAAACGGAATTCGGCCCTTTCGGCACGACGCGTGCCGGTTCGACCGCAGGCGCTTCGGTACGCCGGTCGCGCAACACGGTAGCGGGCGCGGCTTCACGCGCACGCTGCTGATCGACCAGGTCCTTCAGCGAAACCGAATCGAGATACTCGACCATCTTCTGGTTCAGCGTCGACCACAACTCGTGTGTCATGCAGTGGCCATCGCGCTGCTTCGAGCCTTCGCACGTGCCTTTGCCGCCACACTGGGTCGCATCGAGCGGCTCGTCGACCGCGATGATGATGTCGGCCACCGTCACGTCTTCCGCACGGCGTGCGAGGTTGTAGCCCCCGCCCGGACCGCGCACGGACTCGACGATTTCATGGCGACGCAATTTCCCGAACAATTGCTCGAGATAGGACAAGGAAATGTGCTGGCGCTGGCTGATACCCGCAAGCGTCACCGGGCCCTGCTCCTGGCGCAATGCCAGGTCAATCATCGCCGTGACGGCGAACCGGCCTTTCGTGGTGAGTCTCATGATGTTTGGGGACCGCAATTCTCGACAAGTTTGCTCAAGTATAAATACATGAGCTATTTAGTCAAGTATCCCTATCCCGATTTGGGTCATTTGCTTAAAAATTTGGGGGCCGCAGCAGACGAATCGCTGCGTGGCGTGGCGAGCGCGGACCGGAACGCGCGCATGGTTCGCACCCCGGTCGCACATTAGCGCGTCGCCAGTTGGCCGCTGAGTGCCGCCACAAGTCCGCTGCATGCCGCTTCGCACTGGTCGAGCACGAGATCGAACCCCGTTGCGTCGCCAAAGTACGGATCCGCGACCTCGCGGACATCCCCGTGCGGCGCGAACTCCATCAGCAGACGAATCTTGTCGCGGTAAGCCGGCGGACAAATCCGGCGCAGTGCGGCCACATTCGCATCGTCCATTGCTATGAGCAGATCGAAGCGCTCGAAATCGCCGGCCGCGATCTGGCGACCGCGCAATTGCGACAGATCGTAACCGCGCTGACGCGCAGCCTGCTGGGCCCGCTCGTCCGGCGCCTCGCCGACGTGCCAGTTTCCGGTGCCGGCCGAATCGACGATCACACGGTCGGCAAGTCTCGCTTCAACCAGTTGATGCCGCATCACACCCTCAGCGGTCGGCGAACGACAGATATTCCCGAGGCAAACGAAGCAAACGGCGATGGTTTTCATCAGAAAGTGAGGCGAGCGGTCTGCGTGGTCAGCAGATACGAATGGGCCAGGTTGTGAGTTGTCCGGACGGCTAACGGCAAGCGTAGGAATCTAACTTAGCCGTCGGATCAGCGGCCGGCATCCGGCAGCGCAAGCTGCACGCGATTATACAAACGGCCGCGCCGCTGCGGGTCCTGTGCAGCGCGGCGCTTACAGCGGTTGAGTCTGCAGTGTGACGTTCGTGTGCGCGCTCTGCGCCGGCGCACCGGTTTCGTCACTGACGAATCCAAACGACACGGTACGCGCCAGTTCGGCGGTGACTTCACTTGCGGCAAGCGGTGTGGCGCTCGCGTGCTTCACAGCACTGCCGCACAGGTGCAGAAACGCAGCCGCGGCAAGCGGCAGAACGATCGCCAAAGGCCAGTACATCGATATTGTCTTTCTCATGATGGCGCTCTCTCAATGAACCCAGGCGGTGGATTGGACACCACTTCGCCAAAGTGAAATTGTAGATAAGGACGCAATCCGGAAAAACCCACCCCCACGGAATAGACAGTTCTGTTTACATGAATAGTTAGTGCGCCATCAATTAACGCGGCGAGAACCTTTGCGCCTGCAGGACCGCGAAAGGATTCCTTACAAACACATACAAAGGTAATGATGCGGTGTGGGAGGATGGACCCGGTTACATAAACCTTGCATCGACATAAGGTCCGATCCGATGGAATCCCACGCTTCGCTCTCGCTGATTTCCGCCGCGCTTGCCGCAGTTGCGCTCTGTGGCGGCTGCGCGGTCTATCCGGGCGCCAATGCACCGCCGGCTTACGGGTACGCTCCCGGCGACTATGGCGGCTATGACGGCTACGACAACTATGGCTACGGCTACCCGCCCGCGCAGTCGAACGTATATCTGGGGTTTGGCGGCTACTCCGGCCCCTCGAACCGCGATCCGTACTGGAGACGGGGCTATCGCGGCGACTGGAATGACGGAAGGCACCCGAACTCAGGCGGCAATCAGAATCCGCACACGCAGCCGCCGTCGCATACAGGCGGTGGCGGCCCGCCAGCCGGCGGTGGCGGCCATCCGCCCGCGCAGGGTGGCTATCCCGGCGGCGGAAAGGCTCCGCCCGCGCGCTCGGTCGACGTCTCGCCGAACAATGGCTCGCGGGCAACCAATCACTAGCGGCTCGTCTCACACCCAGCGCGCCGCCTTTGCGCGACGCCCGCCTTCACCCGCGGTGGCTGCGCTGCGCCGCGTACAGTTCGCGGAATGTTCTGCCGACCGGCGCCGGCATCTCACGCGTCTTCGTCCAGCCGCCGCCGAACGGCAGCCGCGCAATCGAACGCTTGTCGCCGCCGACCTTCTCGAGCACGCGCACCGCAAGCTTCGTGAATAGCGCATAAACCGCCGGATGCATCGCGAAGTAGCCCCACACCGCGAGCCCCATACGCTCCCGCCACGGCCGCAGATGCCGTTCGACCTGCCGCTCGCGCAGCTTGCGCAGCAGATCCGACAGCGGAATACCGACTGGACACACGCTATTGCATTCGCCGCACAGCGTCGCCGCCTGCGGCAAATCGAGCGCCTTGTCGAGTCCGACGTAGCTCGGCGTCAGCACCGATCCCATCGGACCCGGGTAGACCCAGCCATACGCATGTCCGCCGACCTTCTGATACACCGGACAATGGTTCATGCACGCGCCGCAGCGGATGCAGCGCAGCATCTCCTGGAAATCGCCGCCGATCAGTCCGGTACGCCCGCCGTCGACGAGCACCACATACATATGCTCGGGCCCGTCCTGATCGCGGGCAAGGCGCGGTCCGGTCAACAGCGAGAAATAGTTCGACATGGACTGCCCGGTTGCCGAGCGCGGCAGCACGCGCAGCGCGGTCGCGAGATCCTCGAGCGTCGGCAGCACTTTCTCGACGCCGGTCACCGCGACGTGCACACGCGGCATCACCGTGCACATTCCCTCGTTCCCTTCGTTGGTCACGAGGGCGACCGAGCCGGTTTCGGCGATCACGAAATTGGCGCCCGTCACCCCCATGTCTGCCGTCATGAAATGCGGACGCAGCACTTCGCGCGCTTCGCGCGTCATGTCAGGCGCTTCCGTGAGGCGCGGCCGGTTGTGCGTCTTCGCGAAGAGGTCCGCGATCTCGTCTTTATCCTTGTGCAGCACGGGCGCGATGATGTGGCTCGGCGGCTCGTTGTTGTTGATCTGCAGGATGTACTCGCCGAGATCGGTCTCGACCGATTGCACGCCCATCTTGCCGAACACCTCGTTCAGGCGCATTTCCTCGGTGACCATCGACTTCGTCTTGATCACCTTCTTCACGTCGTGCTTGCGCGCGATATCCGCGATGATCTTCGCCGCGTCCTGCGTGGTCTCGGCATACAGCACCGTCACGCCGCGCCGCGTCGCTTCGCGCTCGAAAGTCTCGAGCCAGACGTCGAGGTTCTCGATCGCGCGATTGCGGCGCTCCTTGAGCGCCGCACGCGTCGCCTGAAAGTCGATCTCGGTCATCACCTGCGCGCGCGCCGACACGAATTTGGTCGACAGCTTCGTCAGATTCTGCTGCAAGCGCTGGTCGGCGAGCTTCTGGCCCGCACGCGCCTTGAATTGCATCGATTGAACTTGCATGACGGTTTATTGAATCCGGAAGTAGGTAGGCACGCGCAATCGGGGCGAAGGCGGGGCTCGATGGGGCGCTGGAGCGGCGGCGGCGTTCAAACGGCAACGAACACGCAGTCGCCGTGCGCGCATCACGCGTCGCCGGCCAGCACCTGTGCGATATGCAACACACGCGTGGTCGTGTCGCCGGTGCGGCGCAGGCGCCCCTCGATATTCAGCATGCAGCCGAGATCGCCGAGCACCACCGCGTGCGTGCCGCTCGCATGAATGTTCTCGCATTTCTCATCGACGATCGCCGTCGAAATATCGCCGTATTTGATTGCAAAGGTGCCGCCAAATCCGCAGCAGTGCTCGCAGCCCTTCATTTCGGCGACTTCGACGCCCGCCTGCGCGAGCAGCGCGCGCGGCTGACTTTTCACGCCGAGTTCGCGCAGTCCGGAGCAGGAATCGTGATACGTCACGGGTCCGGCGAATTCGCCGGGGCTCAATTCGACTTTCGCGATATTGACGAGGAAATCGGTCAACTCGAACACCTTGGCCCGCATCCGGCCGAAGCGGCCCATCAGTTCCGGATCGTCGCCGAACAGATCGCCGTAATGCGCGCGGACCATCCCGCCACACGAACCCGACGGCACGACGACGTAGTCGAACTGCTCGAACTCGCGCAGCATCTTTTCGGCGAGATCGCGCGCGATGCCGCGCTCACCCGAGTTGTACGCCGGCTGCCCGCAGCAGGTTTGCGCAGGCGGCACGACGACCTCGAATCCGGCGCGCTCGATCAGCTTGATGGCCGAAAAACCGATTTCCGGCCGCATCAGGTCGATCAGGCAGGTGACGAAAAATCCGACTCGCATGAGTCCTCCTCCGGGGAAACGTCCCCGATTATCCGATGTTTCCGAAGCGATACCAACGCGTGCCACCCCTGGTTCGCGAAAAAGCCGGCCAGATCGACGACGACACGGCGCTCGCTTTTTTCACCATACGAGATACAATCGACTCTCCGTCGCCTGACGCGTCACCGGTTTATCCCCATGAGCGATACGAACCCGGATCCCAAAACCTCGATCCAGGTGATCGAGCGCATGATGCGCCTGCTGGATGCGCTCGCCGCGCACAGCGACCCGGTCAGCCTGAAAGAACTCGCACTACGCACCGAACTGCATCCGTCGACTGCGCACCGCATCCTCAACGATATGGTGACTTGCCGGCTGGTCGACCGTTCCGATCCCGGCACTTACCGACTCGGCATGCGGCTGCTCGAACTCGGCAATCTCGTGAAGGCACGGCTGTCGGTACGCGACGCCGCGCTGATGCCGATGCGCGAACTGCATCGGCTGACGGGTCAGACGGTCAATCTGTCGGTGCGCCAGGGCGACGAAATCGTGTATATCGAGCGTGCGTATTCGGAGCGCTCCGGCATGCAGGTGGTCCGGGCGATCGGCGGACGCGCGCCGCTGCATCTGACTTCGGTCGGCAAGCTGTTTCTGGCCGTGGATGAAGCAGCGCGCGTGCGCGCGTACGCGACGCGCACCGGCCTTTCCGGACACACGCAGAACAGCATTACGGACCTCGCGAAGCTGGAACGGGAGCTCACACACGTGCGGCAGCAATCCTGCGCACGCGACAACGAAGAACTGGAGCTCGGCGTGCGCTGCATCGCCGCCGGCATCTACGACGATACCGGCCGGCTGGTCGCCGGGTTGTCGCTGTCGGCGCCGGCCGACCGGCTGCAGGATTCGTGGCTCGGCCAGCTCAGCAAGACTGCGCTGGTGATTTCCGAATCGCTCGGCTATCACCCGGAGGCGGCATCGACGGACGCGGCTGCTCACTCGGCTTGAGTCCGCGCTCGGCGCCGGTCGACGCGATCGATTTGAGTTGATTCGATTTGATTTGTTGCGTGGCCGCGGCCGCGCATCGCTCGCCGCTCTGGTCGGCCCGCCATGTACCACCGCTTGTGTACCACCGCTCGTCAATGAAAAAGCCCCGCAGATCGCCTGCGGGGCTTTGCTTTCAGTTGCTGCGCTCCGTGCCGTACCGCACCGCGCTGCGCAAACCCGCCGCAGCCCGGCATTTGTCCGTCGATCAGGTCCCGGCGCCGTTCGCATCCGCGCTCGTCACGCGTTGCTCTCCGCCGTTGTCGATCCACGTGCGCAGACGCGTCGCATCCGCGAAGCGCGAGTACTTGCCGGCCGAATCGAGCAGCACCATGATCATCGGGCGATTGTCGATGGTCGCCTGCATCACGAGGCACTCGCCCGCTTCATTGATGAAACCCGTCTTCTGCAGACCGATATCCCACGACGGGTTACGCACCAACGCATTCGTGCTGTTATAGGCAATGGTGCGCTTGCCGGTGTACACCTCGTAGCTGTGATCGGTCGAGAAACGGCGGATCAGCGGGTATTGATACGCGGCGCTCACCATCTTCACGAGATCGCGTGCACTCGACACGTTCTGGCTGGTCAGCCCGGTCGGGTTCTCGAAATGCGTATCGGCCATGCCGAGCGTGCGAGCCTTCGCATTCATCGCCGCCATAAACGCCGGGCGGCCGCCCGGGTAGTAACGCGACAGCGCGGCGGCGGCGCGGTTTTCCGACGCCATCAGCGCGATATGCAGCATATCTTCGCGCGACAGCACCGAGCCCACCGAGAGGCGCGAGCCCGTGTTCTTTTCGTAATCGCGATCTTCGTCGGTGACTTCGATCGACTCGGTCATCGGCTCTTTCGAATCGAGCACCACCATCGCGGTCATCAGCTTGGTGATCGACGCGATCGGCACGACTGAACGCGAATTCTTGTCGTAGACCGGCTCCTGCGTATTCTGATCGACCACGTAAGCGACGCTCGAGCGCAACGCGACGCCTTCCGGCGACTCGTGCAGACCGAACGCCTGACCGGCCGTCGGCGAACGCGGCTCGAACGCAACGCGGCGCACCACCGAATGGTGACGCCCGTTCATCGTGTAGCTCACGCGCCGCTTCTTCGAGACCGCGCGCGGCGCGTCGTCATCGTCGTCGCGTTTCGCAGCGGCAGCCACTTTGGCGCTCTTCGCCGCGGACGAGCGGCTCGAAACCTTGGCGGCCGGCGCAGCCGCCGCTTTCTTCGCCGGCTTTTTCGCAGCCTTGTCGGACTTTGCCGTTGATGCCGTCGACGCGGCAAACGCATCGACCGGCATCGCTGATGCCGCCGCGATGACCATTGAAGCGGCCACCGACAACGCGGTGCTGAGCGCCGCGCCGTGCATCAACTTGAGTGACGAAAACAAGTCAGTTTTCATTGGTGTTCTGGGTAAAGCGGCAGGGAATTGTCCGCCAGTGTAGTGAATCAACGAAAAATTAGCAAATTGAAGCACTTACCAGCACTCTTTAAACCGAGTTGTAAGACTCAATTGCCGCAACACAATGACAGGTGCAGTCCCATCAAAAAGATCAATCGGCCCACCAGACCATCCCGCCCATCAGTATGGAAACGATTTCCATGCTTAACGGCAGCTTCCACACATGCTTGATCGGGGGAAGTACGGTCGCGAGCCCTGGTGCACCGGGTACCTGGCTCAATGCGCCGGCAAAGCGGAACGTAAGCGCTGTCGCAACCAGTCAACTCGAGCCAGGCTCTTAAGTAGACACTGCAGACCGCGATCCGCGCATTCGACCGGGATGAAGATTTAACGTTCCGCGTCAGATTTAGTTTACGTCGCGATTCTACCGCGGCCACCGAACTTCGTTAGGAAGGGCACGAAACGCCGCGTTGTTGCAGAAAACGTCACAATTTTGCGCACTATTGCGGTGCAAGCACTCAATAAGTATGCGCTTTGGCAACTCCGCGAATACTTCATAACATATTGTTTTCTCGATAAATTATCATCATTGTGCGATGCACAAAAAATACTTGACAACGATAGGCGCTGTCCTAAAATGGGAACCATTGCTGCGACGCACCATATCTCTTTCGTCAGTTTCCGTGCGGCGCAATCCAATCACCGGCCAGGCTGTTTTTCGCAGCGCGGCCGTGAATCGACCCAACTGGTTCAACCCAACTCGGTCCGCGCCAGACGGACCGGTACTTCAGGAGCGTAAACATGACTCTGCTGACCCCTGAGCAATTCGCTGCAGCCCAGAAGGCCAATCTCGATACTCTCTTCGGTCTGACGAACAAGGCGTTCGAAGGCATCGAGAAGCTGGTCGAACTGAACCTGCAAGTCGTCAAGTCGACGCTCGCGGAAGGCCAGGAAAACGCGCAGCGCGCGCTGTCCGTGAAGGACGCGCAAGAACTGCTCGCGCTGCAGGCTAGCCTCACCCAGCCGGTCGCCGAAAAGGTGCTGTCGTATAGCCGCCACCTGTATGAAATCGCGTCGGCTACGCAGGCTGAATTCACCCGCGTCGCGGAAGTGCAGTACGAAGAGCACAACCGCAAGGTGCAGGCGCTCGTCGAGAACGCCGCGAAGAACGCGCCGGCCGGTTCGGAAACCGCTGTTGCCGTGATCAAGTCGGCCATCACCGCCGCGAACACGACGTACGAGACGGTCCACAAGGCGACCAAGCAAGCTGTCGAAATCGCCGAAAGCAACTTCAACGCAGCCGCTACCGCCGCGTCGAAGGCCGCTTCGCAAGCCGCCGCTCAAGTGTCGCGTTCGGCTTCGGCGACCAAGAAGGCCACCGCTGCTTAAGGCGGCGCAAGCCTGATCGATTCAGATTGGTTTCAACGCATCGGGCTTCGAACCGGCGCCGGCCGAACAACGTTCAGCAATACGAACACATTCGGGCTGGCGCTGCCGCGAGTCACTGAAGTTTCGCTGACAGCAGATGCGAGCGTGGCACACAGCACGCTCGCCACGAGATGCTCCGATACGCGAAACAACGTATCGTTCACCCCGGCTCCGGCCGGGATTTTTTTGTCTGCGGCATTCATCATCCGCAAACAATGACGGCGCGCCCTGCTATTGCAGGAGCGCGCCGTTTCGTTTGCCGCGTTCAGCTGGCGCCGAGGGCGCCAGGCGGTGCGAGCTTACTTCTTGCGCTGCGGCGGCAAGTCCGTGCAAACGCCCTCGTACAGCTCGGCCGCCATGCCGATCGACTCGCCGAGCGTCGGGTGCGGGTGAATCGTCTTGCCGATATCGGTTGCGTCCGCACCCATCTCGACCGCGAGGCACACCTCGCTGATCAGATCGCCGGCATTCAGGCCGACAATCCCGCCGCCGATCACACGGTGCGTTTGCTCATCGAAAATCAGCTTGGTGAAGCCCTCATCGCGGCCGTTCGCAATCGCGCGACCAGACGCGGCCCACGGGAACACCGCCTTGCCGTACTTGATCCCTTCGGCCTTGCACTGGTCTTCGGTCTTGCCGGCCCATGCGACTTCCGGGTCCGTATACGCAACCGACGGAATCTGCAGCGCGTCGAAGTACGCCTTCTCGCCGTGCGCCACTTCGGCCGCGACATGGCCTTCGTGCACGGCCTTGTGCGCAAGCATCGGCTGACCGACGATATCGCCGATCGCGTAGATATGCGGCACATTCGTACGCATCTGCTTGTCGACTTCGATAAAGCCGCGGTCCGTCACCGTGACACCGGCCTTGTCGGCGCCGATCCGCTTGCCGTTCGGGCTGCGGCCGACCGCCACCAGCACGAGGTCGTAGCGCTGCGCTTCAGACGGCGCCTTCTCGCCTTCGAACGACACATAGATACCGTCCTGTTTTGCTTCGGCGGCGGTGGTCTTCGTCTTCAGCATCACGTTTGCGAAACGCTTGCTGTTGAACTTCTCCCACACCTTCACGAGATCGCGATCGGCGCCCATCATCAGCCCGTCGAGCATTTCGACGACGTCGATCTGCGCGCCGAGCGTCGAGTACACGGTGGCCATTTCAAGGCCGATGATGCCGCCGCCGATTACCAGCATGCGCTGCGGAATCTGGCGCAACTCGAGTGCGCCGGTAGAATCGACGACACGCGGATCTTCCGGAATGAACGGCAGCTTCACGGCCTGCGAACCGGCCGCGATGATCGCGTTCTTGAACTTGATGACCTTCTTGCCGCCTTCGGTCTGCACTTCCATATGATGCGGATCGACAAACGCGCCGACGCCGGTCACCACTTCGACCTTGCGCGCCTTCGCCATCCCGCCGAGGCCGCTGGTCAGCTTCTTGACCACGCTCGACTTGAAATCGCGCAGCTTGTCGAGATCGACTTGCGGCTTGCCGAACGTGATGCCGTGCGCGCCGAGCGCCGCGGCTTCGTCGATCACGAGCGCGGTGTGCAGCAGCGCCTTCGACGGAATGCAGCCGACATTCAGGCACACGCCGCCCAAAGTCGCATAGCGTTCGACGAGCACGGTCTTCATGCCGAGATCCGCCGAGCGGAACGCGGCTGAGTAACCGCCGGGGCCCGAGCCGAGCACGACCATATCGCATTCGATATCCGCGGTGCCGGAGAAACTGCCGGCCTGCGGCGCGGCAGCCGGTTGCTTCTGCGCGGGTTGCGCAGCCTGCGCCGCGGGTTGCGACCCGGCCGCCCTGGCTGGCTCCCTGGCCGGTTCCTTCGCCGCCTTCGTCTCTTCCTTCGCCGGCGCGGCCTCGCCCGCCGTTTCGACGAGCGCGATCACGGTGCCTTCCGATACCTTGTCGCCCGCCTTCACGCGCACTTCCTTGACGGTGCCCGCGGTATCGCTCGGCACTTCGATCGATGCCTTGTCGGACTCGAGCGTCATCAGCGCCTGTTCGATTTCGATGACGTCGCCGGCCTTGATATTGACTTCGATGACATCGACGTCCTTGAAGTCGCCGATGTCCGGCACCTTAACTTCGACGAGACTCATGAGTGTCCCCTTCTCTTGTTGCCGTGTTGATGAGGGATTGCAGCGCAGCCGGTGAACCCGTCGAGATCAATCCGGAGCGGCGCTCGAAAACAAGCGCCGCTCCGAACGGAACGACGCTTGTCAAACGGGCGCACACGCCGGATTCAACCGGATCGACAGCACAGGCATGGACGAGACCACGATCAGGCCCACGCCTCGCGCGCGCTGCAAAAATCAAAGAATGACCCGCCGGAAGTCGCCGAGGATCGAACTGAGATACGCGTTAAAGCGCGCTGCTTCGGCGCCGTCGATCACCCGGTGGTCATACGACAGCGACATCGGCAGCGTCAGGCGCGGCACGAACTGCTTGCCGTCCCAGACCGGTTTCATCGCGCTGCGCGACAGACCGAGAATCGCGACTTCGGGCGCATTGATGATCGGCGTGAAATGCGTGCCGCCGATGCCGCCCAGCGACGAAATCGAGAACGAGCCGCCTTGCATCTGCTCAGGCTTGAGCTTGCCGTCGCGGGCGAGCTTCGACAGTTCCGTCATTTCCTTCGCGATATCGACGAGGCCTTTCTTGTCCGCGTCGCGGATCACCGGCACGACGAGACCGTTCGGCGTATCGGCCGCAAAACCCACGTGGAAGTATTGCTTGTAGACGAGGTTGTCGCCGTCGAGGCTCGTATTGAAGGTCGGGAATTTCTTCAGCGCCGCCACCACGGCCTTGATCACGAATGCGAGCATCGTGAACTTCACGCCGGCCTTTTCGTGCTCCTTGTTCAGTTGCACGCGCAACGCTTCGAGATCCGTAATATCCGCTTCGTCGTTGTTCGTGACGTGCGGGATCATCACCCAGTTGCGATGCAGGTTCGCGCCCGAGATCTTCTTGATGCGCGACAGCGGCTTCGGCTCGACCGGACCGAACTTCGTGAAATCGATCTTCGGCCACGGCAGCAGGTTCAGTTCGCCGCCGCCTGCCGGGGCGCCAGCCGCCGCTGCGGCAGGCGCCGCGCGCTGGCCGGTCATCACGCCCTTCACGAAGGCGGTGACGTCGTCCTGCGTAATGCGGCCCTTCGGACCGGAACCCTGCACACGTGCGACGTCGACGCCGAGTTCGCGCGCAAACTTGCGCACCGACGGCGATGCATGGCTCGGTCGATACGCACCGCCCTCGCCGGCCGGAATCACCGGCGCCTGCGCGAGCGCGGACGGCGCCGCGGCGGGCGCGGGGGCCGGCTTTTGCGGCGCGTCGGACGGCGCTTCAGCGGTCTTCTGCGGTGCGGCCGCGGCGGGTGCGGCGGCCGGTGCGGCAGCTGCGCCCGCCCCTTCGACCAGCACGATCACGGTGCCTTCGGACACCGTATCGCCGACCTTCACCTTCAGTTCCTTGACGACGCCGGCGACTGGGCTCGGCACATCCATCGTCGCCTTGTCCGATTCGAGCGTGACCAGCGACTGTTCCTTCTCGACGCGATCGCCGACCTTCACCGCGATCTCGATGACCGGCACGTCCTTGTAGTCGCCGATGTCCGGCACCTTCACTTCCTGCACGCCGCCGCCACCGGCGGGAGCCGCGGCCGGCGCCGCCTGCTGCGCAGCGGGCGCGGCG
>NZ_CADIKF010000074.1 GCF_902859875.1 Paraburkholderia solisilvae | reverse complement strand
CGTGCGCGCTCGCGCGTTCGCCGCGCGGGCCGGCGTGCCGGCCCGACCCGGGCGGCGGCGTGCAACGCAGCGTGTCGATCACTTCCGCCTCGCGTTTGCGGCACGCGGGGACGTCGCTGACGATGCCGTCCGACGCGCCATCGAGCTTGTCGCATACCGCGAGCGAGCGCTGGTAGACGCGCTCGAGCAGCGGCGGCGGCACGAAGCCGCCGGGCGTCGCGTACTCGGCTTCGCCGACCTTCACGCCGATCAGCCGCACGCCGGTGAAGTTGAGCGCGGGCGAATCGGCGATCACGCCGTCGTAGTCGTCCGGATACCGCTGCATCACCGTATAGCCTTCGCGTCCGCCGGTCGAGCCGCCGGCGAAGTACATCCTGTCCGGCGCGCGGCCGTACGCAAGCCTGATCAGCGCAAGCGCCGCGTCATGCGACTTCTTCAGGTGCGCGTAGCCGAAGTTGACGACCGCTTCGTCGTTCAGGCCGAACACCGCGAGCGATGAGTTGCCGACGTGGCCCGAATCGTCGCCGAAGGTCGCATAGCCCTCGGCGAGCGGCGCGTGCTGCGGCGAAAACGGCATCGTGCCGAGGCCGCTCACCACCACGCCGTTGTATCCGCCGCCGCCCAGCTGCAGCGCGCGGCCGTTCCAGTTGCGCGGCAAATTCAGGTCGAAGCGGATATCGGGCGTGCCGGTTTTCAGCGCCTTGATGCTGCCGGTGATCCGGCAATAGTCGCCGGCTTCGTTGCCCGCCGCGCTTGCGGGTATCAGCGTCGCGGAATCGATCTGCACGCCGTTGGTCGGCAGCGCGATCGTTTTCGGCGGCAGCGTGATGCCTGTCAGATTCGAGCAGTGCAGCGTCTTCGTGGCGGACGGTTGCTGCAGCGGCTGTTGTGTCGGTAGTTGTGTCGCCTGTTGCGACAGTGGTTGTGTCGACTGCGGCGGAGTCTGCTGCGCGAGCGGCGCCTGTGCCGCGCATCCGTGCGTGAACGCGGCCACCACGAGCAGCAGTCCGCTCACGCCTGTCAGCGCGCGCGCCGCGCGAAGCCGTGGCGGGCGCACGCGCATCACACGTCCGCGCCGCGCACCGCGGCGCGCCTCGGGTCGCGCTTCCAGTCGCGCCATAGGCGCGCGAGCATCAGCACCGCAATGATCGCCACGAAATCGCCGGCGAGCGCCGCAAGACCGTGCGCGACGCCGTGCAACGCACGCGGCGTCGCCGTATCGACGACCAGTGAAATCACCGTGCCGCCGACGAAGCACACCAGCCCCATCTGCCCGACCGTGACGACGCCGGGCGCGCGCTGCGCGACCTGCGCGATAAAACCGCTGCGGACCAGCACGACCGCAAGCCACGCAATCGCGATGAAATTGATCACACGTTCCACCGACAGGTTCTGTTTCAGATGACCGGGCAACGGTTGCGTCAGGATAAACAGCTTGACGACAGCGAAGCCGAGCGCGGCGGCAATCGCCAGACGGGTTATCCAGCGCCCCGTATTCGACGCGAGGAACCCTTCGCTGACGGGCCTCACCCTGCACAGGATACCGAGCACGAACATCAATTGCCATGCAAACGGATTGAAAGCCCAGTCGCCGACATCGTCGATGCGCAACAGCGCGGCCAGCGGACGCGCCGCGAGCCAGACCGCGACACTCAACGCGAGCGCCGTGCCCGCCGAACGCTTTGCGAGCGGCACCATAAACGGCACGAGCACCGGAAACATCACGTACATCGGCAGCACGCTCGACAAATACGGCTGCCGGCGCAGCACCGCGATATCGAAGGTCTCCCGCAATGGCGCACCGGAGAACGAAGGCCAGCCGGTCAGCTCGACCATCGGACGGTTCAGATGAAAGAGCGCAAGCACCGCGCCCGACAGCAGCGTCAGCACCGCGGTCAGCAGGTACGCACGGTAGATCTCGGCACTGCGTCTGAAAAAGCGCTGGCGGGCCGCTTGCGAGCCGCGCCTCGCGAGCACCGCGTCATACGCGGCCGCCGACGCATAGCCGCCGAGACACACGAACACTTCGGCGGAATCGCATAGCGCATACGTGTGCAGCATCAGATGCGACAGCACACTGCCGGGAATGTGATCCAGCACGATGACGATCAGCACGACACCGCGGAAAAAATCCACTTCGATCGAGCGTCCTCGGCGGGGGGGCATGGGAAGTCTCGTGAAAGTGCCGCTGGTTGCAAGGGAGTATTGCGAGAAGCGCGTTTATCAGGCTAGCGCCATTCATACCCGGTTGCTTGAGCGCGCATCCGCGGCTGACAGAATGAAATCTGACCGAGGTTGGCGCGCGTCAAATGACGGGCAGTGCCAGGTGATTTGAAAGCTGCCGCCTCGAATCCGTGCGAAGTTTCCGCTCGCACAGCGAAGTTCAGCGCGCGGTGGAGCGTTTTTTTCGCAAAGCCGCTCAAGTCGGCCCCGACGCGCCCGTAAACGTGGTCGTCAGGGCGGCTATCGGGTGCGACGTCCTGTGGACAGTCTGGCGCGCGCCCGCGTTCCACTCCGACAGCTAGCCATGACCATCGTTCGTCGACTCGTGATCACCCTCGCCGTGGCGCTTATCGCGCTGGTGTTCGTCGGCGGCTACGGCCTCGTGCAACTGTATGCATCGAATCAGCGCGTCGACGGACTCGAGTCGCGCACGATTCCGGGGCTCAAATCGATCTCGATGGCGCTCGACGATGTCGCCGATATGCGCCTGAACGCATACCGGTACGTGGTCGACGGCATCGACGACGCGAGCCGCGCCGATATCGTCGCGCTGGTCGCCGATGCCGACCGGCGCTTCGATCAGGACGTGTCCGCCTACGTCGCCGCCGACGATACGGCCGCGAAAATGCTCGACGCGGATCGCGCGCATATGGCGGCCTATCGCGGCGCACGCAGCCAGTTCTTCGACAAGCTGCGCGCTGGCGACCGGGACGGCGCGCTGGCGATGCTGCACGACGGAGGCGCAGTTCATACCACCGCGCTCGCGCTCGATAAAGGCCTGCACGATCACCTCGATCACGACATCGCGCGCAGCCAGGCGATTCGCGACGAAAACACCGCGCAGTTCAGGACCGTGTTCGGCTGGATGATCGCGATCGTCGCGGCGGCGCTGATCGCGACCGCCGGCTTCGGCATGCATCTGTACCGGCTGATCCGCAATGGCTTGAATCATTTGCAGGACACGCTGCAACAGGTGAGCCAAACGCTCGATCTGTCGCGGCAGGCGAGCGTCGAGCGGAGCGACGAGATCGGCAACACCGCCGCTGCGCTGAATCGCCTGCTCACGCGCATCACGGAAGTGGTCGCCGACGTGCGGCGCTCGAGCGATGCGGTCGGCAGCGCCTCGAAGCAGATCGCCGCAGGCAACCTCGATCTGTCGACGCGCACCGAACAGCAGGCGGTGTCGCTGCAGCAAACCGCGGCAAGCCTCGCGCAACTGACCGTCACCGTGCAGCAGAACGCGGACAACGCGAAAGAAGCCAGTTCGCTCGCGCTCAGCACGTCGCGCATCTCGGATGAAGGCACGCAGTCGGTCGAGCGGATGGTCGGCACGATGAGCGAGATCGCGTCGAGCTCGGCGAAGATCGCCGAGATCACGTCGCTAATCGAAGGCATCGCGTTTCAGACCAACATCCTTGCGCTGAACGCCGCGGTGGAAGCGGCGCGCGCCGGCGAACAGGGGCGCGGCTTCGCCGTCGTCGCGGCGGAAGTGCGCAGCCTTGCGCAGCGCTCGTCGGCCGCGGCGAAAGAGATCAAGGACCTGATCGAGCGCTCGGTCAGCACGATCCGCGCGGGGTCGAGTCAGGCCGAGGAAGTGGGTCGCACGACGGCGCAGGTGCAGCAGGCGATCCGTCAGGTCGCGTCGATTATCGGCGAGATCGCGCATGCTTCGGAGGAGCAGGGCCGGGGCATCGAACAGGTGAACCAGGCGGTCGTGCAGATCGACGAGGTGACGCAGCAGAACGCGTCGCTCGTCGAGCAGGCCGCGGCGGCGGCGGGCTCGCTCGACGAACAGGCGACGCGCCTGAGCGGATCGGTCGCGGTGTTTACGGTGGGTGCGGAACACGCGTACTAGTGCGTGGACAGAAGCGTCGCCACCTGGCTCGAGTGGGTTTGCGCGGCGATGTCCATCGCGGTCATGCCGCGATTGTCGCGTAACGACGGATCGGCGCCGCGCGCAAGCAGCAGTTTGACCGTGTCCGTGCGGTCGTAGCCCGCGGCCCACATCAGCGCGGTCAGATCGTTCTTGTAGCGGCGGTTCACGTCGAGGCCCGTATCGAGCAGCCGTTTGACCGCTTCGGTGTTGCCCTGGCCCGCCGCGTATTCCATCGCGGTCTTGCCGACGCGGTCGGTCGCGCCGGTATCCGCGCCGTGCGCGAGCAGCAGACTGAGCGTCTGCGCGTCGCCGCCGTAGGCAGCGGCCATCAGCGGCGTAATGCCGGCCACGTCGGCCTGCTGTACGTTCGCGCCATGCTCGACCAGCATGCGGGCCATCGCGCTCGAGCCTTTCTTGCACGCGGTGATCAATGGCGTGTCGCCGATCCGGTTGCGCGAATCGACGGCCGCGCCCGCGTTCAATGCGGCTTCGACCGCGTGCTGGTCGTCGCTGCGCGCGGCGTTGAGCAGTTGCTGGTTCACGCTTTGGTCGGGTGCGTCGCTTGCGTCGGCTGCGTGCGCCGGCAACGGTGCAGCGCATGCGACGCCTAGCGATACCACCGTGCATACGGCCCATCCGGCGAGTTTCATATGATGCGTCTCCTCGGGGCGCTGTTTTCCGGGTCGCGATTCATTCGTCGTGCTCTCGTCGCGTTTTCGTCGTGCTCTCGTCGCCACGGCGTTCGACATCGCTTATTGCAGGTTGCCGACATACACGCTCAGGTTTCGGATGTCGTCGTCCGACAGATTGCGCGTGACGCTCGTCATGTTGCCTGCGTCGTTGGTGCGCGTGTGCGAACGAAAATCCCGCAACTGCTTCGCGATGTATTGCGGATACTGGCCGGCCACGCGCGGTATTTCGTTCTGTCCGGTGAATCCGCCGAGGTGGCACATCGTGCACAGCACTTCCGCCGCCTTGCGCTGCCCGGCGTCGATGCTCGCCGCGTCCGCGTCGACCTTGATTGGCGCGGGCCGTTGCTGCGAGAAATAGTCGGCGAGATCCTGCATGTCTTCGCGCGATAGCGTCGCCGCGACCGGCGACATGCGCGGATCGCTGCGCCGGCCTTCCTTGAAGTCCTTCAACTCAAGGTACAGATAGCGCTGCGTCTGACCGGCCAGCACCGGGTAGTCGGGGTTCGTCGAATTGCCTAGCGGGCCGTGACACGCCGCGCAGACTTGCGCCTTCGCTTTACCGGCCTCGGCGTCGGCATGCGCCGGCGCCGGCAGCGCCGCGGCGATGCATAACAGCGGCCAGAAATACAGCGGCAACGCCCGCGGTCGCGGTCGAGAGACGGCGCCGGAGCCGGCACGTAAGCGCAAACACAAACGCAAACACACCATGCGCGCGCGCCGTCCTGCATGCGGGAATGCGCGCGCGACACGCGATCGAATCGCCAACCGGGCCACCGCGCATCGAACGACCGATAGAACCGCCAACCGCGCCGTCATCGTCACGGCAGCGCAAACACGAGCACCGTGTTGCCGCGCTTGAAGTCCAGTTGCGTATTGCCGCCGGCCGCGACCGCGACGTATTGCTTGCCGTTCACCGAGTACGACACCGCCGGCGCGTTCACGCCCGCGCCGCACTGGAACTCCCAGAGCTTCTTGCCGGTCGACGCGTCGAACGCACGGAACAGGCCGTTGCCTTCGCCGTTGAACACGAGGCCGCCCGCGGTGGCGAGCACGCCGCCGATCAGCGGCTGCTCGGTCTTGAAGTCCCACACGACCTTGCCGGTGTCGATGTTGACCGCGGACAGCTTGCCCCACTGCTGTTCGGACGGAATCGTCTTGAACGCGCCGCCGAGCCACAGCTTGCTGCCGCCCGGGTACGCGGCGTCGGCAACCTGATAGGTCATCGGCTGGTGCAGATTCGCCGCGTACACGAGGCGCGTCTGCGGATCGAATGCCATCGGCGACCATTCGACGCCGCCGTTCGCACCGGGCAGCATCCGCGCGCCGGCCTCGGTCGGCAGCGTCCACATGTCCTCCTGCGGAATCATCGCCTGCGAGAAGCGGATCAGCTTGCCGGTCGCGCGATCGTTCACATAGACGTGCCCGGTCTTGCCGCCGTGGATGACGGCCGGCACCATCTTGCCGTCCTTGTCGCGCACGTCGACGAGAATCGGCGGACTCACCGCATCGAGATCCCACACGTCGTGCGGCACATACTGCGAGTGCCATTTGTATTTGCCCGAATCGAGATCGACCGCGACGAGCGAATCCGTGTAGAGGTTATCGCCCGGACGAATCGCGCCGTACAGGTCCGGCGACGGATTGCCGACCACGAAATACACGGTGCGCGTTTTACGGTCGACCGCGGGCGTCATCCATACGCCGCCGCCGAGCGTCTTGTAGAAATCGCCGCCCTTCGACGACAGTTGCTGCTTTTCCGCCGCGATGTTGCGCTTCAGGTCGCGGCCGGTGGCGTCGGTGGTCGCCCACGTGCCCTCCTGGCCGGAGTCCGGGATCGTATAGAAGGTCCACAGCAAATGGCCGTCCGACGCGTCGAACGCCTTCACGAAGCCGCGGATGCCGTACTCGCCGCCATTCGTGCCGATCAGCACCTTATCGTCGATGACGGTCGGCGCCATCGTCTCCGAGTAGCCCTGTTCGGGATCGGCAATCTGCGTCTCCCACAGCAGCTTGCCGGTTTTCGTATCGAGTGCGACGAGCTTCGCGTCGAGCGTGCCCATAAAGAGCCGGTCGCCGGAAATCGCCACGCCGCGATTGTTGGGCCCGCAACAGAATGTCGTGATGGGTCCCATCTTGTGCTTGTAATGCCAGAACTCCTTGCCGGTGACCGCATCGACCGCATACACGTGATTGAACGAGGTGGTGATGAACATCACGCCGTGCGTGACGATCGGCGCGGTCTCCATCGACTCGTTGACCGCCGTCTGGAAGATGAAGACCGGCCTCAGCTTCGACACGTTCGTGCGGTTGATCTGCGTGCCGGGGTAGAAGCGCGTCTGCCCGTACGAACCGTTCGCGTGCAGCCAGTCGGACGCGTTGCCGGCAGCGGAGTCGAGCTGCTGTTGCGTGACGGGTTGCAGCGGCGGCATCGATGCGGAGGTCGTGGTCGCGCCGCCTTGCACCTCGTCAGCGCCAAGCGCGGCGCCTGATGCGAAGGCCAGCGTAAGCCAGAAGAACACCACGGGTAGTGCATTGCGGGATGAATGCATGAGAGTCTCCTTAGGTTCTTATTGCTCGCCGGGTTCCGCCATGCGAATGCATGCCCGGCGCCGCTCCGCTTAAGCGGCGCCGATATCCGATAGCGCAACCCTGCCGGACACGGACGCGTCCGGTTTCAAACCATTGCTTGCTCTATTCGACTGTTGTGCAGTGCAACGGATGGGAGACCGTGGCTGGCTCTCTCACCAGGAAACTGGCTGGTTACAGCGTAGGCGATTGGATTCGCATTTTCTAGAAGTGCTGACCAGTATGCGGGGAAGGGGCCGTTGGTTTGCGAGTTCGCGTCCAGTAGAGGCGGATATGCATCACATGTCGGCAGTCGCCTGAGGCACTCGCTTGCGTGCATCGCACGCGACGACGCCGTTCGGGCTTATCCGATATCCAAACGCGCAACGACAGCAAGCCGCTGCGGTATATCCCGCTGGCGTACGTCAATGGACGTATCGAGATTGGCGACGACACGTCTCAGGACATTCCGGAGTACGGGTTAAAGCAGCGGGATGTCTTACCGGAGATCGACGGGCAACGGACATTGCCGGTCGATATCGAGGCGTGTCGCGAGAAACGTGGAAGTATGCCCAAAGGCAAACTGCAGATCGTGATTGACCCGGAAAGGCGAACGAAAGACGATCAGACTCTGATGAACCACGAAAGACACGCGCGGAGAACGGTTGCGCGCGTTCGACGAATCGCGCAAACCGCCAGCCTCGTTGCAACACAAAGCCGGCCGCCCTTACGGCAATGCTCATGCCCACAACGAAAAAGGCCTCGCCAAATGGCGAGGCCTTTCATTTTTCTGGTGGAGCGGATGAGGATCGAACTCACGACCTTCGCATTGCGAACGCGACGCTCTCCCAGCTGAGCTACCGCCCCCACGAATCCGCAATTCTAGCACAAGCTTTTTTGGATTTGACAAGTCCGCGCTGTCATTTTGATGGCGCGCCGGCCAGCACCCACTCGACCACCGTGCGGATATCCGCGTCGCTCATCGCCGGATGCGACGGCATCGGAATCGCGCCCCACACGCCGGAGCCGCCGTCTTTCACCTTGTGCTCGAGCAGCCCCTGCGCCTGCGCGTTGCCCTTGTAGCGGCTTGCGACCTGCAGAAACGACGGACCGACCAGCTTGCGATCGATCGCATGGCAACCGAGGCACGCGTTACGCTGCGCGATCTGCAAACCGGGCGGCGGCGTGTCGGCCGCGTGCGCCGAAGGCGTCGCCACCAGCAGCGAAAACGAAGCCGCGATTGTCACAGCCAGGCCCGCAGGCACCGCACGACGCGCGGCCTGAACCGCGCGCTCCATCGCGCCGCGCATTGTGCGCGGCATCGTCGTCATGCTGCGAACCATCACTTCACAGCCTGTGGACTGCCCGGCTGCACATTCGAGTTCGACACCGGCGCCGGCGGCTGCTGGTCGAGCGGCTTCGAGGTGACCGACGAATCCGGCACCGCGCCGGTCGTCACATCATCAGGCGCGGCCGCCGCAGTCGGCGCCGACGCGCTCGACGCCGATGCCGCCGCGGCCGCCGCCGCGACTGCTTCCGACGGTTCGATGTACTGGAACACCTTGACGACCTTCGTCACACCCGGCACGCGGCTCGCGACGTTCGCGCCCTGCGCGCCTTCATCCTGCGTGACAAGCCCCATCAGATAGATCGAGCCGCCCTCGGCCACCACCTTGAAGTTATTCGCGGACAGGTCCTTCTCCGCGATCAGCGCGGTTTTCACGCGCCCTTCCAGGTAGGTATCGTTGGTGCGCGAGGAGAAATCGACCGCCGGCCCCACCGTCAGCTCGTTGACGATCGCATGCACATTGTTGATACCGCGCACCACGCTTTCCGCTTTCTGCTTCGACGCGTCGTCGGGCACTTCGCCGGTCAGCAGCACGCGCCGGTTGAAGACCGTCACGTTCACATGCGCGTCACCGCCGAGGCTCCCGTTGATCTGCGAAATCGCCTTCACCTGGATTTCACGATCTTCGGTCTGCGCGCCGAGCGTGCGCCGGTCGGTCGCGACCAGCGCGCCGCCGCCCGCCGCGGCGCCGACCGCGAGGAAGCAGCCTTGCAGCGTCGCCGACAAGCCGGCAGCCAGCCCCACCACGAGCGTGGTCCTCACAAGCGTACTTTTCATGCGGTATCCGCTCATCAACTTCCTCTCCCTTCGAAGTCACTCTTCGCCCAGCAACATCGCATCGATGCCGTCGCACAGACAGTGGATGGTCAGCAGATGCACTTCCTGAATGCGCGCGGTCCGCCCGGACGGCACGCAAACGTGGATATCGAACTCGGTCAGCACGCCGTTCGTATGGCCGCCGCCGTTGCCCGTCAACGCGACGACGATCATTTCGCGCTCGTGCGCGGCGTCGATGGCCGCCAGCACGTTCGCCGAGTTGCCGGACGTCGTGATGGCGAGCAGCACGTCGCCGGGCTGGCCGAGCGCGCGAATCTGGCGCGCGAAAACCTGGTCGTATGCGTAGTCGTTCGCGAGCGCGGTGAGCACCGACGCATCGGTGGTCAGCGCGATCGCCGGCAGGCCAGGCCGCTCCCGTTCGAAGCGGCCGACCAGTTCGGCCGCGAAATGTTGCGCGTCGGCCGCCGAGCCGCCGTTGCCGCACGCGAGAATGCGGTTGCCGTTCGCGAGCGCGCCGAACATCGTGTCGATTGCAGCGGCAATCGGCAGCGCCAGGGTTTCCGCTGCGGCGAGTTTCACTTCCACGCTGTCGCGAAAGTGCTGTTGAATACGCTCGACTGACATCGACTCTCTATCTTGTGCTGCGCGTGTTGGACGGCGCGTCGGATTGCTTCGGGTCTGATCGCTTCGGGTCTTGCGCAGCGACGCCGCGGTGCGTTGCGGGTACGTTGCGGTTCGCGTCGCGGGTTAAATCATGGGTCACACCGCGGGCTGCGTCGCGGGTCACATCGCGGGTCACATCGCATCATGCAATGCCGGTGGCTCGCGCCGGCGGTTCGCGTTGCGCATCGAACCGCCGCCGCGCGGCACAGCGGTCGATGCCCGATGCGCGTCCGCAAGTTTAGCGTACTCGCGTGCACTATCGCGCAGCAAATATCGCGTGTACGCCGTATGTCTTGCGCGTCAGACATCGTCTGCGCGAAATGCGTCGCGCAACCAGACGAGACGCCCGGCTTCGAACGCGACCACGTCGAAACGGCATGCGGCCGCTTCACCCGGGCGCGCTGCGAGGTAATACTGCGCGGCGCGCACGAGCCGCTGACGTTTATGCCGGCCGACGCTCGCGCTTGCGCCGCCGTAACTTTGCCGCCCGCGCGCCCGCACTTCGACGAATACGAGCGTGCCGTCGGCATCGCGCATCACGAGATCGAGCTCGCCGCCGCGACACGCGACATTGCGCGCGACAAAATGCATGCGCTGCCGCTGCAGAAAGCGCAGCGCGTGCGCCTCGAATTTCGCGCCAATACTCGTGGTAGCCGTTTTCGACCGCACGATACGTCTGGCGATTTTCGACCGCTCGGCACGCGGAAAGTTGTCATCAGGGCTGCTTTTCGATGTGCGTTTGCGGTTGTCTGCTTGGGCGCGTTCGTGGTTGTGTTCGCAGGTGCTTGCGTGGTTGCCTTCACAGGCGCCTTCACAATTCTCCTCCCTACCACCTTTGTGTCGACCCGCGCCGCCGGCATGCCGAGTCACGTCACGATCCGCGTCATCGCGCTCGACGTCATCGTCCACGCGGCCGAGCTCCCGCTTGCCGCCTTCCGCACGGTGGCACAATGTCGGGCTTATTCTGTCAGTCTGCGTCTTCAGTCTCATGACTCCTCTCTCCGAACTCGCGCAGCAGCAGCACTATCCGCAGGGCGCGCTGTATGTGGTTGCGACGCCGATCGGCAACAGCGCCGACGTCACGCTGCGCGCGCTGCACGTGCTCGGACTGGTGGATCGTATTGCCGCGGAAGACACGCGCAACACCGGTCAGCTCCTCGCCCGCTACGGTATTTCGAAGCCGCTGATTGCCGTGCATCAGCACAACGAGCGCGCGGCCGGGCTGCGCATCGTCGAGCATCTGCAGGCGGGCGAGCGGGTCGCGTATGTGTCGGATGCGGGCACGCCCGGCATCTCGGACCCGGGCGCGAAGCTCGTGGATGCGGTGCGTGAAGCCGGTTTGCCTGTCGTGCCGCTGCCCGGCGCAAGCGCGCTCGCGACCGCGCTGAGCGTGGCCGGCGACTGGGTCGCGACCTTCTCGTTCATCGGCTTCCTGCCGGCGAAAGCGAAGCAGCGCGCCGCGCAGCTTCAGCAACTGGCCGCGCATCCGCACGCGTTGGTGTTTTACGAAGCGCCGCACCGCATCGTCGAAACCGTTGACGCGCTCGCCGCCGCATTCGGCGGCGAGCGACGCCTGCTGATCGCACGCGAATTGACGAAGTTACACGAGACGCTGCACGGCTGCACCCTGGCCGAAGCGCCAGCATGGCTCGCAGACGATCCGAACCGGCAACGCGGCGAATTCGTGGTGGTGGTGGAAGGCGCGGCGCCGCAGGCCGCGGGCGAACATGATCACGACAGGCTGCTTGCGATCCTGCTCGACGAACTGCCGGTGAGCAGCGCGGCGAAAATCGCGGCGGCGATTACCGGCGCGTCGCGCAACGCGCTATATGCACGCGCGCTCGAACTCAGAAAAGACTGAAGGGTCGCGCGAGCGACCCTTCGTCGAGCAAGCGAGAGGTTAGACGCGGCTCGCCACAGTGCGCGAGCACGACGAGAACCGGCGTCCGCCTCAGGCCGCGCGGCTGGTCCGGTCTGTTATCCCGAGATTCTTATCCGTTATTTCTCTACGCTCGGGTTGCTGTTTGCGGCGAGCATCTCCGCCTGTTCGACCTTTGCTTCGCGCTGCGTCAAGCCCGCGATCTGCACCCGCCCGGTACCGGCGTGCTGCAAATGCAGCATCCGCGCAGCGGCGTACGACAGGTCGATCACACGGCCTCGTGCGTAAGGGCCGCGGTCGTTGATCCGCACGACGACTGAATCGTTCGTCTCCGGGTTGGTCACGCGCACGTACGAGCCGAGCGGCAGCGTGCGGTGCGCGGCCGTCAGCGCATTCATATTGAAGCGCTCGCCATTCGCGGTGCGGCGGCCGTGAAACAGCTTGCCATACCATGACGCGCGGCCGGTCTGGTGAAAGTTGGACACATCCGGACCGTCGTCCGTCAAAGCGTTCGCGTCGGCGAGCTTGCCCTTCGCGTCCGATGCGGAAGCAGGCGCGTCGCTGGCGGAGCCGAAAGCTTGCGGGGCCGCCGATGCGGTCTGCGTCGCCTTGGTGCTCAAAGGCGCGTTGCCGGCCTGATCTTGCGAGCCTGGCGGCATCGCGCAGCCGGTCACGATCAAAAAGGCAAAAAGACTCCCAATACGTCGGGTTAACCGAGTTTTCATAAGACAAACGATGTTACAAGGCGAGTCGCATCACGCGAATGGTTGCGTGTTGCATGCGACCCGGGCGGCAAGGCACGACCACACGCCGCGCCCGAAAGCGCAGAGGGTCAAGCCGTACGCGGCCTGTTCTGCCGCTACCGCACGGTTAGTTTTCACGTCTGGCACACCCCTGTCCCCGCAGGCTTTGGCCAGACCCCTTACGCCGCCATCGAACATGGCTACACGTTCTTGCATCCGGACTGCGATACGTAGGAACGGCGGCGTAGGCCCCATCCAGCGTCACGGCAGCGAGGCCGTAGCAGGCGCGTGGCGCCTGGCTGGACAAGACGTGTGCATCGAAGCGCTCGATGCTCGGATTTGCCGTCTGACAACGACGGCACTTACTTGAAGGCAACCTCCATTCCCGTTTCTGACGACGAAACTACGGACGTCGGACCGGGGATGGGTCAACCGGTGAAAGTGCGGTCTACCGCACACAATGGCCGCATTATACCTAAAACAGAAAGTCGGGTAGCCAAAGCGCCCGGATCTTTACATAACTTTTACCATAGCCGTAAGAATGTCCGTCCGTGCGCGAACCGAAAGGCTCCGGACGGCGGCAGGCGGTCGATGCATTGCCCCGGGTACAATCGATTCTTTGCCGCCCCGCACCGCGCTCATGAAAGTCACACTCATTCCCGTCACACCGTTTCAGCAGAACAGCTCGCTGCTCGTTTGCGAGGCGACGGGGCGCGCCGCCGTGGTCGATCCGGGCGGCGATCTCGACGTCATCCAGCGCGAGATCGCGCGTCAGAGCGTGAGCGTCGACAAGATCCTGCTGACACACGGTCATGTCGATCATTGCGCCGGCGCGCAGACGCTTGCGGCGCATTACGGCGTACCGATCGAAGGCCCGCATCCGGACGAGCGCTTCTGGCTCGACAAGCTGCCCGAGCAGAGCGTGCGGTTCGGCTTCCCGGCAGCCGTTGCATTCGCGCCGAACCGCTGGCTGGACGACGGCGATACCGCTCAGTTCGGCAATGAAACGCTCGAGGTTTATCACTGCCCCGGGCACACGCCGGGCCACGTCGTGTTCTTCAGTCGCAAGCATCGTCTCGCGCTGGTGGGCGATGTGCTGTTCGCCGGATCGATCGGCCGCACCGACTTTCCGCGCGGCAATCATGGCGACCTGGTCGCGTCGATCCGCAACAAGCTTTGGCCGCTCGGCGACGACGTCACATTCGTGCCCGGCCACGGCCCGACTTCGACGTTCGGCGACGAACGCCGCACGAATCCCTACGTGGCCGATGGAGTCGGCGCATGAACGGCGAAATCTATGTGAGCACCGACGTCGAAGCGGACGGCCCGATTCCCGGCCCGCATTCGATGCTGAGCTTTGCCTCCGCCGCGTACACCGAAGACAAACAGCTGATCAGCACCTTCTCGGCCAACCTCGAACTGCTCGAAGGCGCGGCGCCGCATCCGGTGCAGGAAGCGTGGTGGAAAACGCAGCCCGACGCGTGGGCCGCCTGCCGCAAGGAGTTGCGCCAGCCGGCCGAAGCGCTGATCGCTTATGTGGAGTGGGTCGAAGCGTTGCCCGGCAAACCGGTGTTCGTCGCGATGCCCGCCGGTTTCGACTTTACGTTCATGTTCTGGTACATGATGCGTTTCGCCGGACGCTGTCCGTTCTCGTGGTCCGCGCTCGACATCAAGACGCTCGCGTTCGCGATGACCGGCCTGCCGTATCGCAAATGCATCAAGCCGCGCCTGCCGAAGCACTGGTTCGACGACTTGCCGCATACGCACGTCGCGCTCGACGACGCGATCGAGCAGGGCGCGCTCTTCTGCAATATGCTCGCGGAGCTTTGCGCGCAGCGGCCGGACGCCGCGCTGAACGCCGATGATGGGGACGGCTCAGGACGAAATGTCGCTGACTAACCCGCAAATTAGGCAATACGCCTCATAAACGGGTGTTTCGATTGCGTTTCGTTTTCGCGCCCTCTACCATGACGGAATACGGCGACGCCAACGGAGGCCGCAGTTGACACTCGATACGTTTTCTCAAAAAATTCTGCGCCTCTTGCAACTGGACGCCCGCCGGTCCGTGCAGGAAATCTCCGATCAGGTCGGCCTGTCCAGCACGCCTTGCTGGCGCCGTATCAAGGATATGGAGCAGTCCGGCATCATCCAGCGCTATACGGCGCTGCTCGACCGGGAAAAACTCGGGCTGCACGTCTGCGCGCTCGCGCATATTCATCTGACGCGGCACACCGAGGGAGGCGTCGAGCAGTTCGAGCGGGAAATCGCCACTTGCCCGGAAGTGACCGAGTGCTACAGCACGACCGGCGAATCCGACTACATCCTGAAAATCGTCGCGCCGGACATCAAGGCATACGACTCGTTTCTGCACGAACGGATTTTCAAGATTCCGGCCGTCGCGCAGGTCCGCACGAGCGTCGTGCTGCGCGAGATCAAGTTCGATACGCAGTTGCCGCTTTGAGCTGGCTGGCTTTCTGACCGCGATTCGCCGTTGCCGCGTTGACCGCGATTTCGCGCGCAGGCGTTGCGCCGAACGCCGTCGCTTTGCCGCGCGACCATTGACGTCGCAGTTCGGCTCGGATTGCGGCTCAGGTCAGCACTCAGGTCGCCGTTCAGGTCGTCACTCAGGTCGCCAACGCTATCGCCCGTCTTCGCGCCGCTCATGCACGACGGCGCCTGCGGGCACGTCGATTTCGCGCTGCACATCCAGCGTGCGCGCGCCCAGCCGACGTTGCAAACCGGCAAGATCGAGACGCGCGAGACATTGTTCGATGTCTTGGAGCGCCTCCGCGCGCGCCGCCGGCAGCCGCACTTCGACGTCGAGACCCGTGCTCAGATAATGCAGGTTCACCGCGGCGGGTTTCAGTCCGGCAGAGGCGAATACCATTTCGACTTCGGCGACCACCCGTTCGCGCGGCGCAAGACCGGGCGGCGGCTGCGCGATTACGTCGTTTTCGGGATCGACGTGAATCAGCGCATCGAGCACGCGGTTGTCCGTCAATACGCGTGTGCGCGCCGACTCCGCAATGTAGTGTCCTTCCGACACAGAAATGAATGGATCGACAAGGATATGCGCGTCGACGAGCGCGAGGTCGCCCATCTTGCGGGTACGCAACTGGAGCACGTCACGCACGCCGGGCGTCGACATCAGTAACGCGCGCACGTCCGCCGCGGCGGGTTCATCGAGCGCGCGGTCGGACAGATCCTGCAGCGCGTCCCAGCCGAATACCCAGCCCATCCGCGCGACCATGAAGCCGACAATCGCGGCCGCGATCGGATCGAGCAGACCCATGCCGAACAGGCTGCCGACGATACCGAGCGCCACCACCAGCGACGACGCCGCGTCCGAGCGCGCATGCCACGCGTTCGCGATCAGCATTGCCGAGCGCACGCGTTGCGCTTCGAGCAGCATGTAGCGAAACAGCCCTTCCTTGGAGATCAGCACCACCACCGCGACCGCGAGCGCGCTCGCATGCACCGGCGGAATGTGCTGCAGATCGACGAGCCGGGTGCCGGCGCGCCACAGCATGCCGACGCCCACTGCGATCAGCAGGCCGCCGAGAAACAGCGACGCGACCGTCTCGTACCGGCTGTGACCATAGTTGTGGTCGGCGTCCGGCTCCGCGCCGCTGTGGCGGTTCGCGATCAGCACGACAAAGTCCGAAACCAGGTCGGCGAGCGAATGGACGCCGTCAGCGATCAACGCCTGCGAATGCGCGAACACACCAATCGTGATTTGCGCACTCATCAATACGACATTGAGCACGATACTGACGAACGTGCTTTTGCGGGCGACCTGATGTTTTTCTGCGGATTGGGCGGCGGCGTTCGACGACATATGGACAGGGAACGATTCAACCCTTTCATTTTACCCGGCGACGCGTTAAGTGTCAGTTAAGTCGCCAAAAAAATTCTTTCGAATCAGTCGGTTATCCAAACGTGAAGCATTCGCATCGCAGTTTCGCGCGGGGCCGTACGCCGTGTGCCGCGCCGACATGTCGAATAGCGCGATATGTTTTGCTTTATCACGCAGACAAACAAAAACCGCGCCCACAACTGTGGCAGCGCGGTTTCTGTCAGACCGGCGCGCAAGCGCCGGCGATTGCGTTTATTTCTGAATCAGAAACTTTTCGCGATCCTGACCGGCGATCCAGCGCGGCGGTTTGCCGCGGCCCGACCACGTATTGCCGCTATCCGGATCACGATACTTCGGCGCCACGCCCGTGCGTGCACGGCCGACCTTCGCATGCTTGGCACCACGGCCGCCGCCGAGTTCTGCAAGCGTAATGCCGTAGTCGGCCATCTTTTGCTTGATCTCGTTCAGCACTTCGGCATATTCACGCGCCTTTGCCTCTTCGATCTGCTTTTCAAGCTTCTCGCGCTGCGCGAGGAGTTCCTTGTAGGAAGACATAGGTTCCCTTGTCGTTTGGAAAATGGACTGACGGTCTGAAGCCGATTTAGTCCTTAGAAGGTGATCATGCCTCGGAATTTGCAGGCGAGATTAACACAAAATATAAACGCGCGAATAGGTGGAAGCTCAAATTAATTAATTGCTGTTTCTTAAACTTTCAGCGAAGTGTCGAAAGCGGCGTGCACATTCAGCCTCCGATTCATATTTTGTCGGAAAAGTAGCATCTTCAACGAATCGATTCTGAATCGATTCCCGAACGATGAAACCTATTCTGTTGTATGGCGCGAAATCATTTCATTTCATGAAAACTTTCCTGTCGCATTCGTGAACGATTAAGCATCGTGCAGTATTTTCTGGTCATTCGCTAAGCACGTCGGCCACACAAAGTTCAAAGGCCGCGCGCAGCGTCGCGGCATCCATCGCTGGCGCAGCGTCGAAGGCGCGGCGTGTACGCGTGCCCGCGACGCGGAAATCCACGCCATAGCGGTCGACGCCGAGCAGTTCGACATTGCCCGGGCGGCGCGGGTGTGCCGGGAAGCGCTCGATCAGGGCGGCTTCTTCATCGAACGGCAACGGCTCGAGCGGATCGAGCTCGCTGCCGTCGAGCCAGCCCATCGTGCCGAATCCGCCGATATAGCGGATCCGCTCGACGGCGAGGCGCCAGAACGAGAAGTCGCCGAGCGCGAGATAGCGTTCGGCGTCCGGCTGATAGCGCAGGTAGCGTTGCACAAGCGGCGGCTCGGGGTCGATCCGCTCGAATCTGCCGAGCAGGGTCACGCGCTGCGCATTGAGCACGTCGCCGTCCGGCGCATCGGCGACGAGGAAACCGGCGCGCGGGTCGTCCTCGAGGTTGCGCGTGTGCTCGGCGAGCCGGCTCACGAGAATCGTCGGCTGGTGCCGCGCGCCGGGCACGAACGGGAGAATTGACGGATACGGAAACCCTTGCGGCTGGCGCGAGTGTGTCGCAAGCGTGCCCGCGGCAACGCGGTGCAACAGGTCGAGCGGAGCGTGAGCGGGAATTTTCAAGGCAGCCTCGGGTAGGCGTTGCGTTTCGTCGTGGTGGTTTAAGCCAGTGCGTGGTCGGTGCGTGGTCGGTGCGTGGTCGGTGCGTGGTCGGTGCGTGGTCGGTGCGTGGTCGGTGCGTGGTCGGTGCGTGGTCGGTGCGTGGTCGGTGCGTGGTCGGTGCCTGGTCATGCATGACCGACGCGGGCCGATGCGTGACCAACCTGCGGCGATGCGCTGGCGACGGCGCAACAGCGCGCACCCGCACCCAACACGACACGACACGACACGACATCGACATCGACATCGACATCGACATCGACATCGACATCGACATCGACATCGACATCGACATCGACATCGACACGACATCGACAGTGACCTAGATATTAGTGCAGCGCCATGTCAGCACGGTGCTGCGCGCTTCGCTAGAATCGTGACTCTGCTTTCAGCCCGCTTTCCCGCCCTTTCTCCGACGAGATTACCTGTGTCCGACCGACCGCCTGACGTCGCCATACTTCCCGCCGCCCATCGCGATTTGCCCGTGGCCGCGCGCAACCGCGCACGCTACGCGACGATGGCCCTGTTCTTTATCGCAGGCATGATGTACGGCTCATGGGGTATCCATGTGCCGACCGTGCGCGACCGCTTCGCGCTGAATCCGGCGCTACTGTCGCTCGCGCTGCTCGCGGTCGCGGGCGGCTCGATCGCCGCGATGACCGCGAACGGGCCGTGGATCGCGCGCGTCGGCACGCGCCGCGCGTGTCTCGCCGGCGGCCTGACGATGTCGGTCTGCGCGGCGCTCATCCTGCTGGTGCCCACGTACTGGATGCTGCTCGTCGTGCTCGCTTTCTTCGGCGCGGGAATGGCCACGCTCGACGTCGCGATGAACGCCGAAGCGAGCGCGGTCGAACAGGCGCTCGGGCGGCCGATCATGTCGGCGCTGCATGGCATGTTCAGCGTCGGCGGCATGGCCGGCGCGGCGGCCGGCGGCGCGCTGCTCGCCCACGGCATGACGTCGGTCGTGCATATGCTGCTCGCCGCCGGGGTCAGCGCGGCCGTGCTGCTTATCGCGTGTCCATCCGTGCTGCCGCATGTGCCGCACGCGGAGCATCCGGACGCGCACACGCCGCGCGCGAATCGCTGGCGTTCGTCGGCGTTGTGGGCGCTCGGCATCGTCGCGCTAATCGCGCTGATCGCGGAAGGCGCGATGTACGACTGGGCGACCGTGTATATGCGCGATGTCGTGGTCGCGACGCCCGCGGTCGCGAGCGCCGCCTACGCGGCATTTTCCGGCGGCATGGCGGCGGCCCGTTTCGCGGGCGACGCGGTGCGCGCGCGCTTCGGCGCACCGCAACTCGTGATGGCGAGCGCGTCGCTCGCTTGCGTGGGCATGGTCGGCGCACTGCTGCTGCCGTACCCGATCACGGCCATGACCGGCTTCACGTTGATGGGCCTCGGCCTTGCGAACATGATGCCGGTGCTGTTCGCAGCGGCCGCGCGCGTGAAGGGCATCCATGCGGCCGAAGGGCTCGCGCACGTGGCCGGGCTCGCGTATTTCGGCCTGTTGCTGGGGCCGGTGATCATCGGCGGCGTCGCGCAGGTGACCACGCTGCCGATCGGTCTTTCGGTCGTCGCCGCCTGTGCGGCACTGATCGCATTTGCCGGTCCGAAGGTATTGCGGCGCCTCGGCATCTGAAGCGCGAACCCGGCGCGCGCCGGTCCACCGACGGCGCGCCGCGGCATCTCCTGCAGGCGGCGGGTTCAAATACCGCTGCGCGCGTTTCTTCGCGTCGGCCGCGTCGCACGCTTCACCCGCACCACCGCATCACCGCTTCACCGCTTCACCCACACATGCCCCCCCACCCGCAGACAAAAAAAAAGCACGCGAGCAATAAAGCCGCGTGCCTTCGATGCGCTGTTCGCGCGAGCGAACGGCGGGCAAGCCCGCCATCCGCCCTGTTTCCGCTCTTACATCTTGACGACGTCGAGCAGCGTCTTCTTACCGGACTTGTAGTTGTACAGCGAGATCACGCCGTGCTTGAGGTCGCCCTTCGAGTCGAACGTGGTTTCACCGATCACACCCTTGTAGTCGGTGTTCGGCATCGCCGCGAGGATCTTCGCCGGATCGGTCGAGTTCGCGCGCTTCATCGCGTCGGCGATGATGTACACCGCGTCATACGTGAACGGTGCGTAGATCTGGATCGGCTGGCCGAAACGCTTCTCGTACTTCGCTTCGAATGCCTTGCCGCCATCCATCTTCTCGAGCGCCATACCCGCTTCCGAGCACACGATATTGTCGGTCGCGTCGCCGGCGAGATCCGACAGCTTGTCGGTACACACGCCGTCGCCCGCCAGCACCTTCGCGCGCAGGCCGAGCTGCTTGGCCTGCTTGGCGAACGGGCCGCCGGTCGCGTCCATGCCGCCGTACATGATCGCGTCCGGGTTCTCACCCTTGATCTTCGTCAGGATTGCGCGGAAGTCGACCGCCTTGTCGTTGGTCGCATCGTGCGACATCACGTTCATACCCAGCGACTTCGCGGTCTTTTCGAATTCGTTCGCGAGGCCCTGGCCGTAAGCGGTCGAGTCGTCGACAATCGCGACGCTCTTCACTTTCAGGCCCTTGGCTGCGTAGTTGGCCAGTGCCGGACCTTGCTGCGCATCGGTCGCAACGACGCGATACGTCGTCTTGAAGCCTTGCTGCGTGTAGGCCGGGTTGGTGGCCGACGGCGAGATCTGCACGATGCCCGCATCGCTATAGATCTTCGAAGCCGGAATCGACGTACCGGAGTTCAGGTGGCCCACCACCGCGACGACCTTGTCGTCGACGAGCTTCTGCGCAACCTGCGTGGCGGTACGCGGGTCAGCCGCGTCGTCCTGCGGGTCGAGCTGCAGCGTGACTTTCTGGCCACCGATCGTGAGCCCCTTCGCGTTGATTTCCTCAACCGCGAGGCGTGCGCCGTTTTCGTTGTCCTTGCCCAGGTGCGCAATGCCGCCCGTGAGCGGGGCGACGTGGCCGATCTTGACGACCTCGTCCGCTGCCGCGCCGGTTGCCAACGTCGCGAACAGCATCGCCGCAGCGCTGATCGGCAACAGCTTTTGAATCTTGATGTTCATGTAAGTCTCCAGTTTCGGTCCCAAAAACAACGTAATCGCCCTTGTGCCCCGCGTCCTTCACGTGTCGCTCAAATCCCGTGGACGACTCCGCCGGATGCATCGTTATGCACTTGGCAAGCACGCAAACCAGCCCGTTTTTGGCAGGCGGCCGTTCGTACCAGCGCGCAAGTGTAGGCCATCAAATTAATTTGTGGGGTTTTTTTGAGTAAGTGGGATCACTACCAATAGCGTTTATCCCACATGCCCGCGAGAAAGCGGCGGGAGCGTGTGCGCGGCGGATCTCCGCAGGCCTTCCGGACGGCTTCCGGGCCGGTGTCCGGCGCGCTTGCGGGTGCGCCATAACCGCCGCGGCGGCCAGTGTTCGTCTATATAGAAGCGCTCTTTCTAAAGATCTCACTTCAAAACGCCGTTAATAGGCCGACGCCGCGTTAACGCGGCCGCGATTTTCTCCCGGCAATCGACAGGATGCCGAATTGCAGGTCAGCCGCCCACGCGTGCCGCCCGGCTTATGTGGCGCACCGCACGCACCACGATCGATCGGCTCGCCCCGAATCCGCTCATGCTGCATCGAATTGGACCGCGTCGCTCGACGCGTGGCCTTTGCATTCGATTCCGCCGATGCCCGCCTTCACCGCGCCGATCACCGCACAACAAGCCAGGCAGCGCGGGTTCAATCCGCTTACGGGAAAATTCGATGCGCATTGCGCGATCGCGCACGCGCTCCCGACGCCGCTGCAGTGCGCGTCTTTTGATGGCAAACTGGGCGCCGTTTTCGGCCGGCCCGTTGGCCTGTCGCCTTGCTGAGGAGAATGAACGTGAGCGTCACTTCCCGTTGGATCGATATCCCCGCCGGCTCCGCGAGCTTCGGCGCGTATCAGGCCTTGCCGAAAAGCGGCAAGGGCCCGGCCGTCATCATCATCCAGGAAATCTTCGGCGTGAACGGCCACATCCGCACAGTCGCCGAGCAGTATGCGCAGGACGGCTATGTGGCGATCGCGCCGGATATCTTCTGGCGCACGCAGCCGCGTCTCGATCTGACCTACGCCGGCGCCGATCGCGACAAGGCCATCGAACTGATGCAGAAGACCAACGTCGATCTGGCCGCGGCCGACATCGGCGCGACCGCCGCCGCGCTGCGCACGATGCCCGAAGTGACCGGCAAGGTCGCGGCGATCGGTTACTGCTTCGGCGGCCTGCTCGCGTATCGGGCGGCCGCGCAAGGTAGCGTGGACGCCGCGGTCGCCTACTATGGCGGCGGCATCCAGAACCAGCTCGAGTTCGCCGCGAAGATCACGGTGCCGATGCAGTTCCACTATGGCGAACTCGACGCGCACATTCCGACGTCAGCCGTCGGCGAGGTGAAGGAGCGCTTCGCCGGCCGCGGCGACGTCGAATTCCATATCTACCCGAACGCCGATCACGGCTTCAACTGCAGCGATCGTCCGAGCTATCACCAGCATTCGGCTGCGCTTGCGCATGGCCGCACGCTGACGTTCCTCGGCGAACGTCTGTAAGCGAGCGCTTCGGCTAAGCTTGTCGACGCGGCGCGCAGTCGCGCGCCGCGTACCGCTCCGTCCACTCGCTGTCGGCCGCTCGCCCGGGAGACGCCCAAGCCGTGCAATCCGACTATCTTGCCCACGACGCCATCGGCCTTGCCGAACTGGTAAAGAAACGCGAGGTCAGCGCGCGCGAGTTGCTCGACGCCGCGATCGCACGCGCCGAAGCGACGAACCCCGCGATCAACGCAATCGTCGTCAAGGACTACGACGCCGCGCGCCGCCGTGCGGCGCGCGACGCCGTCAATGGCGGCGGCATCGATCGCCTGGGCGCGGGACCGCTCGCCGGCGTGCCGTATCTGATCAAGGACCTGTCGACACCGGTGGCCGGCTTGCGCATGTCGATGGGCAGCCGTCACTACCGGCACTTCGTCGCGAAGGAAGACGCGCCGATCATCACCCTCACGCGCGCGTCCGGACTGAATATCTTCGGCAAGACGAACACGCCGGAGATCGGGCTGCTGCCTTTTACGGAGCCCGAACTACATGGTCCGTGCCGCAATCCGTGGAGTCTCGATCACACGCCCGGCGGCTCGAGCGGCGGCGCCGCGGCGGCCGTCGCGGCCGGCATCGTGCCGCTTGCGCATGCGTCCGACGGCGGCGGGTCGATCCGCATTCCGGCGTCGTGTTGCGGGCTGTTCGGGCTCAAGCCGTCGCGCGGCCGCCAGCCGCCGTTCGGCGAACCGATGCCGGGCGATCTGAGCTCGACGCTCGCGGTGTCGCGCAGCGTGCGCGACAGCGCACTGCTGCTCGATCTGACCTGCGGCCATGCGGACCGGCCGCCCGGCGCGCCCGGCACGTTTCTCGGCGCGCTCGCCGAGCCGCACGGCAAACCGCTGCATATCGGCTATGTGACGGACCCGATGCTCGCGCCCGCGTTATCGGCCGACGTGCGCGCCGCGCTCGACGACGCCGCGCAACTCGCGGCATCGCTCGGACACCACGTCGAACCGGTATCGCTGAATGTCGACTTCGACGCCGTGCGCAACGCGTATCTGATGATCGGCGCGGTCGTCGCGGAGTCGGCCGTATTCAACGCGGACCGCATCACCGGACGCAAGCCGACGCGCGACGAGTTCGAAGTGACGACCTGGACGATGGCGCATATCGGCCGCAAATTCGGCGAACGCGCGTTGCCGGTCGCGCTCGACGAACAGCGCAAGCTCACCGCGAAATTGACCGATCTGCTGAACCGTTACGACGTGCTGCTGTGTGCGACGCTCGCGTCCGCGCCGATCAAGATCGGCGCGATGCAGCCGAGCCCGGCCGAGCGTCTGCAGATGCGCGTGGTGACCGCACTGCGCATCGAAGCGCTGATGAAGAAGCTGCTGGACGAAACGGCAAACAAGGCCTTTGCATGGGCCGGATGCACGGAGCTGTTCAATCTGACCGGGCAGCCGGCGATGTCGGTGCCGCTTTACTGGAATGCGCGCGGTCTGCCGATCGGCGTGCAGTTCGCGTCGCGCGACGGCGGCGAGGCGACGCTGCTGCGCCTTGCGGCGCAACTGGAAACGGCACGCCCGTGGTTCAACCGGCGGCCGCCGCTGATGCCGGCGCGAGAGTGAAACGCGTTCGCCCGCGCTTACGCGGGCTTGCGCATTGCATCCAGATCCGCATGACGTGTCGCCGGTATGCACGCAACCGAGACGATCGATATCGCGAGACCGGCCATCACGTAGTAGGTCGGCGCGAGCGGCGAACCGGTTTTGCTGATCAGCCACGTAACGATAAACGGCCCGAATCCGCCGAACAGCATCACCGCGATGTTGTACGCGAGCGAGAGGCCGATCGAGCGCACATTGGCCGGAAACATCTCGGCCATCATCGCGCCGAACGGACCGTAGTAGCCCGACAGCGTGATCGACAGCACAGCCTGCACGAGAATCAGCTTCGACACGCTCGGCGCGCCTTCGAGCCACACGAACAGCGGATAGATCAGCACCAGCGTCAGCGCGAGCGACCACAACGACAAACCCTTGCGGCCGATCCTGTCGGACCAGGCGCCGGCGACCGGCGACAGCACCATCAACAGCGAATTGCCGACGATCACCGCGGTGAACGACTCGCCATAAGGCAGCTTCAGTTGCTTCACGGCGAACGTCGGTAGATAGCTGATCAGCACGTAGATCGTCACGGTCAGCGCGATCACCGAACCGAGTCCGCATACGATATCGCGGCTGTGATGCGTGAAGACTTCGCGCAGCGTCGCGCGCCGCGCGTGCTGCTGCGCGTGCAGAAACGCCTCGGAATCGGCGAGATTGCGGCGAATATAAAAGCCGATCGGCCCGATCACGAGGCCGAGCAGAAACGGCACGCGCCAGCCCCACGAAGTCAGCGCCTCGTGCGACAGGCCGCGCGTGACGGCCGCGCCGATCAGCGCGCCGAGCAGCAGCGCCGCAGCCTGGCTCGACATCTGCCAGCTGCCGTAAAAACCGCGCTTCGAAAACGGCGCGGCCTCGATCAGCAACGCGGTCGCGCTGCCGAACTCACCGCCCGCGGAAAAGCCCTGCAACAGCCGGCCGATCACGATTAGCAGCGGCGCGCCGATGCCGATTGCCGAATACGGCGGCGCGATCGCGAGCAGCAGGATGCCGAGCGTCATCAGGCCGATCACGAGCGACAGCGCGGCCTTGCGCCCCGCGCGGTCCGCATACAGCCCAAGAACGATGCCGCCGATCGGCCGCATGCAGAAGGCGACACCGAAGCTCGCGGTGGCGAGCAGGATCGACGAATAGTCGCCGCCGGTGGGAAAGAAAAGCTCCGCGATCACCACCGTGAGCAAGCCGAACACGGTGAAGTCGTACCACTCGAGCGCGTTGCCGATGACGGCCGCCGCGACCGCCCGCGTGGTGAGCTTTCTGGATGCTGGTGCCATCGATTGTCTCCGGCTGCGTGCTGGGTGTTCGACGTCGCGCAGTGAGATGGGTCGAATTCTTGCGGCCAAGTATTGTGGGCAGGCGAATGCGGCGCGGGGCGATCGACGCCGCCCGGCCCGTATGCGTCCTGCGCGCAGTGTAAAGAGCGCTTCATGCGTTTTCAAGCAAAAAAACGTCCGCCGCGCGGTACGCGGCGGACGTCTTTTCAGATGCCGCGATCAGTCAGTTGCCGGGTAACCGGCCGATCATCGGTGCATGCCGCGCTTACGCCTTCTTGTTGTACGCGCTGCACCAGCCCTTCGCGGCAACCTGCTTGCCCGCGAACATCGGACATGGCGCGAACGCGTCGGTGGGCTTGCCCTGGAAGAAGCTGCAGTTGTCGCATTCCTCGCCGGCCGCGTATTTGGCGAACTTCGCCTTATCGACCTTGCTCGCGTCCATCTTGTAGCCCAACGCCTGCGCAGTCGGATCGCTTTCCGCGACCTTCGGCGCATCGGCAAGCGCTTCGCGCGACAACGCCAGCGCCGACACGGCACCGATACTCGTGATCAGAAACGTACGACGGGATGATTTCATGGGGACTCGCTCCGTTATGTCCTGATTGATCCACTGTTCTATCGACAGCGGTATCCAAGCATAACAATGAAGCCGCCCGGTGGACGCGTTCCATGCCGGTCATAAGCGCAATCGCAGCCTGGCGCGCGCCGGCTGCACGCTTGCAGCGTGGAGACACGCGCATCGCGCGGCGTGCGACAGATGGCCGCACGCCGTGCCGTCTCCCCCGGCTTCCCTATGCGCGCCCCGCGAGTTCGCAGACGCGCTGCGCAATCGCCAGCGATGCGGTCAGCCCCGGCGACTCTATGCCGAACAGGTTCACGAGCCCGCGCACGCCGTGCGCGGACGCGCCCTGAATCAGGAAATCGGCGGCGGACTCGCCGGGGCCGGACAGCTTCGGACGAATGCCGGCATACGCGGGTTGCAACGCATGATCCGGCAACGCGGGCCAATAGGCGCGAATCGCCGCATAGAACGAGTCGGCGCGGCGCGGGTCGACGTCGTAGTTGATCGCGTCGACCCATTCGACATCCGGGCCGAAACGCGCCTGACCGCCGAGATCGATGGTCAGATGCACGCCGAGACCCGCTTCATTCGGCATCGGATAGATGAGCCGGCTGAAGGGCGCACGCCCCGACATGCTGAAGTAGTTGCCGCGCGCGAAATAGAGCGGCGGGATACAGCGCGGGTTGAGACCGCGAATCTTGCGCGCCAGTGTGTTCGCGTGAAGCCCCGCGCTGTTGATCACGCATGCGGCGCCGATGGTGGCCGGCGCGGCGCCGCCGACCTTCACGATAAAGCGGCCGTTGATCGCCTCGATCGACTCGACCGGCGCATGAAACGCGATCACCGCGCCATCGCGTTCGGCGTCGCCTTGCAGCGCGAGCATCAGTTGATGGCTATCGACGATGCCGGTTTGCGGCGAAAACACCGCGTCGACACATTCGAGCGCAGGCTCGAGCTCCTGCGCTTCGGCGCCGCTGATACGCATCAGATCGAGCACGCCGTTTTCCTTGCCGCGCACAAGGATGCTTTCGAGCTGCGGAATCTGGTTGCGCGCAGTCGCGACAAGCAGCTTGCCGCAGCGCTGATGCGGCACATTACGCGCCGCGCAGTATTCATACAGCAGTTCGCGGCCGCGCACGCACAGCGCGGCCTTTTGCGAGCCGCGCGGATAGTAGATACCCGCGTGAATCACCTCGCTATTGCGCGAGCTCGTGCCGACGCCGATCGCCTCGGCCGCTTCGAGCACGATCACCTCGCGCCCACGCGCCGCAAGCGCGCGCGCGACGGCAAGACCGATCACGCCGGCGCCGATTACCACACATTCGATTTGATCCATGTCCGTTCACGCGGCCTGTCCGGCACCGCGTTCTGTCTCGTCCACCCAGCGAAGATGTGAAGATCGCGCACAGTCGACCGGGTCCATGCCGGCTACCCTTCGCCGTCGCGCATCATAAGCACACGGCAAAATTGTACGACGGCTCCAGAGACGCAAATGCCCGAAGCCGGAATGGGCTGCGGGCATAGCGATCCTCAACGCGTACCGCGTCGATGGAGTGTACGCCGTCGCGGTCGATGATGTGTGGTGAAGCGGACGAATCGAACAGTTTGTGCGTGGCTTTTGTGTGCGGCGCCATGCAGCGGGCCGTTTCGATGTGACGCGATACCGGCGCGACCGGATCAGTTACCGGCTGACGGCAGGCGTTGCAATGGAGCGGTGCGCTGCGTGTCGATCTTCGCAATCGGCACCGTATAGCCGCCAGTCGCGAAGGACGGTGGATAGGCTGGGTCGTTCGGATTCATGCTCAGTTCGCCGCCGGGTGCGCGCGCCGCCGCGAGTTCCGCTTGCACCTGCGCGTGGGTTTTCGGCGCATTGTCACTCATCGCAATCGTTTGCGCGAGTACGTTGGCGCTACTTTCGCCGGCCGCGAACGAAGGCAGCGTCGCAGTTGCGGAGATGAGCAACACAGCAGGCAGAGCATGCTTCATGGCGGCTTCGCAGAGATTGTCGATTGTGCGATGCCCGGGGTGGCGCCTGGAGGACATCGCGCGCCGCTCGATTGTTTGCGGCGACGCGTGTCGTGCAAGGGTATCGCTTCGCTATCGGGAATTTGCGTTAATAAACCGAATTTACCGCCGCTCGCCCGTGTTCCGTTCGCTTTGCTGACCGACTCTTCGCGGCGAGTCCGATCGTGCCCCGCGTCGACAGGCGCACCGTCGCGCGGACCGATGCGAACCCAAACGCAGATGAAAAACTAGCCGGCCCGCGGACGGCTTGCGTCGACGAGGCGTGACGCACGGAACGCACGGAACGCACGGCACGCGGCCACGCACGCGGCGCGCTAAAACCCGATCGGTTTGCGCCGCGTCGCGTAATCGAGGCGGATGTCGGCCGCCAGAATCTGATCGCGTCCATCGATGCGCGCCGCGCCGAATCCGTTCAGGATCGCGCGCCGCATCTCGCGCGGCGACGCGCGCTGCAAGGGTTCGAGCGCAGCATCGGAAAGATGCGCCGGAAAACGCGTGCCCCAGCCGTGCGCGCTGCGAATCTCGTCGTAGATGGACTGCGCGATGCGTCGCGCGCCGTCGCGATCCGGCGCTGGAATTTCGTAGACGTTCATCCGGTTCAGAATCGGCTCCGGAATCGCGCGCGCGTCGTTTGCGGTTGCAATCCAGATCACGTGACCCGCGTTGATCGGAATCTCGGCGAACTCGTCGATAAAGGTCTGCGCGGTGTCGTGCTCGAGCAGCGCATAGAGTGCACCGAGCGGGTCGTATTGCGAGTCGCCGCTCGCCTTGTCGATTTCGTCGACGGCGATTACCGGGTTCGCATAGCTGCCGTGCACGAGCGCGTCGAACACCTTGCCCGGCTTCGCATTCTTCCACTGCGACGACGCCCCCGACAGAATCCATCCCGCAGTGAGCGCCCCCATCGCGACATAGTGATACGACGTGCCGAGCAGGCGCGCGAGCTGTTTCGCGAAATGCGTCTTGCCGATGCCCGGATCGCCGAGCAGCAGGATCGGCATCAACTCGAGCCGGTCGTCGGTTTCGATGCATAGCGCGACCTGCCTGCGCACATCGTCGAGCGGTTCGGAAAAGTTGGGCAACGTGCCGATCAGGTCGTCGATCGACGGCATCCGGTTCGGCTTCACGCAAAAGCGCAGGTTGCCGATTTTCAGCATTTTTTCGTAGGTGGCGCGCAGTGCATCGTTCGCGCCTTCGCTGAGATCGTTGAGTGCGGTTTCGACCTGATCGAGGTCGTAGACCTTGCTGAAAGACGCGACCGCGATCTCCTGTTTGACCATCGCCGTTGTCATCGCTCACCCCGTCGTGCAAGTGCTGCTCGTTATTACGCACGGCGCCCGCCGACGCCGTCCCGGTTTCAGTGTAACGATGTGCAACGGCCTTGCAAGCCAGCAGCGGCGCGGGGTTGCTGCTAATAGCGCTTGATTGCGCGCGACTGCGTCACAATTTGCAGCGTATGGTTGCTGAACCCGAAGGGGATTCGGGGGTCAGAGAGGTTCCCGCCGTCAGGCGTAAGATGGTCGGCTGTCGGAGGACGCGACCGCAACGATTCCGGAGACTCCGTTCATGTGGAAAACCCGCATCGTGGCCATGCTGCTATGCATACCGTACGTCGCATTCGCGCAGCAGCCTGGCGGCACGGCCACACCGGTCGTGCAATGGCAGTTGCAGGTGATGCAGGACGGCCAGCAGATCGATGCATTCGACGGTACGACGACGGTCGGCCAGGCGCGCACGGACACGCACCATCACGTCGTCCAGCACAACGTCGGTTGCAAGGACCAGCCGGCCGGCGAGATCGACTTGCAGCGCACGCTGACCGTTTCGCCGATCGCGGCGGACGCAGGCGGCGTGACGCTTGCGATCGACGCGCAGGAAACGCTCGAAGAACCCGGCCCGGCGCGCGCGACACCGGCGGGCTGCAAGCTGCCGCCGCAACCGCGCCAGGTGAGTGCGAGCCATCCTGGCCTCAAGAGTGCGTCCGGCGACTGGGCGAGCTGGACGATCATCGACAAGGATCCGCAACTCGTCTATCGCGTACGCGCGAACGTCGCCAGCACCCCTGCACAGCAATGAACAACGTGGACAACGCGGCATGCGAAACCCCGAAGAATTGATACGCGATCCCGCGGGGCAGACCGATTCCGGGCGGAACGAGCCGAAACGGATCGAGGCCGGATCGGAGCTCGTGTTACCCGAGCGCGACTTCATCGCGGTCAGCTGGAACCTGCACAAAGGCCGCTCGCCGCTCGGTTTTCAGGCATGGCAGGCGATGCAGCGCTGGGTGCAGTCGACGCACGCCGACGCCTACTTCCTGCAGGAAGCGATGGCGCGCCGGATGCCCGCGCCGGTCCTCGCGAGCAACTTCGGTACGCCGCTCAGCGACCCCGCGGACGACATCTGGCACTGCCAGGCCACCGAAATCGCGCGCGCGCTCGAATTGCAGATCGCGCTCGGAACGAACGTGTTCAAACCGTCATGGCGGCATGGCAATGCGATCCTGTCGCCGCATCCGCTCGATCTCGGCGGCCGTTGGGATATCTCCGCGCACCGGTTCGAGCGGCGCGGGTTGCTGGTCGCGCGCGCGACCTTCGCGGGCCGCTCGGTCACGCTGCTGTGCGCGCATCTCGCGCTGACCCGCCAGGCGCGCCTGCGGCAGATGCGCTGGATCGCGCACTGGATCGCCAAGGAAGCGCCCGAAGGGCCGCTCGTGCTGGCCGGCGACTTCAACGACTGGCGCAACGACTCGGTGCCGCTGTTCGGCGAACTCGGCATGAACGAAGTCGCGACGCTGCTAGGCGAATCCGGGCGCACGTTCCCGGCGTTTTCGCCGGCGCTCGCGCTGGACAAGATGTTCGTGCGGGGCATGCGGCCGGTCGAATGGATCCAGCCGGCGCAGGAAACCGCGTGGTTGTCCGACCATCTGCCTTATATGGCTCGCCTGCGGATCGACTGAATCGCGGCTCTCACGCGGCGCGCTGTGCGGTGGGCGCGCTGTGCGGTGGGGAGTGACGTTGCGCGGTGGCGGCGCGCTGTGCGGCGCTGTGCGGCGCGGCAGCGTTGCCCGGCGTCGGCGCGCCGCGCCGTGCGGTG
>NZ_CADIKF010000073.1 GCF_902859875.1 Paraburkholderia solisilvae | reverse complement strand
CACTATTTCGACGATACGAAGCGCTATGTCGAAGCGGCCGAGATGAACCCCGAACAACGCTTCAAGATCTACGAAGGCAACGCGCGGCGCGTGTACCCGCGCCTGCATGCCACTCTTCTCGCACAAGGACGCTGAACATGTACGAACTTGGAGTCGTTTACCGCAATATCGCGCGCACGGACAGCCGCATCGCCGACGGCCTCGGCGCGCTCGGCAGCGCAACGGTGCATGAAGCGATGGGCCGCGTCGGCCTGATGAAGCCGTACATGCGTCCGATCTATACCGGCGCGCACGCATGGGGGCCGGCTGTCACCGTGCTGCTGCATCCCGGCGACAACTGGATGCTGCACGTCGCGGCCGAACAGATTCAGCCGGGAGATATGGTGGTGGCCGCGATTACGGCCGACTGCACCGACGGTTACTTCGGCGATCTGCTCGCGACCAGCTTCAAGGCGCGCGGCGCACGCGGCCTGATTATCGACGGCGGCGTACGCGACGTGACCGTGCTCAAAGAAATGGATTTTCCGGTGTGGAGCAAGGCGATTTCGGCTAAAGGCACGATCAAGGCGACGCTCGGCTCGGTCAACATTCCGGTTGTTTGCGCCGGCACGCTGGTGGCGCCGGGCGATGTGATCGTGGCCGACCAGGATGGCGTCGTGGCCGTGCCCTTTGCGAAGGCCGCGGAAACGCTGCAAAACGCGAGCGCACGGGAAGCGAACGAAGAGCAGAAACGCGCGAAACTCGCGTCGGGCGTGCTCGGCCTCGACATGTATCAGATGCGCGAGCCGCTCAAGGCGCTGGGATTGCGCTATATCGACTAGATAGGCCGTCACGACACACGCCGAATATGACCGCAAGACTCGGAGTGTAGGCTGCGCGCCGGATCGGTAGACTATGCTTTCAAAGCGTAAAGTCTGACTAACCATCCGGGAGAGCGCAGCATGGATATCGCACAGCACGCGGCGCAGCGCGTCACGCAGTCGCCGGCCCACATGATGGCCGATCGCGCCGCATCGCTCGACTGGCAACGCGTCGAAAGCGAACTCGACCAATTCGGCTGCGCGACGGTTGCCGGACTCGTCACACGTAGCGAGTGCGACGAGCTCGTCCGTCTCTATGCCAGAGAAGATCTCTTCCGTTCGCGCATCGTGATGGCGCGGCACGGTTTCGGGCGCGGCGAATACCAATACTTTGCCTATCCGCTGCCGGACATTATCGAAGGGCTGCGTACGGCGCTTTACCCTCACCTCGTTACCGTCGCGAATCGCTGGAATGCGGCAATGCGGATGGACATCCGCTATCCGCCGACGCACCGCGACTTTATCAAACGCTGCCACGGCGCCGGACAAACCCGACCGACACCGCTCATTCTCCAGTACCAGGCAGGCGACTATAACTGCCTGCATCAGGACCTCTATGGGGAACATGTATTTCCGATTCAGGTCGCGATTCTGTTGTCCGAACCAGGAAAAGACTTCACCGGCGGTGAATTCGTGATGACGGAGCAGCGTCCGCGCATGCAGTCGCGCGCCGAGGTCGTTCCGTTGCGCAAGGGGGACGCCGTCGTGTTCACGGTGAACAGCCGGCCGGTGCAGGGCACGCGGGGCGTCTATCGGGTCAACTTACGCCATGGCGTAAGCAGGCTGCGCTCGGGACACCGGCACACGCTCGGGTTGATCTTCCATGACGCGCAGTGACGTCACGGCGCGTCATGCCAGGTATGGCTGATTCACTGCTCCGTCATGCGGTCGCAATGCACATGCGCACCTGGACGGGTGGCAGCCTTGCGGTGCTCTGCACATATCGACAGGTTGCACCAGCGGCGTCGATGGGATTTTGTTCTGTCGTAGAACCATAGCGGGCAGTCCGGCGAATCGCACCGGCGCACGAGCGAGAAATCGCCGCGCGCCAACAGTTCGGCCGCCGCAATCGCTATGGGCACCAGCACCTGCGTCGGCGTTTCCGCAGCAAACCGGCATTTCGTTTTCAGGTTGCCGTCGCTGTCTTCGAACAAGTAAATCTGATAGCTGCCCGCCGTTATCACACGGTTCAGGAGTGCCGTTTCTACCGGAACATTCAACTTTCGTTGCAAAATCAATTGGCGCAAATGCTCTCTGAGTTGGCGCGCCTCACCCGCTAGCCCGCGATAGTGGCCGCTCTCTCGCATTTCGACGAGATCCAGCAGCCCTGCTCGTTCGAGCCATTCAATGACATCCTCATCACGTTGAAAACAGTCCACGAGTCGGCCGTTGTGCGGCACAACCGTATTCAGGAATTCCAGCACCCCATCCTGGGCGCGCGCTGATGCCAACGGCGAAGCCACTGAACCCTCCACAAAGTGAACCGAGACTGTAACTGTTAACATATTGATTGACAAGTTACGATCAGCATGCGGACGGCTCCAACTAACCGGCTTATTTAGCATGGTTACGCGATTCGTCACGGCTGGGAGCGTCAAGTCCGCCAGGCACGTATGAGGCTATGCTCATATCTCGCCGGGCTTCGACAATGTGATTCGATTATCGGGTCGCGAGAGGTCGAAAAGGCGATCGCATCGCCTCGTGAACACAACGAACAGACAGGTGGAAAACAACTGCGGCCTGCGCCGACGGAAGAGCTTGCATGCCAGTGGTGGATGACCGAACACCGGCATACGTGAACCAATAGCCCACTATGTCAGTTCGACGAAGCCGTGGTTTCGGCCACTGCTTCCAGCACGATATCGATCACCGCTTGCGGCGCGGTCAATGACGGCGTGTGGTCGACGCTGTGCGAGCGAACCGACGCATGCATCCGCTCTGCCATGAAACGCTGCGTCTCAGGGTTGATCATCCGGTCTTCCCCGGCGACCAGATACCAGCTGCGCGTCGACTTCCACGCGGGTTCCCCGGCTGCCTGCTTGATGCACTCCACCGATATCGGCCGCTGTACCGCCGCACTCACCGCCTTTTCCTCAGCCGTCGCATTCTGAGCAAACGCGTTGTCGAAACCCGACGCCGGCATCCAGATATAGCCTCTTTCATCCGGGCCGATCTCCGGTGCATCAGGATGCCTGTTACCCCGGTAGAACACATCGGCCACCGTTTCACCGCGATCCGGCGCGAGAGCCGCGATAAACACCAACGCCTTCACCTTCTCGCTTCCGATGCCACCGATCACCGCACCGGCATACGCGTGTCCCACGAGTACGACCGAACCGGGGACCCGATCGACAATCGACGCCACCGCTTCGATGTCGTCGTTCAGCCGTGTTAGCGGAATCGGTGCGCACACCACGTTCAACCCGGCGTTCTGCAGCGGCACAATCACCTTGCTCCAGCTCGAACCATCCGCCCATGCGCCATGCACGAGCACCACCGTTACGCCTTTCGCGCGCGAATCCATCAAGCTTCCCCCTAACCGTGTCGTTCAATAAAATCGAAGCCGTCATTGGCTGATTGCGCCTAGTTGTCTCAGCAGCGTCAGATTGTCTTCCAGGTGCCAGTTCTCGACGATCCGACCGTCTTTCACACGGTAAAGGTCGAACGCCTGAAAATCGATCGTCTGGCCGGTTCCGCGGATGTCCTTGAACTGCCCTGTGAAATGCCCCTTGAAATGCAGGTGAAGCATCGCGCGATCGCCGACCACGGTCATATCGTCGACTTCAGAAGTGAGATCGGGAACCGCGGCCCGGAAGTTCCTTGAAGCCTGCAACGCGCCGTCGAGTCCCGGCGCTCGCCCGGCCGGCAAGGTTCGGTCGACGAAATCACTCGCGAGCGCCTCTCTCGCATAGGCCTCGTTCCCGCTGTTCCAGAACGATGCATAGCGCAGCGAGGCAAGCTCGACGGATTTCGTCCGCGCCGACCCGTCGGCCACTGTCAGATGATGCGGTACAGGCAGCGCTTCCTCCGACGCATACGCAGCGCTAACTACGCCGCTTACGCCAATCGTCGCCGCAAGCATCGGTAGCCCGAGCCGCGCAATCGCTGTCTCGACTCGTTTCATCCTTTGTCCCCCTCACTGACGTTCGCCCAAGACTCGCACACTGGGCGCAGACACATCCGCCATTCGACCGTTCACAACGGTGCCAGCTCACACTCCATTCCGGCACCGACACACTTACAGGCCCTTCACCTCTCCACCATCCATGCGCAACGCTGCACCGGTCAGCCATTCGGCCGCCGGAGATAAAATAAAAGCCATCAGTTCCGCAATGTCTTCCGGCTTGCCATATCGCGTGATGCCCGCCTGATCCGGAAACTTTTCCAGCGCCTCTTCCACCGTCATCTGATGGGCGGCCGCGTACTTCTCCATATACGAGCGGCGGCGATCCGTCAGGACCGCTCCCGGCAGCACGCTGTTCACGCGGACGCCGTCACCTATGCCGCGGTCGGCAAACGCTTTAGCCATCGCGACGATTGCCGCGTTCACCGTCGCAACCGCCGCGAAGCCCGACTTCGGTGCCTGAGCCGAATTGCCGGACGTGAAGATCACCGAACCGCGTGTGGCCTTGAGCGAATCCCATGCGCGAATCGCCAGCCTTCTCGCACCATGCAGCTTCAGTGCAAAGCCATCGTCCCATTGCTCGTCGGTCATGTCGAGGATGTCAATCTGCGGCACCGCACCCGCGATGTTCACCACCGCGTCGATGCGCCCGAACTTTTCCAAAGTCATTTCGACAACCGTCCCCGCAGCATCGGGTTCGCGCAGATCGACACAGACGTCGAGCGATTCGGCACCCGCCGCGCTTACGTCCTTAGCCGTTGTCTTCAGCTTTTCCGCGTCGCGCGCAGCGATCGCTACGCCGCCAAAGCTTTGTGCGAGCCGGATTGCGGTTGCACGGCCGATGCCACGGCTGGCGCCAGTTACGATCGCAATTTTCCGTTCCATTTTCAAATCACCTCCATGAGTCTGATTGAATGCGTCGATACGACAAGCATCCCTTTCAATTCGTATGCCTTAGTATGTAAATGTCACGAACATCCGATTGCAACCATCAAGAGGGTCCTTCTATCGTCCCACCTGATACGCGCGTCGTTTAAATCAGTATCGGCGAATCCGTTGACGGATGCCATCAGTCCGGCTTCATAGCTGCTATGAATGAAGCGCCATTTTCGACGCGCTTTCACGGGCAATTTCGAGCATCAGTGAAGTCATCGCCGACAACGGCCGGCCGCGGCGCGTCACGCCGACAATCCAGCGGCGCATCAGTGGATGGTCGATCTTCACACGTGTCAGCTGATATTCCTGAAGAAGCTTCTGCGGGATCAAAACCGGCAGAATGCACTGCCCGTTGGTCATCGACACCAGTTTCAGCATCGCGTCCACGGTCTCGACCTCTGCTGCCACTTTCGCGTCGAACTCTTTTGTATGCAGTATTTTGCGCAGCGCATAGTCCGCGGGGAACGCGACCAGCGCAGGACACTCTTCGCGCAGGTCGACACCGGAACGCGACGCAAATTGCGAATTCTCGTGCACGACGAGACACATTTCGTCCTCGAACAGCGGCGTGATGTCCAACTGATCGGACGCAACCGCCGAGTCGTACACAAAACCAATCTCCGCCCTACCGCTTTCCACCAGATCGACCACACCCGGGGAACTGCGTCCCAGTAGTGCAAGGCTTGCACCCGGCCTCTGCGCCATGAATCTGGCAGCGACCTCGGCCATGAAGTAGTAACTGAGCGTATGGATGGTCGCCACGTGAATGCTGCCATCCGTCACACCATGCTCGTTACGCAGTTGAAGAATTGTGTTGTCCACCAGCGGGTACGCAGCGCTTGCCACTTCGAGCAGCTTCTTTCCCGCCTCGGTCAATTCGACTCCGCGCCCATGCCTGACAAAAAGAGGTTGCCCGATGAATTCCTCGAGACTGGCAAGGTGACGGCTCAACCCCGATTGGGTGAGCGACAGTGCGTCCGCCGCCGCGGAAAGCGATTTACGCGCCGCTATTTCCATGAAGAGTCTGGCCTGATAGTCAACGTTGGTCTTCATCATATTTCCGGGCAATTGAATAACCGAGCTGACATCCACGCCGCTCTACCAACCACTGTTCCCCGAAATAGTTGCACAAATCAATGTAACTTGTCAAATTGATACTTACCGGTTACAACGGTGGGCACCCAACGGATGAAACGATGACATGCTGCAGCGGCGATACAGCGTGTACGCCGCCCGCGGACATCAGGCCGTCAAATTCGATTCAATGAAGTTGCGCACGGCAGACCCGCACACCTCAAGGAAATATGGCTTCTAGTGCGAAGTGTCCCGTGTCGGGCATCCAGACCACGGCACCGGCGGCGTCGAGACGATAAGCTTCAGCACGGGGCAGAATGAAGGAGGGATCATGCTTCCGCACATCGCGAGCGGCGGCGGCTGGCCGGCTCGAATCCCGGTGGCCGACGGACCACCGGCTTGATCACACCAGCGTCGCCAGTTCGACAAGCGACCGATGTTCGCTGTGCAAGCGCGCAAACTCATACTCACGCGCCGCACCACTTCGATTGATACGCGCCACCCTGAAGCCGAACGACGATGCACCGGCGAGATCCCAGCTGTTACTGGACACGAAGACCACCTCGTTCGGCTTCACATTCAGCGTGTCGCACGCGTATTGATAGACGCGCGGATCCGGCTTGTAGATCTTCAGTTCGTCAACCGTCAAGACATCATCGATCAATTCCAGCAATCCGCCTGCTTCCAGTGCGGCTCGTACCATGGGGTTCGTCCCATTCGACAGAACTGAAATTCTGACCTCCGAATCTTTCAATCTGGTGAGCGCTTCCCGCGCGTCTGGATGAGCGTCGAGCACGAAATACGACTTGAGCAGGCGCTCTTTCAATGACTTGTCCTGGTCAAGCTTGAACGTGCGCAACGCAAACGACAGCGCTTCTTCAGTCAGCGTCCAGAAATCCGCGTAGCGACCCATCAGCATGCGTGTCCAGCTGTACTCGAGCTGGCGCGAGCGCCACATCGCGGCGACCGCCTCCCCCGTGTCTCCAAAGGAAGACATGTTTCGTTTGACCGCTGCGTTGACGTCCAGCAGCGTTCCGTATGCGTCGAATACAAAGGCTCGAATATCGTCCGACATTTTCCGCTCCGATGTGAGGTGCCAGGAGCGATCCATATTAACCGGTTGATGTGGTTTTTCACAACGTCATGTGATCGTGGCCCGCGGCCCTCGATGTTGGCTCGCGAGCGGCCATGCTTCGTTCGACTGCGCATGCATTCGCGGCTTTTTCCTTGCAGTCGTCCTTACATTTAATCGAATGGGTAAAGACAGAATTTCATTCTCACCGAGACTCAAACCGCCTTTGACATCAACTTAGGGAAATGTTTGTTATCCCAAGTGTTATGTATTCATCGCTCTCGCAAACCTATAGTTGAGCGGTTCACAAAACCCACTTTATCAACCGGAGATTCTCAATGAACATCATCAGGTCAATTGTTGCCGCGTCGTTACTTGCGGCGGGAATTTCTTTCGCTCAGGCGCAGGAACCGCCGTCGAATGACCAGACGGTCCATTCGCAAGCAGACGTCACCCGGAACACGCAGGGTGACCAGAGGCGAGACAACAACAACCCGTCGAACTATCCATCTGGATTCAACACTGGACCGACGAAGGCCAACGTTAGAGGCTGCGTTGGACCGGTAAGCTACTGCAATATCTATTTCGGTAGCTAAGCTCGATGTTGCCTGCGCAAATGGATGTGCAAAGACCTTGCGATCTTTCTGGAAGAACCGCGCTGTAGAGGTGCGAGTTTGTCCGGCCATGTGCCGGCGGACAATTTCCCCGCGAAATCGAATGGATGGGTCAGGCCGGCAGTGCTCGCGAAGGTCAATGCGCGCGCCGGGTCCCGTCGTGCTTTCGCTTGAAAGCATGAACTTTCGCGCGGCTGCCGCAACGTTGCATCGAGCACCAGCGTCGCTGTCCGCTCGGAGACGTATCGACGAACAGCATCCGGCAATCGGGCTGGTCGCATGTCTTGACGCGCGCGCGTAACGGTCCGGTTATCAGATCGATTGCATCTCGCGCAATGTTGGAAACCGCGGTTGCCAAAGGGTCGTCGGAAACCACCAAAACCTCGCCGGTCGCGCTGTCCAGTTGCGGCGTTCCTAGCGGATAGCGCGCAGCACCATTGACGATGCTCACCGCGCGCTCAGGAAATTTTCCGTGCATCGATGCAGTGACCAGTTGCCAGATCGCCTCGCGCAATTCCAGCAAGCGGGCTTCATCGGCTCTGGAGAGCACAGGCGCCACGGCAAAGAGTCCTGCTGCCTTCAGCCATCTACCGCCGGCGCCCGTGGACGCCAGCACATCGTTGGGCTTCGATGCGCGCCGCCGGACCGTCGCCGCGAGATCGAGCGAAAGTCTGCCGGAATTAAAGCGGAATTCCGCCTCGATCGATTTTTTTATCACCATACGTTTGATGCCCTTCCCAATGCCGCGCCGCAATGCAACCAGTTTATCCGGTTACACCGGCTTGCATTCCGCCGAATGCCGGATACGCCTATTGAAGCGCCTTGACCCTTCACACTGTGCTTAATAGTATGTACCCACCGTTAGCATCGACACCCATCAGGAGACGCGTAGCAATGGGCCGGCGCGAAGACATCATCGAAGCAACGAAGGATCTGCTCTGGGAAAAGGGTTATGAGGCAACGAGCCCGCGCGACATCCAGATGAAGAGCCATGCGGGGCAAGGCAGCTTTTACCACCACTTTCCGAGCAAACAGGCGCTGGCGCGCGCGGCGATCGTCGAAATTGTAGACGAGCGGATATCTGATTTCGAAACCGCGATGGCACGTGACGGACGGTTCAAAGACCGGTTGCTGACGTACGTCGAACAAAACACACGGCCTTTATCGGGTTGCCGCGTAGGCCGCCTCGTTTGGGATTCCGCGATTCAGGACGAAGCCTTGCGGCTTCCGTTGTCGCGCTATTTCGATCATCTGGAAACGCGCATTCAAACGATCCTCAAGGGCGAAGCGGCGGCGAATCGGGTTCGCTTGACGATGCCGGCGGCACAGATCGCGCTGATGATCATAACCGCCGTCCAGGGCAGCTTTGCGGTCAGCCGGGCAATGAACCGGTCACGCGCGGAGGATACTCGCGCCGCTCTCTTCGCATGTCTCGATCTCGCTATCGTGGAGTGCGGCGTTCAGCGGGCGGCCTAAGCACATCCTCGCGATCAGACCTGAGATACCCGCCACGCAAGCGGCGCTTCCCGCAGGTATTGTCAGCGTTCGAAGGACAGCAGAGCTGTCACACATTACAAAACACCGGGTGCCGCAACGCAAGCTCGCCAAGCCTGATTCGCAACTTGTCAAAAGCGCATTTTAATGGTTACAATCGGCTCCCTGGATACTGGAGAAGACCGATGCTCGCCCCTTCCCAAGCGTTTTTGCAACTTGCCGACGACCGCGCGCTCGATTTCGTCAACACGGTCACACGTACTGAAAGCGGTTTATACGAGTATCTGCAAACCGATAGTGACGTCGTAGCGTGGTTGCAAACAATGGGGTTTCTGGACGCAAAAGAGCAGCCGGCTTTCAGGAAAGGGGCGCTCGTAGGCGCGGCGCGTCACCTGCGCGATACGATCAAAAAGCTTATCCTGCAGAAGAAGGACGGAAAGCGTGTGGATGTCGCCGCGCTCAACTCGTTCTTGAGCCATGCGCGCTACCACGTCAATCTCGTTCGGAAAGCGCATGGCGAACTCGACGTCGTTCACGAGTACGAGCGTTCCTCGCCCGAACAGCTTTTATCGCCAGTCGCACAGGCCGCCGCCGAGTTGCTCGCAGCCGGCGACTTCGAACTGGTGAGGAAGTGCGAGTCAGACGACTGCGTGTTGTGGTTTTACGATCGAACCAAAGCCCATCGGCGCCGCTGGTGCAGCATGGCGTCGTGCGGCAACCGTCACAAGGTGGCAAGCTTTCGCGCGCGCCAGAAGCAGGCCGCGGGTGATTGAGCAAAAGCGGCCCCGCTCCTGCTCTACGCCTGCATGGCGAACATACCGTCAGCGCCTGCTGAATGTCCGCGCATGTGAACGACGCGCGCTCCTGGCGACTGCGCTTCGCCCGTGTCGCGCCTATAACCGGTCAACCTGCCTGCACCAGTAGTCGAACGTACCCTTTACGATCGATTTTTTCAGCAGGTAATCGTGTGCTTCGGCCGCAAGTTCGCCGGACACCGGAGTCACCGTACCCAATGCGCTTGCACGAACCTGCATCCGTGCCGCACGTTCAAGGTAGACGGACAGGTATGCTGCTTCCTCCACATAAGCGCCAGCGGTGAGTTGTCCGTGGTGAGCCAATAGAATGGCCCGCTTGTTTCCCAACGCCTTCGAGATAACCACGCCCTCCTGGTCGGCAATCGGCACGCCTGGCCACTCCGCGAGAAACGCGCAATCGTTGTGCAATGGCGTCATGTCCATCTGCGAAATCACCAGAGGCTGGCGCGCGGCCATCAGCGCCGACACATACGGCGAATGCGTATGAATGATCGAATGGCAATCCGGACGCGCGTCGTACACCCATAAATGAAAACGCGTCGCGGGATTTGCCATCCCCTGTCCGCTTATCGTATTGAGATCGGCGTCCACCTCGATGAAGTCCTCCTCCGTTGCTTCATCGAAGCCCAGCCCGAACCTGAGCGTCCAGTAGCAGCCACGCTTATCGGATCTCGCCGTGATCTGCCCGGCCAGACCGGCTTCGTGCCCCGTCATCGCCAGAATCCGGCATGCGTACGCGAGCGTTTGACGCTGAGTGCGCTCGTTGCGCGGTAGATGCTCACGCATTTCGCGCGTCGCGCGGTCGTCGAAATACTGCTTTTCTCGAAGTTGCATACTCATCTCCATTTCATTCGAGGCTGTCTCACGTGCAAGAGAATCGACAGTCGCGCCGCTTCGATTGCCTTACCGATGCTACGGGAACAGTTCGATTCAGGAAGTATCCGCGAGGGGCTCTGCTTGAGCCATGACCTCTTCTTCATAGCAGCTATGCAGCACCGCATCGGACCAAGCCCGATTCGTCCGTCAGGTATTGCCATTCGAGCGCATCGCTCCCATACCGGGCGGCGTCCCTTGCAAAAAGTATCGTTGACTCGCTCACACTGTACCTACTACTATGTAGACGCTCTATCCTCGCTCGTTGAATTTGTTTCGATAGGAATTCTATCTATTTCAACAAGCGCACCGCCAACCATCTGGCTGACATCAATCCGATCACACACACAATTCCATCGGCTTGTCGGATGCTTCAAAAATCGAAATGGGTATGAAGAACATCGATTACCAACTCCGCCAGTTCGTCAAGGTTGCCAGGCATAAGTCGCTATCTGATGCGGCTGTCGATCTCAACGTCACGCAATCGGCATTGAGCAAACAACTGCGCGAGATCGAACTCGCGGTAGGCCATCGGGTCTTCCGCCGTCATGGCCGCGGCATTGAACTAACCGAGCAAGGACACCTGCTATGGCGTTCGGTACAGGCGGCCTATAAGATCGTGGACACGACCGTGAGCCAGATCAAGGCAATGCGCAGCGGGACCGCCGGAACATTGAAGGTCGCGACGTTGTGCGGCCGGTCTCACAGCGTCGCGTACGAACTTGCCGTGACGGTCTTCGGCAAACGCCCAGACATTGACCTGACGATGATGGAATGCTCCGCAATGGATGTATGCAGGCTGGTCGAGGCGGGTATTGTCGACGTCGGCTTTGTGGAGCACACCGCGGCAATACCCGACACGCTCGAGATTCGCGGCATCATTGGAGGCGGATATCATCTATCCGATATCGACGGACGCACCGATGCGTCGGATGCAATCAGGGTTGGCGAACGACAGGTGACTGGCATTGCCGGTGTATTGTGCACCAAGGACAATAGTGCCAAGTATGAAATTGTCCCGCATGGACAGGCGCGCGCTTCAATCAATTGCACGCCGGCTATTGCCCGGCCCGCTGTTGAATCGTTCTCGCACCCGTGCAGCGAGCATTCGGAAAGTCATGGCCGCCAGCTTGTAGCCATTGCGCGGAAAACAGAACAAAACAGATAACCGAATACCCGCCTAGTCAATCCTGCTCATACGCTGCGCAGAAATATTTCCCCACTGCTACGCATTCCTTCATACGAAGCTGCGCAAGCGTTTTTCAATTCTCACCTCTTCGCACGCGTAGTGACAACGTACACTCCATTGAGTAGACTTCATGCCATTCGCATGTTTCACTCAATCTGTAACCGGTTAAATTGTTCTGTAACCGCAAAAGTTGCGTATTAAAATCAACATTGCGGGACGAACAGGCGCGTCTAATGTTCCACCCCTTGTTTGCTTCGAGTACAGCACCCATGAGCGAAACGGCCAGTGACCGTTCGGTAACGAACGAGAACAGCGGAATGGTCTATGTGATCGACGATGACCCATCCATATGTGCGGCGATTCAATCGTTGTTTCGTTCGGTCGACATCAACGCGAAAACCTATCTGGATGCGGCAGACTTCCTGGCAACCGAGATACCCGACACTCCATCGTGCCTCCTGCTGGATGTCCGCCTGAGAGGTGCAAGCGGTTTCGTCGTGCACGGCGCCATGCGTGAGCGTCAAGTGCATATTCCGATCATTTTCATGACGGCGCACGGTGACGTCGCAATGTCGGTGAAAGCGATGAAAGCCGGTGCGTTTGATTTCCTCACCAAACCGGTTCGCGATCAGGAACTGCTCGATGTCGTCGCGGAGGCACTCAAGGTCGACGGCAAGCGCCTGCGTTACGAGCGCGCATTGACCGCACTCAGACACCGGTACGACTCGCTGACACCGAGGCAACGCGAAGTGATGGCTTTAGTGGTCAACGGCTTGATGAACAAACAGATCGCCTCCCGGATGTGCCTGAGCGAGATTACCGTCAAGATCTACCGAAGGGAAGCGATGAAGAAGATGGGGGCGACGACCGTGGCGGACCTCGTCAGAAAGGCGGTCCGACTCGGTGTGCAAGCATTTCTGGAGGACGATCCGATACACCATTCCCCATTGCCCAGCGAGTCGGTCATTTGACCGTCCCTCTGCGAAGTCGATGCACGCGGCCAGGGTGCACTGCTGACGGTGAGCCGTTTGCCGCGAAGCCTGAAGCACACGGCAGTATGTTTGGTAAAACGGCTTGCCTAAGCATGCCCGGCCGATACTCCTTCATCCAGTTGCCAAGCCCGCGTTGCAGGACACGCAGGACGTAGATACGCTGCCCTCTCGGCAACTTCCGGTGATCCGCAGGTGCTCCGTGACCGGCGTACATCAACGCTGAGCGCATCGCCGACGCCTCGCGAAACGAGATGATGCACAATTCCTGAGGCGGCCCGGCATCAAGGATGCCGAGCTCCATCAACGTTCCGGAAAGATGATTCTCAGGAGAGGCTCATGATCCAGAAGTCTGCATACCCCGTGACGCGCCACCAAACCCTGACCGTAGACGGCATAAAAATTTTCTACCGCGAGGCCGGTCCGAAGGACGGTCCGACCGTCTTGCTGCTGCACGGCTTCCCGACGTCGTCACACATGTTTCGCAACCTGATCCCGTACCTGGCGGACCGCTATCACGTGATTGCGCCCGACTATCCCGGCTACGGCCAGAGCGAGGCGCCCGACGCCAGATCGTTTTCGTACACCTTCGAGAAGTTTGGTCAACTGGTAGACGGCTTGCTTCACCAGTTGGGCGTACAACGTTATGCGATGTACGTGATGGACTACGGCGCCCCCGTCGGCTGGCAACTGGCGCTGAAGCATCCTGATGCCATCAGCGGACTGATCGTCCAGAACGGCAACGCCTACGATGAGGGGTTGAAGGAGTTCTGGGATCCTATCAAGATCTACTGGGCCGACGGTAAGAAAGAGAGTCGCGACAAACTTCTGAATCTGGTCACGCTGGAGACCACCATTTTCCAATATACGGATGGTGTATCCGACAGGACGCGCATTTCGCCTGACAACTGGACTCACGACCAACCCTTGTTGGACCGTCCGGGCAATGCCGATATCCAGATGGATGTCATGTACGACTATCGAAACAACTTGCCGCTGTACCCCAAAGTGCAGGCCTGGCTCCGGGACAAACAGCCGCCGACGCTAATCGTCTGGGGCAAGAACGACTTCATTTTTCCCGAACCCGGCGCCCATCCTTATAAACGTGATCTGAAGGACCTTGAATTCCACCTTCTCGACACCGGACACTTCGTGCTCGAGGACAAAGCTGACGAGGTCTTCCCGCTCATCCACGACTTCCTGGACCGCAAGGTAGCGCACGCCTAGCGCAACAGTTCATCCGGTAAGGGGCCGCATCAGAAAACGGATATTGCCGGTTAAAGCGCGTGACGGCCCCTCTGGTTCAGACTCCCGGCTGCCTCGCGACGAAGATATCTGTTCATCTGGGCCCCTCATAAAGCTGTCGCCGGCTATCCGCGCAACACAGACCATGCATTGACTTAAAGTCACACTACGCGCAAACGTCAACGCCTGGTTCAGGAAATCTCACGGAGCCTTTCACCATGACACGGTGCACTTTGCGACCCGGCACGCCGGGCATTCATTGGCCGCCGCTCACCCCGCCCCTCCGTCCCCCATCGAATCTCACAGGCAGAAAACGCGTGACGTCTGGCAGAAATCGCGTACATGCCGGCATTGTTGACGCACCCTCGCCCGACCATACTCATTGCAAAGGCAGGTACGTTCATTTCTCCGGTTCACGCACCTGCTCGGTCCACCATTAGCCGATGTGATGGAGACAGACATGTACCAATCCGACGTGACACAATTCATCAATTCGCTGAAGACGAAAAACCCAAGACTCGAAGAGGAACAACGCAAAGGGCGTGCATTGCCGTGGGACAAGCGGCCAGCCGATCCCGACGAGCAAAGCACGATTCGTCAATCTCGGGTCGCACAACCGCCTTACCCGTACTTCATGACGGTCTGATCCAGCAGCCCGAGAAGACCGCAGTTGCAGTTCATATCGTGCGGCGTGTGCCAAAGCAGTTGATACGGTCTATCCCCTGCGCAAGATCTCTTTCCTGTTCGCACTGTCGCTTCATTTATCTCACGCGACATTCTCGCCTTCGCGCTGAAGGTCTATACCGAGGAGGGCAACCGGGATCTGGTCGGCGCGACAGGGCACGGCGCCGCCGCGCCCGTTCCCGCCGCGGCGGCGCGTCAGACCGTGCACCGCCCCGCCGCTTCATCGGTCGATGTCAGCCGTGCTTGTGCGATGGATCGTTACACGTGTGGCCGCCATGCCGATCGTCGACCCACGCATTGCCGAGAATGATGCTGCAGAAATTCAGCCGGCGGAATTTCGGATCTTTTAGCGCGAGCACATCATCGTTGACCGTGCCGAAAGTCGAATCGGGACGATGCTTCATGCCTTCGTTAAACGCATCGATGATCTGTTCCTTGAAGTTCAGCGCACGCGGATGCGCGGACACGACCTGCTGACGCTGCTCTTCGGTGAATTCATCATAGGCGAAACCCAGCACGTCCATCTCGACGCCTGCCGTCACCAACTGCACGACCGGCTTCTTGAACGGCGGAATGCCCGGCGTCGTATGCAGCGAAATCGCGTCCCAGACAATCTCCACATCCTGTTCGCTGATACCATGCTGGCGCAGAAAGTCAGCCGCGGCGTTCGCGCTGTCCACCTCGAAGCGGTTTTGCGATGCGCGATACTTCTGCGTGATCCCCATATCGTGGAACATTCCGCCGATATAGAGCAATTCCGGATCGTACTTGAGCTTCTTGCGCTCACCCGTTAGCGCACCGAACAGAAACACGCGCGTCGAGTGGTGAAACAGCAGATCGGATTCGGTATCGCGCACCAGCTCCGTTGCTTCCCGCGCCATCTTGCTATCGGGAATCTTGATGCCTGCAATTGCATTGGCCATTGCGTTACTCCTTTTTTTGAAGAGCCTGCGTTGAGTCCTTCATGAATGGCTGCGTCGGGCGACGCCGCGCCACGTTGAATTGTCCGCTCACGCACGCACTCTGTTTTTTTCAGTTCGCACTACGGCTAGTCTAAATGCAATGGTTTTTTCCCGATTCCGGCGTGGGCCACCGTGTGCCTGCGGATGGCTCGATTCATACGTTTCTCTTCCGGCAGACCAACGCATCGCCTGGCAGCAAACGAAGTGCGTTTGTCATCGCGCATCGGCGTGTTTTCATTGAAGACAGCGTATGCGGGTGCAACACTGTGAGCAGATGCGAAAGCTGAGGAGGTTCACGATGTTCGAAGTTCAAAATCTCGCGCCAGACACCGATACACGGTCGCCTGATACGGCCGTGCTGCTGATCAATCTCGGCACGCCCGATACGCCGTCGCCGCGCGATGTGCGGCGCTACCTCGCCGAATTCCTGTCGGATCCGCGCGTGGTCGACATGCCCGCATGGTTGTGGCAACCCGTCCTGCGCGGTCTCGTCTTGCCATGGCGCAGTCATTCATCGGCGAAGAAGTATGAAGCGGTCTGGATGCCGGCCGGCTCGCCGCTGAGGGTGCATACGGAACAGCAGACGCGCGATCTGCAATCGTGGTTCGACGCGCGCGGCAAGCGCGTCATCGTCGAATATGCAATGCGTTATGGCAATCCGTCGATCGCCGCGGCGGTCACGCGGTTGCGCGCCAACGGCGCACGGCGCATTCTCGTGCTGCCGATGTACCCGCAGTATGCGGCGTCCACCACCGCTACCGCGTTCGACAAGGTCGCTGCTGCGCTGAGGAAAGTCCGCAATCAGCCGGCCATGCGCTTCGTGAATCACTATCATGCGGACGCACGCTATATCGAGGCGATGCGGCGCCACGTACAGCACTATTGGGACGTCCACGGGCGGCCGGACTTTGCGTCCGGCGACAAGGCGGTGTTCAGTTTTCACGGTTTGCCGTCTCGCTCGACGGAACTCGGCGACCCTTACTACAGCCAGTGTCTGCAGACCGGCGCGTTGCTGGCCACCGCGCTTGGGCTTGCGCCGGAGCATTTTCGCGTCACCTTCCAGTCGCAGTTCGGCTTCCAGAAGTGGACCGGACCCTCGACCGCCGAAACGCTTGCGGAGTTCGGCTCCGAACAGGTGTCGCGTGTGGACGTGTTCTGCCCTGGCTTTACCGCCGATTGCATCGAAACGATCGAAGAGATCGGCATGGAGGGACGCGACACTTTCCTCGCATTCGGCGGGAAGGAATTCCACCGCATCGACTGCCTGAACGAAGCTCCCGCGTTTATCGACATGCTCGGTGAGATCGCGCTCGAAAACATGGCCGGATGGTCTGCGCCAGCGCGCTGGCGCGGCGGCCGCTCAACCGAAGTGTTCGCGGCCGCTTAAGCGGAATGCGCCTGTTTGCGCGGCCTGTTGCGCGTTGCATTGCATTGCATTGCTTAGCGATGTTACGCGTGCGCTACGTATTCGCCGGGAGAATCAAGCCTGCGCCGCGAGAGAAGGCTTCGGGGGCGTGGAGAACTCGCTGGCTCGATGCACGTCGGCCGGCGCAATACCGTACCGCTGCTTGAACGCGTGGCTGAAATGCGAAGCGCTCGAAAATCCGCATTGCTGCGCAACCTGCTGAACCAGATTGCGATGCCAGGGTGTCGCCGTCAGCAACCGCGCGGCCCTGTCGAGACGAACCGACAGTACATATCGCATCAACGAGACGCCCTGTGCGCTAAAGAGACGTGCAAGGTGCTTGGTGGACACGCATACCTCGGCGGCAACCGACGCCGGACGCAGATCCGGATCTCCCGCATGACGTTCGATGTATTGCTTCGCCTTGTAGACAATGGCCTCCGCGGTGCGCACGCGACCGGCCGCAGGCGGCACGTCGAGGACGATATCCATCAGGTCGAGCAGCTGATCGCCGAGGCGTTGCATCACATGAACCTGTGGCACATACGACTGGCTGGCGACACATTCGATCAACGCACGCACCGACTGAACATCGGGCGACGAAACGTCCGGACAGTGTGCGCGATTCAACGTCGACCGGAATCCCCTTTCCGTCAACGCCCGGCGAGGCAGCCGCATGCTGACTCCGGTCATTCTTTCTGGAAAGATTTCCCGATAAGGCCGCTGCGGGTCAAGCAATACGATTCCACCCGGGCCGAACTCGCGTACGCCGCCTCTTTCGTCCACCAGCATCGAACCGCTCGTGACCAGCTTTAGAAACAGATAGTCGCTCGACCATTGCGACTCGTCGGCAGACATCGGCGTCACGGTCAAACATCGGATGTCTCCGCCCAGAAACACGATTTGCCCCACGCCCCATGCCTCGATCACCGAATCGAATGAAAGATTCGGATCCGCATCGGCGCGCACGCCGAATGCGTGCAAGCTGTCGTGCCACTCGTGCTGATGCGACGGACTGCGGCGATAGGTAAAGCGACGACGATTGAGAATCATGCACGGGATCTGCCAAAGGTGCGCATGGCGCGTCGAAAGGAATTTAGTCTGCTGCACTACACAGAACACGTGACGAAATGATTTATTCCGCAGGCGACCGTGCCGCCGTGCCGTTCATCCCCCTAAAACGCGCCTCTCGCACATCCACTTCACGTCTCTCGCGCACGCGCGCCGGCGACACCATGGCTACCATCCAGACATACCCTCGACGAACCGATCCGAACGAGGACATCGTCGAGCGTTTGCCGTTATGGACAGGCTTTCCAGCAACACGTAACCGATAAAAGGGCTTACATGAACAGCACGCCAGCGCCTCGCACATGGCGGGTCGGCTATCCGCATCCGCCCGACTTCAACTTCGACTACGCGCGGCTGCTGCGCGATACGTCGCAATCCGGCGTTGCCCGAAACGTCAAACCCGGTCTGCGCGTCGCCGTCATCGGCGCCGGTATTGCCGGGTTGGCCGCCGCCCACGAGCTGTTTCGTTGCGGCGTGACCGATCTCGACCTGTATGAAGCGTCCGATCGCATCGGCGGACGGGTGCGCTCGCAACCCGTTGACGGCCAGCACACCGTATTCGAACTCGGCGCGATGCGCATCCCGATGTTTACGCACGATGACGGTGAGGCGGCTATCTTCGCTCAGTATGCGAAGCATTTCGGTTTGACCTCGCAGCCTTTTCCGACGGCGCAGACGAGCGATGTCTCATTCGGCCTGTACTCCGCGCACGATGCGTCGTTCAGGGTGAAGCCGCGGGACGGCGATCTGCCGGTCGCGCCCGAGGTCAAGATTGTCCGGCAAAAGTGGCTATCGTTCGCCTCCCGTTTTATGACGGCCGTGCGTGCGTCATTCGATACACCGTTGTGGCCCGCGTTCTGGCACGCCGTCGAGCAGCGCTATTGGCGGGACAGCTTCCGCACCGTCATGCTCACACCACCGATGGAATACGACCCGCGCGGCCCGTCCGCCGATCTGGGCGGCGCAGGCATGAGCGAACGCGAATTGTGCGTTCTCGCGCGTGTGGGCATTGGCGAGGGACCGTGGTCCGCGTATCTGGACTTTTCGTCCATGCTGCTGTTCCGGCTCCTGTTCTTCGGCTACTTCGACGATTTGCACCTGATTCAGGGACGCTTCGATGCCGACGGCGACCATGCGGGCGGGCCGCATGCAAACGACGCAACGCTCGTCGACAGTCTCGGGCAGCCGCTCGCCGCACCGAGGTATCTCGGCTTGCAATCGATCGCGGAAGCGTTGCTGTACTGTCCGGTGCAAAGTGCGCATGTCGCCCCGATCTCGCTCTACGACGCATCGCGCGGCGATCGTTATCGGGTTCGACTCTTCACACGCAGCCCGGTGCAATCGATCGAGCGCGCGGATCAAAAGGTTTCGATCAGCTGCGGCGCGCATCGGCGCGACTATGATGCGGTGCTGCTGACCGCACCGATGTCCGGCAACCGATGCGCGATACGCATGAGCGGCTTTAGCGAAGCCGAATTGCCGCCCGATGTGCTCGGCGCCGATCGCATGTCGCACTGGTTCGCGTGTTCGAAGGTGTATGTGGCCTTAAAGGAGCGCTATTGGGAACAGTCGTCCATTCCGCAACTCGTCGCATCGGACAACTTTCTCGAAACGAGTTACGCGTATGCGGTGCAGACCGCGCGCGTGTCGGACCCAGGCGTGCTGCTGCTGAGTTACACGTGGGACGAACTGTCGAACAATCTGTTGAGTGAGGCAAACGACGCCGATCTCGTATCGCGTTGCATCGCAACGCTCGATCAGATGCTTGCTGAAAGCGGCATCGGCGGAAAGATCTCCGATTACGTCGACGAACGGCAGTCGGCGGTGATCCACTGGTATCGCCAACCGACGATACGCGGTGCGGGCCGCGTGTACCGCGCAGGCATCGCGCAGCCGAATCATGCGCTGGTCGGCTACAACCAGACGCATAGTGCGAAGTCGAAACTCTATCTGGGGGGCGAAGCGTTTGCGATCGACGGCGGCTGGGTCGAATCCGCGCTACGAATGGCGTTCGATGCAGTGTTGCATCTGCTGCATCATCACCACGCCGAGTTTGCCGGCGGCTTCCAGTTCGAGTCGATGTATCCGCGTCGCGGCGTCGAGCGCTTCACCGTATAACTCGACGTGACGACCTGCGGAAAGGGCAAGCAGCCTCAGGCCCGCTACAGCATACCGAGTTCAAGGCGCGCGGCCTCGGTCATCCGCGCCTTGGACCACGGCGGGTCCCAAACGAGTTCGACCTTCACGTCACGCACGCCCGCGAGTGAGAACACCTCTTCCTCGACGACCGACGGAAAGGTTTCAGCGACCGGACACGCCGGCGCCGTCAACGTCATCTGGATCTCGACGCGGCCTTCGTCCTCATTCACTTTCAGATCGTAGATCAAGCCGAGGTCATAGATATTGACCGGAATTTCCGGGTCGTACAGCGACCGCAATGCATCGACGACCCGCTCTTTCAGCGCGAGATCGCTGTCGCCGCCAAACGATTCGCCGCTCATTCTTCGTGCTCCGCGCCTTGCAACGCAGCCTCGAGGGTCCGCCATGCGAGCGTCGCGCATTTGACGCGCGCCGGAAACTCGCGCACACCGGCGAGAATTGTTGTTTTGCCAAGCCCCTCGGTGTCGCGCTGTGCCGGCTCATCTTCGCTCGTCACCATGCCGTGGAAACGCTGAATCAGCGCTTCTGCCTGCTCAAGCGTCTTGCCCTTGATCAGATCGGTCATCAGCGACGCCGACGCGGTTGCGATCGCGCAGCCCTCGCCGTCGAAACCGACCTCGGTCACGATGCCGTCCTCGACACGCAGCGCAAGCTTGACGCGGTCGCCGCACAGCGGGTTGTAGCCTTCGGCCGCGTGGCTTGCGTGATCGACGTCGTGCCGGTTGTGCGGACTCCGGTAGTGATCGAAGATGACCTGCTGATAAAGCTCGCGAATATCGCTCATGATCTGAACAGCTCCTTCGCATAGGCGAGGCCGTTCACCAATGCGTCGATTTCTTCATGCGTGTTGTACAGCGCAAGCGACGCGCGTACGGTTGCCGGCACATTGAAGCGGGCCATTGCCGGCATCGCGCAGTGGTGGCCGGCGCGCACCGCGATACCCCCATCGCTGAGAATCGAACCGACGTCGTGTGCATGAATGCCGTCGACGACGAACGACAGAATGCCGGACTTGCTGGCCGCGGTGCCGATCAGCGTCACACCGTCGATGCGTTGCAGTTCCGCTGCCGCATACTCGAGCAGCGCATGCTCGCATGCTTCGATCGCGCCGAACCCCACCGTGCCGAGATAATCGATCGCCGCCGCGAGACCGATGGCGCCCGCAATATTGGGCGTGCCGGCCTCGAATTTCCACGGCAGCTCGTTATACGTGGTCTTGTCGAACGACACGGTGCGGATCATGTCTCCTCCGCCTTGCCACGGAGGCATCGCATCGAGCCATTGGGTCTTGCCATACAACACGCCGATACCGGTCGGGCCATACAGCTTATGCCCGGAAAACGCGTAAAAATCGCAATCGAGCTCGAGCACATCGACGGACATATGCGCGACTGCCTGCGCGCCGTCCAGTAACACTGGAATGCCGCGATCGTGCGCCATCGCGATCAGCGTGCGGACCGGATTGACGGTGCCAAGCGCATTCGACACATGCGCAAGCGCGACAAGCTTCGTGCGCCGACCCAGCAGTCGTTCATAAGCTTGAACGTCAAGCGTACCGGTATCGTCGACCGGCACCACCTTCAGTACCGCGCCGGTCTGCTCGCATACAAGCTGCCACGGAACGATATTCGAATGATGCTCGAGCGTGGTCAGTACGATTTCATCGCCCGGCTGCAAGCGCGGCCGCGCGAAACTGTGCGCAACGAGATTGATCGCCTCCGTCGTACCGCGCACAAAGACAATTTCCGACGTATGCGCGGCATGGATAAACTTCGCGACGGTTGCGCGCGAGCGCTCGTACGCGCCGGTCGCCTGTTCCGCTAGCCAGTGAACGCCTCGGTGCACGTTCGAATTCATGTTGCGGTAATAGTCGGACTCCGCTTCGATCACGCCATACGGCTTTTGGGTGGTCGCCGCGTTGTCGAGATAAACGAGCGGCTTGCCGTTCGGGCGCGTGTCGAGAATCGGGAAATCGCGGCGCCACACCCGCACCAGGTCTTCGCGCTCAAGATCGATTCGTTTCATCATGCGTCTCCTGCGTCGGCGGGTGCGTCGGCCATCCGCGTCAACAATGCGGCCTCGAGCCGCGCCTTCAACGGCTCGATCGTCACCCGATCGATCACGTCGCGCGCGAATGCGAACGTCAGCAGCGCGCGTGCGGCCCGTTCATCGATGCCGCGCGCACGCAGGTAAAAGAGCTGCGCTTCGTCGAGCTGTCCGACCGTGGTGCCGTGCGTGCAACGCACGTCATCGGCGAAAATTTCGAGCTGTGGCTTGGTGTCGATTTCGGCATTGCGCGACAGCAGCAGATTGTGGTTTGCCTGGTCGGCGTCCGTTCTCTGCGCGTCCTGGCGCACGACGATACGTCCATTGAATACGCCGTGCGCGGCGCCGTCGAGCACGCCGCGATAAGTCTCGCGGCTCGCGCATTGCGGATGCGCGTGATCGATCATCGTGTAATGATCGAGGTGCTGCCGGCCGCCGCCGACGTAGAGTCCATCGAGCGTGGTCGACGTGCCGGGAGCCGCCAGCGTCACCTTGACGGTCGAACGCGCAAGGCTGCCGCCAAACGAAAACACATACGACGCGAAGCGGCTCGCGCGGCCCTGCCCGGCGATCACCGCGCCGGTATGCACCGCATTCTGCCCTTCCTGCTGCACGCGGTAGTGTTGCACATCGGCTTCGTCGTCTGCCGAGACGCGCGTAACCGCGTTCGTGTAATACCCATCGCCGGTGCAGCCGATGAACTGCTCGATCACAGCACCACGCGCACGCGCGCCCGCCACGATCAGGTTCGACGGCTGCACCGCGAGGTCGCCTTCGCCGCCGATGAAAATCACATGCAGCGGTTTGTCGAGCACGGTGTCAGGCGGAAGAAGCAGCACATAACCATCCCGTGCGAATGCGGCGTTGAATGCGTCGAGACCGTCGGACCATGCGGGCTGCGCGAGCGCGGATTGTACGCGCCCGGGCATCTGCGACAACGCGGCCGCGAGGCTGCCGATAAATACCCCCGGCGGCAGCCCGCCGATATCCGATAACTCCGGCACTTCGATGCCGTCGACCAGTACAAGCCGATGCGCGCCGGCCAGTGCATGCACCCGTGCCAGGCGTTCGGCCTCGCCCCGGTGATCGCCGGCCGGCACGAAACGCAACGGCTTCTGGTTCAATACGTCGAGGTTCGTGTACTTCCATGCCTCGTCCGCGCGGGTCGGAAAGCCCTGCACACGGAACTGTTCGAATGCACGCAAGCGCCGCTCACCCATCCACGGCAACTGCGCGCCCGGCAAGGTGGGCGCAAGCGCCTTGAACACATGTGTCAAATGATCGAGCGATTCGTTCTTCATACCGCCACCTGCGCGGATGCGGACGGCTCATCGGCGCCCTCGCCGAGCCAGCCGTAACCGCGCTGTTCGAGTTCGAGCGCAAGCTCGCGCGTACCGGAGCGCACGATCTTGCCGCGCGACAGCACATGCACATAGTCCGGCACGATGTAATCGAGCAGGCGCTGATAGTGCGTGACCATCACAATCGCGCGCTCGGGGCTGCGCATCGCGTTGACGCCCTTGGCAACGAGTTGCAGTGCATCGATATCGAGGCCCGAGTCGGTTTCGTCGAGAATCGCAAGCTTCGGCTCGAGCACCGCCATTTGCAGGATTTCATTGCGTTTCTTTTCGCCGCCGGAAAAGCCCTCGTTGACCGCGCGATGCAGCAGGTCGTCATTCATCTGCATCGCCGCCATCCTGGCGCGCAGCAGCTCGAGAAAATCGATCGCGTCGAGTTCCGGTTCGCCGCGATGCCGGCGCTGCGCATTGAGCGCCGCTTTCAACAGATACACGTTGCTGACGCCCGGAATTTCGACCGGATACTGGAACGCCAGAAAAATGCCCTCGCGGGCGCGCATTTCCGGCGCAAGCTCGAGCAGATTCGAACCGAACCACGACACCTCGCCGCCGGTAATCTCGAACTGATCGCGGCCGGCCAGCACGTTGGCGAGCGTGCTCTTGCCGGAGCCGTTCGGCCCCATGATCGCGTGGACCTCGCCCGGCTTCACGTCGAGGTCGATGCCGCGCAAAATGTCCTTGCCTTCGACCGTCGCATGTAAATTTCTGATTCTCAGCATGATTGAATGCTCCTTGCGGTTCCTGCCTTGCGGTTCCTGCCTTGCGGTTCCTGCCTTGTGGTTCCTGCCTTGCGGTTCTTGCCTTTCGCTTTGCTTCCCGCTTTTGCTGTACGTTATCCGACACTGCCTTCGAGACTGATGCCGAGCAGCTTCTGCGCCTCGACCGCAAACTCCATCGGCAACTGGTCGAACACTTCCTTGCAGAACCCGTTGACGATCATCGATACCGCGTCCTCGGCCGATAAACCGCGCTGCATGCAGTAGAACAACTGGTCTTCGCCGACGCGCGATGTCGAGGCTTCGTGCTCGACCTTCGCGGTCGGATTCTTCACCTCGATATACGGGAAGGTATGCGCGCTGCAGCGGTCGCCCATCAGCAGCGAGTCGCATTGCGTGAAGTTGCGCGCGCCTTCGGCCGAGCGCGCCACGCGCACGAGACCGCGATACGCATTGCTGCCGCGCCCCGCGGAAATGCCTTTCGACACGATTGTGCTGCGCGTATTCGCGCCGATATGAATCATCTTTGTGCCGGTGTCCGCCTGTTGCAGATTGTTCGTGAGCGCCACCGAGTAGAATTCGCCGATCGAGTTGTCGCCGCGCAGAATGACGCTCGGATACTTCCATGTGATCGCCGAGCCGGTTTCGACCTGCGTCCACGAAATTTTCGAATTCGGCCCGCGGCAGTCGCCGCGTTTGGTCACGAAGTTGTAGATGCCGCCGCGGCCGTTTTCGTCGCCGGGGTACCAGTTTTGCACCGTCGAGTAGCGAATTTGCGCGTCGTCGAGCGCGACCAGTTCGACCACGGCCGCATGCAGCTGGTTTTCGTCGCGCATCGGCGCCGTGCAGCCTTCGAGGTAGCTCACCTGTGCAGCCTTATCGGCAATGATCAGCGTGCGCTCGAACTGGCCGGTGTTTTGCGCATTGATGCGGAAATACGTCGACAGTTCCATCGGGCAGCGCACGCCCGGCGGGACATAGACGAACGAGCCGTCACTGAACACCGCCGCGTTCAGCGCCGCGAAGAAGTTGTCCTTATGCGAGACCACCGAGCCCAGATACTGCTGCACAAGTTCCGGGTGATTGCGCACCGCATCCGAAAACGAGCAGAAAATAATGCCGAGCGACGCGAGCTTTTCATGAAACGTCGTGGCAACGGACACGCTGTCGAACACCGCGTCGACCGCCACGCCTGCGAGCATCTCGCGTTCCTTGAGCGGCACGCCCAGCCGCTCGTACGTGCGCAGCAATTCCGGATCGACCTCCGCGAGGCTTTTCGGCCTGTCCTTGTCCGCTCTCGGCGCCGAGTAATAGACAATGGACTGATAGTCGATCGGTTCATGTTTGACCGAGCCCCATTGCGGTTCGGACAGCGTGAGCCAATGACGGTATGCGGCGAGTCGCCATTCCAGCATGAACGGCGGCTCGCCCTTTCTTGCCGAGATCGCGCGAATCACGCCTTCGTCGAGCCCGGGCGGCAACGCATCGGCCTGCACGTCTGACACAAAACCATGCTGATACTGACGGTTTACGAAGGGGTCGAGTTCGGTCATCGTGTCTGCCATGCGTACTCTCCGTGTGCTTCCTTAGCGTTTGACGATGCGTGTTCCGTATCGCATCAATCCAAGTCTAGTCTTTATCAGGATCCCTTTATGTCGATACGGGTTCATGGTCTTAGCGTGTTTGTCGGCTCTTTGTTTCACGCGCATTGACCTGCGGTTATCGCCGGGATAACGCATCGCTATCGAGCGGCAATGGATGCGGCGGCACGTTGGCCCAACACGAGGCCAAAGCGCCGCCGGTCGATCACGGTCCCATCCAGCGGTCGGTGTCCCGCATGCGTTGCTCGAGTTCCTCCAGCGTTTTCGCCGACGCCAGATATTCGTCGCGGCGCTCAAGCCATGAGTTTTCGAACCAGCGGGAGATAGAATCAAAGAAATTGCGAAGCATGACTTCACCCAATCCGGCAATGTCGATTGCGTTGCCAGGAAGGACGGTTCTCGCGATGGAGTGCTTTCGGACACGAAGCGAAAGAGGTTCCCGGCGCCGGGGAAGCGCTGGCATCAAATGCGGCGTTTCCTTATTGGGCAAATGGGGTGGAAGGCCATACATTCAATTGCTTGAGCACAACAACAGCACGTTGAACCCTGCCAAAGAGGCCACGTTTTCCACCATACGGTTGGCGGGCTGTGCCTACTGATGCAAACCCTGCTGTGCGAGCAGGTATTACGCGAGGGTTTTGGCCGCGGCCTGTTCCGCGGCCTCTTCTGCGAACGCTTGCGGCGATACGCCATAACGTTGCTTGAACAGGCGGCAGAAGTGCGCAGCCGTTGCAAAGCCGCATTGCCAGGCAATCTCGCTGGTCCGTTTGGCCCCCAGCGGGGACTGCGATAGCAGTTGCGCCGCGCGCTCGGTACGCAGCGTCCATAAATAGTGCATCGCCGATTCACCGTGTGCGCGCAAAACGCGATGCAGATGGCTTTTGGAAATGTTCAGTTCCGATGCGAGCCGTTCAATCGTCAGGCTACGATCGCCAAAACGGCTTGCGATGATTTGCCGCGCACGCAGCGCAATTGTCTCCGCGCTTCGATAACTGGAAAGCGATGCATCGTCCAGCATCGACACCAGCAACTCCAGGCAGTGGTCGCCGAACCGGTCCAGCAAGCCCCGGCTGACCGTGCGCGCCTCACGCGCCATAAACAGTACGAATTCGCGAATGGCGCGCGTATCGGCGCATTCGACGTTCGGCGTGTACAGGTTCCCGACCTGATCGCGCAACGCGCGCTCGCGCAGTGCCAGCTTCGGAATGTGCAGCGCGACGATACGCGTCGACGCGGCGAAAGATTCGCTGAACGACACGCGCGGATCGACGAGCACCATATCGCCCCGCTCGAGGCGTCGCTGCTCGCCCTTCGATTCGATCGTCAATGAACCGCTGCACACGACCTTGAACAGCAGTTGATCTTCGTAAGCCGGACTGTTCCGGATCGGCACGAGGCGGTGATGGGCAAGCTCGACGTCGGCCAGACGTAAAGGTCCCGTCTGCCATCTCTTGACACAGGCATTGCGTGGCGCGTCGCCGTCCACCGTGCAGCGAACGCCGCACCGGTCCGACAGCGTTTCAATCCATTCATCGCGGTCGTCGATGCGTGCCCGCCATGCGTTGTCGATAACAAGAGTATTCACAGCGGCACCGCTTGGGTTCGGATGGCGATGGCCGCTCCGGTTGCAACGTCAACGCAATCTGCGGCATCGAGGCGCCTTTTGTCTGCGCTTTATACGCAAACCAGGTACATCCAATCATAGCAAGGCCTTTCGCGCGGGTGTTGTCCGCACGGCTCTCGGCGATTGTCCGGAGCGCTCTCGCGATGCACATCGGGTTGCGCGCGGTCTTGCCGTCTTGCCGTCTTGCCGTCTTGCCGTCTTGCCGTCTTGCCGTCTTGCCGTCTTGCCGTCTTGCCGTCCTGCCGTCTTGCGGGCGCGGCTTCGCTTGATCCGAATGAGCATGTGTTTGATCCAGCCGGAGTGCAAACGGATGCGCCGCTCCTCCTAAAGTGGAGTCACGCCGTCGACGATGGCCACGCGACGCACCGGAAGCCGATGCCGCTCCCCCGGCGTCGAGACCGTTGCACGCACAACCCGTTTGCTATCAGGAGAAGATGATGAAGATCCGTTTCGCTACGCCCCTTGTCGCCGCGACTGCGCTCGCCGTTTCCATGATTGCCGGCGCCGCCGCCGATGCCGCGCAAGCGGGTGAACTGACGCGTGCCCAGGTGCGCGCCGAGCTAAACCAGCTGCGTGCCGCCGGCTACGACCAGTCGGTCGGTGAAGACGTCCACTATCCGGACGCGCTGCAGCAGGCACAAGCGCGCGTCAACGCGGCACACCCGGCCGTGCCGGCGCAGGACACGTCGGGCTATGGCAGCGCCGACGCGGGCACGTCCGCCACCGGCGACAGCCCAAGTCACCGTTCACCGGCGCGGCGCCACCTCGACAACGACGGCATGAAGCCGATCTATTTCGGTCAATAAGCGGGCCGGCGAGCTCAGCTCATTTCTGACTCTACTAGCGGAAGAAAATCATGAACCTCTATATCGACTTTCTGCGCGTCACGAGCCGTGGCGGCAGTCTCGGCGCGAATCTGATCCGCATTGCGCTTGCGATTGTTTTTCTGTGGATCGGCGCGTTGAAGTTCGTGCCGTATGAAGCGGACAGCATCACGCCGCTCGTCGCGCAAAGCCCTGTGATGTCGTTCTTTTACGAGCATCCGAAAGAGTACGCGCAGCACATGACGAACGAAGGGCAGCTCGTGCCTGAGCAACGCAAATGGCAACAGGCTAACAATACGTATGGCTTTTCGCGCGGACTCGGCACGCTGGAGATCATAATCGGCTTGCTGGTGCTGTCGAACTTCGTATCGCGCAATCTCGGACTGCTTGGCGGGTTGCTGTCCTTTTTCACGCCATTCGTCACGCTGTCGTTCCTGATCACGACACCCGAGACATGGGTGGCCGCGCTCGGCGATGCACAGCACGGCTTTCCGTTCCTGTCCGAGCACGGCAGGCTGATCATCAAGGATACGGTGATACTTGCGGGCGCGGTTGTGATCATGGCGGACTCGGCCAAACGCCTGCTGCTCGAGCGCGAATCGGTCAAACCGGTCACACCCGCGGCGGTCCGCCCGTCGCTGGGCAAAGAGACCCATGCCTGAGCATGCAGTCTGAACACAGTGGCTAACGCCTCTGCGCCAACACAGCTGTCACGCCCGGATTTGCTCACCGCAATCGGCGTGGTCTGCCACTTGACCGTGGCGGACCGCGCCGCGTCATTGCTTACTGCGGTTTTCCGGAAGCCAGTTGCTCATTGCGTTCCGTCAGGAACTGGATCAGTCCGTCAATGCCGCTTTGTGCGATCTTCTCGCCGAACTGCTGGCGATAAGTCTGTACGAGCCACGCGCCGACCACGTTCAGGTCGTACACGCGCCAGCCCTGCGCGGTCTTGTGCAGGCGGTAGTCGATTTCCACCGGCTGCGCGTTGGTCAGCGCGATGGTGCGCACCACCGCGTCGGTATCGTTGGGCGACGTGCGCATCGGCGGGTATTCGATTTTCTGGTCCGGCCGCAATTGCGCAAGCGCGCCGGCATACAGATGAATCAGCAACATCTGGAATTGATGCACGAGCGTCTGCTGTTGCGCGGGCGTAGCGGTTCGCCAGTAGCGGCCGATCGCGAGCTGTGTCGTGTAGGGAAAGTCGATGTACGGCAGAATGTCCCGGTTGACGATTTCCATGATGCGCGGGATGTCGTTCGGGTCGAGCGCTTGCGAATGCACTTCGTCGAGCACCTGTTGCGTCACGGTCTTGATCAGCGTCTGCGGGTCGGATTTGTCGTCGATCTGCGCGAGCGCGCTGCCGGAGAACACGAACGACGCGGCGCACGCGGCGATCAGGAAAAGCTTTTTCATTGGCGCGAATCCTCTGCGAATGCATGATGATCAGCTTCGTCGCGCATGCGCCGCGCCGGCGGCTCATGCCGCGAAACCACGGCGATCCGCGTAGGTTAGCATTGCGCAAGAAATCGCGGCGGCGAGCGTGGCAAACCGCCAGCGTGCAGGCGTTCGCCGGCTATCGCCGCTGCATGGCCAGGCGGCCTCGCGCGCCGCCACCGGATGCTGTCACCGCTCGCACCACAATGCTTCGACGCCGCGCAACGTGTTGTGATGCCGCCAATGCAGATCGTGCAGGTTCGTGATGCGCAGGTCCGGCAAACGCGTAAACAGCGTCTCGAGCGCGATGTGCAGTTCGAGCATCGCAAGCCGCGCGCCAAGGCAATAGTGAAGGCCGCCGCCGAACGACAGAATGCGCCGGTCGTTGCCCGCGCGTTCGATCATCAGCTCGTTGGGGTTGTCGAAATGCGCAGGGTCGCGATTCGCGCCGCCGAGCATCAACGAGATGGTCGCACCGCGCGGCACCGGCACGCCTTCAATTTCAATGCCGTCCTCGAGCGCAACGCGCATGCCGATCTGCACCGAACTCTCGTAGCGCATGCATTCGATGATGGTCTTTGGCAGCAGGTCCGGTTGTTCCCGCAACTTGCGAAGTTCGTGCGGATGCCGGTGCAAGCTGACGAGCGCATTGCCGATCATGTTCGACGTCGTCTCGTGCCCGGCGAAAAACAGCAGCAGCACATTCGATACGATCTCGGTGTCGGTCAGGCGCCGGCCGTCCGCCTCGACTGTCGTCAGCATCGATATCAGATCGTCGCCGGGCCGTGCGCGCCGCGCTTTCAGCACGTCGTGGAAGTATTGCTCGAGCCGCACCGTCGCATCGTTCGCGGCCGCGCGGGTCGGTTCATCCATCGAGATCGCTTCAAAGGCCTTCGCGAAACGTTCGATCGACGGGCCGATCGTCACGGCCTCTTCGAACGGCAGGTCGAGCACGCCAGCAATCACCTGCACCGGCAGCGGCAACGCGTAGCTGCTCACGAGATCGAACGCGGCGTCGCGCGGCAACTCGCTGACGAGGCGTTCGGCGGTGGCACGGGTCACTTCGCGCAGTTTCTCCACCTGGCGCGCGTTGAACGCCTGCATCAGCAACGCGCGCAGCGGCGTGTGCTCAGGCGGGTCCATCATGATGAACATGCGGCCAAGTGCCTGGAAGACCGGTTGCGCCGCGTGTGCTTCACCATAGCGCCGCACGACGCTTGGCAGGTAATGCCGGCCGAGGCGCCGGTCGTCGAGCAACGCTGTCACCGCTGAATAGCGCGCCGTCGCGAAGCGCCTGCCGTCCGGTGTCAGCGAAACCAGCGGCCCTTGCGCGCGCAGTGCTTCGTAGTACTGGTAGGGATCAGCGAAAAAAGCAGGAGACTGAAATATAGGGGCGTTCATCGGCGGGCTTCCCTCAATCGACAACGAAGGACGCCGGGCGACGTCCTCCTTCGATTACAGCCCTCGCCGCGCTTTTATTCCTTTTTTATTACGCGCCTACTCAGTTGCGGAACTCGTCGACGCCGCGTGCGAAGGCGCCGCAGCCGGCGCGTCGTGCTCGGGTGCCGATTGCATGGGTACCGATTGCTCGGGCGCCGATTGCGACGGCGCCGATTGCACAGGCGTTGATTGCCCGGACGCCGATTGCGACGGCGTCGACTGCGCAGGCGCCGATTCAACGGGCGCCGTTTGGTCGGAAGCCGATTCTGCCGCAGCCTCCTCGCGCACAGGCGACGCCGTTTCGTTTCCAGGCGCCGCTGCTTCGCCGGCAGCGGGCGGCGAGCCCGCGCCGTCCGCATGGCGCG